>DDYF01000039.1 GCA_002347645.1 Thermoleophilia bacterium UBA2241 | reverse complement strand
CGGCCAAGGGGCTCGTCGGGGCGGCCTGACCCGCCGGCCGAGGGACAAACGGTCGGGGCGGCCGTCAGGCCGCCCCGCTGCGTTCCCGGCATCTGCGGGGCGTGGGGCAGAGGAGGCGCCCGTGGGGGCAGACTTGGACGCGTACTTCGCCGAGGTCGAGGCGCGCTTCGACACGGCTGAGGACTTCACGGTCGGGCTCGAAGAGGAGTTCCAGATCCTGTGCCCGGACACGCTGGAACTCACGTCCGGCTTCGAGGAGCTCCGTGATACAGCCGGGCCTCGCCTCGCCGAGCGGATCTCCGGCGAGCTGATCCGCTCGGAGATCGAGGTCCGCACGCCGCGCACGGCGCACTTCGCTGAAGGCGCCCGGGAACTGCTGCTGAACCGCGACGAACTCTTCCATTTGGCGGACGTCCACGGCTACGCCCTCGGCGCGACCGGCACGCACCCGTTCTCGGACTGGCGCGACCAGGAGATCATCGCGACGCCTCACTACCGTGTGGTCGAGGAGCGCCTCAAGTACGTGGCGTGGCGCAACAACACGTGGAGCGTACACGTCCACATCGGCATACGGGGCAAGGACAGGGCCGTCGCCGTCTGCGACGGCCTGCGCGAGTACCTCCCCCACCTGCTCGCGCTGTCGGCGAACTCGCCGTTCATCGACGGCGTGTGGACGCAACTCCATTCGGCGCGCACGCAGACGTTCGTCCGCATGTTCCCGCGCTGCGGTGTGCCCGACGCGTTCGGCGACTGGGCGGAGCACCGGCGGTTTTACGAGACGCTGGTCGAGACGCGTTGCATCGAGGAGTTCACCCAGGTGTGGTGGTCGGTGCGCCCGCACCATCGCTTCGGCACGGTGGAGGTACGTATCTGCGACGCCCAGACGGAGCCCTGGCAAACGCTCGCCGTCATGGCGCTTGCGGTGGGGCTGAGCGCCGACCTGTCGCGCGCGTACGACGAGAGCCGGCTGCCGGCGCCCGAACGTGGGCGCACCATCGAGGAGAACCTCTGGCGCGCGATCCGCTTCGGCCTCGACGGCAAGCTCGTCGACTTCGCGGCGCGGCGCGAGCTGCCGGCGGCCGACGCCATACGGCGCCTCGTGGAACGCGCGGCACCCTACGGCGACGACCTGGGCATCGCGCCGCATCTGGCCGACGTCGAACGTCTGCTGCGCGAGGGCAACGGCGCCCAGCGCCAGACCCGCGCGCATCTGGCCGGGGCAAGTCTGAAGGATGTGTACTGCGAGACGGTGGCGAGGGCGCGGGCGACGTCGCTGCGCACCCCGGTGAAGACGCAGGAGGGCAGGTCGTGAAGGACGACGGATCGGCACGGAAGGGCGCGCCGGACGCCGCCGCCGGCCCGGCGACGCCGGACGCAGCGGATGAACCGGGCGCGGCTGCCGGCGAGACGGCGGAGGCTGGCCCGGCGGCGGACGAGGAGCGCGTCAAGGCGGTGCTCGACGAGCTCCGCCGCCTCAAGGTCGAGGACCTCGCGCTCGAGATGGCGATCAGCCTGGTGACCGTCGGCTGGCAGAAGCTGGGCCTCACGGAGCAGACGCGCGAGCTGCGCGATCTCGACGGCGCGCGGCTCACCATCGAGCTGTTGCGTGCGAGCCTCGACGTGCTCGAGCGCGAGCGCCCTGCGCTGAAGCTCGGCGACCTGCGCGACACCCTGGCGGCGATGCAGGTGCAGTTCGCCAGGGTCGTCGACGAGTCGCCGGCCGGCGCCGCGGCGTCGCCGGACTGACGGCGGCTCAGGCCTCGGCGAGCGCCCAGAAGCGGCGCTCTTCGAGCTCCTCGCCGGGCTCGACGACGATGAACTCGTCGTCGTGGGGCCCGTGGACGAGCTTCTCGAGGTAACGCAGAGAGCCCGGCAGGTACTCGATGGGCAGCCCGTAGAAGGCGGCGGCCGTCTCGAGGTACTCCCTGAGGCCGTCCAGGTCGTAGGTGCCCGTGTCGATGACCGCCACGCGTGTGTAGTTGGCGAGGATCATCCGCTCGAGCTGGGCGGCCTTCTCCTCGCCGAACTTTGGCACCATCTTGAGGTACTCCTGGTAGGGGTCCTCGATGTAGTCGATCCAGCCGCGCGTGTAGTAGTACGTCCCGGGGTGCCGGCCGTGCTCGTCGAGGTAGCGTGCGCGCGAGCCGAGGAGGATCGAGATGCAGTCGTCGGCCGCCGGCACGACGAGCCTGTGCCCGCCGCCGCGCAGGCCCACGGTGCCGTTGCTGCAACGTGCGCAGCTGAGGAGGATCGGGCAGTCGCCCGGCGTCGCGTCGATGCGCTCTTGAAGCCTGGCGCGCAGCTTGTCCGGGTAGTCGTGGAGCGCGCCCTCGACGAAGTCGATCTCGTACCCGGGGTTGACGTGCTCGATCTCGTCGCGCAGGACCTCGCAGCTGATGATCTTCGGGTCTCCGTCCATGCCCATCATGGTAGCAGGCCGCCGGCGTGCTTGGACGCCGGCGGCGCCGCTGAAGTAGCATTGGCCGCCGAAGGACCGGTACCGGCGCGCGGGCGGCGCGGCGGCGGCCGGACCCGACGACGACCGTGAAGACGTCCTCGCCGCGCGCGCCGCGCGGTCCTCGAGGGCGAGAGCGAAGGAGGAACGGTGAGCGTACGCAAAGTGCTCGTGGCCGGAGCCGGCCAGATGGGTGCGGGTATCGTCCAGGTCTCCGCGCAGGCCGGTCTCGAGGTCGTCATGATCGACGTCGCCGAGGAGTTCGTCGCGAGGGGCATGGCGGGCATCGAGAAGGGCTTCGGCAAGTTGGTCGACAAGGGCCGCATTGAGGCCGCCGAGCGCGACGCCGCCCTCTCCCGCATCGCCACCGGCCTGTCGGTCGAGGCCGGCGCCGACGCCGACCTGTTCATCGAGGCCGCGCCAGAGTCGATCGAGCTCAAGAGCGACCTGTTCCGGCGGGTCTCGGCGACGCTCCGCAAGGACGCCATCGTCGCGACGAACACGTCGAGCCTCTCGGTGAGCGAGCTCGCGGAGTTCGTCGAGGCGCCCGAGCGCTTCGTCGGCATCCACTTCTTCAACCCGGTGCCGATGATGGCGCTCGTCGAGGTGATCCGCGGCGCGGCGACCTCCGACGCGACGCTCGCCGCGGCGCGCGCCTTCGCCGAGGCGGTCGGCAAGACGCCGATCACGGTCAAGGACTCGCCGGGGTTCGTCGTCAACCGCATCCTCTTCCCGATGATCAACGAGGCGGCGCAGGCGCTGTCGGAGGGTGTCGCCAGCGCCGAGGACATCGACACCGGCATGAAGCTCGGCGCCAACTTCCCCATGGGGCCGCTCGCCCTCGCCGACCTCGTCGGCCTCGACACGACCCGGGCGATCCTCACCACCCTGCACCGCGACCTCGGCGACGAGAAGTATGCGCCGTGCCCGCTGTTCGACGAGTACGTCGCCGCCGGCAAGCTGGGCCGCAAGAGCGGAGCCGGCTTCTACCAGTACGGCTGACGATGGGCGACGCCGGCCGGCAGCGCGAGGGTTTCGTCCAGGTCTACACGGGGGACGGCAAGGGCAAGACGACGGCGGCGCTGGGCCTCGTGCTGCGCGCCCTTGGGCACGGTCTGCGCCCGGCGGTCCTGCAGTTCATGAAGGCAGACCCGACGTGGGGCGAGATCGTCATGCTCCGCCGCTTGGGGGTCGACGTCGTGCAGTGCGGACTCGACCACTGGGTCATCAAGGGCGAGGCGACGGACGACGACCTCGCCGCGGCCGCCCAGGGCTTCGCCCGCGCCCGAGAGCTCGTCATGGGCGGCGACCACGACGTGGTGGTGCTCGACGAGCTGGTCACGGCGCTGTTCTTCGAGCTCGTCCCGCTGGGTGACGTGCTCGACCTGATGCGCGCGAAGCCGGGGCACGTCGAACTGGTGGTCACCGGCCGTCGTGCGCCCGAGGAGCTGATCGAGGCCGCCGATCTGGTCACTGAGATGGTGCCGCGCAAGCACTACTACGATGCCGGCATCGAGGCGCGCGAAGGCATCGAGTACTGAGGGTCGCTCCCGCTACACGGCCAGCAGGCCGCCGTCGACGACGAGGACCGTCCCGCTGATCCCGGAGGCGTCGTCGCCGGCGAGGAAGAGCACGGCCTCGGCGATCTCGTCGGGGCGCGCGTAGCGACCGAGCGGCACGCGCCTCGTGTAGACGGCACGGAGGGCGTCGGGGGTGTCGGCCGTCATGTCGGTGTCGACCCAGCCGGGCGCCACGGCGTTCACGCGGATACCGGCCGGGGCCAGCTCGACGGCGCACGCCTTGGTGAGGGCGTGGACGGCCGCCTTGCTCGCTTCGTAGACCGCCTCGCCTCCGTCGGGTCCGCTCGTGAAGCCGCTCACCGAGCCGATGTGCACGACGCTGCCGCCACCGGTCGCTCGCATCAGGCGTGCGGCCGCCTGTGTGGTCAGCAGCAAGCCGCGCACGTTCACGGCAAGCACGCCGTCGATATGCTGCTGATCCAGGTCGTCGACCATCGCCTCGGGGCACACGCCGGCATCGGCGACGCAGACGTCGAGCCGGCCGAAGAGACGGGCGGTCTCGGCGACCATGGCCTCGACCTGTGCCGGGTCGGTCACGTCGCAGGCGAGGCCGGCGACGGTCGCGCCGCGGCTCTCGAGCTCCGCCGCCGCCGCCTCGGCCCGCTCGCCGTCGCGGCCGCAGATCACCAGGCCCGCCCCTTCGCGGGCCAACGCGCGGGCGACGGCCAGACCGATGCCGCGCGTGCCGCCGGTGACCAGCGCGACCCTGTCGCGCAAGGCGGCGCCGGCGGTCATCTGACGGCCTCCAGACCGCAGTCGACGACCAGCGTCGCGCCGCTGACGTACGAGGCGCCGTCGCCGGCAAGGTAGGCGACGGCGGCGGCGACCTCCTCGGGCCGTGCCGGGCGCCCGAGCGGGAACGGGGGCAGAGGCTCGTGGGCAGGGCCCGTCTGGGCACGCACGAGGTTCACGCGCACGTCGTGCGGCCCGAGCTCGTGTGCCATGGCCCGGGTCATGCGCTCGAGGGCGCCGCCGCAGGCGTCGCCGGTGAGGCTGCGCCCCCCGTCCTCGCCGTCGACCAGCGAGTCGGCGACCAGCACGATGCTGCCGCCCCGGCCGCGCGCGACCATGAGGCGGGCGGCGCGCTGGGCAACGCCGAACGCCGTCCGCAGATCGGCGACCAGCGCGGCCTCGAAGGCCGCCTCGTCGAGGCCCAGCAGGCCGCCGGGCGGCGGCGCCGTAAGGTCGGCCACGGCCACGTCCAGCCGCCCGAACACCCGCAGCAGCTCGCCGAGCGCGGCCTCGACCTCGCGCGGGCGCGCAGGATCGGCGGCGATGCCGTAGGCGGGGGCGCCGGTGGCCTCGAGGTCCGCCTCGACCTGCCGGGCCCGCTCGTCGTCGGGGGTGCACACGACGACGCCGGCTCCGTCGGCGGCGAGGCGCCGGGCGATCGCCGGCCAGACGCCCTCGCCGCCTCCTGCCACGAACACGGTCTTGTCCTTCAGGGTCATCGCGTCCCCATCGGGCCCGCTCGGCCCGGTCGTCCTTGGCGGCCCGCCCGCGATCGCCGCGACGCGCGCTGGCGCCGCGACGCGCGGCCGTCCGCGCCGCGTGAGGCGAGCTTCGCGCGAGTGATACTATCGCGCGCGTGACGCACACGCTGATCTACCCCCAGACCGCCCGCCACGACGACGCCGGCCACCTCGAGATAGGGGGGTGCGACGTCGTCGCGCTTGCACGCGCCTTCGGCACGCCCCTCTTCATCTACGACGAGCTCGCCCTGCGCACCCAGTGCAGGTCCTACCTCGACGCCTTCGCGGTGTACCCAGGTCCCTTCGAGGTCGTCTTCGCGAGCAAGGCCTTCCCGTGCCGCGCCATGTGCGAGCTCGTCGCCGAGGAGGGGCTCTCGCTGGACGTGGCCTCGGGTGGCGAGCTCGCGGCGGCGCGGCTCGCCGGCTTTCCGCCGGCACGCATCTACTTTCACGGCAACAACAAGACGCCGGCCGAGATCGACCTGGGGCTCGACGCCGGCATCGGCTTCTTCGTCGTCGACTCGTTCGAGGAGGTCGACCGGCTCGACCACGCCGCCGCCGCGCGCGGGGTGAGGCAGCAGGTCCTCGTCCGCCTCACCCCGGGCGTGCGGCCGACCACGCACAGCTTCGTCCAGACCGGGCAGGTCGACAGCAAGTTCGGCTTCGGCATCGAGGACGGTCGCGCACGCGAGGCGGTCCGGCGTGTCCGGGAGGCGGGCGCGCTCGACCTCGTCGGCGTCCATGCCCATATCGGGTCGCAGATCTTCGAGCTCGACTCGTACAGGCGGGAGGTCGAGTCGCTGTTCGACGCCCTCGCTGTCTGGCGGCGCGACCTCGGGTTCGCCTGCTGTCTCTTCAACATCGGCGGGGGCCTCGGCATCCGCTACACGGAGGAGGACCACCCCGCGTCGATCGCCGAGTTCGCCGCCGCCGCGGCCGAGGCCGTCGCGGCCCAGGCTCACGACCACGGCCTGGACCTGCCCAGGCTCCTGGTCGAGCCGGGCCGCTCGATCGCCGGCAAGGCGGCGGTCACCGCCTACACCGTCGGCACGATCAAGGACATCCCCGGGGTGCGCACCTACGTCGCCGTCGACGGCGGGATGAGCGACAACATCCGCCCTATGCTGTACGACTCGCGCTACGAGGCCATGCTCGCCAACAAGGCGACGGTCGAGCCGAGCGTCGTCGTGACGGTGGCCGGCAAGCACTGCGAGTCGGGCGACGTGCTCGTCCGCGACGTCAAGATCGCGCCGCCGGAGGTCGGGGACGTCCTCGTGACGCCCGGCACCGGCGCGTACGGGTACGCGATGGCCAACAACTACAATGGGCAGCCGCGGCCGGCCGTGGTGCTGGTCGGCGACGGCCGTGCGCGCGAGATCATCGCGCGCGAGACGTGGGACGACGTCCTGCGCCTGCAGCGGCCGCTGAACCAGTGACCACGCCACATACCGGGAGGGCGCTGTGGACAAGATAGGCATCGGCTTGCTGGGCTACGGGACCGTGGGCTCCGGGGTCGGCAAGCTGCTCAAGAAGAACGCCGAGGACATCCGCCTCGCGACCGGCAGGCGGGTCGAGCTGCGCCGGGTGCTCGAGCTGCCAGGCTTCAGCAGCCCGGAGCTCGACCCGGCGCTCGTCACGCACGACGTCGAGGACGTCTTCGGCGACCCCGACATCCAGGTCGTCATCGAACTGATCGGCGGGACGGGCGCGGCGCGCGACTTCCAGCTCCGCGCCCTGCGCGCCGGCAAGCACGTCGTCACCGCCAACAAGCAACTGCTCGGCCAGCACGGCGCCGAGCTGCTCGAGACGGCGGAGCAGAACGGCGTGCACCTGCGCTTCGAGGCGAGCGCCGTCGGCGCCGTGCCGATCATCAAGGTGCTGCGCGAGTCTCTGGTCGCGGCCGAGGTGAGCACCATCTTCGGTATCGTCAACGGCACGACGAACTACATGCTCAGCGCGATGTCGCAGACGGGTGCGGAGTACGCCGACGTGCTCGCCGACGCGCAGCGTCTGGGCTACGCCGAGGCGGACCCGACGGACGACGTCACCGGCAAGGACGCGGCTGCCAAGATGGCGATCATGTCCTCGATCGCCTTTCACAGCCGCGTCACGCTCGGCGGCGTCGCGCACGAAGGCATCGAGCGCATCACGGCCGTCGACATCGCGCACGGCCGCCGCCTCGGCTTGGTCTGCAAGCTCCTCGGGGTCGCGCGCCTGATCGACGGCGCCATGAACGTGCGCGTCTATCCGGCCTTCCTGCCGGCCGCGCACCCGCTCGCCGGCGTGTCGGGGGCGTACAACGCGGTGTTCCTCGAGAGCGAGGCGTTCGACAAGATCATGCTGTACGGGCCCGGGGCGGGAAGCGTGCCGACCGCCTCGGCGGTGATCGGCGACGTGATCTCGGTCGTGAACACAGCCGCGGGGAGCTTCACGAAGAACTGCCTGTGCTACAAAGACCTGCCCTTCTTCCCGTCCGCCGACGTGGTCTCGCGCTTCTACCTGCGCCTCCACGTGGTCGACCGGCCCGGCGTGCTGGCGCGCGTCGCCGCCGTGTTCGGGGAGCAGGACGTGAGCATCCGCTCGATGGTGCAAGAGGGCGGCGGCGACGCGGCCGAGCTCGTCTTCCTGCTCCATCCCGCACGCGAGGCGCGGTTCTTCGCCGCCCTCGAGCGACTCAGCGGCCTGGACGAGGTCCAGGGCGAGCCGAGCGTCGTCAGGGTCGAGGAATAGGGGGTGACATGAGAAAAGGCAAGAAAGGGCGGATCGGCATCCTGACCGGCGGCGGCGACGTCCCCGGCCTCAACCCGGCGATCCGCGCCGTGACGGTGCGCGCCGTCCGCGACGGCTACGACGTGATCGGCATACGTCGCGGCTGGGCCGGACTCGTCGACATCGTGCGCGACGAGAAGGCCGACAACAGCGAGTGCGTGCTGCCGCTCGACAAGGAGATCGTGAACCACTACGCGCGCACGGGCGGGACCTTCCTGCACTCGTCGCGCACGCGGCCCAGCGCCGTGCCGAAGAAGGACGTGCCGGCGCACCTACACGGCAAGTACAAGGCCGAGAAGAACGACCTCACCGACGAGGTCATCGCCAACCTCGACTTCCTGGGCGTCGACTACCTGATCCCGATAGGCGGTGACGACACGCTCAGCTACGGCGTCGAGCTCGGCCACCGGGGGGTCCCCCTGGTGGCCATCCCGAAGACGATGGACAACGACGTGCCCGGCACCGACTACTGCATCGGTTTCGGTACCTGCGTGACGCGCACCGTCAACGTCGTCAACCAGTTGCGCACCTCGGCTGCGTCGCACGAGCGCATCATGATCGTCGAGGTCTTCGGCCGCTACGCCGGGTTCACCGCCCTCCTGCCGACGATCGCCGGCGCGGCGCACCGCTGCGTCATCCCCGAGTGGAAGTTCGACATCGACAAGCTGACCGAGATCCTCGTCGAGGACCGCGCGCAGAACTCGGACAAGTACTCAGTGTGCCTGGTCAGCGAGGGCGCGACCTTCGAGGGCGGCGAGATGCACTTCAAAGGCGCCGAGAAGGACCAGTACGGGCACGCCAAGCTGGGCGGTATCGGCGACCAGGTGAGCGCCCTGGTCAAGGAGCGTGCCCCGGCGTACAACGACGGGCGCAAGATCGACATGATCACGATGGACCTGGGCTACACGGTGCGCAGCGGCGATCCCGACATGCTCGACTCCATCGTCCCCATGGCGTTCGGCAACCTTGCCGTGGACCTGCTGCAGCGCGGCGACGACGGCCGGATGGTCGCGCTGCGGAACGGGCGCTACGACTCGGTGCCCATCGACACCGTAGTCGCCTCCAAGAAGCTCGTCGACGTCGAGAAGTTCTACGACACCGAGCGCTACCGTCCGACGTACGCGAGCTTCGAGCTGCAGCCCATGCTCGTGCTCGGTGCTGGGAGCTGACGACGCGGCGGTGCGGCGCGGGACAGCGGGCGCAGGAAGCAGCCGCGGGACGCGGCGAGAGGCGGAGGCCACCGGCGGCATGAGGCGGCAAGTGGAGATGGCGTCGTGAAGCGCGTGCTGCTGGTGCCCGACGGGATGGCCGACGAGCCGCTCGCCGAGTTGGGTGGCCGTACCCCTCTCGCTGCCGCCGCGACGCCGGCGATGGACGCCTTGGCGCGGGCGGGCACTGTGGGACGCGTCCGCACCGTGCCCGCCGGCTTGCCGCCGGGCAGCGACGTGGGCAACCTTTCGGTGCTCGGCTACGACGCCGCGACCGTGTACAGCGGCCGCAGCCCTCTCGAGGCGGTCAATATCGTCGACCTCGGCCCGGACGACGTCTCGTACCGCTGCAATCTCGTCACTGTGAGCGGCGGCGTCATGAAGGACAACACCGCCGGCCACATCGGCACCGACGAGGCGCATCGCTGCTTCGCGGCGCTCAGCGATGCGCTCGACGGCGAGGGCTTCGAGTTCCACGCCGGGGTGACCTACCGCGGGCTGCTCGTCTGGCGCGGCGGCGCGCTCGTCCCGTGCACGCCGCCGCACGACATCCTCGACCGGCCCGTCGCCGGCCACCTGCCCGGCGAGCAGGCCGGTCAGACCGCCGGGCCGTCGGCCCAGCGGCTCACCGAGTTGCAGCGCCGGGCCGACGAGGTCCTGGCCGGCGTGCGCCCGGCGACCAACGCGTGGTTCTGGGGCGAGGGCAGGGCGCCGCGCCTGCCGCGCTTCGCGGACCTTTACGGCCTGCGCGGCGCCGTCGTCGGCGCCGTCGACCTCGTGCGCGGGATCGGCCGGTACGCCGGGTTCGACGTCGTCGACGTCCCCGGCGCGACCGGGGACCTCGACACCGACTACGGCGCCAAGGCGCGCGCCGCCCTCGAGGCGCTCCGCGACCACGACCTCGTCTGGGTGCACGTCGAGGCCCCGGACGAGGCCGCGCACATGGGCAGCCTCGCGGAGAAGATCAGAGCCATCGAGCGCGTGGACCGCGACGTCCTCGCGCCGCTCGTCGACGGGCTGTCCGACGGCGCCATCCTCGTCTTGCCCGATCACCTCACGCCGTTACGGACGCGGACGCACGCAGACGGGCCGGTGCCGTTCGTGTTCGCGCGCCTCGGCGGGCGCCCGCCCGCCTCGGCGCCGCGGACCCCGGCGTTCACCGAGCTCGACGCGGAGCACAGCGGCGTCTTCTTCCAGGACGGACCCGCGCTCATGCGGATGTTCCTGGCGGCGACGGGGTAAGGAACGCGCATCTTGCTCACGATGCCGAGGGCCGCCCGGTGACCGACCAGCCCAGGGGTACCCAGCGCGAGGCGCCGGTGACGACGACTGCCGAGCGCTACGTCATGAGCGCCGGTCGCGCCACGCGGCTCGTCGCGATGGAGGGCGAGCTCCTTCTGTACACGGATCAGCTCGGCCACGCCCCCGGGGGCGACGACTCGGTGCTGGGTCTGTACCACCGCGACACGCGTCACCTGAGCCGTATGGAACTGGTGCTCGGCGGCCGTCCGCCCGTCGTCCTCACCTCATCGGCGGACCGAGGTTACAGCCAGACGGTCGAGCTCACGAACCTCGAGTTGCGCGGCCCCGACGGCCGGGTCGTGCCGCAGGCCGCGGTGCACGTGCGGCGCACCAGGGTCCTCGCCGACAAGCTGTACGAGCTGGTGCGCGTGCGGAACCACCACCGCCAGGCCGTCGAGCTCACCCTTGACCTGCAGTTCGAGGCCGACTTCGCCGACCTCTTCGAGATCCGCGGGCTCCGCCGCCGGCGGCGCGGCCGCTTGCGGCCGCCGGCCCCCGGCGGCGCGACCCTGACCTTCGCCTACGACGGCCTCGACGGGGTCGAGCGTTCGACCGTGGTCACGTTCACCGACCCGCCCGCGTCGATCCGCAGCGGCCGGGCGCGCTATCGCCTGCGGCTCGCCCCCGGCGAGCGCGCCGTCGTGCGCTTCGCCGTCGTCGTGTCACCCGACGCGCCGTCCCCGCCCGCCTCCGTCGCCGACCCGGAGCTCGGTGCCGACCTGAACGACGCGCTCGGCGCCGTGCGCCGCGAGCACGAACGCTGGGCCGCGGAGGCGACCGACATCCACACCGACAACGAGCAGCTGAACGCGGTGCTCCGACGCGCGCAGGAAGATCTCCGCATCCTCACGATGCCGTCGGAGGACGGACGCGTGCCGCTCTCCGGCGTCCCCTGGTTCGTGGCGCCGTTCGGCCGCGCCATGCTCATCGTTGGGCTCGAGACGCTTCTGCTCGACCTGCGCCCGCTGCGGGCGGCGGTGCGCTACCTCGCGCGCCGCCAGGGCCGCGTCAACTCGGCCTATCGCGAGGAGCAGCCCGGCAAGATCATGCACGAGCTGCGGCGCGGCGAGCTGGCCCACCTGCGTGCCATCCCGCACACGCCATACTTCGGCGCGGTCGACACGACGCCGCTCTGGATGCTGGGTGTCTGCGAGCTGACGATGTGGACCGGCGACCTCGACGGCTTCGACCTTCTCCACGAGGCCGTGGAAGCCGCGGTCAGGTGGCTGGCGGTGGACGGCGACGCCGACGGCGACGGCTTCGTCGAGTACGAGCGGCGCTCCCGCGCGGGCCTGTTGAACCAGGGCTGGCGCGACGCCGGCGAGGCGGTCGTCCACGCCGACGGCTCGCTCGCCCGCGGGCCGATCGCGCTCGCCGAGGTGCAGGGCTACGTCTACTACGCGAAGCGCCGCCTGGCGGCACTCTACGGGCAGCTCGGCGACGTCGAGCGCTCGGAGCGCATGGCTGAGGAAGCCCGCGACCTCAAGCACCGCTTCAACGAGCGCTTCTGGATGGACGACGAGGAGTTCTTCGCCATGGCCCTCGACGGCGAGAAGCGCCAGGTCAAGACTGTGTGCTCGACCATCGGTCACTGCCTGTGGTCGCGGATCGTCGCCGACGAGCACGTCGAGGCGGTGGCGAAGCGCCTGCTCGCCCCCGACCTGTTCAGCGGCTGGGGCGTGCGCACGCTGAGCGAATCGAGCCCGGCGTACAACCCGATGAGCTTCTACAACGGGGGCGTGTGGCCGTTCGACACGGCGATCGCCGCGAACGGCCTCAAGAAGCACGGGTACGCGCAGGAATCGAACCGGCTGGCACTCGGCCTCTTCGAGGCCGCGCTGACCTACGAGCACACACGCCTGCCGGAGCTGTTCTGCGGGTTCAGCCGCCAGTCCAGCCCGCGTCCGGTCTCGTTTCCCATGGCGTGCTGGCCGCACGCCGCGGCGAGCGGAGCTGCGTTCCTGGTCCTGCAGTCGATGCTGGGGATCTATGCGCAGGCCGACGAGAACGTCGTGTACGTGCACGACCCGGTGCTGCCCAAGTGGATCGGCCAGCTCGGCCTGCGCAACCTGCAGATCGGGCGGACGACGATGGACCTGCTGTTCCGCCGCAGCGGCGGGCAGACCGGCTTCTCGGTACGCGACAAGAAGGGCCCGGGGCGGATCGTCGTTGTAGAGTGACGGCAAAGGGGGAGACGTGACCGCGACACCCGAGGCGGTGGGGAGGGCGGCAGCGACGACGGCGGCCGAGGCAGGGACCACCCCTGCGGCCGCCCGACCGCGGCTGACGGTGGCTCATATCTCGGACCTCCACGCGGGCTCGCCGTACTTCGTGCCGAGCCTCATGGACAGGACCGTCATCGAGCTCAACGAGCTCCAGCCTGATCTGGTCCTCTGCACGGGCGACCTCACCGAGATGGGATTCCGCCAGGACTACATGGCGGCGCGAGAGTATCTGGAACGCATCTCCTGCCCGCGGCTCGTCGTGGTCCCGGGCAACCACGACGCACGCAACGTGGGCTACGTGCACTTCGAGGAGCTGTTCGGGCCGCGCTCGCGCTCCCTCAGTCACCAGGACGTCACCGTCGTCGCCGTCGACTCCAGCGAACCCGACCTGGATGTGGGACAGATCGGACGCGCGCGCTACGACTGGCTGCTCGACGAGTTCGCTGCGCCGGCGCGCTTTCGGCTCCTCATGCTCCATCATCACCTGCTGCCGATCCCGGGAACGGGGCGCGAACGCAACATGGTGTACGACGCCGGTGACGTCCTCGAGGTGCTCCAGGAGTGCGGGGTCAATCTGGTGCTCTCGGGCCACAAGCACGTGCCGTACGCGTGGCGGCTCGAGAGCCTCTTCGTGGTGAACGCCGGCACCTGCTGCTCGCTGCGCCTGCGCGGCACCACGCGCCCCTGCTACAACGTCATCACCCTCGAGGACGACGCCGTCACGGTCGAGCGCAGGTATCCGTTCCACGGCAGCGAGACGCTGATCGAGTTCACGCCCTCGACGGCCGCGTTCGAGAAGTACATCTGCCTGCGCCCGGCCGAGCAGGCCCGGCCGTCCGGCGGGGGCGCGGTGGGGCGCGCCTGAGCGCCGCGGGAGCCTCGGCATGAGCGTCGCACCCCGACTCCGTACCCTCGTCGTCATCGACGGCGAGCACTACCCGCCGGTGGTGCGTGCCGCCCTCGACCGGCTGCGCGAGCACCACGACGTCGTGGGAGGGCTGTTCGCCGGCGGCCGCGAGAAGCTGCGCGCCGGCGACGCCGGCGCGGGCCAGCTCGCGGCCGAGTTCGGCCTGCCGGCGCTGACCCTCGTCGACCTGCGCGGCGGCGACCCGGCTGCCGTAGCCGGCGCGGTCGCCGGCGCGGTTCGCGCCGCCGGCGCCGAGGTCGTCGTCGACCTGTCGGACGAGCCCGTGCTGGGCTACCGCGAGCGCCTGCTGGCGGTGAGCGCCGCGCTGGCGGCCGGAGCGGCATACCGCGGCGCGGACTTCTCCTTCGACCCGCCGCCGCGACTGCCGCTCCACGCGCTCCCGTCGCTCAACGTCATCGGGACCGGCAAGCGCGTGGGCAAGACGGCCGTCGCCGGCCACCTGACGCGGCTCCTCGACGCGCGCTACGGCGACGAGGGCGGTGTCGTGGTCGTGGCCATGGGCCGGGGCGGCCCGCCCGAGCCCGAGGTCGTGCCGGGGCGGGACGTCCTGAACGCCGAGGAGCTCCTGGCCGCGTCGCGCGCCGGGCGCCACGCGGCGTCCGACTGCTTCGAGGACGCGGTCTTCGCCCGCGTGCCCACCATCGGCTGCCGCCGGTGTGGCGGCGGCATGGCCGGCGCCGCCTTCGACACCAACGTGCCGGCGGCGCTCCCGCTCGTCGAGGGGTCGGGCGCGGCACTGGCCGTGTTCGAGGGCAGCGGCGCCGTGGCGCCGCCGGTGGCCGCCGACGCGACCCTGTGCGTCGCCGGGGCGGCCCAGCCACCGGAGTACGTCACGGGCTACCTGGGGACATACCGACTGCTCATGTCCGACCTGGTGGTCCTCACGATGTGCGAGCTCCCCTTCGCCTCGCCCGCCGAGGTCAGCGCCCTGACGGCCGGCGTCCGGGCCGTGAAACCGGGCCTTGAGGTCGTGCCGACGGTGTTCCGGCCGCGGCCGGCCCGGTCGGTCGCCGGCCGGCGCGTGGCGTACTTCAGCACCGCGCCAGTCGAGGCGGTGCCGGTGCTCACGGCGGCCCTACGCGACGAGCACGGCGCGGACGTCGTGCTCGCCTCGTCCGACCTCGCCGACCGCTCCGCGCTCGCCGATGCCGTCGGCCGCGCCGCCAAGGAGGCGGAGGTCTTCCTCACCGAGATCAAGGCGGCCGCCATCGACGTCGTCGCGGAGGCCGCCGTCGCGGCGGGCCGCGAGCTCGTGTTCTGCGACAACGAGCCGCGGGCCGTCGACGCGGGGCGGGCGGGCGCCACCGGCGGCGTCACGGCAGCCGCCGCCGGCCTCGACGACCTCCTCCTGCGTCTCGGCGAGACCGCCCGCGCCCGCTACAAGGAGCGCCGCGATGCCTGACGACCGCGAACCCGTCATCATCGACGGCGTCGGCGACGCCCCCTACTCGAAGGGCCTCATGGCGCAGACCCTGACGGCCACCGGCCTTTCCCCCATGCTCGCGCACGGCATGGCCGCCGCGATCGCGCGGGAGCTCGAGGCGGCGACCGACAAGACGCTCACACTGGGGCGCCTGCGGGCGATCGCGCACGAGACACTCGGCGCCGAAGAGGGAGACGAAGTGATCGCCCGCTTTCGCCAGCGGCAGTCGCTGCGCCGTATGGAGGTGCCCCTCGTCATCCTGATCGGCGGCGCGACGGGCGTCGGCAAGAGCACCCTCGCCACGGAGGTGGCGCACCGCCTCGGCATCACGCGCGTCGCCTCGACCGACATGATACGCGAGGTCATGCGGGCCTTCTTCGCCATCGACCTCATGCCGGCCATCCACTACTCGTCGTTCGAGGCGGGCGAGGCCATCCGCTTCCCGCTCCCGCGCGAGACCGACCTGAGCCGCGCCGGGTTCACGGAGCAGACCAAGGCCGTCGCCGTCGGCATCTCGTCGTTGATCGAGCGCGCCATCGCCGAGGCGCAGAACCTCATCGTCGAAGGCGTGCACCTCGTGCCGGGGTTCCTGGACCGCAGCCGCTGGAAGGACGCCCTGGTCCTCGAGTTCGTCCTGGCCGTCCGCGACAAGGACCTGCACCGGCAGCACTTCGCGGTACGCGACTGGGAGACGGGCGGCATCCGTCCGCTGCGCCGTTACATCGAAGGCTTGCCGCACATCAGGCGCATCCAGAAGTACATCCTCACCCAGGCCGCGGCCGCCGGCGTGCCCGTGGTCGACAACGTGCGCCTCGACGACGCCGTCAAGGACGTCATGCGCACGACGCTCGACGCGGTCGGTCGCCACATGCACCTCGACGAGGCGGACGCGACCGGGTGAGGGAGCGGCGCTGCCCGGGCGCCGGCCGTCAGGCGCGCTCACGTCCCGTCGGCCTCGTGCACCGCCGCCGGGCGCGCTCAAGTCCCGCCGCCGCGCGCCGATAGAGGGAGCGACCTGCGACGCCCCGTCCCGGCGGGGTCTGCCCTCCGGTCGTCCGCCCGCCACCCTGTCCACCCGACGCCGTGAACGACATCAGGCTCGACAAGTGGGAATTTGCCTTGCGGTGTGTAATACTCATGTGCGGAGCTCGCACGAGCTCCATCACCACGTGCACGCGCGACGGCGTCGTGCGTTCCGCTCTGAAGATCCACGCCAGCTGGCGCACGTGTCCGCAGGCGCTCGGCCGTGTCGGCCGGCGCCCGGGGAGCCGCATTCAGACAACTCTCGAGCAAGGCGCCCGGCGACGCCGAAGGCGTGAACCCGCAGTGGAGGCCGTTGGATCCCAATCCCCATGAGCGCTGATGAAATGACAGATCAGGCGACAGCGACGACCGAGCCCGCGCGGGCAGGCACGTCGACGGCGACGACCGAGGCGCCGGCTGCCGCAGCCGAGGCGCCGGCCCCCGCGGCCGACGCGCCGTCTCCGGAGGCGCAGCCCGCAGCCGCGGCCGCACCGGCCGCGCCCGTCGCGACCGGGACGGTCGTCGCGGGCGAGGCTCCAGGTGCCGGCGCGGCCGCATCCGTCGCGACCGATGCCGCCGGGGTCACTCCCGCCGATGCGGCCACCGCCACCCCCGACACGCAGACGCAGCGGCCACCGCGGCCCGACCAGCAGCAGGGGGGCCGCCAGCGCGACCGGCGCGACCGCCGCGGGCGCAAGGGCGGCGACCGGGGAGAGCGCCAAGACCGGCCGCCGCGCCCCGAGGGACCGCCGGTCGAGTGCCGCGGCCTCCTCGACGTGCTGCCCGACGGCTTCGGCTTCCTGCGCACCAACGGGTACACGCAGGGCGACAACGACGTCTACGTCTCGCTCTCGCAGATCCGCCGCTTCAGCCTGCGTCGCGGCGACGAGGTCGTCGGCCAGGTCCGCGAGCCCAAGGACAACGAGAAGTACAACGCCCTGCTCAAGATCGACACGGTCAACGGCATGGATCCCGAGACGGCGCGGCGCAGGCCCGTCTTCGAGCAGCTCACCCCGCTCTTCCCCGAAGAGCGCCTGCGCCTCGAGACCCCCGAACACGACACGGCGGCGCGCATCATGGACCTGCTCTGCCCCATCGGCAAGGGCCAGCGCGGCCTCATCGTCTCGCCGCCCAAGGCGGGCAAGACGACGATCCTCAAGAAGCTCGCCAACTCCATCGCCACCAACAACCCCGACGTGGACCTCTTCGTGCTGCTCGTCGACGAGCGCCCCGAAGAGGTCACCGACATGCAGCGCTCGGTCATCGGCACCGTCGTCGCCAGCACCTTCGACCAGCCCAGCGAGAACCACGTCCAGGTCACCGAGCTGTTGCTCGACCGCGTCAAGCGCCTCGTCGAGACGGGCCGCGACGTCGTCGTGCTCCTCGACTCGATTACCCGCATGGCGCGCGCCTTCAACCTGAACACGCCGGCCTCGGGGCGCATCCTCTCGGGCGGCGTCGACTCGACCGCGCTCTACCCGCCGAAGAAGTTCTTCGGCGCGGCGCGCAACATCGAGCAGGGCGGCTCGCTGACCATCCTCGCCACCGCCCTGGTCGACACCGGGTCGCGCATGGACGAGGTGATCTTCGAGGAGTTCAAGGGTACCGGCAACATGGAGATCCGCCTCGACCGCAAGCTGGCCGACAAGCGCATCTTCCCGGCCATCGACATCGAGATGACGGGGACGCGCAAGGAGGAGCTGCTCATGGACGCCGCCGAGGCGGCCGCCGTCTGGAAGCTCCGCGGCGTGCTGCACTCGCTCGAGCCGGCGGCCGCCATCGAGCTCCTCATCAAGAAGATCCGCGAGACCAAGAGCAACGCCGAGTTCCTCAACGCGTTGCAGAAGAACTCACGGTAGGGAGTCCGCAGGCGCTCGAGCGCGACGCGGCCGCCGCAGTTTCGGGCGACACGGCGCTTCGTGCTACCATACGCGTCCGGACCGCGAGCCCGTCGCTCGCGCCGCCACGAGCCCATCCGGTCTCTCAGAAGGGATCTCCCGCGATGAAGAAGGACATCCACCCGCAGTATGTCGAGGCGACGGTGCGCTGCTCCTGCGGCAACACGTTCACGACGCGCAGCACCAAGCCGGAGTTGCACGTCGAGCTCTGCTCGCAGTGCCACCCGTTCTACACGGGCAAGCAGAAGCTCGTCGACTCGGGCGGCCGCGTCGAGCGCTTCAAGCGCCGCTACGACAAGAAGGCGGGATCGGCCAAGAGCTGAGCGGCGCGGTCCGATGAGCGCGCAGCTCGAGGTCACGCTGCTCCAGCACACGCCCGACCCCGACCGGGCGGTGGCGATCGCCGGCCGGCTCTGCTACGCGCCGGTCTCGGCGGCCGAGCTCAAGCAGGAGATGACGGACGAGGGCGTCGCCAAGCTCGTGCGCATCCTCGTCCGCTCCGGCCACCACTCGGCCCTCGAGCACGCGTCGTTCACGTTCGCCGTCGACGGCGTCTCGCGTGCCTGTACGCACCAGCTCGTGCGGCACCGCGTGGCGAGCTACAACCAGCAGTCGCAGCGCTACGTCAACTTTGGGGCGGCTGATAGCTTCGTGGTGCCGCCGAGCATCGCCGCGAACGCTGAGGCCGAGAGGGTCTTCCTGGCGGCGATGGAGCACGCGAGGGCGGCCTACGACGCGCTGGTCGACCTCGGCATGGCCGAAGGCCGCTCGAGGGAGAGCGTGCAGGAGGACGCCCGCTTCGTGCTCCCCAACGCCGCCGAGACCAAGATCGTGGTGACGATGAACGCCCGCGAGCTCCGCCACTTCCTCCGTGTGCGCTGCTGCAACCGGGCGCAGTGGGAGATCCGCGCCCTCGCCTGGCGGATGCGGGCGATGCTCAGGGAGACCGCCCCAGGCCTGTTCGAGGGCACCGGCCCGGGCTGCCTGTACGGCGACTGCCCGGAGGGCAAGATGACGTGCGGAAAGCCGTATAGGCCCGAGGACGTCGACGGGCCCGGCGCGGGCCGGTAGGAGACGGGTTGGCGCGACCGACCTCGTCTGACAGGACGACCGCCGTGCGCGGCGCGCTCGTCCTTCCGGCGCTCCTGGCGCGCAAGGCCCAGGTCGGCGGGCAGGCGGTCATCGAGGGTGTCATGATGCGCGGTGTCGACCACTGGTCGCTCGCCGTGCGCAAGCCGGACGAGAGCATCGGCGTGCGCGACTTCCCTCTCGTCTCGTGGATGGTCCGCTACCCGTACCTGAAGGTCCCGGTCGTGCGCGGCGTCGTCGCGCTCGTGGAGTCGCTCGCCATCGGTGTTCGCGCGTTGACGATGTCGGCGAACGAGTCGCTCGGAGAGGAGGAGGAAGAGCTCAGCAAGAAGGAGATCGCCGTCACGCTGGTCGTCGCCTTGGGCTTCGCTATCGCGCTGTTCTTCCTCGCGCCGCTCTTCCTGACGGGCCTGCTCGACCGCTGGCTGGGCGAAGGCTTCCTCTTCTGGCTCGTCGAGGGCGTGGTGCGCGTCGCCATATTCGTCGTCTACATCGTGGTCGTCACCCAGCTCCCCGACCTGCGCCGCGTCTTTGAGTATCACGGCGCCGAGCACATGAGCATCCACGCGCTCGAGCACGGCGAACCGCTCACGCCGGACGCCGTCGGGAAGTACCGCACCCTTCACCTGCGCTGCGGCACCTCGTTCCTGCTGGTCGTCCTCGTCGTGTCGATCTTCGTCTTCGCCGCGGTGGGGCGCCCGGCGTGGTACTGGCTCGTGCTCTCGCGCATCGTCCTCATCCCGCTCATCGCCGGCATCTCGTACGAGATCATCAAATGGGCCGGACGGCACGAGAGCAGCGCTTTCGTGCGCGCCATCATGTGGCCCGGCCTGGCCATGCAATGGCTGACGACGCGTCAGCCGGACCGCGCCCAGATCGAGGTGGCCATCGCCGCGCTCGAGAGGATCGTCGACCTCGAGCCCCAGGACAGGCCGCCGGTGGAGGGCGTCGAGGTCATGGCGTGAAGCCGACGCCGCGCTGGGGCCCGCTGCCCTGGTTCGTCCTCGTCCTCACGCTCCTCCTCATCCTGCTCGTCGTCGTGCTGCCGCCGCGCATCCTCGACGAGGAGCCGCCGGCGTGGGTGCTGCGCGGTGCCGCGAGGCTGGCGAGCTGGCACGGCGACCCGGAACCGATCGAGGCCGAGTGGTTGCAGACGACGCGCGCCGAGGCGGCGCGGATCATGTCCTCGGCGGCGGTGGAGCCGTCGCCGTCGCCCACCGCGACGACGATGGAGGGCGCGCCCGGGACGACCGATACGGAGAGCCCGGCGCCGCCCGCGGCGCCGTCTGCGTCGCCGGTCGAGGACCCCGGCCGCGCCGTCGACCTCGTCGTCATGCGCGGCCGCTTCGACAGCGCGCCGCCCGGAGGTCCGCCGCCGCCCGACGCCCCCGAGTCGTGGCTCGTGGTCGCCTACGACTCCGTCTCGCACGTGCGCTGGCGGCTCGTCGCGCTGCAGCAGCCGCCGGTCCTGCCGGACGACGCGGCGAGCTTCGAGTTCTAGGGTCGCCGGCAAAGGCGCAGGACGCGGGATGCGTCGCGCTATAATCCAAGGCGTCTCCCACGACGCCGTCCGCGTCCTGCGCGGTCCCCGGCGCCACACGTCCACAGCGAAGCCGCTGCCATGATCGACAAGCTCATCGACGAGATCGAACGCACCTATGGGGAGCTCACCGGCCAGCTCGCCGACTCCGCGGTGCTCGCCGACCGGGCCCGCTACGCGAGCGTGGCCCGTCGCCATGCCGAGCTCCAGAGCACGCATGACCTCGTCGTCCGCTATCGCGAGGCGGCGAAGGCGGCGCGAGAGGCCGAGGAGTTGCTCGTCACCGACGGCGCCGACGACGAGCTGCGCGACCTGGCACAGGAGGAGCTCGTCGACAGCCGCAGGCTGCTCGACGAGCTCGCCGAGGACATCCGTGCCCAGGCGCTCACGGCCGACCCCAACGACGGCAAGGACGTGATCATTGAGATCCGCGCCGGCGCCGGCGGCAACGAGGCCTGTATCTTCGCCGGCGAGCTCACGCGGATGTACACGCGCTACGCGCAGGCCAAGGGCTTCGAGGTCGAGGTCCTCTCGGCGAACGAGAACGACGACGGCGGCTACAAGGAGGTCACGCTCGAGGTCCGCGGCCGGGGCGCCTACTCGGCCCTCAAGTACGAGGGCGGCGTCCACCGCGTGCAGCGCGTGCCCGTCACCGAGTCGACGGGCCGCATCCATACGTCGACGGCGACGGTGGCCGTGCTGCCCGAGGCGGAAGAGATCGAGGTCGCGATCCAGCCGGGCGACCTCCGCATCGAGATCTTCCGCGCGCGGGGGCCGGGTGGGCAGTCCGTCAACACGACCGACTCGGCCGTGCGCATCACGCACGTGCCGTCCGGCGTGAGCGTCAGTTGCCAGGACGAGAAGAGCCAGCTGCAGAACAAGGAGCGCGCCCTGCGCATCCTGCGCGCGCGGCTCTACGAGATGGAGCAGGCGAAGCAGGACGAGGAGCGCGGCGACGCGCGCCGCAGCATGGTCGGCAGCGGCGACCGCTCGCAGAAGATCCGCACCTACAACTTCCCCCAGAACCGGGTGAGCGACCACCGCGTCGGCGTCACGTCGCATCGCATCGCCGAGGTGATGGAAGGCGAGCTCGACGAGTTCGTCGAGGCGCTCGCTGCCGAGGACCGGCGCAAGCAGCTGGCGGCGGCCGGAGCGGGCTGAGGCCGCGCGTGGCCGGCGACGGGGTTAAGGGCGCGGCGGGCGACACCAGGCGCGCGGTGACCGTCGCCGAAGCCCTGCGCGCCGGGGCGGCCAAGATCGAGGCGGCGCACTCGCAGTCCCCGCGCCTCGACGCCGAGTTGCTGCTCGCCGAGGCGCTCGGCCTGCGGCGCGAAGACCTGTTCGCCGCACCGGAGCGCGCGCTCGACCGCGACGAGGCGGCGCGCTTCGAAGCCTTCGTGCGCCGCCGCCAGAAGCAGGAGCCCGTGGCCTACATCCTCGGCCGCCGCGCCTTCCGCACCATCGAGCTCGAGGTCGACGACGACGTGCTCATCCCGCGACCGGAGACCGAGACCCTCGTCGAGGTGTGCCTCGAGAGGCTCGCCGGGCTGGACGTGGCGGAGCCCCTCGTGCTCGACATCGGCACCGGCTCGGGCGCCATCGCGCTGGCCCTCGCCGCCGAGAACCCCGCCGTCCGCGTCATCGGCACAGACGTCCACCCTGTCCCGCTGGACGTCGCCCGGCGCAACGTCCGCGCCCTGGGCCTCGAGGACCGCATGTCGCTGCTTGCCGGCGACGTCTTCGACGACCTGCCGCCTGGGCTGCGCTTCGACCTCATCGTCTCGAACCCGCCCTACGTGACCCCGGAGGCGCTGCGGCGCCTGCGCGTCGAGGTGCGCGGCTTCGAGCCGTACGTCGCTCTCCGCGCCGGAGACGGTGGCATGGAGTTCTACCGGCGGATCGTGCCGCAGGCGCCGGCGTGGCTGGTGCCGGGAGGCTGGCTCGCGGTGGAGATTGCCGAGCACAAGGCGGTCGAAGTCATCACCGAGTTCGTCGCCGTCGGCCGCTACGAGCAGATCGACGTGCGCGATGACCTCGGCGGCCTGCCGCGCGTCGTCGTCGCGCGCGAGCGCGCCGCCGGCGTCGCGCCGAGCGTGTCGCGGGCCGACGCCGCCGCGCTCGAGGCGGCTCTCGACGACGCGCACACCGGCGCACGCCCGGTGGCACCGGACGGCTGACCGCATGCGTTATGCGACGACACGCGCCGTGGTCCTGTCGTCACGGCCGCTCGGCGAGGCAGACCGCTGGCTCACGCTGTTCACCCGCGACCAGGGGCGCATCGACGCGGTCGTCAAAGGGGTGCGCCGCACGACGTCGCGGTGGGGTGGCCGCCTGGAGCCGTTCAACGTCTGCGACCTCGTCCTCTACCGGGGCCGCACGCGCGCGACGGTGACCTCGGCCCAGCTCGTCGACGTCTTTCGTCACCTGCGCGAGGACCGCGAGGCCCTCACGGCGGCGGCGGTCGGCTGCGAGGCCGCCGCCCTGCTCTTCGCCGAGGGCGAGCCCGAGGAGCGCGTGTTCGCGCTGCTCAGGAGCGGCCTGCGCGAGATCGACGCCGGGTTCCACGGGCCGGCCACGGGCGCGCCGCTCGTCCTCGGCTTTCTCGTCAAGCTCCTCTACGAGGCCGGCTACCTGCCGGTGCTCGACCGCTGCGCGTCGTGCGGCGCCGGCGGCCGCGCGCTCGCCTTTTCGGCGGCGCGCGGCGGCCTCGTCTGCGGCGACTGCCTCGGCGACGGCGTGCCGATCACGCCGGAGGCGATCGCCGCGCTGCACGCCGCCGTCGCCCTGCCCCTGGCGGAGCTGCGCGCGGCGCCGCCCTCCGCCGCCGTCGAGGAGGCGCTGCGCGACCTCCACCTGTTGTTCGCCTACCACGCCGGCACGCGCCTGCGTGCCCTGCGGTTCGCCCGGTTGTAGCGCTTGCGAGAGCAGGTCGTGCACGCCTGGAGACCCTTCGGCTGTCTCGCGTGGCGGGGTGGCTGATAGAATCGGCGCCCCCGACCGGAGGACCATGAGCGCGAGCGCACCAGAGACGGACGCAGGCCGCGTCCACCCCACCTTCCAGGAGATCATCGGCCGCTTGCAGGCCTTCTGGGAGGCGCAGGGCTGCGTCGTCGTCCAGCCGTACCACACCGAGGTCGGCGCCGGCACCTTCAACCCCGCGACCTTCCTGCGCTGCCTCGGCAGCCGGCCGTGGCGTGCCGCCTACGTCGAGCCGTCGATGCGCCCCACCGACGGCCGCTACGGCGAGAACCCGTATCGTCTCGGTCACTACTTCCAGTACCAAGTGGTGATCAAGCCGTCCCCGCCCGACATCCAGGACATCTACCTCGCCTCGCTCTCCGCGCTCGGCGTCGACCTGCGCGGGCACGACGTGCGCTTCGTCGAAGACAACTGGGAAGGACCCACGCTCGGGGCCTGGGGCCAGGGCTGGGAGGTCTGGATCGACGGCATGGAGGCCACCCAGTTCACCTACTTCCAGCAGCTCGGCGGCTTCGACCTCGACCCCATCACCATCGAGTTGACGTATGGGCTCGAACGCATCGCGATGTACCTGCAGGGGGTGGACAGCGTCTACGACGTCGTCTGGTCGCAGTGGGAGGAGGCCGGCGGTGAACTGCAGACGATCACCTACGGCGACGTGTACCGCGAGAACGAGCGGGAGTTCAGCCGCTACGATTTCGAGGTCGCCGACACGGAGGTCCTGTCTCGGCACTTCCGCGAGTTCGCCGCCGAGGCCGAGCGTTGCCTCGAGGCGCGGCTCCCGGTGCCCGCCTACGATCACGTGCTCAAGTGCAGCCACACGTTCAACCTGCTCGACGCGCGCGGTGTGATCAGCGTGACCGACCGGACGGCGCACATCGCGCGCGTCCGCGACCTGGCGCGCAAGGTCGCGCGCCTGTACCTCGACGTGCAGGCGGAGCGTCAGACCGCTCGCGAGGGTGCGGGGACGACGTGAGCGGCTCGACCCTCTTGATCGAGCTCGGCTGCGAGGAGCTGCCGTATCGCTTCTGCGAGGCCGTGCTGCGGCAGCTCGGCGCCGACGGCGCCGAGGCGGGTCTGGCGGAGAAGCTGCTCGCCGAGGCGCGCCTCCTGCCCGAGGGCTTCACGCGCGATGGGCTGCGCGTGCTGGTCTCGCCGCGTCGCATCGCCGTGCTCGTGCGGGGCGTGCCGGAGCGCCAGGAGCCGGAGACGCGTCGCTTTCGCGGCCCGCGCGTGGCGGCGGCGTTCGGCCCGGACGGAGCGCCGACGAAGGCCGGCGAAGGTTTCGCGCGTTCCCGCGGCGTCGCGGTCGCGGACCTCGGCCGCGAGACGGCGGACGGTGTGGAGTTCGTGATCGCCGAGGTCGACGCGCCGCGCGCAACGGCGCTGGAAGTCCTGCCCACGATCGTCGTCAGGCTCATCGGCAGCATCCAGGTGCCGAGGGGCATGCGCTGGGGACGCCGTCCCCCGGGAACCGAAGAGTACCTGCGCTTCTCGCGTCCTCTTCGCTGGATCGTGGCCAAGCTCGGAGAGGCCACCGTGCGGGCGCCCTTCTACGATCTCGAGATCGGCGACGTCAGTCAGGGCCACCGCGTGCTCGGCGCGCCCGTCACCGTGGACGATCCGGAGAGGTACGAGGCGGCGTTGAAGGAAGCGGCCGTGATCGCCGACCACGACGAGCGCCGCCGGCTGATCGTCGCGGGGCTCGACGCAACGGCGCGCGAGGCCGGCGGCGTGTGGTCCGATCCGGGCGACGTCCTCGCCGAGGCGGTCTACCTCGCGGAGTGGCCCAGCGTCGCCGCCGGGACGTTCGCCGAGCGCCACCTGCGCCTGCCGCGTGCGGTGCTGGTGACCGCCATGCAGAGCCATCAGCGGTACTTTCCTGTGGAACGCGGGGACGGCGCCCTCCTGCCCGTCTTCCTCTACGTCTCGAACGGCGACCCGCAGGCGGCCGCCGCCGTCACGCACGGGAACGAGCGCGTCCTCGACGGCCGGCTCGCCGACGCCGAGTTCGCCTACGACCGCGACCTCGCCGAGGGTCTGCCGTCCATGGCGGGCAGGCTCGGCACCGTGGTCTTCCACGAGAAGCTCGGCTCTCTCGCAGACAAGGCGCACCGGCTCGGCGGCCTGGTGGCCGGCCTGGCCGCCGGGGTGGAGGCGCGCGGCGACGCCGGTCTGCGGCTGGAGAGCTGGCCCGCCTGCGGTGGCGGAGAAGCCACGGCCGGCAGCACCAAGGACGGCGCTCCCGAGACCGCGCTCGCGTCCGACCTCAGGCGCGCCGCGGTGCTCGCCAAGGCCGACCTCGTGAGCCAGGTCGTCATCGAGTTCCCCAGCCTGCAGGGCGCGATGGGGGAGATCTACGCGCGGGCAGCGGGTGAGACTGAGGCGGTCGGCCGGGCCGTGGGCGAGCAGTACCTGCCGCTCTCGGCATCGGCACCGGTCCCGACGACGATGGCCGGCGGTCTGCTCGCCGTCGCCGAGAAGGCCGACAACATCGCCGGCGCATGGGCGGCCGGCGAGAAGCCGAGCGGGTCCCGCGACCCCTACGGGCTGCGTCGCGCGGCGATGGGCATCGTGCGCATCGCGCTGGGCTTCGAGCTGCGGTTCCCCGTGCGGGGTCTGCTCTGCAGCGCCTTCGACCAGTACGAGGTGCAGGGCGCCGTCGAGCTGGACGACGCGACGCGCGCCGCCGCCCTCGACGAGACGCAGGCCTTCGTGCTGGAGCGCCTTCAGGCGCTCCTGCTCGATGAAGGCCTGCCCTTCGCCGTCGTCGAGGCGGCGCTCGGCGCTGACGCCGGCGACCTGCCCGCCCTCGCCGCCCGGGCGCGCGCCTTCGCCGCGCTCGCGGGGCGGGGCATCCTCGACGTCGTCGTCGTGGCCTATGACCGCTGCGCATCGCTCGCCGGCAAGACCGGCGCCGCCGGTGCCCGTCCGCCAGACCCGGCGCTCTTCTCGGGCGAAGCCGAGCGCGTCCTCGCTGCGAAGCTCGCCGAGGTGACGCCCGCCGTGCGCGAGGCGCTCGACCGTCTCGAGATCGAGGTCGCGCTGGCCGCCGCCGCGCCGCTGCGCGCCGCGGTCGACCGCTATTTCGACGACGTCCTGGTCATGGACCCGGACGAGAAGATCCGCGAGAACCGGCTGGCGCAGCTCGAAGCCGTCACCGGCCTGCTCGGCCGGATCGGCGCGCTCGACCGCCTGCCGACCAGCGAAGAGGGGCGATAGCGTCGCGCGGCGCCGGGCGACCCGGCGGATCCGCGGCGCGTGCGCAGACCCGAGGAGGGGGACTGATGACCGACAAGTACGTATATCACTTCCGCGAGGGCGACAAGGACATGAAGGCTCTGCTCGGCGGCAAGGGCGCCAACCTCGCCGAGATGACGGTCATCGGCCTGCCGGTGCCGCCCGGCTTCACGGTCACGACCGAGGTCTGCAACCACTACTCGGCCAACGGTTCGTACCCCGACGGTCTCGACGCCCAGGTGGACGCCGCCGTCGCCCAACTCGAGGCCGACACCGGGAAGAAGTTCGGGGATTCGGGCGATCCGCTGCTGCTGTCCGTCCGCTCCGGCGCTCGTGCATCGATGCCCGGCATGATGGACACCATCCTCAACTTGGGCCTCAACGACACCACCGTCCAGGGCGTGATCGCCCAGACGGGCAACCCGCGCTTCGCCTACGACTGCTACCGGCGCTTCGTGTCGATGTACGGCGACGTCGTCCTCGGCTGCAAGCCCGAGGACCAGGACGCGATCGACCCGTTCGAGGAGATCCTCGACGAGATGAAGAAGGCGCGCGGCGCGGCCTTCGACACCGACCTGGGCGCCGACGACCTCATGGAGCTGGTCGGGCTCTTCAAGGCGGCCGTCAAGGAGCGCACGGGACACGACTTCCCCGACGATCCGCGGGCGCAACTCTGGGGCTCGATCTCGGCGGTGTTCGGGTCGTGGGGCAACGACCGCGCTGTCGCCTACCGGCGTCTCTACGACATCCCCGACAGCTGGGGCACCGCCGTGAACGTGCAGGTGATGGTCTACGGCAACACCGGCGACGAGTCGGGGACGGGCGTCGCCTTCACGCGCGACCCGGCGACCGGCGCGGACGTGTTCTACGGCGAGTTCCTCGTGAACGCGCAGGGCGAGGACGTCGTCGCCGGCGTGCGCACCCCCCGGCCGGTCGAGGAGCTGGCCGAGGTGTTCCCGCCGGCATACGCCGAGCTGCTCGAGGTGCGCAAGACGCTCGAACGCGAGCTCCGCGACATGCAGGACTTCGAGTTCACTGTCGAGAAGGGCCGCCTCTACATGCTGCAGACGCGCAACGGCAAGCGGACTGGCCTCGCCGCCATCCGCATCGCCGTCGACATGTGCGAGGAGGGTCTCATCACGCCGGACGAGGCGCTCATGCGGATCGAGCCCGAGCAGTTGAACCAGCTCCTGCGCCCGGTCTTCTCACGCGAGGCCAAGAAGGCCGTCGTCGCGGAGGGCCGGGTCCTGGCCAGGGGCCTGGCCGCCGGCCCCGGCGCGGCGACGGGCAAGGTCGTCTTCAACGCGCCGGACGCCGAGGCGTGGGCGGCGAGGGGCGAGAAGGTCCTGCTCGTGCGCATCGAGACGAGCCCCGAGGACATCCGCGGCATGGACGCCTCCGAGGGCATCCTCACCGCGCGCGGCGGCATGACGAGTCACGCCGCGCTGGTCGCCCGCCAGATGGGCAAGGTGGCGGTCGTGGGCTGCGAGGCGCTCGGCATCGACTACCGGGCGCGGACGCTCAACGCCGACGGCACCGTCGTGAAGGAAGGCGACTGGATTTCGATCGACGGGTTCACCGGCGAGGTGATCGCCGGGCAGCTCGAGACCCGCCACAGCGAGGTCCTGCAGGTGCTGCTCGAGAAGACGCTCACGCCCGACGAGTCCGAGACCTACAAGTACTACGACGACCTCATGAAGTGGGCCGACGCCGAACGGAAGCTCAGGGTGCGCACGAACGCCGACCAGCCCGACCAGGCGGCCAACGCGCTCGCCTTCGGCGCCGAAGGCATCGGGCTGTGCCGCACCGAGCATATGTTCTTCGGTGGCGAGCGCATCACCGCGGTGCGCGAGATGATCCTGGCCGACGACGTGGCCGGGCGCGAGAAGGCGCTCGCCAAGCTGCTGCCGATGCAGCGCGACGACTTCGCCGAGATCTTCCGCGTGATGGGCGAGCGCCCGGTCACCATCCGCACCCTCGACCCGCCGCTGCACGAGTTCGTCCCGCACGACGACGACGACGTGCGCAAGACCGCCGCAGCCCTGGGCGTCGAGCCCTCGGTCGTCAAAGCCAAGGTCGAGGAGCTGCGCGAGACCAACCCGATGCTGGGGCACCGCGGCTGCCGTCTGGGCATCGCCTTCCCGGAGATCACGCGCATGCAGGCGCGGGCGATCCTCGAGGCCGCCTGCATCGTCAAGAAGGAGGGCGTCGCGGTCAAGCCCGAGATCATGATCCCACTCGTCGGCACCAAGAAGGAGCTCGAGCACCAGGACAAGGTCGTGCGCGGCGTCGCCGCCGAGGTCTTCGCCGAGCAGGGCGTCGAGGTCGAGTACCTCGTGGGCACCATGATCGAGATCCCCCGGGCCGCTCTCACGGCGTGCAAGATCGCCGAGGTCGCGGAGTTCTTCAGCTTCGGCACCAACGACCTTACGCAGATGACGTTCGGGGTGAGCCGCGACGACGCCGGCAAGTTCATGCCGCTCTACACGAGCGAGGCGCTCGAGATCTGGCCGTCCGACCCCTTCGAGACGCTGGACCAGGACGGCGTCGGCCAGCTCGTCGAGTACGGCATCGAGCGCGGTCGCACGACGCGGCCGGATCTCAAGGTCGGCATCTGCGGCGAACAGGGCGGCGACCCTGCGACGGTCAAGTTCTGCCATCGCTCCGGGATGAACTATGTGAGCTGCTCGCCGTTTCGCCTGCCCGTGGCGCGTCTCGCGGCCGCCCAGGCGGCGATCGAGGAGCGCGGCGCACTCGAGCTCGAGAAGTGACGCCGCCGACGGCGCGACGGCAGGGAG
This sequence comes from Thermoleophilia bacterium UBA2241, assembly GCA_002347645.1. Taxonomy (GTDB): domain Bacteria; phylum Actinomycetota; class Thermoleophilia; order UBA2241; family UBA2241; genus UBA2241. Next base: position 167,450 of record DDYF01000039.1, on the reverse strand, counting down.
GACGCGGGCGCGGCGACGACCGGGGCGGCGGGCACGCCACCACCGTGGCGACCCGTCGCGCGCGTTCGGCGGGCGAGGGCCTGTGGCGCTGCTCCACCATGAGCTGACGGTCGCCCTCGCGGACGGCCACGAGGCGGTGATCCGGACGGCGCGGCCGGGCGACGCCCGGCCGCTCGTCCGGCTGCTCGACGTCATCGCGGCCGAGTCTCGCGTCACCCTGCTGATGCTGCCCGGGCAGATCCCGGCGCGCGAGTGGCGTCGCCGGATCGCGGCCGCCGCCGAGCGCGACACTAGCCTCTTCCTCTGCGCTTGGGCCGGCGACCGTTTGGTGGGCAACCTCGGCATCTCCGCCGACGCCCACCCCGCGTCGGCCCACGTGCGCGTGCTCGGCATGTCGGTCGCGCGCGACAGCCGGTCGCTCGGCGTCGGGGGCGCGCTGCTCGACACGGCCATCGCGTGGGCCACCGAACAGGGCGCCGAGAAGGTGGAGTTGAGCGTGTTCGCGCACAACACGCCCGCGATCGGCTTCTACGAACGCCACGGCTTCGTGCGCGAAGGGCTGCGCCGGCGGCAGTTCGTCCGCGCCGGCGAGTATCATGACGAGGTGCTCATGGCGCGCTTCCTCGCCCCGGAGTCCTGATGGCCCTTCCTCGCACGCTCGCCAAGGCGCTCGTCACCGTGGCGGCTGTCGCCGCACTGTCGGCGCCCGCAGTGGTCGCGCTCGCCACCGGCTGGATCACGATCCACTTCACCGCCTGGAACGCACGACCGGGGCCAGACCCCACGCCGGTCGAGGCCTGGGCGTTGCTGGCCCTCGTGTACCTCGTGTGGGTGCCCCTCGTCGTCGCCGGGCTGGTCATCGTCCTCGACCGGCTCGGTTTCAGGTACGCGCCCGTCGAGCGAGACCGGCGCCCGTCGCGCAAGCAGCGCCGCCGCCGCGCCGCCGGTCTCCGGTACTTGCAGGGACGCGAGGCGCCGCCGGCCGGCGCGCCTCGGGGTCGCCCCCGGCGCCCCGCTCCACCGCCCGAGCCCGCCGCGCCGCCGCTCTCACCCGCTCCCGCCTCCGCAGCCGGGCGGTGTCCCTCGGGCGACCGGACGCCTCCGCTGCCGGACGACGGTCTGCCGCGCCCCGGGGGAGGCGACTGACCGTGCCGCGCATCGCTCGCCAGAGCATCGACCAGGTGCAGGCCGCCGCCGACCTCGTCGAGATCGTCGGCCACTACACGCGGCTCAAGAAGTCCGGCGCGAACTACATGGGCTGCTGCCCGTTCCACGAAGAGAAGACGCCCTCGTTCTCGGTCAATCCCGGCGAGAAGCTGTACTACTGCTTCGGCTGCGGCGAGGGCGGCAATCTGTTCAGCTTCGTGCAACGCAAGGAGAACCTCGACTTCGCGCAGGCTGTCGAGCACCTCGCCGACAAGTACGGCATCGCCCTCGAGTACGAAGAGACGAGCGCCCAGGGCGAGGCCGAGCGCCGGCGCCGCGATCGCCTGCGGGCGCTGCTCGAGCGTGCGACGGCGCACTACGAGCGGCGCCTCTGGGACGACCGGGCGGGCGCCGCGGCGCGCGCCTACCTCGACGAGCGCGGCCTCGGCGCCGACGTCTGCCGGCGGTTTCGCGTCGGCTACGCGCTCCCCGGCTGGGAGCGGCTGCGCGATGCCGCGCGTCGTCAGGGCTTCACTGAGCAGGAGCTGCTCGATGCCGGCCTCGTCGTCACGGGGCGCAGGGGCGGCGTCTACGATCGCTTCCGCGACCGCATCGTTTTTCCGCTCGCCGACGACCGCGGCCGCACTCTCGGCTTCGGCGCGCGGACGCTCACCGACGAGAAGCCCAAGTACCTCAACTCGCCCGAGACGGCGCTTTACCACAAGAGCGAGGCGCTCTTCGGACTGCACAACGCCAAGGCGGCGGCCGGCCGCGACGACCGCGTGTACGTCGTCGAGGGCTACACCGACGTGCTGGCGCTCGTCCAGGCCGGCATCGAGAACGTCGTCGCCTCCATGGGCACGGCGCTCACCGAGCAGCAGCTCAAGCGCCTGGGACGGCTCTCGCGCGAGCTCTACCTGTGCTTCGACGCCGACGCCGCCGGCGTCGGCGCCATGAGCCGCGCGCTCAACCTTGCCCGCCGTCTCGGTCTGAGCCTGCACGTCGTGCGCATGCCCGAGGGGCTCGACCCGGCCGACTACGTCCTCTCGGGGGCCGGGGCACAAGGATTTCGCGAGCTTGCCGCCCATTCGGAGACGCTGCTACAATTCCACGTCCGCTTGGCCCTCGAGAGCAACGACCTCGCGCGCCCAGACGGCAGGGCCCAGGCTTTCGCACAGCTCAAGGGGGTGCTCGCGGAGGCGGCCACCCCCATCGAGCGCGACGAGGAGCTTCGCACCATCGCTGACCGGCTGCACCTCTCCGAAGAGAGCGTGCGCTATCTGCTGAGTGCGTCGTCCGGCGCCGGAGGCGCGCGCTCCCCCGCGCCGGCCGGCTCCGCCGCTGCCCGCGCCGCCGGCCCTGCGGGCGCCGCGGTGGGCGGCGTGCACGAACTGGAGGTGCGCTTCCTCGCCGGCTGTCTGGCCCTGCCTGACAAGGGCCGCGATGTGCTCGGCGGGCTCGACGAAGGAGTCTTCGCCTCCGCGGAGACCAAGGCCGCGTGTCGTTGGGTCAAAGCACGATTGACGAGTGCGGATGCCGGGAAGAACGAAGATTCGGTGGACTGCGCGCCGGACGCGGCAGACGGTGTCTCGGGCGTCGTCGCCGAAGTCGTGCTGCGTTCGGGACGCGAGCGCTTCACGGTCGCTGTGGTCGACGAGTTGTTCCTGCGGCTGCAAGAGGCCCAGGTCAGTCGCCTCATCGCGAGGCTCAAGGCGGCGGCGGGAACTGACGAGACTGGTACACGGGAGGCCAAGCTGGCGGAACTCGAGCGCGTTCGCCGCCGCCTGCGCGAGGCGGTCCGCTCGCTCCCCGTCGTCGACGATTCCATCGAAGGGCAGGGTCCTGGCACGTGAGAGAAGCTGCTGAAGAGCGCCGGACGGTCGACGCCGGCGAATTCGCCATCGAAGAGGTCCGCATCCTCGTCGACGAGGGCCGTGAACAGGGCTACCTCACGACCGACCGCATCGCCGAGGCCCTGCAGGACGTCGAGCTCACGCCCGACCAGATCGACGGCGTCTACACCCTGTTCGCCGACCTCGGCATCGACATCCTCGAGGGCGACGCCGCCGCCGACGGCGACACCGTCGCCGAGACGAAGCCCGAGGAGGAGGTCATCGCGCAGCTCGATCTGTCGGTGAAGACCCCCACCAACGATCCCGTGCGGATGTACCTGAAGGAGATCGGCAGGGTCCCCCTGCTGATCGCCGAGGAGGAGGTCTCCCTCGCCAAGCGCATCGAACAGGGCGAGATGGAGGCGAAGCGCAAGCTCACGGAGGCGAACTTGCGCCTCGTGGTCTCGATCGCCAAGCGCTACGTGGGCCGCGGGATGCAGTTCCTCGATCTCATCCAGGAGGGCAACCTGGGCCTCATCCGCGCGGTCGAGAAGTTCGACTACCACAAGGGGTTCAAGTTCAGCACCTACGCGACGTGGTGGATCCGCCAGGCGATCACGCGCGCGATCGCCGACCAGGCGCGGACGATCCGCATCCCGGTGCACATGGTCGAGACGATCAACAAGCTCATCCGTGTGCAGCGCCAGCTTCTTCAGGACCTGGGTCGCGAGCCGACGCCCGAGGAGATCGCCGCCGAGATGGGCATCACCCCCGACCGCGTGCGTGAGATCCTCAAGATCAGCCAGGACCCGGTCAGCCTCGAGACGCCGATCGGCGAAGAAGAAGACTCCCAGCTCGGCGACTTCATCGAAGACGCAGACGCCGCCGTGCCGGTCGAAGCGGTCAGCGAGATCATGAAGAAGGAGGAGCTGAGCCACGTGCTCGGTACGCTCACGCACCGCGAGCGTAAGGTGATCGAGTTGCGTTTCGGCCTCAAAGGGGGACATCCGAAGACACTTGAAGAAGTGGGGCAAGCGTTCGGTGTCACGCGCGAGCGCATCCGCCAGATCGAGGCCAAGACGCTGGCGAAGCTCAAGGCGTACCGCGAGTCGCAGCGCTTGCGCGACTTCCTTGACTAGCGGCCGAAGGTGCCACCGTGAGGTCCCGCGAAGCCTGACCTCACACAAGTCGACGTAGTGGGACGAGCGTGCGGTGCGCCGCAGGGTCACCGCATACTGACGTGAGATTGAACGAGCCGGCGAGGAGAACCGCATGCAGGAACCGGGCGAGCCGATCGACGAGCCTCAGGGCGCCGACCCTCTCGAGTCGATGGTGGAGGAGGTGCGCGAGCTCGTGGCCGAGGGCCGCGAGCAGGGCTACCTGAACGCCGATCACGTCCACGAGAAGCTGCACGACGTCGAGTTGACCGTCGAGCAGATCGACGACATCTTCATCCTCTTCCACGACCTCGGCATCGATATCCTCGAGGGCGACGAGACGTCGCGTGCCGAGGCCGAGGGCAAGGCCGACGACGAGGAGGGGGGCGAGACCAAGCTCGACCTCTCGGTCAAGTCGTCGACCAGCGACCCCGTCCGGCTGTACCTGCGCCAGATCGGCAAGGTTAAGCTGCTCACCGCCGAACAGGAGGTCTCGCTGGCCAAGCGCATCGAGCGCAAGGACATGGAGGCGAAGCGCAAGCTGACGGAGGCGAACTTGCGCCTCGTGGTGTCGATCGCGCGCCGCTATCCGGGGCGGGGACTGAGCCTGCTCGACCTCATCCAGGAGGGCAACTTGGGCCTCATCCGCGCGGTCGAGAAGTTCGACTACCGGCGCGGCTACAAGTTCAGCACCTACGCGACGTGGTGGATCCGCCAGGCGATCACGCGCGCGATCGCCGACCAGGCGCGGACGATCCGCATCCCGGTGCACATGGTCGAGACGATCAACAAGCTCATCCGTGTGCAGCGCCAGCTGCTTCAGGACCTGGGCCGCGACGCGGCGCCCGAGGAAGTCGCGGCCGAGATGGGCATCACCCCCGACCGCGTGCGCGAGATCCTGAAGATCAGCCAGGACCCGGTCAGCCTCGAGCGGCCGGTCGGCGAAGAGGGCGACTCGCAGCTCGCCGACTTCATCGAGGACGAGGGCGCCGTGGCGCCGCTCGAGGCCGTCGACGGCATCATGCAGAACGAGGAGCTCGACCGCGTGCTCACCCTGCTCACGCAGCGCGAGCGCAAGGTCCTCGAGTACCGCTACGGGCTCAAGGGCGAGCACCCGCGCACGCTCGAAGAAGTGGGGCAGAAGTTCGACGTCACGCGCGAGCGCATCCGCCAGATCGAGGCCAAGACGCTCGCCAAGCTGCGCGCCTACCGCGACGCGCAGAACCTGCGCGACTTCCTCGACTGATGCGCGACGGCTTGCGCCGCCGCGCCACGACTGACGCGCGACGGTTTGCGCCGCCGCGCCACGACTGACGCGCGACGGTTTGCGCCGCCGCGCCACGTTTCTCGCCCGCGCGCCTCGAACATAATGCCGGCAGGGCCGGCGGCGCCCGGGCATCCGTCCGGCGCGCCTCGTTCCACGTCCTGCGAACGTGTGCCGCGGCGAGCGCGGCCGACTCACGAGGTGGCGAGAATGGGCGATCCGCGCGTCCTTCTGGTGTTCCCGGCTTCCCTGTTCGGCGGCCGCTGGGCCGACGGCCCGCGCGTCAAGCCCGAACTGGTGAGTCTGTTCTCCGAGCTCAGGCGGGCGGGTCACACCGTCGGCGTGCTCGATCTGGAGGCCGAGCTGGGCAACCCGGATAGCGAGGAGGCGCGCGCCGACTTCCTCGGCAAAGCCGAGGACCTCCTGCGCGCGCTTCCGGCGGACCTCGTCGTCATCTCGTGCTGGTCGGCGCTGCAGTACTCCGCTGCGATCGCCGTCGCCGAGCGCGTGCGCCGGCTCCATCCCAGCGCCGTGATCGCCGTCGAGGGCTACCACGTATCCGTGCGCCCGGATGACTTCGCGTACGAGGGTTCGCCGTTCAACTGGCTGGTCGTCGGCGAGGCCGAGAGCGCCGTGGTCACGCTGGCGCAGGCGGTGGCCGACGGCGACCGCGACACGCTGAGCTGCCGGCCGGTCGAGGGCACGCCGCTGCCGCTCGACGTGGAGCACCTGCCGGACTTCGTGGCCTACCCGTACGCCGCCACGGGTCTGCCCAAGCTCGGCGTCTTCCTCAGCCGCGGTTGTCCGTACAACGCGCCCGCCTGCCTGCTGCGTCCGGGCGGCGCCGGCTGGCACGCGTACCCGCCGGACGTCGCGCTCGCGCTCATCGACCAAGTCGCCGCCTTGCGGCCCGGTCGCATCGACATCCTGGACCCGGCCTTCGGCTACGACGCAGTCTGGCGGCGCGCGGTGCTCGACCGTGTCGCGACGAGCGACCGTCGTGATCTCGCAATCTCGTTGACCGGCAGGCCCGACGCGCTGGTCCGCCTCGACCTCGACAAGATGTACGCGGCGCGCGTGCGCCTGCGGCTCGACGTGGGTACCCTCTCGCGCGACCTCCTCTCGCGCACAGGCCAGGCGCCGCAGCCGCAGCGCGCCGTCGAGCACGCCCTCGACCTCTTGACCTACGCCAACGCCAAGGGGCTCCTGACGGCGGCCGCGTTCACCTTCAACCAGCCGGGCGAGTCCGAAGCCAGCGCGGACGAGACGCTCGACGCGCTGGAGGCCTTCGTGAACGGCGCGCCGAACACGTCGATCACGCTGCAGGCTGAGTCGTGGGCCTATCTGCCGGCCGGCGACCCGGCCGCCGACCTCGACACGCCGGCGAGTCGTTTCGGGATGCGGGTCGCGTGTCCCGAGTGGTGGACGGAGCCGGTACCGGCGGAGGCCGCCGCGAAGGCCGTCGTCGCCAGCGGCGAGCTGGCCGGCCGCGAGCCCGGCGACGAGAGTTACTGGAGGCCCCGCTTCGAGGAGCTGCGGCAGCGTCTCGCGGCCAAGCTCACTGTCGAGGCGCGGCGCGGCCTGCGCAGCCACGAGTCCGTCGGGTCGGAGGCCTACGGCGTGCCGAACGGCTGGTGGCTCGAGCCCCGCTGGCACTGATGTTCGAGCCGCAGGGCGCGCTGGCGCACGTCTTCACCTCTGGCCTATACTGTCCCGGCCAGAGCGGTCCTCGGTAGCTCAATGGTAGAGCATCCGGCTGTTAACCGGAGGGTTGTAGGTTCGAGTCCTACCCGAGGAGCCAAATACCTGCAAAAGGCCCGTTTTCGCTAGCACCAAGACCGGCGGAGACGGGCCTTTTGCCCTCCACTTGCCCTCCACACTTCGGCAAACGCTCACGCACCGCCCTCAACTTGAGACCTCACAGCCGCGTACGCGACCTCGCGCACCTCGGCTCCTGTCAGCGTCTCCCGCTCGAGCAGGGCGCCGGCGACGGCCTCGATCTGCATCCAGACGAGCGGCGAGGCGATCCAGTCGCGCGTCTTGAGTTTCAACCAGCTCACGAAAGCTCTGGCCCGCTCGCCCTCGCACTTCCGCGCGACCTCGAGCGCCCACTCGATGTCCGACGCTGCGCCCTCGTTGTTCTTGCGGCCCGTGAGTCGACGCTCAGCCTCGCGACCGGCGAGAGAGACCATGACCTCAGTCTCGGCCCAGCGCTGGAGGCGCCAGTCGCGGGCGTCGAAGTAGTCGAGATCCAGCTGCGTTCTGCGGTGTCTGACGTGACCGAGCGTAGCCAGCGAGGGCTTGATTGTGGCGTGGATCGGCCGTCGCCCAAGCTCTAAGCGCATGACCGCGTGTCCCGCCTCGTGGTAGGCCACCGTCCGGTGCTTCTTCGTCGCTCTCATGTCGCCTCCCCGTCGACCAGGGCCGCCACGAGCTTGGCCGCGGCCTCCTGCATATCGGGCAGGACATGGCTGTACGTGTCCAGCGTCATGCCGATCCGCTTGTGGCCGAGCCGCTCCTGCACGACCTTCGGGTGCACGCCGGCGCGCAGGGCGAGCGTCGCCCAAGTGTGGCGCAGGTCGTGAAGCCGGATGCGCGGCACGCCGGCCGTCTTGACCGCGACGTCGAACAGCTTCGTGACCCGGTCGGGGTGCCAGGGCAGGCCGTCCTCGCGTGTGAACACGAAGCCGGTCGCTGTCCACTTGTCGCCGCCCATCGCTGCGTCCTCGAGCTGTTGTGCTGCCTGGGCCCGAAGGGCCTCGACGGTCCTCGCGTCGATACTGATCGTGCGGCGCTCGCCGGCCTTGAGCTCGGCCTCCTCGACCGCGTAGCCGTCCTGGCGCCGCTGCCGGAGGACCTCGACCTTGCCGGCGTCCAGCTTGAGCGCCTCGACGCACAGGCCGAGCGCCTCGCCACGACGGAGGCCGGTCTGCGACAGGAAGCGCCACAACGGGGCCAGACGGTCGCCTCGCGTCGAGGCGAGAAAGGTGCGCAGCTCGCCGGCCGTCCAGGTCGTCACCTCGCGCCGGCGCACCCGCGGCGGCCTCACGCCCTGCGCGGGATTGCGGGGCAGGTAGCCGTCCCTGACGGCGGCGCCCAGCGCCTTGTGCAGCACGACGACCGTCTGCCGGCGCGTCTGCGCCGAGGGCAGCTTGCCGCGGACGCCCTTGTGCGTCGCCATGTGCGTCTTGAGCTCCGTCACGTCGGCCCCCCTGAGCGCCTGTAGAGGGCGCTTGCCGAGGACGGGCACGAGGCGCTGATCGACGTGTACGCGGTAGAGGCGCACGGTCCCGGGCGCGAGCTCCTCGCCAGCGAGAGAGGGCAGCCACACCTCCGTCAGGTAGTCGCCGAGGGTGATCGTCGAGGGCTCGACGAAGGCGCCCTCATCGGCCGCCGTGAGCTCTTGCCTGAGCCGCTTCGCCGCCGCGCGCTCCGTCTTGAAACGCTCGGGAACGACGAGCTGACGGCGGCCCGTCACGTCCTCGAGCTCGCCGCCGCAGACGGGGCAGGCGTCCAGGCGGGTGTCCTCGGTCCACAGCAGACGGCCGCCGGCGCGGCCCTTCTTCGCCATGCACGCCGGGCAGCGTTGCGCCGGCTGCCGGCCGAGATCGAGGATCACCTCGTAGGAGCTGCCGCGCTTGCGGACGTGGCCGTTCACGAGTCCTCCTTCCCGCTTGCGACCGGGCGCCAGGGCGCCGGGCTGAGCGTCATCTCGGGGAGGCGCTTCTCGGCCTCCTGGTAGGCGCGCTTCATCGAGTGGAGCGACTTGTACGGCTTCTCGGGGTAGGCCGCCGTCCACGCCTTGTGCAGGCGCCCCCAGCCCTGCCGGCGCTTCTCGTCGGCGAGCTCCCGGCGCTCGGCGACGAAGTGCACGAGCTCCGCGCTCATCACCCGCTTGCCGACGTCGAGCCGCGTGGCCGCGTCGGCGTCCGCCGGGAGTCCGTAGAGACTGCCGCGGGCGCGCGCGAAGAGCGCCGCCACGTCGTCGGGCCTCACGAACGGCCAGTCGGCGCGCACGACGATCGCGAAGGGATCCCACTCGACGAAGGCGCGCACCGGCGACCAGTAGACGACGAGGTCGCAGAGCAGGTAGAGCACAACGTCAGCTTGGCTCACGCCGGTACGCCGGGCGATCCGCGCGGCGTGCTCGGCAAGGTAGAAGAGTGCCTGCGGCGGCGCGCTCTCGGCCGGCTCCTTCGGGTCGGTCGCGTAGCCGCGGTACACCGTCCACACGTCGGCAACGACGACCTGCTCGCCTTCGATCACCGGCACCTCAAGACGGAGCTCGTCGCCCGCCTGGCGTTCTACCTCTCGCGCCCGCGCGAGCACGCCGGCCAGGTCATCCGGCGAGGCCGGCCCGGCGAGGCCAAAGAGGCCGCGAGCGAAGCGCGGACTCACGCCGGCCGCTCGGGTGAGCACGCGGCGCCGGCAGGCGTCCCACGCCGCGCCGTCGGTCGCCTCGTCGACAGGTCGCTCCTTCGGCTCCGTCGCGCGGGGGCGACGTGCTCGGCGCGCGCCTGCGCGGATATCCGCTATGAAGCCCGCGGCATAGGCGAAGTCGGTTGCTCCGTTCATCGGGCCGAGTTCCTCGTCGACGAGGATGCGTTGCACGTCGGCGTCCGTCGCCGGCCACTCGCCCAGGTCGCGGAGCGCCCCGTCGAGCAACTGCCGTTTCTTGTTCATCGCCGAACCTCCTTGCGAGACAATCTTGAGCCTTCATTGTCTCTGGCATGATACAGGCACCGTGAACGAAAGGCAAGAGGAGGAGACAGGAATGTTCGAGATCACCAGACAGCGCGAGCTCCGTGGTCTGAGCAAGCGGAAGCTCGCCCAGCTCGCCGACTTGCACCCGTCGCGCCTCAGCGTGATCGAGGGTGCCAAGGCCGTCGCCTACCCGGGCGAGCTCAAGCGCCTCGCCGGTGCTCTGGGCTGGACGGGCGACCCGGCGGCGCTCATGAGCGAGGTCGACGGTGAGACGCACGCCTGACCTCACCGACCTGCCGCCGGCGCTCAACGTGAAGCGCGCCGCGGCCCTGCTCTGCGTCTCGAGCGACAGCCTCTATGACGCGATCCGCGCCGGCCAATCGCCGGTGCCCGTCCTGCGCGTCGGCCGCACGATCAGGATCCCCACGGCCGCCGTGCTCGCCGCCCTGGGCGTCGACGGCCCCGCCACCGAGGAGCCCACACCGTGACTCAGCGCCCGACACTCGACGACCAGCGGACGACCATTAACGTGCTGCTCTACGGCGACAACGGCACCTGCAAGACGCCGAGCTCGGCCTGCGCCGCCCGCCTTGGCCGCGTCGCCTTCATCGACCTCGAGCGCGGCCTGCAACGCGCCGCCTTGGAGCCGCACGGCGTCCCCGTGGCGAACATCGAGGTGATCCGCGAGACCTCGCACGAGGGACTCGTCGATGTCATCCGGCAGATCGCCTCGGAGCTCGCCCGCGACCCCGAGGCCTTCACCGCCGTCGTGCTCGACTCAGTGTCGGAGCTCCAGCGCTGCCTGCTCGAGGAGACCGCACCGGGGCGCGACCGGCCGGCTCAGGGCGATTACCAGGCGATCACTCAACAGACGAGGCGTATCTGCCGCGGTCTGCGCGACCTGCCCGTGCATGCCATCTTCACGGCGCACGTCCGTCGTGACGAGGACGCCGACGGCGAGGTGCACCTCGGCCCCGCCCTGACGCCCACGGCGGCGAACGACCTGCTCGGCCTGGTCGACCTCGCCGGCTACATGCGCGCCGCGCCGCGCGCCGGCCAAGACGAGCCCGAGTATGTCAGCGCCTTCCGGCCCGGCCGCAAGTTCATCGCGAAGGACCGCTTCGGGCTCCTGCCGCCGCGCCTCGTGCACCCGACCTTCGACCGGATCCTGTCCTACGTCGACAGCACCTATTCGATCGCCGAGCCCGACCCTGAGCAGGCCGCCTACATGGCCCGCGTCCACAAGCCCGTCAAGCCCACCACCACAACCTGAGAGGAGAGACCGTGTCCAAGCTACTCAACTCGAAAGAGGCCAAAGCGTTCGCCGAGGCCGACGTCGGCGGACTGATCCCCGCCGGCAAGTACCCGGTGAAGCTCGTCTCGATCGACGACAAGGAGAACGACAACACCGTGAAGGTGTTCAAGCTCCGCGTCGCCGGCGGCGAGTTCAGGGGCCGCGTCCTGCACGCCTGGCCGAGCACGGCGCGAGAGAGGATCTGGACGCTCAAGCGCCTGCTCGAGCACGTGATCGACGACCCCGCCACGACCCAGGTCGAGGACCTCGAGTCCAAGCACTTCACGGCCGAGATCGGCCAGCGCAAGCGCTCCGACACCGGCGAGCTCACGAACGACGTCGTGCGCTTGCTGCCGCTCGAGGACAACGTGTTCGTCGACGACGAGGACGACGAGGCCAAGGACGCCGACGACGACATCCCGTGGTAACGCGGCGACCCTAGCCGACCATGCGCCGGGCGCCTGCTTCCCCCCGGGTGGGCGCCCGGCGCCGACAGGAGTCTCCATGCAGATTGACACACTCGTACTCCGCGCCACCCGCCGCACCCTCATGGACGACGGCTCCTGGCGCATCCCCTGCCCCTGCCTGATTCACGCCGGCGACGAGCGCCTGCGCCTCACCGTCGAGCAGCGGCCGGACGGGACGATCGTCCTCACCTGCTCAGGCGGCTGCCGCCCCGAGGACGTCGCCGCGGCGCTCGGGCTCACCGCCGAAGAGCGCGAGGCCGCGCCATGACGGCCTACGCCTTCGAGAACATCCCCGACGGACTCTGCGAGCTGCCCAACTGGCTCGTGTGGCGCCTCCGGGAGCGCAACGGCAAGCCCACCAAGGTGCCCTACCGCCCCGCCGGCGGCTACGCGAAGAGCAACGACCCGGCGACGTGGGACACGTTCGACGAGGCCGTGGCCGCCCTCGCGCGCGGCAAGTACACCGGCGTTGGCTTCGTGTTCACCGGCACGAAGTATGTCGGCGTCGACCTGGACCACTGCCGCGACCCCGAGACGGGCGCCCTCACGGAGGCGGCCCGGCGCATCGTCGACGCCTTCGACACCTACACGGAGGAGAGCTTCTCCGGCACCGGCGTGCACCTCATCCTCGGCGGTCGCCTGCCCGAGGGCTCACGCAACAGGCGCGTCGTCGACGGGCTCGAGATCGAGGTCTACGACGAGGGACGCTACTTCGCCATGACCGGCAGGACGATCGGCGAGCACGCGCTCCGCGACTGCCAGGCCGAGCTCGAGCAGCTCTCCGAGCAGATCACCGACCGCAAGCCGGAGCCCCGAGCGCAGAAGCCCGTCTGCACGCAGACCGACTCGGCGCCGTCGCTCTCCGACGTGGAGCTCCTCGATCGCATGTTCGCCGCGGCCAACGGCAAGCAGGTGCGCGCCCTCTGGGACGGCGACATCTCGGCCTACCCGTCGCACTCTGAGGCCGACCTTGCGCTCTGCAACGCCCTCGCGTTCTGGGGCGACGGCGACGAGGAGTTCGTCGCCCGCATGTACCGCGTCTCCGGGCTCTACAGGCCGAAGTGGGAGCGCGCCGACTACCGCACCGACACGATCGCTAAGGCGTGCGAGTCCGTACGCGCCGCCGGCGGCGGCTACAAGGGACGAGCGGGCGACCCGAAGGACGACGTCGACTGGGCGCAGATCTTCGAGCGCCAGGGCGCCCCCAAGCCGGCACCGTACACCGGCCCCCAGCCGCCGACGCCGCTCTGCGAGGCGGCCTACCACGGCCCGCTGGGCGCCTTCGTGCGTGCCTGGGAGGGCAACACCGAGGCCGACCCGGCGGCCGTACTCCTCACGAGCCTCGTCGCCTTCTCCTCGGTCATCGGCAACGGGCCGCGCCTCACGGTCAGCGGGCAGCCCCAGCGGGCGCTCCTCTGGGTGGGCATCGCGGGGAGTTCGGCGGTCGCACGCAAGGGGCACAGCCTCGCCCCGCCGTTGAACCTCATGGGCGCCGTCGACCCCGTCTGGCGCGACAGGTGCGTCGCCTCCGGCCTGTCGAGCGGTGAGGGCCTCATCTACCGCGTCCGCGACTGCGTCAAGGGCGTACGCGACAAGGACGGCGCGACGGAGGAGTACGTCGTCGACGCCGGCGTCTCCGACAAGCGCCTGCTCCTCGTCGAGGGCGAGTTCGCCCGCGTGCTCACCGCCATGGGGCGCCGCGAGAGCACCCTCTCGCCGATCCTCCGCGGCTTGTGGGACAGCGGCGACGCCGGCTCGATGACACGCGGCACTGCGACGAAGACGACCGGGTCGCACGTCTGCCTCGTGACCCACGTCACCCTGGAGGAGCTCCGGCGCGCGCTCGCCGACACCGACGCCGCCAACGGCTTCGCCAACCGCTTCCTCTGGGTCTACGCCACGCGCCACGGCAGCTTGCCTTTCGGCGGCGAGGCCGACCGGCAGGAGGTCGAGCGCATCCGCGCCCGCCTGGCGGACGCGCACCTGCACGCCCCCGACGGCGAGATCGGCTGGAGCCCCGAGGCGCGCGCGCGCTGGGAGGCCGAGTACGAGGCCCTCCTGCGAGACATACCGGGTGGCCTCACCGGCTCGATCATCGCCCGCGGTCAGCCCCAGGTCGTCCGCCTCGCCATGGTCTACGCCCTCGCCGACGACGCCGTCCTCATCGGCCTCGAGCACCTCGAGGCCGCCCTTGAGGTGTGGCGCTACTGCGCCGACTCGGCGCGCTTCATCTTCGGCGATCGCAGTGGCGACCGGCTCGCCGACCGCATCCTCAACGAGCTGCGGATGATGGGCCCGATGACCCGCTCGGCGCTCCGCGAGACGCTTGGGCACCACAAGTCGCGGGGGGAGATCACCGGCGCCCTGGCGCTCCTCGAGCAGTCGGGCCTCGCCCAGATGACCATGGTGCCCGGTGAGAAGGGGCGCCCGGCCGAGGTGTGGTCGGCATGCTGAGAGGGCTGGACTTTCCTCCCCTGCATCCAGTGGTGCAGAGGTACTTACCGCGCATTATTTCTCGCTCCCCCAGCAGACACGCATGTGTTCTTGAGCCTGAGAGAGAGACTAATATAGTAGTAGTCTGTGTGTTATCTACCCTCGGGAGCTTTCTCTCTGCACGGGGGGAGGGGGAAATAATGCGCGGTAAGTCCGTGAGGCACCCTCCCGTGATCGCCGGTGAGTTGACCTGCGCGGTAATGCGCGGTAGGCCGGCGTGAGCACCGTGTCTCGTCGCTGCCGTGTCTGCCGCAAGTCCTTCGAGGGCGAACCTTGGCAACACCTGTGCTGGGACTGCTGGCGGCGCGAGAAGGACGGCGGGCTTGAGCAGAGGGGGTATGAGCGTGGCCTGACAGCCGGCCGCGCCGAGGCGCGCAGGGCCTACCTGCGCGGCCTGGCCGAGGGCCGGGTCAAGGAGGCCGCCGCTCATCCGGCGACGCCGCCGATCGCGGATGACTTGATACGCGACCCGCTGTGGCTCGTCCATCCCGACCACCAACCGCCGGAACGCTCCGGGCTCGCCAACCGCGTTACGGCAACCCTGCTCACCCTGCGCGAGTCCGTGCGCCGCGCCAGCATGAAGAGAGAGGACGGCAAGCCATGACCCCCGTCACCACCACCCCGACCCGGCGCCTCACCTGGGCGCACCTCGCCGCCCTCGAGCCAGGGCTCTCCGAGCTCGAGGTGGACTGTCGCGAGCTCGGCGCCCAGGACTGCACTCCCGACGAGCTGATGTCCCTGTGGTGTCGCTACGTCAAGCCGGAGCTCAGCGTGCTCGTCGGCTGGTTCCGCGACACGGACGACGGCCCGGCCGTGCTCTTTACCGCCCAGGCGTACGCGGTCGCGTACGCGCACCTGCTCGGCGAACTGGGCGCCTGACGTGTCGGCGCCTGTCTACGCGAGATCCCGCGTCCCAAAGGAGACGACATGAAGACCACCGACCACACCTGCTCGACCTGCCGCCACTGGCGGCCACAGGCCGGCGACACCCACGATCCCGCGTGCACCTGCGCCGACTGCGGCGCTGCCCTCGCGCTGGGCGATTGCCACGCCGCGCACCCGGTCGTCCTCGTCGTCCCCGCCGTCGACCCGACCGGACGCACGCGTTTCGTCACCACCTGGCCGGCGACCGCGCCCGTCGACGACTGCGGCGAGTACGCCCCGACGGGCGCCGCCCTGGTTGCGGAGTTCGAGGGCATCGACGTCGGCCACGAGCAGGCGCGAGCTGACTCGTGAGCGTTCGACATCATGGGTACTACCCCCCTCGTATCTCTGGGGATGACGCCCCCACACCCCGACAGCCTGAGGCCGAAAGAACGATGCGAATTGATCGACTGTCCGGCAACGCGAAAGGCGACCTCCGATGAAGGCGCGCCCTGAGCGCCCCGACGACCTCGATCACTGCGCCGCCTGCGGGCGCGCGATCACCCAGCCGCCCACCGGCCGCCGCCGGCGGTACTGCTCGCCGCGGTGCCAGAAGCGCGGGGCCCGCCTGCGCCGCCGGCAGGCCCTCGGCTACGTACTGCCCCGCGACGACGCGGCCAGCGAAGACCTCACCTGGCGCCCGTGGCCCGGCGAGCCGTGAAGGCGCACCGTATCGACCTGGCGCGCGCCTGGCGCGCGGCGCTCGTCGAGGACGAACGCCGACGCCGCCGCGATCTGCGCGCCGAGCTTCGCGCCGAGCTCGCCGACGCCCTGGCCGCGCGCCGCCCCCTCGATCGCAGGCACGATCGTCGCCCTCCGCGCCGCGTGCCCAGCGCGATCGTGGGCGAGTAGCTCGCCCTCACACACGCCGCTGTCGTCTACTGCCGCCGTCCGGCATTGGCCGAATCCTCCGAAGCTGGACGGCATATCCCCGCAAGCTGGCGCGTGACACGCGCGGCACTCTGTGAGGAGCAGACTAGCCCCTCACGCAAAGGACACCCGCCATGTTGCCAGGTCAAAGCCTTATCCAAGCCGCCGAACTCGCCCTCGAGCAGCGCAGGGCTGAAGCCCGCGAAGCGCATCAGAAGCTCGATCGCCTGCGCGCCGAGATCGAGAAGCTCGGCCCCGCCGGCGCCGCGAAGCCGGCCAGCAAGCTCGCCCTCGCCGAGCAGGCCGCCGCCGCCGCGGACGCGGCCGTCGGCCACGCACAGACGCAGGTGCGCAAGACGCGCGCCGTGTTCACAGCGTCGACCAACGAGGGCGGCCGCGCCGGCCTTGTGAAGGACGTCCTCGCCTGGAGCGCTGGCCTACAGGCCCCGCAGCGCGGCGGCTCGGTCCCGATCCCGCGTAGCCCGGCCTTCACTCTGCTCACCGCCGCCGAGGCGGGCCGCGGCTTGAAGACGCTCATGGAGACGAGCGACTACCCGTCGGTCAACTTCCAGCGCCCCGGCGTGGTCCCCCTGGCGGGCGAGCCGACCACGATCCTCGACCTGCTTCTGCCGCGCGCGATCGCCGTCGACCAGGCGACCGTGGAGGTCGTCGGAGAGGCGAGCTACGCCGAGGCCGCCGCGGGCACCGCCGAGGCTGCTGCAGTCGCCGAGAGCACCGTGACGTTCGACTCCGACACCGTGACCTGCGAGCTCATCGCCGAGACGCTGCCGGTGAGCCATCAGGCACTGACCGAGCCCGGCGTCCTGGCGGCCGTCGTCGCCCTGCTTGCGCGCGGCATCTACGAGAAGCTCGAGTCTCAGGTCGTCCAGGGCAGCGGCACCTCGCCGCAGCTCGTCGGGCTGTACGAGACGAGCGGCATCGGCGTCGTCACCTCGGGCAGCGAGACGCGCTCCGCGCAGATCCGCAAGGCGATCACGCAGGTGCAGAGCGACACCCGCGGCAGATGGCAGGCTGACACGTTCCTCGCCCACCCCGACGACCTCGAGCTCGTCGACCTCGAGTGCGCCGGCACCGGCGACGACCTCCTGCATCCCGGCCGCGCCGTGAACTACGCGCAGGGCCTGTGGGGCCTGCGCATGCTCGCCTCGACGGCCTGTCCCGAAGGCCAGCCCCTCGTGTTCGCGAGCGCCGCGCTCGAGCTCTACACCCGCGACGCGGTGCAGGTGAGCTTCAGCGGAGAGCACTCCACGAACTTCACCAAGGCGATCACGCAGGCCCTCGCCGCCGGCCGCTACGGCTTCCACGTCGTCGCCCCGAAGGCCGTCGTCGAGCTCATCAGCTTCGACAGTTGACGATCGTGGCGAAGCGTAAGCGCCGGCGACGCACCGAGACCGGCCTGCCCGAGCTCGTCGAGATCGAGGGCGGCCACTGGGTGCCCAAGCACGTCGAGCTCGACCAGGCGGGGCGATCACGGGCCGCGCACACCATCTGGCGGCTCTACCGCTCGCACGGCCCCCTGCCGCCCGAGTGCGTCGTCGTCAGAACATGCTCGCGCGCCGACTGCCTTGCCCCGGCGCACCTCGAACTCCGCTCGCGCTCCGAGGTCGCCGAGGCCTGGGCGCGCCTCACGCCGGCGGACGTCCGCGCCATCCGAGAGCGCCGCGCCAAAGGCGAGACGCTCGCCGCCATCGCTGCCGACTACGGCATCGACGCGTCGACCGTCTCGCGGACCGCCGCGCGCCGCATCTGGGCGACCGTGCCCTAAGCTCTTAAGCACTCCCGCGCCGGCGGCGTGAGGCCCGTCGTGCGCCGGGACCAGGCCGGCCGTCGCGCGCGCGTTCGCAGCGGCGGCCGGCCGCTCCGTCTTGCGCAGTTCAGCCTGCGCGGAGATTCTCCGTCAACATCGTCCTGTGAACTACGACGGACGCCCCTGGACCAGCCTCGAGATCCGCTATATGCGCGAGCACCGCGCCGACGGCGCCGCCGCGATCGCCGAAGCGCTCGACCGCAGCAAGGGCGCCGTGCAGCAGGCCGCGCACCGCGCCCGCATCTCCCTGCGCCGCAAAGGGTGCCGGGCCGGCACCGTCCTCGGCCAGCCCCGCGGCGTCAGCCTCAAGCGCACGATCCGCGACGACCTCGTGAGCGGCACTGTCGACCCCGCCGTCCTGGACGAACGCCTGCGCCTCGACGCCCAGGGCCGGCTCGATCTCTGCCCGAGCTGCGGCCGGCGGGTGGCTACGGTGCGCCTCACGGGGTTCTGTCGAAAGTGCCACCTCGAGGCGCAGACCATGCACCACTTGGATCTGCTCGCCGAAGTGGAGGCGCGGCGCGAGCGCTGGCAAGCGCGGCAGCAGCTCAAGCGTGCCCGCGACGCGGCGACCGCCGAGGGCTGCCCTCTGCCGCCCGAGCTCCGGGCGAAGGTGCGTTGATGACCACCGCGACGTCGACGAAGCCCGCCTGCGAGGTGTGTGGCGCCGTGCTCAGTGTCTACCGCGATCCGGACGACGTACCGGGTCTCTGCCGCCCCTGCGCTCGCGCCGAGCGCGAACGCGAAGAGGCCGAGCACCCCTCGAGGATGCTCAGCGCCGAGCAGCTCACGGACGCCGTGGCCGGCCTGCTCCTGCTCGGGCGGGCGCTCAGCCCCGACGAGCCCGTCTTGCTCCGCGCCGAGCTCGCGCTGCGCGGCGTGGACGTACAAGCGCACGAGCTGCAGGCCGCGATCTCCAAGCTCAAGCGCCGTCACGGTCTGACGATCGAGGCCGAGGAGCGTGAACCGGGCTATCGCCTGGCCGAGCCCTGGCCCTACCGGTTCACGCGGCAGCGGCGGGCGAGCGGGGACTGAGGGCGTAGACGCGGCCGGGTTTCAAGGTATCGGGCCGCGGAGACGAGAATATGGCTGAGGAGCGTGCTTCCGGCCGAGCGCTTTGATACCCTCAACATGCGAGGAAGGGGGTGCCTTGAGATGATCGCCGCTGCATCATACGAGCTCACAAACGACGAGGTCCTGTCGCTCATCGGACGCAAGGCACAGGCCGCGGGCCGTGACCTTCACTTCGTGTTGCAGCAGTACACCGACGGCACACTTGAGGACTTCGGCGCCCTCGCCGAGGCGTACGCGCTGTGTGACCTTCTGGAGGGTGATGACAGCGCCTTCCAGGCGGCCTGACCACACCCGCACCGCCGCGAAGATCCGTGGGCGCGCGAGCGGGAGAGGGCGAAGGAACGGCAGGCAGATCTCAACCACCCGGATGCTTGTGGAAACTTTCCACAAGCTGACACCGGCAAGTCCCGCGACAAGGCCGCCTCCGGCACGGGCTACAGCGGCCGGCTGGCGCGGGAGAGGGAGCGGGCCAAGGAGCGCATGAGCGAGGGCGGCAAGGTAGGGAAACTTTCCCTACCTTCCGGCCAGTCCCGCGCCATGTCCTGCCAGCGGTGGGTGATGCGTTGGTGCGGTAAATCAGACGTCGCGTCTGATTTGACTCCCGGCCCGTACTCGCCCGCCTGCTTGAGCTCGAGCAGCATGGCCCCGCACCGACGCATCCCTATACACCACGGCCGCATATCTCAGGGGTACTCCTCCCCTCTGACGCCACGAAAGGCGCTTAGAACGGCTCCTGGAGGCCCCTCCGGCACAGCGAACGGGCCGCCAGGGGGGTGGCGGCCCGTTCTGCAGCGGTGCGGCTCTATGGCTACTCAGGCCGTCCTGTCGACCACCTCCCCGATGAAGCGCTCAGCCTCGTCAAGCTCGACCGTCCAGCGCTCGCCGGCGACGAGCTCGGCCTCGAGCTCGCCGCGATAGATCGCGCGCCGGATCCGCGCCGGCGGCCAGTCCAGGGCCCGTGCGATCGCCGCAGGCGTGCAGGCGTGCGTCACGTCGTCGCGACAACGTTGTTCAACGTCGGGGATCAAAGTGGGCATGTCAACCTCCGAAGAAGCGCGCGACGAGGTGGACCCAGCCGAGCCCCCACGCCGCCAGGTTCAGGACCAGGAGCACGACGAACACGGCGCCGATCGCGTAGTCGGCCAGCCGGTCGATCGGCTCGCTGCGCTGCCGGCGTTCGCCGGCGTGACGCTCGGCGTCGCCGACGACGTGCAGGTGCCGCGCGTGCGCGGCGCTCACGGTGACACCGCCGGCGAGGGCATCGGATACCCGGACGGCAGGCTGAAGTCGCCGGCGCTGGTATGCACCGTGACCGTGAACGTCTGCCGGTCTTCGGAGACCGCGTACTCGTACTGTCCGACCGCTGTGCCGACGCTCAGGGGCCCGCGGCTGTAGGGATCCTGCGGCCACCGGTCCAGGTAGCCGGCTAGTGACTCACGGGTAGCTTCGGCCGGGTAGAGCCCGTCCTCGTGCGCTTTCGCGTACGTCTCGACGCCGAGCTCCAGGCTGGTCAGCGCGATGTGAAGGACGCCGTCTTTTGCCTGGCGACGCTGGGCCGCGTACGTGGGCACTGCGATACTGGCCAGGATCGTGATGATCGAGACGACGGCCGCGAGCTCCAAGAGCGTGAAGCCGCGCTCGCGGGCGCTCACTGGACACGCTCGCCGCTCGCGGGCGTGACCTTCGGCGAGGCGACGCAGCGCCCGCTTGCGTCGCGGCCATAGACCAACGTCTCGGCGTTGAACTGCGCCTCGGCGTCTTCGTCGGGCGTCTGACAGGCGGGGCAGATGAGGCCCACGATCCGGCCGCGGTGCATGTCCGCACTCCAGCGGCAGCCGGGGCCGATCTCCTCTTCGCGCAGGACCGCGCCACAGCGCGCGCAGACGCCGGCGATCACGACTTCACCGCCTCGAGCGCGGCGTCTTCGCGGATCGCCTCGACGGCCGCCGCGCGCGCCACGCGCAGAACGGCCCTCTCAGCGGCTTCCCGGCTGCCTGCGCGGCCGGCGAGCGTGGGCCCGGTCGGGAGGACCAGGCGCCAGAGCCAGGCGCCGGCTGCCTGCTCGACTACGTGGACCGTGAGGCCGAAGGCCCTGGCGACGTAGGCGCCCGGCGCGACCTCAGACCAGCGGACCAGGGGGACGGGGACGGGGGTGTGCATAGCGACCTCCCTCTTCTGACAGGGAGCAGGTCGCGGGGAAGGCAGCGGCCCCCACGGAGGCACCAGCTGTCCAGGCAGGGCGCGTGGGGGCCAAGGCCCATTTTACGCCATGCCGGGACGCTGGTGGTGGTGTGGGAGACCGCGCGGAACAAGAAAAGGTGCCCTCCTTGCGCTCCTGCCTGGACAGTTCGTCAGAGTACAGGAGGCCCCGTCGCTGCGTCAAGCATTCGCCGTAGTATCCTCAGCGGTCTACGGTGCAGAGTCGGCGGCCAGCTCACTGTGCAGGCGCTGACGGTGACGTTGCGCCCGAGCCGCGTCCCGACCGGCGGTTTGCCCTCCACTTTGCCCTCCCACTGTAGCCAACGGGGGCCGACAGGAGGGCCGTCTAGGCACAAACAGCCCCAAACAGCCCGAGCCTGACGACGTCTGGGGCAAACCGGAGGGTTGTAGGTTCGAGTCCTACCCGAGGAGCCAGTTTCTGAAAGGGGGCGCGGCCGGGGGGCGCGCCCCCTTTCGCGCCTTCCTCCCGCGCCGCGTCGTCCGTGCCCCAGGCGCCTCCCTTCCAAGCCGTGTCGTGGCCGCCTCCGCTCCCTCCGCCTCGTTCCTTTCCAGCCCTTCGACTGCGACGTACGGACGTCAGCCTGGTGGCACCACACCGAGACCGTCGTCCATCGACGCGGCAGCGGCGGCCGTTTCGGTTACCCGTGAGGCTCAGGACTCGACAGCGAGGTTCACGCCTCACGATTGCCTACCCTGGAGTGCGATCGGCAACCTACCCCGCCACTACGACCTCTTGGACAATTGGCCAAGATCTTGGCCAATTGTCCAAGGAGCGAGCTACGGA
This sequence comes from Thermoleophilia bacterium UBA2241, assembly GCA_002347645.1. Classification (GTDB taxonomy): domain Bacteria; phylum Actinomycetota; class Thermoleophilia; order UBA2241; family UBA2241; genus UBA2241. The sequence goes on along the minus strand of DDYF01000039.1, from coordinate 145,393 downwards.
CCCCTTGGTCTCCGCCCACGTCATGATCGGCGAAGAGCAGAAGAAGCAGCTCCGACTGTGGGCTGCGGATCGCGGAACCTCGATGGCCGAACTCGTCCGCGAAGCCATCGACTACTACTTACGCGTCGCCGTCGGTCCGTCCCCGGAAAGAATCAGGAGGATCGCGCGCGACGCCGCGGGCGGCCTGCCCCGAGGGACACGCTCTGTTCCACGGTCGTCTGATAGCGAAGGCGAGTGCCAGAGATCGGATGGGGGCGGTGGCCCCAGCACCCACGCCGGGATGTGGCTTGCGGGCGAGGAGTGACGTGGCCCTCCCTCGGCAGCTCACGTTCGTCGACGCAGCGGGCATCGTCGCCGTCCTCGACCGCACCTCGCCGGGTCATCAGGTCGTCGCCGGCGTGTGGCGCCTCGAGCTCGAGGCCGGATCTGTCCTGGTCTCGACCGACTACACGATCGTGCAGGCTGCGCTCCTCCTGCAGGAGCGTCATGGTCTCGCGGGCGTCGAGCACCTGTTCCGGGAGGTCGTCCCGGCGCTGCGCGTCGAGCGCTGTACGCAGGCGGACGTCGACGTGGCGGTCGCAGCGCTCCTTTCGTCGGCGGACGCCGGTCGTGACCTCGTCCATCACGTCGAGCAGCGTGTCAGGCAGCGCTTGCGGGTGCTCGCGTCACTACTCGACGGATGAGGAATCGTGCCAAGGCGCCGTCATCAGGGACTCAGGGCGCCGTGATCAGGGACTGCGCGCCGCTCGCCGCAGGCCGGCGGCGCGCGCCGCGCCGAGGAAGGTAGCGAACTCATCACGTCCTACGCGGCGGGCGATGGGATCGAGGTCGGCCGGGCATCTCGGGTCATCAACGGCATCCCGCGAATGGCTTCGGCCTGCGCCGTCCCGGGCGTAGCCAACGTTGCCGTGGACTCTCGCCGCTTCGGCGCACGGCCGGTACTGGTCCATCACGTTGACGAAGGTGTCGCGGCTCAGCGTGCTGAGAAAGGCGAAGACGCGGGCGCTCTCGGCGACGAGGCCTGGCATGACGAGGTGCCTGACGAGCAGACCGTGCACCGCCAGGTCGTCGACGTCCGTCACGAGGTCGCCGACCTGGCGGTGCATCTCGGTCAAGGCGTCACGAACGACATCCGGGTAGTCGCTCGCGGTCAGATACCGCTGCGCGAGATTCGGGTCAAGGAGCTTCACGTCAGGCATATAGACGTCTACGACGCCGTCGAGCAGCGCCAGCGTCTCGCCGGCGTCGTAGCCGCCGGTGTTGTAGACGACGGGCAGCCGCAGGCCGCCGGCCGCCGCGATCGTCAGGCCGGCGAAGATCTGGGGCACGACGTGTGACGGCGTGACGAGATTGAGGTTGTGGCAGCCCATCATCTGGATCTCGAGGAAGACGTCGGCGAGGACAGCCGGCTCCAGCTCGCGCCCGGCCGGCAGGTGTGAGACGTCCTCGTTCTGGCAGAAACGGCAGCGCAGGTTGCCGGGCACCGACGCCGCAGGCGCCGGCGTCGCCGGCAGCGCGGTCCACGCCGCAACACCGCGGGCAAAGGTCGCAGGCGGCGAGATGGGCGGTGGCGCGCTTCGCGCGCCGCGCGAGCTCGCCGGTCTCACTGAGCGCGATGTACGCGGGGGAGTCTGCTCGGACTCTACGGGCCATGCCGACTGGTATGGCACACGGCCGCCGCGACGGCAAGGCCTGGATGTATGTCTGTCGCGCCTGCGCCCGTCGGCCGCGTATCGCGCCACGAGAGAGCGGCGGCGCGACACAGGCGGGGAGTGCCCGGGCCGCGCCGCACGTGCGGGCCGGCCTGCGCCGGCCCGATTCTCGCGCGCTCCGCCGGTCGTCGGCCCGCGGGAGGCCGGCCCGTGGAGCGCCGGAGGCTTCAGCCGAGGATCAGGCGCTGCGGGTCGACGTCCTCGCGCAGGATGCGGAGCTCTTCGGCATTCGGGGGTTCCGTCTCGACGGCGCGTGAGACGTCGATCGCGAAGCCCGTGTTCTCGGCGATGTGCTCGGGGGAGACGCCTCGGTAGTGCTCGGCCACGTACATCTCCTTCGTGACCTCGTCGAACTTCATGACGCCGAGGTCGCTGACCACGGCGAGCGGCCCGCCACGCCGGTACCCGGCGTGGTGCCGCGACTCGCCGCCCGTCAGCCAGCCCGGCGTCGTCAGGTAGTCCAGCTTCTCGACGAACTTGCGCGTCCCGTGCTGCATGAACGCGATGAAGGCGCTGGCAAGAGAGCCGGCGTCGCAGGCGCCCCCACTGCCCGAGAAGCGCACCGTCGGGTGGCGGTAGTCGCCGATGACGGTCGAGTTCATGTTGCCGTACTTGTCGATCTGCGCGGCACCGAGGAAGGCGATCGTGTGCAGGCGCCGGTTGGCGACGTAGCTGAAGGCCTCGACGAGGCCGGCGTTGAGGTTCGAGTACGACATGACACGTGTGTCGGCGACCGCCATGGGCAGCTCGTCGAGGGGCGGACCGATACCGCCGGTCTCGAAGAAGATGTGCGCGTGCGGGGCGTGGATGCGCTTGGCCACCGCCGCCGCCAGCATCGCCACGCCCGTCCCGGCGAAGAGCACGTCGCCGTCCTTGATGAAGCGCCCGGCGGCGATCGCCATCATCTCGCGCGCGGTGTAGGCGGGCGGGGGCGTCGTGGCCGGCGTCTGTTCGGGCGTCTGCTGCGCCGCGCCCGAGGGCGTCTCGCTCATCACCTCACCTCCGGTCCAGGCCGGGCGCGTAGCCGGCGACGGTGTTGGCGCGGATGCGCACGAGCTGTGCGCCGCCGACCTTGTCGAGGTACGCGTCCCAGCTCTCGACGCCGTACACCCACTCGTCGAGGTACGCGGCCCACTTGGCGTCGTCCTTGGCCACTTCCTTGTAGAGGTTCAAGTGCTTGGGGTCGTAGTCGTAGAAGCGGGGGCACGCGGTCGGGTGGGCGCCGTACGGCACTGGCACGACCGCGTCGACCAGGAAGGGGGGCAGCGCGTTCTGGTCGGGGTCGAGGCGGAGGTAGCATTCGGGCACGATCTCCTCGCAGGTGACGATGACCGCCGACGCCGCCTTGCACTGCTCGAGGTCGGCGAACGTGAGGCCCTTGATGCGCACGGTCCCGTCGGTGCTCACCTGCTGCGCGTGGATCAGTGAGACGTCCGGCGTGAGCGCGGGGAGGAGGGCGACGTCGTCGTCGGCGTGGCCGAAGGGGTCGGCCATGACGTGGACCTTCTTTCTGGCCACCTTGTCGCCGTCGCGGATCTCGGGGGGGAAGCCTTCTTGCTGGAGCACGTCGGTCCCCAGTCCCGATTTGCTCGGGATGAACGGCGTGTTGAGGGCGCCGGCCAGAAAGCGCAGGGTCATCTGGTTGTTGGTGTAGTCCTCGACGAGCACCTCGCCGCCCTCGACCGCCTTGCGGAAGCGGAAGCACGTGGGCGCGAAGCGTCCGTTGCCGCCGTAAGCGATCTCGATGCGCGCGACGCAGCCGGCGCCGACCAGCACGTCGAGCGCCTGGCCGTTCGAGTGCGCGACCAGGTGCAGGTCCCGCACCTTGCGGCGCGCGATCTCGTACACCAGGGCCATCGGGTTACGGTTGATGGTGAAGCCGCCGACGGCGATCTGGCAGCCGTCGCGGACGTAACGCTTGACGGCTTCGGCCACGGTCATCAGCTTGCCGTCGAGCCCGTTCCGTTCGCCCATGCGCTGCCTCCTCCTCAAGTCTCGTGGGGCCTCGGAACGCAAGAGCCCCCAGGGCAGACATACTCGTCTCCGCTGGGGGACATGGCCGGGAAAGGCGGGAGGACGGCTCCCTGCCGTAGCCATGAGGCAGCGGGGTCATGATACAGATGCCGCCGCCCGGTGCAAGTGCCGGGGCGCTGGTAGAATGGGCCAATCATGGGACGAGGCGACGGCCAGATGGACAAGACGAGGGTGCACGGCACGACCTTCCTGTTCTCGGGCTACGCCCGCCTGCCGCAGGACGTCTCGCACCAGGCCATCTACAAGCGCGTCGGCGTGGTGCTCGAGGTCGACGAGGCCGGCGTCATCGTCGGCTGCACGTCGTCGCTGATCATGGACGTGGCGCGCGACTTCTTCACGCGCCTCCTGCTCGGCCGCAACGTGCTCAACGAGCGGCGCGAGATCGAGGCGCTCGTCCGCTACCGCTACCGCGGGCACTCGCAGGGCGCCCTCATCTCGGCCTTGCACAAGGTCTTCGAGGCCGTCGACCAGTCGCCCCTTGTGCTTGGCGACGCCGCCTTCCCGCTGCCCAGCGCGAAGCACCCGGACGTCGGCACCGAGATGTACGGCTGAGGCGCCCGCCGCCGCGTCGTACGGACTGCCGAATCCTGCTCCACCTTGGCGAAACGGCGCCCACTTGCGTCTTCTGCAGCGCCGTGTATGATGTCCGCGCTGCACACAGAGCCGCAGACGGGCGCCGTCTCCGCCCGCCGACCCAAGGCCCTGCACCCCCAGCGACCGCGTAAGCGTGCCCTGGGGGTTTCGTCGTTTCCGGGGACAGGTCCCAAAGGAGGAGCTGCATGGACTTCCGTTACACCACCGAGCAGAACATGTACCGCCAGGCCATCCGCGAGTGGCTGGTCAAGAACCTCGAGCCGCGCGCCCGCGCGATCGACGAGGCAGAGGACGGGATCCCGACCGACATCACCGCCGGCATGGCGGAGATGGGCATGTTCGGCGTCACGATCCCCGAGCAGTACGGCGGCATGCCGCTCCCCGACGACGAGCGCCTCATCTACGCGATGATCACCATCCAGGAGACCGCGCGCGCCGACCTGAGCATGAGCACGCCCGTCTACACGCTGCTCACGATCGGCTGGGCCTACATCGTCAACCGTTACGGCACCGACGAGCTCAAGCAGGAGCTGCTGCCGGCCGTGGCCGCCGGCAAGGCGTTCGCCGGCATCAACACGACCGAGCCCGGTGGCGGTTCCGACCTCGGCGCCATCAAGACGATCGCCCCGTGGAACGAGGAGAAGCAGGCGTACATCCTCAACGGCGAGAAGGCCTACGTCTCCGGCCCCAAGGAATGCGAGAAGTGGGGCGCCCCGAGCGGCCATTGCACGCTCGTCAAGACCGACCCGAACCAAGGCCACAAGGGCATGACCTTCATCTGGGTCCCCGCCCACCTGCCCGGCATCACCTACACGACCTACAAGGACATGGGCCGCATGGGCCTGTCCACCGGCGGGTGGATCTACAAGGACGTCGAGCTGCCCAAGAAGTACATCTTGGGCGAAGAGGGCAAGGGCTTCTACGTGAACATGGACGGCTTCAACGCCGCTCGCGTGCTCGTGGCCGCCGCCTGCCTCGGCGGGGCCGAGAAGGCGCTCGAGATCAGCGGCGAGTACACCGCCCAGCGCAAGACCTTCGGCAAGCCGCTCGGCAAGTGGGAGGGCATCTCGTTCGAGATGGCCGACGACTGGATGCAGCTCGACATGCTCAAGCTCAACCTTCTGCGCGGCGCGTGGATGATCGGCCAGGAGCACACCAACCCGGGCCAGTTCGGGCGCAAGGAGATCAACAAGGTCATCTCGACCTGCAAGTGCCTGAGCCCGACGCTCTGCCACGACATCGCCCGCCACGGGATGATGTACCACGGCGCCTTCGGCTACACGAAGGAGACCCCGCTCGAGATGCTGCTCCGCGGCGTCATGAGCTACGAGGTCGGCGCTGAGGGCGGCCTGATGATCATGCGCGGCATCATCGCCCGCGACGAGTGGGGCGAGACCCACAACCCGTTCAAAGACTGAACGGGGTCGTCGGGCCGGCCATTGGCCGGCCCGCCCGACGGGAGGCGCGGCGTGACTCGTCGCGCCGCGCCTCCCGGGTCTGCTGAAACGACAAGGGAAGCGGCATGGAAAAGGTCGAGTGCATCGTCGTCGGTGGTGGTCTCGCAGGCCTGTCGGCCGCGTACGGACTCGCCGGCGCCGGCGCCGAGGTCATGGTGCTCGAGCGCGGCGACTACGCTGGCGCCAAGAACGTCACCGGCGGCCGCCTCTACGTGAGCCCGATCCGCGGCTTCTACCCTGAGCTCTGGGAGGAGGCGCCGTTCGAGCGCCCCGTCGCCCGCGAGCTCATCACCATGATGGGCGACGGCGCCCACACCACGTTCGAGCTCGCCTCGGACCACCTGGTCGCCGGCCCGCCCCAGTCGTACACGGTCGTGCGTGCCCGGCTCGACCAGTGGCTCGCCGAGAAGGTCGGCGAGAAGGGCGGCATGGTCGTCCCCGGCATGAAGGTGGACGAGCTGCTGCGCAAGGACGGGCGGATCGTCGGCATCCGCGCCGGCGAGGACGAGATCGGCGCCGACGTGGTCGTCGTCGCCGAGGGCGTCCTTCGCCTGCTGGCGGAGCCGGCCGGGCTCGCCGCCCGCCCCGACGAGAAGGACCACGCGCTCGGCTACAAGGAGGTCATCGAGCTCCCGGCCGGCGTGATCGAGGACCGCTGGAACCTCAATCCCGGCGAGGGCGCCGCCCAGCTCTTCCTGGGCACCGTCACCGACGGGATGATGGGCGGCGGCTTCCTCTACACGAACAAGGAGAGCATCTCGCTCGGCGTCGTCGTCGGCATGCACGCGATGAAGGCCGACGGGCGCGAGATCGAGTCGCACCAGCTGCTCGAGCGCTTCAAGGAACTGCCGCAGATCAAGCCGCTGGTCGCCGGCGGTACCGTGGCGGAGTACTCCGCGCACGCGATCCCCGAGGGCGGCATCGCCAAGGTGCCGCGGCTCTACGGCGACGGCTACGTCCTCGCCGGCGACGCCGCGGGCCTGAGCCTCAATGCCCTCGTCACCGTGCGCGGCATGGACTTCGCCATCGCCTCGGGGTACCACGCCGCGCAGGCGATGCTCAGGGCGAAGGCGGCCGGCGACTTCTCGGCCGCCGGCCTTGCCTCGTACGAGGCGGCCCTGCGCGACAGCTTCGTGCTCAAGGACCTCGAGACGGCGCGGGCGTACCCGCAGTTCATGGAGGTCCCGCGCCTCTTCAGGCAGTACCCGACGGCGGTGTCGCGCCTCTTCGAGGACGTCTTCACCGTCGGCCCCGGCCCCACCCCGCCGCTCGTCAAGAAGGCGTGGCGAGGCGTCAAGCGCGACTTCCTCAGGCCGTCGACGCTCCAGGACGCGTGGCTGGCGAGGAAGCTGTAGAGGGAGGAGGTGCGACCGTGAACATCGACGCGAAGCTCGGGCTGGACGTCTTCAAGCTCGACAAGGAGCCGCACATCGTCATCGCGCAGGAGGTCTGCGCGACCGTGTGCACGAACCGGGCCTGTCTCTACGTCTGCCCGGCCGACCTCTACGAGCTCGACGACGCAAAGCGCATGACCGTCAACTGGGAGGGGTGCCTCGAGTGCGGCACCTGCATGATCTGCTGCGAGCCGAGGGCTCTGACGTGGTCGTACCCCAGGTCCCAGTTCGGCGTCCAGTACAGGATGAGCTGACCGGGGTGACCGGCAGCGTGAAGACGAAGAGACAGGGGGGAGAACCATGGATGAGTTGACCGCAGTCCTCGGCGCAAACGCGTACCCCGGGCGCGGCTTGGCCCTCGTCGGAACGGGCGAAGGCGCCCTGGTGGCCTACTTCGTGACCGGGCGCAGTCCCGCGTCGCAGCAGCGGGAGATCCGCCGCGGCGCCGGCGGCGAGCTGCTCGTCAGTCCGCTCGGCGAGGGCGCCGACGACCCGCTGCGCCATTACGCCGCGGCGCGCACGTCGGACCGCTGGATGGTCGTCGGCAACGGGCGCCAGGTCGACACGGTGCTCGAGAAGCTCGAGGCGGGGCGCGCGCCGCAGGTCGCGCTCGACGGCCTCGAGCACGAGCCCGACGGGCCGATCTTCACCGACCGCATCACCATCGTCGTCTCGCGGGCGAAGCCCGTCGAGGCGGTCCTCGGCGTCGCGCGGCGCAGCGCCGGCGGCCGGACGACGAGCGACATCCACACCGTCGTCGTCCGCGAGCCGGCGCCTGGCGACGCCGTCCTGCTCACGACCTACAAGTCGGACGGCGACACGATCGAGGGCGGCCGGCCGTTCGTCGAGGCGGCGTGCCCGGCGCAGGAGCCTGCCGGGCTGCTCGAGGTGGTCTGGGCGGCGCTTGCACCCAGGTACCGGGTCGCCGCCATGGTGCTCGACCCTGCCCGCGGGCTCGAGAGCGCCCTGATCGAGAACGAGAAGAGGTGACCTCTTGGACATCGTCGTCTGTGTGAAGACCAACCCGGACCCGCAGATGGTCCGCATCAAAGACCGTGAACCGGTGATCGAGGCTGTGCCCTTCAAGCTCGGCGACCTCGACAAGAACGCCCTCGAGACGGCGATCCAGGTGCGCGACGCCGCCGGAGGCAAGGTCGTCGCGCTGACCGTCGCCGAGACCAACCGCAAGATCAAGGAGACGATCAAGGACGCGCTGGCCATGGGCGCCGACGAGGCCGTGATCGTCGACGACCCGGCCGCGGCGACACTCGACCAGGCCGGCGTCGCGACCGTGATCGCCGCCGCCGTCAAGAAGCTGCCCGCGTGCGACCTGCTGCTCTTCGGCGAGGGCTCGAGCGACAACTACACCGGTCAAGTGCCGTCGCGCGTGGCCGAGAAGCTCGGCGTGCCTCAGGTGGGCTACGCGCGCAAGGTCGAGGCTGCCGGAGACGCGGTGCGCTGCGAGCGCAGCATGGACGAGATGATCGAGACGCTCGAGCTGCCGCTGCCGGCCGCCGTGACCGTCGTGAGCGAGATCAACGAGCCGCGCATCCCTTCGCTGATGCACATCATGAAGGCTGGGTCCAAGCCCACCCAGGTGTGGAGTCTCGCCGACATCGGGCTCGACGCCGGCGCTCTGGCGCCGAAGCAGGAGGTCCTCTCGAACCTTGCCGAGGAGCAGGACCGCAAGCACATCGTGTTCGAGGGTACTGTCGCGGAACAGGCCGAGGCCTTCGTCAACGCGCTCGTCAAGGAAGGCGTGGTGGGGAGGTAGTCATGGCCGATCTGCTTGTCTACAGCGAGAAGACCCAGGCGGCCTGCGAGCTGGCCGCCAAGGGACGCGAGTTCGCCCAGGCGCTGGGGCTCGGCGTGAGCGCCGCGGCCCTGGGTGAAGGGGCCGCGGCGGCCGCGGCCGAGCTCGGCGCCGCCGGCGCCGACCGCGTCTTCGTGAGTGAAGACCCGGCGCTCGAGGGCTGGCCGGCCGATTCGGTGGCGGTCGCGCTCGCGCAGATCGCCGCCGAGGCCGACGCCAAGGTCGTCCTGCTCGGCTCGACGCGGCGCGGTAAGGAGCTGGCCGGCCGCCTCGCCGAGAAGCTCGGCGCCGGCGCCGTCACCGACGTGAACGGTCTCGAGCTTGAGGGCGGCGAGTTCGTTGCCGCGCGCTACGCCTTCGCCGGCGCCACCGTCGCGCGCGAGAAGGTCGCCGGCGACGTCAAGGTGTTCGCGGTCATGCCCAAGACGTTTTCATCCGAGGGCGCGACCGCCGGTGCCGGCACCGTCGTCACGCCGGCCCTTGAGCTCGCGACCGGCATGAAGGTCGTCGAGCGTCGCGCCAAAGAGGGAGACGCCGTGAGCCTCGATGCGGCGCCGCGCATCGTCGGCGTAGGGCGCGGCTTCGCCACCCGCGAGGACCTTTCCCTCGGCGATCAGCTCGCCGAGGCCCTCGAGGGCGTGGTCGGCTGCACCAAGAGTCTCGCCGACTTCCAGTGGCTGGGCGAGGACCGCATCATCGGCCTCTCCGGCGCCAAGACCGCTCCCGACCTCTACCTGAGCGTCGGCATCTCGGGCCAGGTGCAGCACACCGTGGGCGTCTCGAGCGCGAAGCTCATCGCGGCGATCAACAAGGACAAGGACGCGCCTATCTTCCAGATGGCCGACTACGGCATCGTCGGCGACCTCTACGAGGTCGTGCCGGCGGTGGTCGAACGGCTCAAGGTGGTGTGAGGCAGGTCGTGTGAAGAAAGCCTACGGCGCGCACCCCCCGCGCGTCGCGAGGCTCGCTCCCCCGGGTGAGAGACGGCGCCCCTGGGAGCGCTTGGGGCGGGACCGGCGTCAGCCGGTCCCGCCCTTCTTGTTGCCCGATTCGCCTCCGTTCAGGGCTGGAGGTGGGCACCCTTCACGCGGCCGCCCCACGGCTGGCCCATGTGCGTCGACTGGTAGCTGCCGTACACGACCGTCCGGTACTCGAGGTCGGGCGAGCGCTCCATGCCGTCGGCGGAGGTGATCCGGAACCTGTCGCGGGACGAGATCTGGTAGCCGCGGATGTCGGTGTCGGGCGGGTCGTCGTCTACCAGCGCTGTTGCGCTACGCCAGTCGGTCCAGACGATGAAGCCGCCGCCGACGTCCGGTTGGAGCTGGTGCTTGCGCGCGTGACATACCATGCGGACGGCGCCGAGCTTCCAGTGCCAACCGTCACTTGCGGTCCACACCTGCCGGGCACGCCGCGCGTAGATATCGGCGCCGTACCCAACGTTGCGGTAGTCCTCCCAGACGACCCAACCGTCGTCGATCCGGGGGTGGACCTGCTTGGCGCGGCTCGTCGTCAGGCGCTTCGCGCTGCCGAGGCTGAGATTGCGCGCGTAGACCTCCCACTGGCCGCTGCGCTTGTCTTGCCAGACCACGACGCCGGAGTCGACGTCGGGGCTCTTCTGGTCGCCGCGGGCGCCGCAGACGACGACGGTGGCGCCGGGCGCGAGCGTGTCGATGTCGATCTCGGCGGAGTGGATGTCCCAGGAGCCGGCCACGCGCTCCTCCCAGACGACCCGCGTGCCCGCGATACGCGGGTTGCGCGCGTCGTTGACACCGCCGGCCAGCTTCAGGCTCGTCGTGCCGTTGCTCACCCAGACTTCGTCCGGCGTGTCCTCCCACGGCAGGCAGTAGACCACGACGTGCGAGGTGTCCCAGTTCGCGTAGTCGAAGGATGAGGCCCAGCGGAACTCGTCACGCTCCACGGCTGCGACGTTCCCCATCTTCCAGACATAGCCCATCATGAACATGTCGTCGCCGCCCACCTGCCACGCCACCCCGTCTTGTGAGACCTGCGGGGCGCCCTGGTTCTCCCACTCGGGGTCTGGCGGTGGCGGTGCGGTGAAGCGCGAGGCGATGTGGCCGGCGCTCGCGACGGCCGGGAATGCCGCCACCGCGAGCGCGACGAGGACGAGAGCAGCGCCGAGTGCGTGCCGACGCCGCGCGCCGGATCGCGTCGAAGATCTCATTGGACCCCTCCCTCAAAGGGCCGTCCCCGCCCTCTGCGGCGACAGGCCTCAACGCTACTGTAGTACCAATCCGATGAATTGGAAGGGGGGCCGCCCGTCAGTCCAGGCCGGTCTCGCCGAGCTGGCCCTCTGTCCTGAGCTTGCCGTCGAGGACGGCCGACACGAACAAGTCGAGGAGGGCGAAGACGCGGTCGCAGTCGACGGTCTTCGGGTCAAGGCTCATCTGGAAGGACATGCCGTCGATGATCGCCATGACCAGGGCCGGAAGGGCGTGCGCATCTTGACGATCCTGATATGCGGTGAGCTTCGCCATGCACTCCGTCATGCCGCACTCCTCGAACATGAGCTTGCGGTACATCATGTAGAGCGCTGCGAAGCGCTCGCGGAGCGTAGGCTCCCGCAGGATGTGGGGGACCAGCTCGTACATGCCGAGCGCCAGCTTGGGATCGGTGGCCAAGCCGGCCAGGCTGCGGAGGAAGACGTGTCGACGTCGTTCGCCGACCGGCAAGGCGGCCGCATGCGCGCTCAACTCCTCGAAGATCCCTTCCCCCAGGTCGTCGAACAGCGCGTGGAGCAACCCGGCCTTGCTGCCGAAGTGGCGCGTGATGGCCGCGCGGTCCTCGCCGGCCTCGAGGGCGACACCCTCGAGCGTGACGGCGTCGTAACCGCGCTCGAGAAGTAGGTGACCTGCGGCACGCAGGATGTTGTGCGCCGTCGGCGAGAGCTCGTCGAGCCACTTGTCCATCGGGCCGGCAGGGTAGGGGGCGGGGGCCGCAGGCGGCCTGCCCCTGCGCTTGCCGGCGTCGTCCGCGGGCATTTTTCCTCCTTGACAACGGGTGGTCCCTTTCTATCTTAGGTCACAGGTCGCAGTCGATGATTCGCGACCGTTCCCTGCTCTCTCCCCAATCGTCGGCTGCCGCTCTTCCTACCGGTCGCCGCTGTCCGTGGCAGTCCTCAGCCGTCGTCGTCGGGGATACGAAGAAGCCGGGGGATCGTTGGCGAGCGATGCCGTCACCGGCATCGGAGAGGGGGGTGCATGCCGTACCAGATGGACTACCTGAAGCCGGCGCCGCTCGACCCGCGCGCGGAGCAGACGATGGTCCGCATGCGGGACGGCGTGCGCCTGGCGACCGACGTCTACCTGCCGGATACGCCCGGCAGACACCCGGCGGTCCTCGTCCGCCTGCCCTACGACAAGTGCGGACGCTACACGTTCATGCCGGCGCTGGCGCCGTGCTTCAACGAGCGCGGCTACGTCTTCATCGCCCAGGACGTGCGCGGCAAGTTTCGCTCGGAGGGCGAGACCATGCCCTTCGTGCACGAGATCGACGACGGCTACGACACGCTGGAGTGGATCGTCGCGCAGACGTGGTCGGACGGCGTGGTCGGCATGTGGGGTGACTCGTACTTCGGCTACACGCAGTGGGCCGCCGTGGCGAGCGGCCACACGGCGCTCCAGGCGATCGTCCCCCGCGTGACCGGGACCGACTTCTTCGCCGCGCTGCATCCGGGCAGCGGCTGCGTACCCGAGTTGTACATGTCTGACTACCTGGCGCACTTCTGGGTCGACAACTTCATCTACGACTTCCCGGTCGACTGGAGTGTGCGCCCGCTGGCGGCGGCGTTCGACGAGAGCTTCGCTCGGATCGGGCGCCGCTGCGCGGCGCTCGACCGGTTTGTCTACGACCCCGCCGGCCGGGCATTCTCGATCTACCCGCCCGCCCGGCACCCGTTCGACTATCTCAAGGTGCCGGTCCTCCACTCGGTGGGGTGGTTCGACAACATCCTGCCGTACTCGATGAGCGACTACGAGGCGTTGCACGCCCGTCCCGGCCTGGTGGGCCCGCAGTACCTCATCGCCGACGCGACAGACCACGAGAACTACCACCTGAGCCGCTTCCCAATCGGTCTCGAGGACGACCACGACAGCGACGACGGTGCGCTGGCGCGCATGCTGCCCTCGCTCACCGCACCGGCGCTGGACTTCTTCGATGTGTTCCTGAGGGGGAAAGGCGACCCGAGCGGCGTGCCGCGGGTGCGCTGGTTCTTGGGCCACGACGACTGGCGCGAGGCTCCCTCGTGGCCGCCCCCGGGCGCGCGCGAGCTGCGCCTGTACCCGGCGTCGCCGGGCTGGGCGACGTCGGGCGCCGCCGGCGGCGCGCTGGCGGCGGCGCCCGAGGCGCAGGCGGCGAGCGTGCGCTGGGTGCACGACCCCGAGCGCCTCGTGCCGTCGGCGCTCCACGACCCGTTCTCGCAGGTCAGAGATTGGGCGGACGAGCGCGAGATCGAGGAGCGCGACGACGTGCTCACGTTCACCGGCGAGCCGCTGCGCGACGCGCTCGACCTCGCCGGCCCGGTGCACGCCGGCCTCGCCGTCGGGACGTCGGGCCCGTCGACGCACGTCTTCGCCAAGCTGCTCGACGTCGCCCCCGACGGCAGCGCGCGGGCGATCGCCCGCGGGCAGGCCGATGTCGAGCGGCCGGACCCGGAGCGGCTCACGCGCGTCGACCTCAGCCATACCGGTTACCGCTTGCAGGCCGGTCACAGCCTGCGGCTCCACGTCGCGTCGAGCGACTTCCCGCTCTACCTGCCGCACCCGGGCACCGACGCGGACCCTTGGTTCGCGACGCGTACGGAATGCAGCGAGCAGGAGCTCACGACGGGGGGGACGAGCGGCTCGTACGTCAGTCTGACGGTCCTCGACGGAGCACGCGCGAAGGGGGAGTGATGGACGTTCTTGAGAGGAGCACGCAGATGACCAGGCTTCGCATGCGTATCAGGTCCGTGGCGCTGGCGGCGGTGATCGCTCTGCTCGGCCTCGGCGCAGGCCCGCAGTCGGCGTTCGCCGACTCGTCCAGCCCGACACCCTCGCCCGACACCGTGACGCTCAGGATCGGCGTGACCGGCGACGCCGATACGCTGAACCCCAACCTCATGCTCGAGACCCTCTCGTTCGAGACGGTCACGATGACCTACAACCTTCTCTTCGACCTCGACCTGGAGGGTCAACCGCGCAACCAACTGGCCGCCGAGATTCCCACCCTGGAGAACGGCGGCATCTCGGCCGACGGCAAGATCTGGACGATCAAGCTACGGCCGGAGATGAAGTGGAGCGACGGCGAGCCGCTGACCGCCGCCGATGTTGCCTGGACGTTAGAGTACTACCGCGTGAACATCGACCTCCTGCCGAACATGAGTCTGGCCATGGCCGGCATCGAGAGGACCACGGCGGTTGACGACACGACCGTCGAGATCGGGCTGTCGGCCCCTCGCGCCGACCTCCTCTACGGGTATCTGCCCATCTTGCCCGAACACATCTGGAAGGACGTGCCGGCCGACCTGGCCGGGAGCGTGTACGAGAACGAGCCTCCGATCGTCGGCAGCGGGCCCTTCACGATCGTCGAGTGGAAGCCGGGCTCGTTCCTGCGCATGGAGCGCAATCCGCACTACTGGGGCCCAGAGCCCGACGTCGACGAGATCATCTACAGCGTCTACACGAACCCCGAGACCATGGCTGCCGACCTCGAGGCGGGCACGATCGACGCGGCGCACGGCTTCCTTCCGGCGCAGTATGAGCGGATCGGCGCCCTGCCCGACGTCGAGGCGATCGCCTACAACTACCGCAACTGGGACTACCTCTGCTTGAACTGTTACGAGGGCGAGCCCTCGACCGGCCATCCCGTACTCCTGGACCCGGCGTTCCGCAACGCGCTGAACTGGGCGGTCGATCGCGAGAAGCTCGCCGAGATCGCCTACTACGGCTTCGCCCAGCCGGCGACCACGATCATGACTCCTGACACCTGGACCGACCCCGACTGGCACCTCCAGCCCGCGGAGGACGCGGTGTACGCGTTCGACCTCGAGAAGGCCGGGCAACTTCTGGATGCAGCGGGATATACGAAGGGCGCCGGCGGCACCCGGCAGTACGAGGGTGAGCCGATCGCTCTCCGCTTCTGGGTCCTCTCCGACAGTATCCAGGAGCAGACGGCGGGCAAGCTGATCACCGGGTGGCTCCGCGAGCTCGGCCTCAAGGTCAAGCTCGAGGTGATCGACACCGGCGCTCTGGTCTCACGTGTCTACAACTACAAGGGCGCGACCTACGCGCCCGACTTCGACATGTTCATCTGGTACTGGGACGGCTTCTCCGACCCGAGCTTCACGCTGAGCACGTTCCAGACCGACGCCCTCGGGGGCAACAACGAGCCGGGCTGGTCGAACGCCGAGTTCGACAGGCTGTGGCTACAGCAGGCGCAAGAGCTCGATCCCGCCGTCCGCCAGGAGTTGATCTGGCGCATGCAGGAGATCTTCTACGAAGAAGCGCCGCACATGGCTCTCGTCTACCCGCGCTACCTGCAGGCGTTCAACACCGGCAAGTGGGAGGGCTGGGCGCGCGTGCAGAATGGGACGGGCCCGGTCATCTGGGCGGTCGACAACCAGGACACGTACGTGAACCTGAAGCCTGCGACGGCCGAGGGAGACGAGGAGGTCGGCGGGTCCGGTGGCCTGTGGGCCGCCGTCATCGCCGCCGCGGTGGCGTTCGTTGGGGTCGTCGTGGTCGTGATGCTGCGACGGCGCCGCAAGGCCGAGGAGGAGTGACGCCGGTCGTGAGGAGTAGCGGAGGGCGTGACATGGCGAGCGCGAGCGATGGGGCGCCGCCTGTGGATGACGCCCCGAAGCTGCGCTTCGCCTTTGAGATCCGCGTCGATGTCGGGCCGAGCGAGCACGTCGGCAACGGTGCCGGCGACGTGCTCGACTTCACGCCCATCACCGGCGGGACGGTGGACGGTCCCCGCCTCCGCGGCACGGTCGTGCCCGGAGGCGGGGACTGGTCGGTCAAGCGCGGGCCGACGGTCTACGAGCTCGACGCGCGCTATTTGATCCGTGCCGCGGACGGCGCCCTCGTCGACATCGTGAACCGGGGCTACTACCGGACGGCGACACCGGAGGCGATGGCGCGCATGGAGGCCGGCGGGGAGCCCGACCCCTCCAAGGTCTACTTCCGCACCGCGCCGGTCTTTCGCACCGACGCTGCACAGCACCGCTGGCTCGCCGAGACCGTCTTCGTCGGGCTCGCCCGCGACGAGGCCGGGCAGGTCTGCATCCGGTTCTACGAGGTGTTGTAGGCGGCGCGGCTCAGAAGTACGACTTCAGCTCGCCGCGCCGGCGGATGTCGACGCTGGCGCAGTGAAAGCCGCCGCCGATCGTCTCGAAGTCGTAGAACGGGCACTCGATCGGCGTGAAGCCCCAGCTCTTGAAGGCGGCGATGAGCCGCTCCTCGCCCTTGCTGACGATGACGCGCTCTTCGTCCAGCATCACCACGTTCATGCTGATCCAGCGTGAGCAGTTGTACATGGGGTGGTCGAGCGGCATGTTCGGCTCGGGGCAGGTGAGGACGTCCCAGCCGGCCTCGGCGAACACCTCCGGCACCTTGGCGCAGCGCTCGGGGTGGACGAGGAGCTTGCCCGGCGCCAGCGGGTAGAAGGTCGCGTCGATGTGCATCGGGTGCGTGTCGTGGATCTCCACCTCGTGGACGCGGAACTCGGGCGCAAGGTGGCGGCGCAGCCACTCGATGCCGAACTCGTTGCAGCAGCTCGAGCGGCCGATGAAGACGTCGCGACCGCACTTGATGGCGTCGGCGGCGTCGAAGAGCGGCTCGTGCTCGGTCAGGCAGAAGCGCTGCGGCTCGCCCTCCTCGGGTGCGACGTAGCCCTCGACGTAGGTCGCGTCGGTGAGCTCGGGGCGGGGCGCCGAGATCCAGCGCGCCCCGCCGTTGAAGTACGCCTTGCAGAGGCTCTTGTAGGCGTGGTGTTCGAAGTAGCGGCTGCGCCAGCCCATCGGCGCCTCGATGATCTCGTCGCCGATGACGAAGAGCACGTCGCGCGGCATGAGCGCGTAGCACGAGCTCGGCAGGGACCAGCCCGGCGCGGCGATCGGCTGGTCCCAGGCGAAGCGCTCCGGACGGCGCACGGTGACGCCCTCTGCCTCGAGGATGTGGACGAAGGCCTCGACGTCGGCCTCGGCCTTCTTGAGCATCTCGAGCGGCCAGCGCGTGCCGCCGTGCGCCTTGAAGAACTCCCACTGCGTCTTGTCGTGGACGGTCGCCGGCATGATCACGTCCCACGGCGGGATCATCGCGTCCTCGACGATGCCGACGACAATCTCTTCGAGCGGGTCCCACTCGTTGAAGACGAGCACGGGGGAAGAGGCGCTACGGGGGGACGCGTCCTGCGACGACGAGGAAGGCGAAGGCGCGGGCTGGCTCACGGGGGCTCCTTTCGACTGGTGCCCCGATTCTACGCCCGCTCCCGGGCGCGCTCAGCCGCCGCCCGCTCGGGCGACGCGCTGCTCGATGCCATCGAGCATGATCTCGAGGCCTAACTCGAACGGCAGGTAGGTCGGACCCTCGACCGGGGCGAACGCGCCCCCTTCGACGGCGCGCAGCAGCGCCGGGAAGCGCTCCGAATCTATGACGGAGCGCAGCAGCCTGCCGAAGGCCTCGGTCGCCTCCTCAGGTGAGGCGAACGCTCCCTCCTGCGCGCCGTGCACCGAGGCGGCCTCGAGCCGTGCCTGGTTCGACACGTAGCCGCTGAGCATCAGCAGCAGCGCCATCTTCTCGAACTCCGCGAGCGGGACGTCGGTCAGCGTCTGGAGGCCGAGTTCGATCCAGGCGAGCTGACTCGGCGTTCCCGCGCGTTCGATGTAGCGCACCTCGTCGAGCCACGGGTGCGCGCGCAGGTTCAGGTGCTGCGCGCGGGTCCACTCGGCCAGGCCCGCGCGCCAGTCGCCCGCCGGGATCTTCAGGTCCGGCGCAGGCATCGACACCGTGTCGTGCATGAGGAGGAGGAGGTCGTCCTTGCTCGTCACGTAGCGGTAGAGGGACATGGTCGTGAAGCCGAGGCGCTCGGCGACCCGCTTCATGGAGATGGCGCCGAGGCCCTCGGCATCGGCCAGCTCGATGCCGCTCTGGACGACGCGCTCGAGGCTCAAACCTAGCCTCGGCTGGCGGTCGACCGCCTCGCGCCTCCAGAGGCGTTCAAGTCCTGACGGTGGCCTGCTGCCCATGTCTGCCTCCCTGCTCGCTGTATCCAGTATACACGAAACGTACTTGACAAGGCTTGTGTACCATATATACTGCGCGTGTACAGCATACACAAGACGGACCGGCTTCTGGGGAAGACGGCCGCGACCAAAGGGGAGAACGATGTCACGCAGCACCACACGCAAGGACCGTCCGGGCTTCACCGAGCGCCTCGCGCGCGGCTGCGCCGCTCATCCGCGGCGCACGATCGCAGTCTGGCTGGCGGTCCTCGTCGCAGCCGTGCTGAGCGTGAGCTCGCTGCTGGGGAGCGGTCTCACCTCGAAGATGGAGCAGCACGGCGAGCAGCCCGACAGCGCGATCGGGCTGAAACTGATGGAGGACCGCCTGACGGGGCAGAAGCGGATGACCGACTTCGTCATCGTCAGTTCAGCCACCGGCACCGTCGACGACCCCGCCTACAAGGCGTACGTGACGGGCCTCACCGACAGGATCCAGGCGCTCGGCCCGTCGGTCGTCGAGGTCGCCTCCGACTACTACATGACCGGCGACCCCACGATGGTGTCGCGGGACAAGACCAGGACCCTCGTCGCCGTCGTGCTCGCCGGCGACACCGACCACGCGCTCGAGAACGTCGCGAGGCTGCACGAGCTGGTCGACGCGAGCGGCGCCACCAGCCGCGCCGAGGGCTTCACCCTCGCGCAGACCGGCGAGGCCAGCCTGAACCAAATGGGCAACGAGCTCGCCAAGAGCGACATGGCGAGGGCTGAGATCTTCGGCGTGCCGGTCGCACTCGTCGTCCTGCTCGTCGTGTTCGGCGCCGTCCTGGCGGCGGTCATGCCGCTGGTGATCAGCGTCATCAGCATCGTCATGGCGCTGGCGCTCACGGGGCTCATCGGCCAGATCTACCCGATGAACATCTTCATGCTGAACATCCTGACCACTATGGGTCTTGCGGTCGGCATCGACTACACGCTCTTCTTCATCAGCCGTTACCGCGAGGAGCGCGAGCGCGGCCTCGAGAAGGTCGACGCCATCGCCGCCACGGGGGCGACGGCCAGCCGGGCCATCTTCTTCAGCGGCATGACCGTCGTGCTCGCGATGGTCGGCATGGCGATCGTCCCGGTCGACATCACCATCAGCATGGGCGTGGGCGTCATGCTCGTCGTCTTCACGACGCTGCTCGCCACGCTCACTCTGCTGCCCGCCGCCACGAGCGTGCTCGGCGACCGCGTGAACGCGCTGCGTGTGCCTCTCGTGGGTCGGTTGACGAGCCGCCGCAGCGACGGTGACGGCGTCTGGGAGCGTCTCTCGCACAGCATCATGCGGCGTCCGGTGGTCTGGCTGACCACCGCAGTCGCGCTCCCGCTCCTGGCTGCGTCGCCCGTCGTGCTCATGCACACCGGCGGCACCGCGATGACGGCGACCGGCTACCCGGACGACCAGTACGCCAAGCAGGGCTGGGACATCCTCGACCGCGCCTTCTCGCTGGGCAAGGCGAACCCCGTGCAGATCGTCGTCGACGGGCCGGCGGGTTCGGCCGCCGTCACCGGCGGCGTCGCCCGCCTGCAGGACGCCCTGAAGACCGACGGCCGCTTCGGCCCGGCCCAGGTCGCCGTGAACGAGGCCGGCGACCTCACCCTGGTGTCGGTCGCCCTCGCCGGCGACCCGGCCGGCGACGAGACGCAGGCCGTCATCGAGCACCTGCGCGCCGGCGTCGTGACGGCCGCGTTCGGCGACGCTGCGGCGCACGTCTACGTCGCCGGCACGACGGCCGGCGTCGTCGACTACCTCGACTTCTTCGACTTCTGGCTGCCCATCGCGCTGGCCGTCGTGCTCGGCCTGAGCTTCATTCTGCTGCTGGTCGCCTTCCGCAGCATCGTGATCCCGGCCAAGGCGATCCTCATGAACCTGCTCAGCGTGGGCGCCGCTTACGGCCTCATGGTGCTGGTCTTCCAGAAGGGCGTCGGCGCCGACCTGCTTGGCTTCACCAAGGTGGACACGATCGAGGCCTGGGTGCCGCTGTTCCTCTTCTCGCTGCTCTTCGGGCTCTCGATGGACTACCAGGTGTTCCTGCTGAGCCGCATCAAGGAGCGCTACGACCGCACCGGCGACACCCGCGAGGCCGTCGCTCACGGAGTGGGCAGGACCGCCGGCATCATCACGGGAGCGGCGGCGATCATGGTCTGCGTCTTCGCCGGCAACGCGACGGGCGAGCTCGTCATGTTCCAGCAGATGGGCTTCGGCCTCGCGGTCGCGATCCTCATCGACGCGACCATCGTGCGCACGATCGTGGTGCCCGCCGGCATGGAGCTGCTCGGCGACTGGAACTGGTACCTGCCGCGCTGGCTCGAGTGGCTGCCGAACGTGAGCGTCGAGGGGCGGCAGCCGGTCGTGGGCGAGGCGCTGCCGGTGACGGACGAGGACGAGCCGGCGGTCACTGGAGCGCCCAAGCCGCGCGTCGAAGGCGCCCCCGGACTCCGCACACCCGCGCACTGGGGCGCTCCCGCGGCCCGGTAGCCTGAACCGCTGGACTCACCTGCGTCAGGAAGGGCTCACTCGGCGACGGGCCCACGCGGCGGTATGATGACGCCGTGTGGGCCTATAGCTCAGTTGGTTAGAGCAGCCGACTCATAATCGGCCGGTCGCAGGTTCGAGTCCTGCTGGGCCCACCACCGCCTGTCGTGTTTCGGGTGACACTGGACACTCCAGCGTCACCTGCTGCTTGACAGTGACTCGCCTGATCATTGACGACTGTTTCGGCTGATGCTTGACGCCGGCTTCGGCTGATGCTTGACAGGCATGCGGGAAGCGTCGCGGTCAGTCAATGGGCTCGATGCCCTGCTGTTTGAGTCGCTCGAGGCCGTCCTTCATCGCCTTGAGCTCTTCCGGAGCGTGCCCCTTCCAGTCGGTGACCTCGCCCGTGACCAGCAGCGGTGCCCGGGAGCGGTACGACTTCGTCGGATTCCCGGGGAATTTCTTGTCCGTCAGATTGGGGTCGTTCTCGATCGGGCCGGTCGGCTCGACGATGTAGATCCTGCCTGACCCCTCGCCGACGGCCAGCTCCGCTCCCCAGACGGCCGCATCTAGGGTGCCGGTCAGGTAGACGAAGTTCGTCGTCCGCTCGAGGTCACCGAAGTTGGGGGAACGGCCGGGCTCGATCAGGTCGCCCAGCTTCAGGTCGGCCTTCGTGCCGTGGAAGAACCGCTGCACGCCCGTTCCGTGGCACGTGGGGCAGGGCTGTCCGTTGGTGGCGCCCTGCCCTTGGCACACGGGGCAGGGACGCGACACGACGAAAGGGCCTGGGTCGGCGCCGGCCGCGCCGTGATCCGGGTCGTCGATGGCTGTCATCCGCTCGCTCCTCGTCGTGTCGGGCCGCGCCGCCGCGCCGGGGTACTTCTGCCGGAGTCGACGTCACACACCTGTCGCGACTGCTATTGTCGCACCGTCCGGCTCGTGGCCGTGCCGTGTCGACAGGAAGGATGACGGAGTTGCACGAGACGAGGAGCGTCGAGGTGTGCCTCTCGCCCGGGTTGTTCCAGGACATCCTGACGAAGGACGACTTCATCGTCGTGCTGGTCGACGTCCTGCGCGCCGCGACCACCATCTGCACGGCGGTCGCGAACGGGGTGGAGGAGATCATCCCCGTCGCCTCACACGAGGAAGCAAGGCGGCTCAAGTCGGAAGGGTTCCTGGTCGCCTCCGAGAAGGACGGCGTGCAACTCGACTTCGCCGACTTCGGCAACTCGGCGTTGAGTTTCACCAGAGACGCCATCGGTGGCAAGACGCTCGTCTACTGCACGACCAACGGCACGCGAGCGCTCCGCCTCGCGAAGGGCGCCGGCGGCGTCGCGATCGGCGCCTTCGTCAACATCTCCGCCCTGACGGCGCGGCTTGCGAGGCAGCGGAAGAACGTGGTCATCCTCTGCTCGGGATGGCAGAACAGGTTCTGCCTCGAGGACACGCTCTTCGCCGGAGCGCTGACACGTCGGCTGTTGGACACGGGCAAGTTCCGGACCGAGTGCGATTCGGCCCACGCGTCGATGGATCTGTGGAGCCTGGCCGAGGGCGACGTGCTGGGCTACATCGAGAAGGCGGCTCAACGCCATCGTCTGAAGAACCTGGGCCTGGACGACGTGCTCCCGTATTCGTTCGCCTTCGACCAGGTGAAGGTCGTGCCGGTCTTCGACGGCAAGGTGATCAAGGGGACCGCGCTGCCGTAGGGAGGGGACCGCGCTGCCGTAGGGCCGCGGCCGCGCGGTCCGGTAGGCTAGACGCGCCACAAGACGTGGTGCCGCGCCCCAGCGCCGAGAGGAGACGACTGTGACACGCTACCGCTACTTCACCTGCGACGTCTTCACCGACACGCGCTTCGGCGGCAACCAGCTCGCCGTGCTGCCCGAGGCCGAAGGGCTCAGCGGGCAGCAGATGCAGCAGATCGCGCGCGAGTTCAACTACTCGGAGTCGACCTTCGTGCTGCCGCCGGAGAAGGGGCACGACCGCAAAGTCCGCATCTTCACGCCGCCGTACGAGGTGCCGTTCGCGGGGCATCCAAACATCGGGACGGCGTTCGTGCTCGCGACGACCGGCGCGTTCGGCGACCTCGACGAGCCGCGCACGGTCGTCTTTGAGGAGGACGCCGGGCCCGTGCCCGTCGCTATCGCGCGGGGTGCCGACGGCCGGATCAGGTGCGAGCTGACGGCCCCGCAGCCGCTGTCGCGCGGCGGGGCCGTCCCCGTTTCCTCTCTCGCCGCCGCCGGCGGCCTGACCGACGACGAGATCGTGACGACCGCGCACGAGCCGCTCGTCGCCTCCGTCGGCCTGCCGTTCATCATCGCCGAGCTCCGCGACCGGGCCGCGCTCGAGCGCGTCCGCCTCGACGTGGCCGGTGCCGAGCGACTGCGTGCCGACGGGGCGGAGGTGCCGGACCTGCTCGTGTACGTGAGGTCCGGCGATGACTTCGACATCCGCGCGCGCATGTTCTCGCCGTTGGACGGCATCCCCGAGGACCCCGCCACGGGCAGCGCCAACTGCACGCTCGCCGCCCTGCTCGCCGACCTCGACCAGGCCCCGGACGGCACCTTCAGCTGGCGCATCGCACAGGGCGTCGAGATGGGACGGCCGAGCGTCCTCGAGGCGCGCGCCGAGAAGAGGGCCGGCGAGGTCGTCGAAGTGCGCATCGGCGGCGAGAGCGTGATGGTCGCCGAAGGACACATCGAGGTCTGATGGCGGCCATCGACCTCTTCGCCCCGTATACGCTCGGCCTCCTGAAGCTCCGCAACCGCTTCGTGCGCAGCGCCACGACGAGCGCTTGGGCCGACGGTCACGGGATCGTCGGCCCCGAGATCGTCGGGCGCTACGGAGAGCTGGCCCGGGGTGAAGTCGGTCTCATCATCAAGGGGCATCTCTACGTCGACCCCAAGGGCAAGGCTCACGCGGGCATGGCGGGCGCGAGCGACGACGCCCACATCTCCGGGCTGGCGCAGGTGACTGGCGCGGTTCACGGCAGCGGCGGCGCCATCGTCGCCCAGATCAACCACGGCGGCTGGGAGGCGGAGGCCGGCGAGCGCATGGGGCCGAGCGCCGTCGAGACGCAGGAATGGCGCGCTCGCGCCATGGACGCCGGCGAGATCCGCGAGGCGGTCGGCGCATTCGGCGAGGCGGCGCGGCGCTGCCTGGACGCCGGCTTCGACGGCGTCCAGATCCACGCCGCGCACGGCTACCTCATGAGCCAGTTCCTCAGCCGGCTTGCCAACCGGCGCACGGACGAGTGGGGCGGCAGCCTCACGAACCGTGCGCGGCTCCTACGCGAGGTCTACCTCGAGATCCGCTCCTACCTGGGCGACGACGTGCCCGTCGGTGTCAAGCTGAACTGCGACGACTTCAGCGAGGACGGCTTCACGGTCGAGGAGGCCGCCGAGGTCGCCGGCGAGCTGGCGCGCTTCGGCGCCGACTTCATCGAGGTCAGCGGCGGCGGCTTCGGCGAGCAAGCGCGCTGCCGCCAGCGCGCCCGCGCGAACGACCCGGCTCTCGCGGAAGTGAGCTTCGCCGGGCACTGCGCGCGGATCCGTCAGGCCACTGGCGGCACTCCGCTGGCGCTCGTCGACGGCTTCTCGAATCTGGCCGCCATGCAGGCCGTCGTGCAGAGCGGGCTCGCCGACCTCGTCAGCCTCAGCCGACCTCTCATCAGGGAGCGCGACCTCGTCACCAAGCTCGCCGCGGGGCAGGCCGAGGCGACCTGTACGAGGTGCGACGGCTGCCATGACTGCTTCGGCGTGGCGATGCTGCGCTGCACGCTGGACGAGCCGCTCTGACTGCGGGCGTCCTCAACGGCGTCATGGGCCAGGGCGAGGCTCTCGTACGGCCTGAGATCACCCTGCGCGAGGTCGCCGACGGCGACTTGGATATCTTCTTCGCGCACCGGCAGGACGCGGAGGCCGTCCGCATGGCGGCGTTCACCACCTTGGACCCGACGGACCGCGCGGCCTTCGAGGAGCACTGGCGCAAGATCCGCGCCGACGAGGACGTCACCGTGAGGACGGTCCTCGTCGGCGGGGCGGCGGCGGGCCACGTCGCGAGCTACGTCGACCCGGAACTGGGCAAGCTCGAGGTCACCTACTGGCTCGGGCGCGAGTATTGGGGCAGGGGTGTCGCGAGCGCGGCGCTGAGGGCCTTCCTCCACGTCGTGACCACGCGGCCGATCTACGGCCGCGCGGCGAAGGACAACTCGGCCTCTTTGCGCGTCCTCGAGAAGTGCGGCTTCGTTCTCGTCGGTGCGGACACGGGCTTCTCAAACGCGCGCGGCGCAGAGGTGGAGGAGTCGATCCTCAGGCTGGCGGCTGACGAGGGGACTCTGTGTTCGTCGGCAGGCTCTCCGCCTGCTCGCGAGTGAGTCCGTGCAGGTCGCTCTCGGCGTAGCCGGCGCGGAGCAGGCGTGCGACCAGCGCGAGCGGCAAGGCGGCACCCTCGGGTCGACGGGTACCGGCCTGCTCCGGACGCGCCGGGGCGACGCCCTTGTCGACGGCTC
The DNA here is from genome assembly GCA_002347645.1 of Thermoleophilia bacterium UBA2241. GTDB lineage: Bacteria > Actinomycetota > Thermoleophilia > UBA2241 > UBA2241 > UBA2241. The sequence goes on along the minus strand of DDYF01000039.1, from coordinate 120,144 downwards.
GCCAAAAGTCGCGCCCATTGACGCGCAGCTCGTGCTTGAGGATCTGCGCGAACAAAAGGCGCGTGTACTCGCCGCGACCCTTCGAGATGGCGACGCGCAGCACCATGCCGTCGGGCAGGGTCTTGACCCAGACCACGTGCTTGGCGACGCGAGATCCGGGTGCGTCGGCGGTGCACCACCAGCCGTCGATCTGGCAGAAGCGGCGCACGTCACTCTTGCGGGCGAGCCTCACGGGCCCGTCACTGGGTCGCGAGCGGCTGATACGCGTCGCCGAACAGGGTGCGTCCCAGGGCAGCTGGGTCGTCGGCGGCGAGCTGGACACGTCGGACCCAGCCGGCCCTGTCACGGTGGTCCGGAGCGGCATGCAGCCACTCGACCCACTCGGCGACGTACGCGGTGGCCGCATCCATCAAGTCGGCCTGCGCTTGCGGCAGCGACGTGCCGACGCCGTGCACGGCGAGCTCCAGCAGGTAGATGCCGACGTTCTCGTGCTCAAAGGACACTTCGGGGGCGAAGGGGTAGCAGCGCGAGAGCAGCTCGTCGAGTTCGCGACCGTCGGCGAGCACCACCTCCGCTTGGCCGCGTCGGCCGATCACCTGCCAGTCGCCCCGTCCCGCTCTCTCGACGAGGGCCGAGAAGTCTCTGCGCGCCTCGCTCACGTTCAGCCTGCCCGCCATGATGTGGTCCTCGCTTCCATGGTCTCAGTGTAGCGGACGTCCTGCCTCAGTTGTACAAGTTGACGTTATTGTATACCTCGGTCTGTGATTCAAGGTGGCGGAACGGGACGACCGTCGCGCGGCGCGCCGCGGCCGCGGGCGGGATGCGTCTCAGTCGTCGCCGTCGAGCCGCGGCAGCCGCATCGGCAGCACCGCGCTGGGGATCAGCGCCAGCAGCGCCGCGATGGCCGCGGCCAGCAACGGCCAGCGGAAGGCGTTCGCCGCCTCGTCCATGAACAGCGTCTCGAGGTCGTCCTTCAGCCCGAGCAGGGCGATGCCCTCGAGGGGACCGACGCGCGGCTCGATCACCTCGGCGATGGGGTGAGCCACCTTCATGATCTCGCTCATGCCGAGCGAGACGTCGATGTCGCGGGCGCTGTCGATGGCGGCGGCCACATCCGGCTTGAGGTCGGAGGGGATCGCGGCGCTCGCGTTTGTCATGACCTTGGCCTGGTCGGCGGCGCGGCCGACCGCGGTCTGCATCGTGTACGAGAAGACGGCGACGAGGACGGCGACACCGAGCAGGAACCCGAGTTGGCGCGCCGTATTGAGGACACCCGAACCCAGGCCGCGGATCTCCGCCGGCAACGCGCTCATGCCCGCGGCGGTCAGCGCGGGCAAAGAGAGGCCGAGGCCGGCGCCGACGAGCGCGGTGCGCCAGGCGACGGCGCCGGCCGAGGCCGAACGGTCGATGGAGGCCAGCGCGACGAGGCCGGCCGCGGTGAGGAGCGCGCCGGCGAGCGCCGGCAGGCGCGGCCCGGCGCGATCGACGATACGGCCGGCGAGCGGGGCAAGAACGAACCCCGCGAGCGGCAGAGTCGTCACCACGAGCCCGGCCTTGAGCTCGGTGTAGTCCAGCATCGCGACCATGTAGATGACCAGCATGAAGGTCGTGCCCATCATCGCCGTGTCGACGGTCATGATCGCGGCGCTCGCGGCGGCGAACGAGCGCCGCCTGAAGAAGGCCAGGTCGAGGAAGGGCTCGCGCGTGCGCGCCTCGTGCACGAAGAAGGCGCTGAGCAGCCCTGCCGCGGCGAGGAACAGGAGGATGATGCGCGCCGAGGTCCAGTCCCACGTGTTCCCCTGAATGAGGCCGAGGGTCAGGCAGAGGAGGCCCGCGGCGGCGAGGGCGGCGCCGGTGAGGTCGAGGCCCGCCGGCGCCGGCCTCTCTCCGCGCCGTGGGATGAGGACGAGGGCGAGGACGATGCCCAGCAGGCCCACGGGCAGGTTGAACCAGAAGACCGCCTGCCACGACCAGCGGTCGATCAGCAGGCCGCCCATTGTCGGCCCCATGGCCGCGGCGGCCGAGCTGATGGCGCCGAACATGCCGGCGGCGAAGCCTCGCCGCGCCGCCGGGTAGACGGCGAGCAAGATCGTCAGGGCCGTCGGGATCACGGCCGCCGCGCCCACCGCCTGCACCGCCCGCCAGGCGATGAGCGCCTCGATCGTCTCAGTGCGCGCGCAGCCGAGGGAGGCGGCCGTGAAGCCGATGAGGCCGAGGACGAAGACCCGCTTGTGGCCCCAACGGTCGCCGAGCCTGCCCATGGGCAGGAAGAGCACCGTGAGGACCAGGTTGTAGCCGTTCATGATCCACGACACTGCGGTGACGGACGCGTCGAGGCGCTGGATCACCAACGGGACGGCCACGCTCATGATCGTGGCGTCGGCGAGTGTCAAGACGATGCCGGGGACGAGCGCGAGGAGGACGAGCCACGGCCGGCGCTCCGAGGGAGCGTCGCCGCCGGCCGCGCCCCCGAGACCGCGCTCTGCCGGCTCAACGCTCATGCGCCGGAGTGTACACGCTAGAATCGGGTCCATGGACGATGCGAGGAGCTCGGGGGAAGGGCGCGGACGGAGCGGCGGAGGTCCGAGCGGGGGCGCGCGCGAGGGTGGCGCGCGCGACGGTGCGTTCTGCGTGCGCGACCTCGCGCGCGTCGTCGACAAGCTCGCGCCGTTCGACCTTGCGGAGACGTGGGACCACGTCGGCCTGCAGGTAGGATCGGCTGGCGCCGCGGTCACCGGCGTCCTCGTCGCGCTCGAGGCGGACGCCGCGGCGCTGGCGGCGGCGCGGCGACTCGGCTGCTCGCTGGTGCTGGCGCATCACCCGCTGCTGTTCGCGCCGCTCGAACGCCTGACCGACGGCTCGACCGCGGGCGCGCTGGCGCTGCGCGCGGCGCGCGACGGCACCACCGTCCTCGTCGCGCACACCAATCTCGACAAGGCCCGCGGCGGCCTTGGCGACGTGTTCGCCGGCATGCTGGGGCTCGAGGACGTCCGTCCGCTCGCCCCGGCGCCCGTCGACTGGTGCAAGCTCGTCGGCTTCGTTCCTTCCGACGCCTTGGCCGTCGTCCGCGCCGCGGTCTACGCGGCGGGCGGAGGCCGCATCGGGGCCTACGAGCACTGCTCGTTCGCCACGCCCGGGGAGGGGACGTTCTTCGGTGGCGAGGGCGCGAGCCCGGTCGTGGGCGAGCAGGGTCGCGACGAGACCGTGCACGAGGTGCGCCTGGAGGTCGTGTTCCCACGCCGGCTGCGACGCGCCGTTGTCGACGCCTACGTCGCCGGCCACCCGTACGAGGAGCCGGCGTTCGACGTGTACCGGGTCGACGACGAGGTCGCGAGCCTGGGGCTCGGCCGCGTCGGCGAGCTCCCTCGCCCGCAGCTGCTCTCGCGGCTCGCGGCCGATGTGGCCGCCGAGTTGCACCTGCCGGCCGTACGGGTGAGCGCCGGGCCGGAGCGCGAGGTACGCAGGGTGGCCTGTGTCGCCGGATCGGGTGCCTCGCTCATCGACGCCGCCGCATCCTCGGCCGACGTCCTCGTGACGGGCGACGTCAAGTACCACGAGGCGCGGCACGCGCACGACCTTGGGCTCGGCCTGGTCGACGCGCCGCACGACGTCGTAGAGGATGCGGCGCTCGCGCGATGGGCCGAGACGCTTGCGGACGCGCTCGCGCGCCATCGGGTCCGTGTCGAGACCCACCGCGCCGGGCAGCCCATCTGGGCGACGCTCCCTGGCGGCGCCCCGGCGCCCATTCCGCGGCCCGCGCTGCGCCTGGTCCGTGCCGATGAGGCGCAGGACGAGTCGGTCGACGATGAGGCCGAGGGGCGGACGCGCGACGTGAGTGCGGCAGGCGAACCCGTCCTTCCGGCGAATCGTGACGACATGCGCCATCACCTCTACACCGACGGCGGGTCGCGCGGGAATCCCGGCCCTGCCGGGATCGGCGCGCGCCTGCTCACCGCCGAGGGCACGCTGGTCGACGAGGCGAGTGCCGTGATCGGCGAAGCGACGAACAACGTGGCCGAGTATGAGGCGCTCCTGGCTGGGCTCGAGCTGGCGCTCGACCGCGGCGTGGAGCGCCTCGCCGTCTTCATGGACAGCGAGCTCGTGGTCCGTCAGCTCAGGGGCGAGTACAGGGTGAAGAACGCCGACCTCAAGGCCCTGCACGCGGAGGCGGCGCGCCGCCTTCACGGCTTCCGCGAAGTGGAGGTCAAGCACATCCCCAGGGAACAGAACGCCGAGGCGGACCGTCTGGTGAACGAGGCGCTCGACCGCGCCGGGCACTGACGCGCATGACGGGACTCCGGGGCCGAGCCGCAAGGACTCGACGCCCGTCGTTGTCGTTGGCCGACTAGCCTAGCCGTCACCCACTCCTTCGCCCGTCGCCACGCTCCCCGCCTTCCTTGAGGCAACGAGGCGCTCCAGCAGCGGGCTGACGATCAACACCGCCGCGACGGCCAGGACGATCAGCGCCACGTGGTCCATGCTCGCTTCGAGCATGAATGCCACGAGCAGGATGACCATGAACGGCGTGCGGAAGGCGACTACCATGAAGCCGACCATGAGCCCGGCCACCAGGACGCCTTCCTGCGCGACGCCGTCGGGCAGGACGAGGTCGATGGCCAGCGCCACGGCGACGAGGGCGAAGACGGTCGGGAAGATGGCGCCGCCGAGAAAGCCGCTTCTGAACCCGACGGCGAGCAAGGCCAGCTTCGCGACGCCCAGGAGCAGCAGGAGCGCCGCGCCGTAGTGGGCAGGGTCCTCGACGAGGGAGTGCACCTGCGTCTCTCCGGAGAACATGAGCACGGGGGCGATCACGCCGGCAACGCTGAAGATCGCCCCCGCGACGATCGCCCGCACGACCTCGTCGCGGAACCGGGCGAACGCCCTCTCGACGACCTTGAACAGGACAGCCGAGACGGCGGCCAACACCACCCCCAACAGTGACGCCACCACGATGAGCAGGGCATCGACGAGTCCGACGTCCTCGAGGGGCTCGAGTCCGAGCAGACCGGCGACGTTGGGCGCATCCACCATGTGGAACATCCAGCCGAACACCGCGTAGCCGACGGCTCCGCCGATGAGATTTGCCGCCAGGACGGCACGCCCCGTCACCTTGTCGGACAGCTCCACGCCAAGGACGCCCGCGAAGAGCGGGTTCTGCAGGATCCCGTTGTAAGCCGAGGCCACGCTTGCGTAGACGAGCCTCGCCCGTTGCGCGGGCGCGAGGCGGAAGACGTGGCCGTACCAGGTGGCGATCTGCGAGGCGAGCAGCCCTAGCCCCCCTTCGGGCCCGAGCGCGGCGCCGGAGAACAGCGAGATGAGTGCCTGGGCGGCGCTCACGGGAAAGCGGCGCCACTCGATGCGCGAGGTGTCGCCGGCGAGGCTGTCGGTGAGCGATTCCGTCATCGCGGTGGGCGCGTGGAGGTACTTGACGAGCAGGCCGATGACGAGGGAGGACGGCAGGCAGACGAGCGGGAACGCCCACCGGTGGGCGGAGACGAAGTCGTTCTCCCAGAGCAACCGCATCCCCGTCGAGAAGACGACCAGGTAGAGCAGCAGCACGATGCCGGTGAGCGTCGCGCTGATGACGACGTGCACGTAGAGCAGCGGCTCGAAAGCGCTGGGCGCCGGTCCGGGCGCCTGCGGCGGCGGGCCGCTGCCGGCGCCCCCGTCAGGCTCCGCGGCGCCGCTCCCGGCCGCCCTGGTGCCCGCTTCCATGGTCCCCCTCCATCACAGACGTCCGCGGTCCGCGCGTCGACGAGAGCGAGACTACTCCGTACGTAGCAGGCTGCAAAGGGATCCGCCGTGTTGGCGCCGCCGGCGCGAGCGAAGCCGAGCCGCGCGTCGATTGCGCCTGGCGAAGCCGGTGGGGTATCATCGCCGTCTGCTGCGGGTGTAGCTCAGTCGGCTAGAGCGTCTGCTTGCCATGCAGAAGGTCGAGGGTTCGAGTCCCTTCACCCGCTCCAGACCCCTCCGGGGCGGCGTAGCCAAGTGGTAAGGCAAGGGTCTGCAAAACCCTCATTCACCGGTTCGACTCCGGTCGCCGCCTCCAAGCCCCGCTCGTCTTCCCTCGTATCCCGGCCGTCCTCACTCGTGGCACGTGTCCGCCCCTCAGCGCACGTCCGCGAGGCTCGTCTCACGTATACGTCGCGGGCAACGCCCATGATCCGACGGATCATACGGGTACCGTATCCGGCGTGGTACGCTCCGACTTACGCCGCGTGGGGCCGTGCCGCCTCACCGGCAGAGCGACCCGGGGCCGAGACGTCCGGGTCGGCGAAGGGGGTACCAACGACAGGCATGCTCACGGTCGCCGTAGTCGCGGCCCGGGGTCACGCGACCCCGTCGGTCCCGGCCTCCCGCGACCGACTCCGTTCGCAGAGGTAATCCCACCAGGAGGTACGCTGCTCCGGCATCACCGACGTCACCAGGTTCAAGCATCCGTACGACGATCGAGAACGACGAGGGGGTACGACATGAAGAGACCGGTCTTGCTGCTGCTCCTTGCCTTGGCCTTGGCCTTGCTCGCGGCGGTGCCCGCGCAGGCGCTCGACGCCGGCAAGGACGTGTACGTCGTCATCATGAAGGCCAAGCCGGCCGTCGCCTACGACGGCGGGGTCAAGGGTCTTCAGGCGACGAAGCCGGCCGTCGGCAAGAAGATCGCCGCCGACAGCGCGCGCGTGAACCAGTACGAGAAGTACCTGCGCGGCAAGCACAACAAGGCGCTCGCCGCGGTGGGCATCGACGCGCGCCAGAAGATCCACGACTACACGATCTCGCTGAACGGCTTCGCCGTTGCTCTGACCAAGGCGCAGGCCGCCGACATGAAGCGCCAGTCCGGCGTGCTGATGGTGCTCAAGGACCAGTTGCGCCAGAAGACCACCGACAACTCGCCGAGCTTCCTCGGCCTCACTGGCCCTGCCGGCCCGTGGGCCAGGGGCTACAACGGCGAGGGCGTCGTCGTCGGCGTGGTCGACACGGGTATCTGGCCGGAGCACCCGAGCTTCGCCGACGACGGCACGTACATGCCGATGCTCCGCTTCGAGGGCCTGCCCTACGACTTCGGTAACACGGCGCACAACCCGAACGACGCGCCCTACACCGAGGAGAACAACAAGCTCCTCGGCGCCTACCAGATCCTCGACACCTATCGCACCTACACCGGTGCGGACCCGGACGAGTTCGACTCGGCCCGTGACGACGACGGCCACGGCACGCACACCGCCTCCACGGCGGCCGGCAACGCCGACGTCGAGGCGAGCATCTCGGGCGTCCCCTTCGGGACCGTCTCGGGTATCGCTCCTCGTGCGCGCGTCATCGCCTACAAGGCCCTGGGCAACCTGGGCGGCTACACGTCGGATCTCGCGGCCGCCATCGACCAGGCCGTCGCCGACGGCGTGGACGTGATCAACTACTCGATCGGCGGCGGCGCGGGTTCGCCGGGCGCCGACGACATCGCCTTCCTCTTCGCCGCCGACGCGGGCGTCTTCGTGGCGACCTCGGCCGGCAACGACGGCCCTGGTCCCGAGACCGTCGGCAGCCCCGGTATCTGGCCGTGGCTCACGACCGTGGGTGCCAGCACGCAGAGCCGCACGTTCCAGGGCTCCGTCAGCTCGAGTGACGGCTGGGAGTTCTTCGGCGCATCCATCACGGCGAGCACCGAAGAGCTGCCTCTGGTGGACGCCGCGGACCTGGGCAACGAGCTCGGTGACCCGAGCGTGGGCTTCAACCCCGCCGACGTCGCGGGCAAGATCGTGCTCGTCAAGCGTGGCGTGTACGCGCGGGTGGAGAAGGGTTACGCCGTCTCCTCCGCCGGCGGCGCCGGGATGATCCTGTACAACACGGACGACGCCCAGGACCTCAACACCGATACGCACTGGTTGCCGACCGTGCACATCAACAACACCGACGGTCTGGCCATCAAGGCCTACATCGCCGCGACGGTCGAGCCGGTCGCCCAGATCAACGGCGGCGTGTACACGGAGATCGAAGCCCCGTGGATGGCGTCGTTCTCGTCTCGGGGCCCCAACCCGGTCGCGGTGGACATCATCAAGCCCGACGTCACGGCTCCCGGCGTGAACATCCTCGCCGGCGCCTCGCCCTTCCCCGATCCGGGGTTCGTGCCCGGCGAGCTGTTCCAGTCGATCGGCGGCACGTCCATGTCGAGCCCGCACGTGGCCGGGGTGTTCGCCCTCGTCAAGCAGGCTCACCCCAGATGGAGCCCCGCCATCGCCAAGTCGGCGATCATGACGACGGCCTACCAGGACGTGAAGGCCGAGGACGGCGTGGCGCAGGCTGATCCATTCGCCATGGGCAGCGGCCACGTCGATCCCAGCTCCGTCGCCAACGGCTCGCCGTTCAAGCCCGGCGTCGCCTACGACGCGGGCTGGAACGAGTACCTCGGCTTCCTGTGCGACGCCGCTCCCGAGGTGTTCGCCGACCCGGATGCCACGCGCGCGGCTCTCGAGGCGGCGGGCGTGCCGACGCAGGCCTACAACCTCAACTACCCGTCGATCGGCGTGGCCGAGCTGCCCGGCGCCATCACGGTCAAGCGGACCCTGACGAACGTCTCGGGCAGCGCGCTGCAGCTCAAGCCTGTGGTCGAGGCGCCGGAGGGCTTCACCGTGAAGGTGTCGCCGAAGGTGCTCGTCGTCCCGGTCGGCAGGCCGGCGACGTACAAGGTCACCATCACTAACGTCAGCGCCCCGGCGGGCGAGTGGCGCTTCGGCTCACTGACGTGGGTCTCGGACCGCTCGATGGGCGCCAAGAAGCAGGGCTACTCGGTCTACAGCCCGATCGCCGTGAAGGGTGCGCTCTTCAAGGCGCCGGCGGAGATCGCCGGCATGGGCGAGACCGGCGCGGCGAGCTTCAACGTCACCTTCGGGTACACCGGCTCGTACACCGCGGCCGCGCACGGCCTCGTGCCGGCGACGGTCACCCTTGGCAACGTGGTCCAAGATCCGGATCAGACGTTCGACCCGGGTGACGGCTTCAGCACCCTGCACACGTTCGACCTCACCGGGGCGGCCTTCTTCAGGCTTGTCCTGCCGCCGGACGGCACCGAGGCCGACAACGACCTCGACGTGTATGTCTTCGACCCCGACGGGAACCTGTACGCCAGCAGCACAAGCGGTGGCACTGACGAGCGGGTCGACATCCTGCTTCCGGCGGACGGCACCTGGTATGTCTTCGTGCACGGCTGGCAGACGATCGGGACAGACTCCGACTACACCATGTACACGTGGGCCGTCTCGGCGACGCCGGGCGGCAACCTCACCATCGACTCGGCGCCAGCGTCGGCGACGCTCGGTGCGACCGAGCCCGTCAACGTGAGCTGGACGGGCGCGACGGCCGGCGAGTGGCACCTCGGCGCCGTGTCGCACACCGGCGACAGCGGCCTGATGGGCCTCACGCTGGTCAACGTCGACAACCGGTAGAGCAAGACGCAGATGAGCCGGGCCCGGGCGACGCCCGGGCCCGGCTCACGCTTCTCACACAGCGGCCGCCCGCCGGATCGTCATCCGGCGGGCGGCCGTCTTCTGCCTGCGGGCGGCGCGACGGGCCTGCTCCACGGGCCCCGCTGCGCGTTCCGCGCTGCCCTTTCCGGCGCTCGCCCGGGAGACGCGCGCCCAGGGCCGGTCAGCGGGACGGATCGGCGCGCTCGTCGCTCGCAGGGTCCCTCGGCTTCAGGTCAAAGGGGCCGCGGGGCCCGCCGGTGAGCGGGGGCGCGGACGCGCACAGGAACGGTCGTCCGCCCGAGCCACTGTGGTACTCGAACCCGCGGTCCGTGACGGCGAGGCGGATGAGGGCGCCGTCGACGGGCACCTGCTTGAACCGCATGCCCGGGCGCGGACAGCCGCAGCTCGCGTCCGGCCAGATGACCGCCCGCGCCTCAAGCACCTCGACCTCGCCGGAAGGCACGCGCAGGCGACTCGCAAGGTCGTCCACGGCTTGGGCGACGAGACGTGACAGACCTGCCTCAGGACCGTCTGGGGGCGTGTGGCATGCCGCCACGAAGGGCTCCTCTCGCTCTTTGCTCGGTCCCCCGGTGCCCACGCCGCGGCGGCTGGTCAGCCGGCGAGGGCCTCGCGCGTGAGGGGCAGGCCGGACCTGCCGTCGGCGTCGGGGCGCACCGCGAGCACCTGGTGGACGGTGGTCTTGCCGTTGGCGAAGTTCTCGGCCGAGCCGGCCATGTAGAGTCGCCACACGCGCGCCCGGCCGGGGCTCGAGAGGCGAACGGCATCGTCCCAGTGCTCCTCGAGGTTGCGCACCCAGTGACGGAGCGTGAGCGCGTAGTGCTCGCGCAGCGACTGCGTGTCCCGCACCTCGAAGCCGCGTGCCTGCATGGCCTTGGCGACGATGCCGACCTCGTGCAGCTCGCCGTCGGGAAAGACGTAGCGGCCGGCGAAGGAGGTGCGGCGCAGGCCGCGACTGCCGCGCGGCCGGCAGATGCCGTGGTTCAGCAGCCGGCCGCCGGGGCGCAGCAGGCCGTACAGGCGGCCGAAGTACTCGCCGAGCTTCGCGCGCCCGACGTGCTCGAACATGCCGATGCTCGAGATCGCGTCGAACGGGCCGTCGGCCACGTCGCGGTAGTCCTGCAGGCGGATGTCGACGCGGTCGCCCAGCCCGGCGGCCGCGACCGCGTCGCGCGCGTAGTCCACCTGGCGTTGCGACACGGTGACGCCGACGGCCTGCGCGCCGTAGCGCTCGGCGGCGTGCATCGCCATGCCGCCCCAGCCGCAGCCGACGTCGAGGAGCCGCATGCCGGGCCGCAGGCCGAGCTTGCGGCAGATCAGGTCGTACTTGGCGCGCTGCGCGTCGGCCAGTGGCGTCTCCGGCGTCGCGAAGTACGCGCACGAGTAGGTCATGGTCTCGCCGAGGAAGAGGCGGTAGAAGTCGTTCGAGACGTCGTAGTGATGGGCGATGGCTCGCGCGTCGCGCGCCCGCGAGTGTCGCAGGCCGTGGAGGCGCGCCTCTTCGGGCGGCGGCTCGAGCGGAGGGCCGAGCGCGCCCGTGGCCCGCGCGGCCTCCACCAGCCGCCGCCCGCTCTCCAGGCGGGCTGCCCATCCGCTCGGGCGATCAGCCGGCGAGAGCAGGCCCTGCAGCCTGAAGAGCCCGTAGATGTCTCCGTCGACGTCGACCTCGCCGGCGACGTACGCCCGCGCCAGGCCGAGCTCGTTGGGCATCCACAGGACGCGTCGCACGGCGTTCGCCGACGTGAACACGACCACGGTCTCGCCGCTTTCAGGCCCCAGCTCGCTCCCGTCCCAGAAGCGCATGCGCAGCGGGGACTCCCCACCACACAGGTGGCACACCAACGGCGACAAGTTCTCGGCGACGGTGGGCACGTCCGAGAGTATAGTCGCTGCGTCGACACGTGAGGAAGATGCCATGCCGGCGGAACAGCATCCGGACATGCTCTACCGCGATCTCGGGACCACCGGCGAGCGGGTCTCGGCGATCGGCCTCGGCGGTTACCATCTCGGGATGGAGCACGTCGACGAGGCGCTCGCCGTGCGCCTGGTGCGCGAGGCCGTCGACCACGGCATCACGTTCATGGACAACTGCTGGGACTACAACGACGGTCTCAGCGAGGTCCGCATGGGCAAGGCGCTGCGCGACGGCTATCGCGAGCGCGTCTTCCTCATGACCAAGATCGACGGACGGACGAGGAAGGAGGCGGCGAGGCAGCTCGACGAGTCGCTGCGCCGCCTCCAGGTCGACCACGTCGACTTGGTCCAGCACCATGAGGTCCTGCGCTTCGAGGACCCGCACCGCATCTTCCGCCAGGACGGCGCCCATGAGGCGCTGCTGACGGCTCGTGAAGCCGGCAAGCTGCGCTACATCGGTTTCACCGGTCACAAGGACCCGGCCGTCCATCTGCACACGCTGGAGGTCGCCGAGCAGCACGGGTTCACCTTCGACGCCGTGCAGATGCCCCTGAACCTGCTCGACGCCCACTACCGCAGCTTCGCGCGACAGGTCGTACCGTGCCTGGTCGAGCGGGGGATCGGCGTCCTGGGCATGAAGAGCATGGCCGACGGCCACCTGCTCAAGACGGGCGCCGTGACGCCGACGGAGTGCCTTCACTACGCGCTTGACCTGCCCACGTCCGTCGTGATCGCAGGAATCGACAGCCTGCCGATCCTCGCTCAGGCCCTGTCGGCCGTACACTCCTTCCGGCCCCTCGGCGACGCCGGGCGCGAGGCCCTGCTGGCGAGGACGGCGCCGTTCGGCGCCGGGGGCGACTTCGAGCCGTTCAAGACCACGTCACGCTACGACGCCACGGCGGCCGACCCGTCGCTCCTCGGGGAGGAGCCGGAACCGGCGCCGTAGCCACCCGACGTCAACGGCGGCATCTGGCCGCTTCCGTGGTAGATACCTGTCGTGGAGAGCGGGCCCGACGCCGCACGCGCGCCGCGGCCCGCCGAGGCGCGGGAGCGGGGGCGCGCCCGCGCGAGCAGGACAAGGAGGGGAGCCATGCCGCGTTTCATCGCCGTCCATCCCGGATCCTTCAAGGAGCAAGACCTGGCCGGCCTCGCGCAGCGCCGCGGGGAGATGCCGGAGGGCGTCAACTGGCTGTGCACGTGGTGCGGGACAAGCGACCCGGTCACGTACTGCGACTGGGAAGCGCCCGACGCACAGTCGATCGTCGGCGTGCTCGACGCCTTCCAGGTGCCGTACGAGGCCGTCCGCGAGGTGCGCTACTTCGAGCCTGACGCGGGGAAGTTCATCGCCTGAGCTTCGCGACCCGGGCGTGACGAGCCGGGCGCGCGACTTCGACGGCCCTGGGCCGCGGGGGCGGGCTCGCTTGCGGGCCCGCCCCCGCGGCCTTCGTCTCCTCGCCGCCGCGACCTCCGGCATGTAGCATGGTGCGCGGCGACCGGGGCGAGTTGCACGCGGCCTGGGTCGGACCGGCCCGCCGCCGGTCACGGGAGGCTCGCGGCACGACACTGCCGGGCTCTGGTCGCGCGATCATGCCGGCGACGCCGGGGGAGGTCCATGGCCGAAGCGCTGGCGCTCGAGAGGCTCGTCAAGACGTTCGGGACCACGCGCGCGCTCGACAGACTCGACCTGTCCGTGCAGGTGGGTGAGGTCCACGGCTTCCTCGGTCCGAACGGCGCGGGAAAGACCACCGCCCTCCGCGTGCTGCTCGGTCTCCTGCGTACCGACGCCGGGGTGGTCCGCCTCCTTGGTGGCGACCCATGGGACGACGTCGTCGCCCTCCATCGCCGCCTCGCCTACGTCCCCGGCGACGTGAACCTGTGGCCGGCGCTCTCGGGAGGCGAGGTCATCGACCTGCTGGGACGCCTGCGCGGCGGGCTGGACCGGACGCGACGCGACGAGCTCCTCGAGCGCTTCGAGCTGGACCCGACGAAGAAGGGCCGCGCCTACTCCAAGGGCAACCGCCAGAAGGTCGCGCTCATCGCCGCCCTGGCAGCGGACGTCGAGCTGTATCTGCTCGACGAGCCCACGTCCGGGCTGGACCCCGTCATGGAAGCCGAGTTCCGCGCCTGCGTGCAGGAGATGCGCGCCGAGGGGCGCACGGTCCTGCTCTCGAGTCACATCCTGGCCGAGGTCGAGGCGGTGTGCGACCGCGTCACGATCATCCGCAACGGGAAGGCGGTCGAGACCGGGTCACTGGCGGACCTGAGGCACCTGATGCGCACGACGATCGCCGCCGAGCTGAACGGCGACGCGCGCGGCCTGTGCGCCCTGGCGGGCGTTCACGACGTGCGCGCCGACGGTGAGCGCGTCGCCTTCGAGGTCGACAGCGAGGCGCTCGACGGGACGTTGCGCGCGTTGGCCGATCGCGGAGTGCGCGGCCTTTCAGTCCAGCCGCCGACCCTGGAGGAGCTGTTCCTGCGGCACTACCAGGACGGCGGTCCCGCTGCGCGCGAGGCTCCTGACTCGCAGACGGTGTGCAGCGACGAGGGTGGGAGCCGGCGGTGAGCGACTTCGCCGGCGCGGGCCAGCTGGTCCGCCTCGCACTACGCCGCGACCGGCTCCTGATGCCCATGTGGGTCGCCGTCTTCGCGTTCATGGCGACGGTCTCGGCAGCGGCGACCGCCGGCATGTACCCGTCGCTGGAGTCGCGCGTGCAGGTCGCGGAGACCGCGAATCGGTCGCCCTCCCTCGTCGCGCTGTACGGGAAGATCTACGCTCCTGAGTCGCTGGGCGCCGTGGCCATGTGGAAGATGGCCGGCACCGGCGCGCTGATGGTCGCGCTCCTCGGTCTCATCGTCGCCGTGCGACACACCCGTGCGGAGGAGGAGAACGGCCGTCTGGAACTGATCGGGGCGGCGGCGGTCGGCCGCTTCGCGGCCCTCACCGCCGCCCTCCTCGTCGCCGTCCTCATGAATGGCGCTCTCGGCCTGCTCACCGCCGCGGGGCTGGTGGCCGCAGGCCTGCCGGCAGCCGGGTCGCTCGCCTTCGGTCTGTCCTGGGCGGGCGTGGGCGTCGTCTTCGCCGGCGTCGGCCTGGTCGCCGCCCAGCTCACGCGCAGCGCGCGCCTCGCGACCGGTATCGGCGCCGCCGTGCTGGGCGCCTTCTACCTCCTGCGCGCCGTCGGAGATGTGCAGGGCGGCAGTGGGCTCGCCGCGCTGAGCTGGCTGTCGCCGATCGGCTGGGGCCAGCGCGTGCAGGCGTTCGCCGGCGAACGGTGGTGGGTCCTGCTCCTGCTTCTCGGCTTGACCGGCGCGTTGACCGGCGTCGCCTACCTGCTCGTCGCTCGCCGCGACTTGGGCTCCGGCCTCGTCCCCGACCGCGCGGGACCCGCCGTGGCCGCGCGCAGTCTCCGGAGCCCGCTGGCGCTCGCCTGGCGGCTGCAGCGCGGCGCCCTCCTCGGCTGGTCGCTGGGACTCCTCGTGCTGGGCGCGGTCTTCGGGAGCGTCGCCTCCAACGTCGAGGGGTTCGTCGACGATCCCGACTTCAGAGAGGTCATCGTGCGGCTCGGCGGCGAGCGGACGCTGACCGACGCCTTCCTGACCGTCGAACTCGGCGTCATGGGGGTCGTCGCGTCCGCCTACGGTGTCCAGGCGGCGATGCGTCTGCGCGCGGAGGAAGCTGCGCTTCGTGCCGAGCCCCTCTTGGCGACCGCCGTGACCCGCGTCCGCTGGGCCGTCGGCCACGTCGTGGTCGCGGTGGCTGGGACGACGGTCGTGATGGCCGTGGCCGGCCTCGGCAGCGGCGCCGCCCACGCGGCCCAGGTCGGCGACGCCGCCCAGGTGGGCCGCGTCTTCGGCGCCGCCCTGGCCCACCTGCCCGCGGCGTGGGTCCTCGTCGGCATCGTCGTGCTGGCCTTCGGGCTTGTCCCGCGGTTCGGTGCGGCC
Organism: Thermoleophilia bacterium UBA2241; assembly: GCA_002347645.1. Classification (GTDB taxonomy): domain Bacteria; phylum Actinomycetota; class Thermoleophilia; order UBA2241; family UBA2241; genus UBA2241. The sequence continues at coordinate 104,815 of DDYF01000039.1, read as the reverse complement.
GGTTGGGCCTTCCTCGTGGCGTTCTTCCTGCTCGGCGAGCTCGGCCCGCTGCTCGAGCTCGACCAGCGGCTGCTCGACCTCTCGCCATTCGCGCACACCCCGCGCGTGCCGGCGGCCGAGGTGGAGGTGGCGCCCCTGCTCTGGCTCACGGCGATCGCCGCGGCGCTCGTCGGCGCGGGCCTGGTCGCCTTCCGCCACCGCGACGTCGGTTAGTCCGCCAGCCGCTCCTCCACCCAGAGCGCGACGTCGGGAGGCCGGAAGCCGTAACGGTCCTTGAGGTCGCGCAGCGGCAGACCCAGCTCATCGGCGGGCACACCCCAGCGCTCGGTGAACGCGTCGGCGGGAATGCCCGTCGCCGCCGAGATCTCGAGCATCGTGGTGGAGCCGCGGATGCCCAGCGCGTTGTCGCCGAGGCCTTGGCCTGCCCCATCGCCTTGCTCGCCGACGCCCTGACCGCCACCCTGGCCCTCGCCCAGCCCCTGCCCGCGTCCCTGCCCGCCGGGCTCCTTCTCCCAGGCGAAGGTGCCGGTCGCCGTCGTCACCCCGATGAGCAACGCCATGGCGAGGACGACCAGGCCGGTCACGAGCGCCGCGCCGATCGTCCGCCCGCGCGGCGTCTGCACGGTGAGGGCGCCCTTGACCGGGCAGGCGTTGACGCACTCGTTGCACCCGACACACTCACTCGAGGTCACCGTGTCGGCCCGCGAGACGGCGATGTTCATGAAGCAGGCCCGGTCGCAGGCGCCGCAGCGCGTGCAGGTCGTGGCGTCGCGCCGCACCCTGAGCAGGCTGACCTTCGCGAACAGCGCCAGGAAGGCCCCCATGGGGCAGAGGTACTTGCAGAAGAAGCGCCCGAAGACGAGGGACCCGGCGAGCGAGAGCACGAGGACGGCGAGGCCGACGCCGAATTCGGCGAGCAGGCGGTCCGAAGTGACATGTGCCCAGGCCGCCCACGGGTCGTAGGGGCGCATCACGAGCTCGGCCGCCCTCCAGGTCCACAGAGCGAAGACCGCGAGCACGACGTACTTGAGCAGGCGGGCGACGCGGTCGAGCCCTGCGGGCGCCTGCGGCCGCCGCCGTCCGAAGAGGCGGCGGCCGAGGGCGCCGGTCAGGCCCTGCAGCGCGCCCAGCGGGCAGATCTGGCCGCAGAAGGAGCGCCGGTAGATGAGGGTCACGACGAGCGTCCCGACGAGGAGGATGAGTGACCCGGCCGCGACCCTTCTGAGGTAGCCCTCGCCGGCGAGCAGCGAGAACAACGACTCCACGCCGCCGAACGGACAGAGCGCATCGACCCCCGCGGGGCGCCAGCCGGTCCCGTGCTGGTGGAGGTACGCCAGGATGGTCATGGCGACGAGCACGACGCCGAGCACGGCCCACCGTAGGGTGCGCGCGCGGCGCCGCGCTGCTTGGTCTGTGCGCTCTGTCGTCAACGACGTCCTTCCAGTCCAGGATCACGTGCGCATCATCCCTCGAGGCTGCGCAACGAGTCGCCGGCAGACCGGCTCGATGCGCCAGCGTACACGACGGCCAGGGCCGGCGGGTACGCGCGGAGGCGGCGGGGAAGGGCGATGGTGTGACCGATCCCCGGACGTTCCCCCATCGTCTGCCTCTCGGTGTGCTGGGGCGGAGGGACGCTGATCCGGCGCCCCCGGCTGTAGAATCGCGCCGATCGGAGCGCCTCAACCGGCGCGCCGGCGATGGGGTGCCGTGCCCGGCAGGGCGCGGTCTCAGACGAAGAGGGAGGACCGGCATGCCGGGCATGACCCCCGAGGACGTGTACGGGCTGACGGGAGTCGCAGACCCGCGCGTCTCGCCAGACGGCAGGACTGTGGCCTACGTCGTGTGGGGTGTCGACGAAGAGGCGAACACATACCGCAGCGCGATCTGGCTCAGGGCGGTCGACGGGAGCTCGGCGCCGCGGCGGTTCACCTTCGGACCGAAACGCGATGCCTCGCCCCGCTGGTCGCCGGACGGTGGCACCCTCGCGTTCACGTCCAATCGCGACGGCGACGCGGCACAGCTCTACGTCATGCCGCTTGCCGGCGGGGAGGCGCGCCGGCTCACGAGCCTCAAGGAGGACGTGACGCAGCTCGCCTGGTCGCCCGACGGCGCCACGATCGCGTTCGTCGCGCGTGTGCCCGACAAGGCCTACGAGGAGAAGGACGACAAGCGCCGGGAGCCACGCCGATTCACCCGGCTCCAGTACAAGCTCGACGACGTCGGCTGGACTGCCGACCGTCCGCAGCATCTCTTCACGGCGCGGGCGGACGGCTCCGCCGAGGCGGTCCAGCTCACCGAAGGCGACTTCGAGGACGTCGCGCCGGCGTGGTCGCCCGACGGCGCGACGCTGGCGTTCGTCTCGGCTCGTCACCCCGACTGGGACACCGAGCCCGTCAGCGACATCTACCTCGTCGACGCGGGCGGCGGCGCGCCGCGACGGCTGACGCGCGGCGGCGGGACGTTCGCCCGCGTCGCGTGGGCGCCGGACGGGGCGCGCCTGGCGGCGACGCGCTACCCGGGAGTGTTCGACGATCCGAAGCACGTGCAGATCGCCGTGGTCGACGCGGCGACCGGGGACGTCCGGCTGTTGACCGAGGCGCTCGACCGTAACTGCGAACCTTACCCGCCGTCACGCGAGCCGGTCTGGGACGGGGACGACGTGCTCTTCTCCGTCGAAGACCAGGGCAGAACACATGTGTACCGCGTCGCGACGGACGGCTCCTCGGCGCCGACGTTGGTCGTGGGCGGCGAGCGGATCGTCGGCGGGTTCGACCTCGCCGGCGGAAGCCTGGTCTTCACGGCGAGCGAGGCGACGACGCTGGAGGAGCTCTTCACGACGGGCGGCGACGGGGCGGGCGGTGACGGGGCGGGCACCGGCGAGCTACGCCTCACCAGCGTCGGCGAGGCGTTCCTCGCAGACCGTGAGCTCTCGCCTGTCGAGCGCTTCACGGCGATCTCCGCCGACGGCACCGAGGTCGAGGCCTGGGTCATGCGGCCGGCCGGATGCGAGCCCGGGCGTGCGTACCCGACGCTGCTCAACATCCACGGCGGCCCGTTCACCCAGTACGGCGTCGGCTTCTTCGACGAGTTCCAGGTGTACGCCGGCGGCGGCTACGCGGTGGTGTTCTGCAACCCACGCGGCTCCTCCGGCTACAGCGAGAAGTGGGGCCGGGCGATCCGCGGCGTCGGCGAGTCGGCGGGATGCGGACAGGACACCGCGGCGGACGGCCCCGAAGGAAGGTGCCCCGGCGTGGAAGGTCCCGGCTGGGGGTCGGTCGACTACGAGGACTGCATGGCGGTGATCGAGGAGGCCGCTCGCCGGTTCGACTTCGTCGACGGCGAGCGGCTCGGTGTCATCGGCGGGTCGTACGGCGGCTTCATGACCTCCTGGATCGTGGGCCACACGGACCGCTTCAAGGCCGCGGTCTCGGAGCGCTCGGTCAATCAGTTCGTCTCGGAGTGGGGCTCGAGCGACTTCGGCTGGGACTTCAAGGGCTACCTCGGCTGCTTCCTGCACGAGAACGTCGCGCCGTACATGCGGATGTCGCCGGCGACCTACGCGAACGACATCCGCACTCCGCTGCTGATCCTGCACTCCGAGAACGACCTGCGCTGCCCGATCGAGCAGGGCGAGCACCTGTTCGTCACCCTGCGCCTGCTCAAGCGGCCCGTCGAGATGGTGCGCTTTCCCGCCGAGTCGCACGAACTGACGAGGGGCGGCAACCCCGTCCACCGCGTGCGACGCTTCCACATCGTGCTCGAGTGGTTCGACCGGTGCCTCAAGGAGGCGACGGCGGTCTGAGAGGCGCGGACGGCCCAGCCCGGCTTGACGGCGTCTGTCCGCCGCCGAGACTCGGCTCCGCCCCGGGGCCTGGTCGCGTCGTCAGGGCGCCGCCGGCGGCGCGCCGTCGGGCTCCGCCTCGTCTGGCCCGCGTTGCGCCGCCGTCGCCAGCACGGAGCCGGCCAAAATGAGCGGCAGGCCGACGGCGATACCGGCGGTGAAGGGCTCGTCGAGCAGCGCCACGCCCAGCAGGACGGCGACGAGCGGGTTGATGTACGTGATGACGGTGGTCCGTGCCGGCCCCACTTCGTGAATGAGCGAGAAGAAGAGGATGAAGGCCAGGACCGTGCAGGCGAGCGCCAGCGTCGCCACCGCACCCACCGTGTCCGCGGACACGGTCGTCGGGAGGTCGAGCAGCGCGGGGACTGCGTAGATCGCCGCCGTGACCGTGAGCGACACGGCGATGACGGCGAGGTTGGGCAGCCCGTGGAGGTGCCGGCTCACGATGAGCGGGCCTATCGCGTAGCAGACGGCCACCGCGAGCATCTCGACCATGGCCAGCGGGTCGCTGCCTGCGACGTCGATGCCCACGAGGGCGGCGACACCGACGAAGCCGACGACGAGGCCGACGCGCCGCCTGGCGTCGATGCGGTCGTCGTGACCGACGAAGCGGTACACGACGATGGCGATGAGCGGGACGGCGGCGACGAGCAGGCCCGCCAGGGAGCTGGAGATGCGCTCCTCGGCGTGGAAAAGCAGCACCCACGGCACCGTGATCTCGACGAACGTGTAGCCCAGGACCCAGCGCCAGTGGGGGAGGACCGCTGCGAGCGCGCCGTGGCGAAAGGCGAAGGGCGCCATGACCAGCGCGGCGGGCGCGGTGCGAAAGAAGACGAGCGCCGGAGACGAGAGCTCCTCGACCGCGACGCGGATCAGCAGGTACGGGACGCCCCAGATCACGCACAGGGCGACGAACAGAACCCAGCCTTTCCGCGACAAGGACCTGACCTCCTCCGGGCTTTCAGGGCGACGATGCCAGTCTACGCGGAACTACGGAGGACCGGCGCCGGCCGGGGCGGCGACGAGGTCACAGCGGCGGCGAACGGGACGTCGAGGTCGCGGGGGGAGCGGGCGGGGTCGTCACGCGCGGCCGCGGACCGCATGGGCGAGTCGAGCGGCTGCCATCCCCGCCTCCGTTCCGTGCGTCCGGGCGGCGTCCGCGGTCGTCGTGCCCGCGACCAGTCCGGCGAGCCACAGGCCGGGCGCGGCCGCCGCGCCGGCCGTGCCGGCGGCCGGCTCGTCACGCGGCACCACTCCTTCGTCGATCGCGAGGACCAGCGAGCCGCGCGCCCGTGCCTGATACGCGAGGTCGTCGGCCGGCCGCACGCTGGCCGAGATGACGACGAGATCGCACGCGACCCGGCTTGACCGTCCGCACTGGCCTCCCAGAGCGTGAGGGCTGCAATCTGGAGGGCTACCGTGGGAGAGGCTCAGCGCGCGGATCCGGCGTGAACCGTGAGCTCGTGCCCCGGTCGCCTGGGTGAGGAGCGTCGCGCCGATGCGTACGACGTCGTCGCGCAGTCCCTTTCGGATCGCCGGCGCCTGACGGCAGTCCGCCACAGCGGCGATCTCGACGCCGGCGGCGGCCAGGCGGCGCGCGGCGTCATAGCCCAAATCCCCCGTGGTCACGACCACGGCGCGCCCGCCGGGCGCGACGCCGTGCCGTTCCCACAGGCGCAGGGCGCCCGTCGCAGTCATCACGCCGGGGAGGTCCCAGCCGGGGAACGGCAGGCCACGGTCGTAGCCGCCGGTCGCCAACACGACCGCGGCGGGATGGACGAGCAGGAGGTCCGAGCGGTGGTCTATCGCAACGATGCCCTCGTCGTACCAGGCGACCGCCTCGGCCTCCAGCAGCACGTCGACGCTCGCGCGGAGCGCCGTCTCCTGCGCGATGCTGGCGGCACCGCCCCCGGGGGCCGGACCGGTCGCGGTGCCCCCGAGCCCCTCCGGCACGTCATCGAGACGGCCGCCGAGGCGGTCGTCTCGCTCGACGAGCAGCACCGACGCTCCGGCCTCGGCGGCGGCGAGGGCGGCGCTCATGCCGGCCACGCCGCCGCCGACGACGAGGACGTCGGCGGCACGCCGCGCGCAGCGCGCCGCCCCGAGCCGTGCGACGGCCTCGCGGCTCGGCAGGCCGCCCTGTCCGGCGACGTGCGCTAGGCCCCGTTCGAGGGCTCCCCAGAGACGCGGCGAGTGCCGGAACCAGCGATAGTAGAAGCCGGGCGGTATGAGCGGGGAGAAGATCTCTGCGGCGCGCAGCACGTCGACGCCGGCGTTCGGGAAGGCGTGCTCACGTTCGACCGTCATTCCGGGGCGCACCTTGGTCACGCAGGTGCGCACGCCGGGCATGCCGTCGACCCGCATCGCGCACGCCGAGCAGTGGCCCTGCCCGCAGCGGTAGCCACGCGGCCGGTGGTACTTCGAGCTCCGGCCGAAGACGCGCACCCCGTTGGCGATCAGGGCGGCGGCGACCGTGTAGCCCTCGCGCGCCGCGAGCGGGCGCCCCTCGAAGCGGAAGCGGATCGGGCCGCGCGGCGTGGCTCTTCGGTGGCGCCCACCTGCGGCGGCGTCGTGCATCGCGATCCGGCTGCCGCTCACGCCACGCTCTCCCCGGCGGCAGCGACGACGAGCGACGTCTCGCGGATCAGCTCGCCGGTCGCGAAGCGCTCGATGCCGAAGGGTGCCAGCACCGGCGGCGTGCGGCCGGTGGCGATGAGCTCGGCCATGAGCGCGGCCGCCGCGGGGGCGCCGACGAAGCCGTAGACCCAGCCGCAGTCGAGGTAGAGGCCATCGATTCCCGGCGCTCGCCCGAGGATCGGCGCCACGTCCGCCGTCTGCGTGACGATCCCCGACCAGTGGCGCATCATGCGTACGCCGGCCAGCCGCGGGAAGAGGCGCACGAACTTGGTGGCCATGTCGCGAGCACCGTCCAGCGACGAGCGGATGCTCTCGCAGGGCACGGGCACGTCGGGTTCCGTGCCCCCGACGAACTCCCCGCGCGTCGTCTGGTGACAGTAGCCCATGATCGCCGGCGAGCTCACGGCGGGGCGCAGGAAGGGCGCGAGCGGCTCGGTGACCATGGCCTCGAGGCGGAAGACCTCGACGGGGACGTCGACGCCGGCGAGCCCGGCGACGGCGCGGGCCTGGCCGCCGGCGGCGTCGACGACGACGGAGGTCGAGATCTTGCCGCGGTCGGTCGTGACCGACCTCACGGCGCCGCCCGTGGCGCCGATCGCGGTCACCGTCGTGTACGGGTGGATCTCGACGCCGAGCCGTGCCGCCGCCTGCGCGTACGCCCATAGCGTGGCGTCGTGATGGGCGAAGCCGGCGTCGGTCTGCAGGACGGCGCCGGCGATCATCGCGGGGGCCATCTCGGGGCAGAGGCGGCGCACGTCGTCGTGCCCGAGCAGTTCCACGTGCAAGTTGTGTCGGCGTTGAAGGGCGACGTTCCCTTGTGCGGCGGCCAACGCCTCTGGCGTCGAGGCGAGCAGCAGATAGCCGGCCCTGGTGAAGAGGACGTTGAAGTCGAGCTCGGCGGAGAGGATCTGCCAGCGTCGCAGGCTGTCGTCGAAGAGGCCGATCCACTCCTCGCTCGCGAAGGCCGAGCGGATCATCTCGCCGTTGCGCCCGCTGGCGCCGGACCCGGGATAGGCGGCGTCGAGCACGGCGAGGCGGCCATACCCTCGCTTCGCGAGCTCGTAGGCCAGCGCGACGCCCTGCAGGCCGCCGCCGATCAGGACGGCGTCGTAGGTCGCGGCGAGTTCGGCGCACGTCGCGCCGGGGATGACGCGGCGCGCGGCCGGTCTTGCGGCCGCCTCCCCGCGTCTCACACGCCGCACGCTCACGACGCGTCCTTCGCCGCCAGCGTACCGAGCCGCACGGGCGTGGTCGGCGGCCGGGCCGGGGGTACCGCGATCTCCTCCACGTCGCGACCGGTCAGTTCGGCGACGAGCCGCCGGACCGCGTCGACGCACGTCTTGCCTTGGCACGGGCCAGTGCACGCGCCCGTGAAGCGCTTCAGCGTCTCGAGGTCGCCGTATCCCTGGGCGACCGCGCGCCGCACGTCCTCGGCGGTCACGTCCCGGCACAGGCAGAGGATCGTCTTCGCCATCAGCGTCTCCCGCCGACCGCCTCGAAGACCGCTGCTCTCATCGTCGCTCCTCCGGGGCCCGGTTCAGGCCGCTGCCGGGTCTCTCACGCCGTCACGTCGCGCACGAGTTCCTCGAAGGCCGCGACGTAGCGGTCGACGTCCTCGTCGGCATGCTGGATCGACAGCGTCCACTCCTCCTCGCGCCCGGGCGCCATGAGCACGCCGCGGTTGAAGTTGTACAGCCAGGCCAGCTCGCTGAGGTCGCCGTTCTGGTACTTCTGAAACGACTCGTAGTCGGTGATGCGTCCCGTGGCGAAGTCGACGCAGCCCTTGGAGCGGATCCCCACCGTATAGCCGGGGAAGTCGTACTTCGCGCAGATCGCGTCGCACTCACCGACGAGCCGGTCGTTGAGGTAGTCGAGGTGCGCGTAGGCGTCGGGCGTCATGACCTCTTCGAGGTTGGCGCGCGCCGCCGCCATGCTCAGCGGGTTCCCGTTGTACGTGCCGACCTGGTACACGCGCCAGTCCTCGACGAGCGCCATGATCTCGTCGGTCGCGCCGATCGCCCCCGAGGGGAGGCCGGCGGCCAGGGCCTTTGCGAGGCAGACCATGTCGGGGACCACACCGAACCGCTCGACGCCGCCGCCCGGTGCCGTGCAGATGCCGGTCTTGACCTCGTCGAAGATGAGCACGATGCCGAGGCGCTTCGTGATCTCGCGCACCGCCTCGAGGTATCCCGGCTCGGGCAGAACCACGCCGATGTTCATCATCGCCGGCTCCATGATCATGCAGGCCGGCGTGCGGTCCTCTCTGGCCAGCTTCGCGAGGCGGCGCTCCATCGCTTCGGCGTCGTTGAACGGCACCGGCACCGTCATGTCGACCACGGCCTGGGGGATGCCACCGCCGAAAGGCGCCGAGATGTAGTCGTCGCGCGGTCCGATGTCGCCGTAGTTCATGGGTGTCGAGACCATCACGTAGTCGTGATGCCCGTGATAGGAACCGAAGATCTTCATGACGGTGTCGCGGCCGGTGAACGCGCGGGCGATGCGGATCGCGTCCATGGTCGCCTCGGAGCCCGAGTTCACGAAGCGCCACTTGGGCAGCTTGAAGTTGTCGGCGAGGCGCCGTGCGACGGTGATCGCGTCGGGCGTCGCCAAGCCGAACTGGGTCCCCTTGGCGCATCGTTCGCGGATGGTCGCGACGATCACCGGGTGGGCGTGGCCCTGGACCATGCAACCGTAGGCGTTGTGGAAGTCGGAGAGTTCCTGGCCGTCGACGGTGAGGATCTTCGAGCCGTACCCCTCGGTGAAGTAGATCGGGTACGGCTCACGCGCCTGGTAGCCGGAGGACACCCCGGCGACGAGGTTCTCCTTCGCTGCCCGGTACAGCCGTGCCGACTCCGGCGTGTGCTCCTCGAGACGCTGTTCCTCGCGCTGCGTCAGCTCGTGGACGCGGTCCTGGTCGATCTCCCGTGGTGCCTGCTCCTTCATCGGTCGGCCCTCCTCGGCTGATGGTCCTCGACGCCGTGACGGCGGAGGATGTCGTCGAGCGTCCTTTCGACGCGTGTGAATGTCCACGTGCGGGGGTCCTCGATCGCGGCCGCGTTCAGGCCGTAGACCGCGATCATCAGGAGGGGAGCCACCGCGCGGTCGATGCCCAGCTCCTCGAGCAGTGGCTCCGCGGTCGCCACCAGCTCGTCGTTGAACCTCCTGTTGCCCGCGATCAGCTCCTCGTCACGCTGCCCCGGGGCCAGGGTCTGGAGCCACAGGGTCCCGTCGGCCAGGGCCTCTTCGTCGGTCGGGCACTGCTCGAGCAGGAGCGCCCTGAGCTTGGCGGCGGGCGTGGTCGCGGCGGCCATCGCCGCGACCGTCGACGCCGCCCACTCGCGCAAGAGGCGTTCGCGGGTGAAGCGCATCATCGCGGCGCGCGAGGAGAACGAGCGCGTGATCACCGTCACGGAGGTGCCGAGCTCGGCGGCGACGGCGCGCAGCGTGCAGGCGCGTTCGCCGCGCGTGGCCCACACGCGTGCGACGACCCGTGCGATCTCTCGCCGCCGGGCCTCGTAGTCGACCTCGGTCCTGGCCAGTGGTATGAGGTTCACGTCGCCGACCGTTCGTCGGGCCTTTCGTCCGGTCTGGCCGTACGGCGACCGGTGCCGAAAGGGGCTGTCGCCGGGCCGTCACGGTGGTGATTAGAACATCCGTTCTCGTTGAAGACAAGCGTTTTCGCCGTCGGGACAGGCCGGCGTGCTAAGCTTCAGCCAGTATCGGCCGCACGCCTGAGGAGGGCTCGTGGACTTCTTCGAGACGATCGCTGCGCGCTACAGCGTCCGTGGATACAAGCCCGACCCCGTGCCCGGCGAGCTGCTCGACCAGGTGCTCGAGGCCGCGCGCAGGGCGCCGACGGCGGCCAACAGGCAGCCGTTCCGGCTCGTCGTCGTCGAGACGAAGGGCAGGGAAGACGAGCTGGCGCGCGTGTACGGGCGCGGCTGGTTCACCCAGGCGCCGCTGGTGATCGGCGTGGTCGCCGTCCCCGCCGAGGCCTGGCGGCGCATGGACGAGAAGCCCTACGACGAGGTCGACGCGACGATCGCCATGGACCATCTCATTCTCGCGGCCACGGCGCTGGGGCTCGGCACTTGCTGGATCGCCGCCTTCGATCCCGCCGCGGCGCGCGAGGTCTTCGGCCTCCCCGGCGACGTCGAGCCCATCGCCTTCACGCCGCTGGGCTGGCCCGACAAGGCCGCGGCGAACACCGACCGCCGTCCCCTCGACGACCTCGTCAAGCGCGAACGCTGGTAGCACCGCGGTGCGCGACGCGCGGGAAGGAACGCCCGCCGTCGCGCCGAACGGTATGAACGGGGTTGCCGGCCACCAGTGCTCCTTTGGCTCGCTCAAACTGGTCCTTCTCAGCGTGCGGCAACCCCCTTTGCATCGCGTGTAGCGGAGCGTCGGTCAGGTTGACTTGCCCGGCGAGCCGTCCATAATCAGCCCTTGGTCTGCGGCGGGCGGAACGAGGAGCGGCCCAGACACATGATCGTCTTCGAGAACGTCACCAAGACCTACGACCCGGATGTGGTCGGCCTCCAGGACTTCACCTGCCACATCGGCAAGGGTGAGTTCGTCTTTCTGGTCGGTGCGTCCGGTTCCGGCAAGTCGACCCTCATCAAGCTGGTCCTCAAGGAGCTCGAGCCCACCGAGGGTCGTATCCTCGTGGCCGGGCGCAACCTCGGCACCCTGCCGCAGCGCAAGGTGCCTCTGTTGCGCCGCAACATCGGGTGCGTCTTCCAGGACTTCAAACTTCTGCCGAACAAGACCGTCTACGAGAACGTCGCCTACGCGCTCGAGGTGGTCGGCGAACCGCGGCGCATGATCCGTCGCAAGGTGCCCGAGATCCTCAACCTCGTCGGCCTCGGCGAGAAGACGAACAGCCTGCCGCACGAGATCTCGGGCGGCGAGCAGCAGCGGGTCTCGGTCGCCCGCGCGTTCGTCAACCACCCGCCGCTGCTGCTCGCCGACGAGCCGACCGGCAACATCGACCCCGAGACCGCGGTCGGCATCATGCAGCTGCTCGTGCGCATCAACCGCACCGGCACCACCGTCGTCATCGCCACGCACGACCGCGAGATGGTCAACCGCATGCGGCGGCGCGTCCTCCAGTTGGATGCCGGCCGTCTCGTGCGCGACGAACGTCGCGGTTCGTACGACCAGACGCCGGACGACCTCGAGGAAGGCGTCTGAGATGCGCCTCGGCTTCTTCCTCCGCGAGGCGCTCGGTTCGCTGCGCCGCAACTGGGTCATGACGATGGCCGCCGTCATCACCGTGTTCATCTCGACGGTGATCCTCGGCAGCGTGCTGGTGATGGGCGAGAACCTCGACCGCGGCGCGACGAGCCTCGAGAACCGCGTCATGATCGAGGTCTTCATCAAGGACGACGCCACGCCGCAGGAGCAGAAGGCCTTCCAGCAGAAGGTCCTCGCGATGTCCCAGGTCAAGGAAGTGAACTTCGTCAGCAAGGAAGAGGCGCTCGACCGCTTCCGCGAGACCGTCGGCGATTACATCACCAAGAACCTCGCCACCAACCCGCTGCCGGCATCGTTCGAGGTGTACGTCAAGGACGCCGACCAGGTCGACGCCGTCGCGGCGCTGTTCTACGACGAGCCGATCGTGTCGCACACGCCCGGCACCCAGGACGGGGTGCAGTACGCCGCCAAGACGGTGCGGCGCATGCTGCGCACCATCGACCTGATCCGCTGGGGCATGTGGGGCGCGACGGCGCTGTTCGCCGCCGCCGCGATCCTGCTCATCTCGACCACGGTCCGGCTCTCGATCTTCGCCCGCCGCCGGGAGGTCGAGATCATGCGCCTGGTGGGCGCCACGAACTGGTTCATCCGCTGGCCCTTCGTGATCGAGGGCTTCGCAGCCGGCCTGATCGGCGCGATCATCGGCGCGCTGTCGGTCTACCTCGTGAACTGGGCGGTCGCCGACTGGCTCAAGAACTCGGTGGACTACCTCGACGCGTACGTCTATCCGCTCTGGTGGCAGGGCGACACCTGGCCCCTCGGGCTCCTTCCGACGCTGGCGCTGCTCGGCGGCGTCCTCGGCGCGGCCGGCGGCCTGGTCGCGCTGCGCCGGTACCTGCGTACCTGACGGCGGCGGCCGTCTACAGAAAACGGCCGGCTTGCCGAAGTAGAGTGGTGAAGGTCATGTCCCGGCTTCGCACCCTCATCCTCGCCGCGTTCCTCGCCGCCCTCGCCGCGGGGCTCGTCACGCCGCTCGCGCTCGCGCTCACGCCCGGTGAGGCGCAGGACGAGCTCGCGCGCACGCGCGGCCAGCTTGAACTCATGCGCGAGCGGATCGCCGCCGCGGAGACGCGCGCGAACGACCTCGGCGCGCAGCTCCAGGGCATCGACGCGCGCCTCGGCGGCATCGAGGACGACCTCGCCGCCACGGAGGCCAGGATCGCCGAGGTCGAGCAGCGACTGGCCGCCTCTCTCTCGCGCCTCGACCGGCTGCGCGGTGAGCTGCGCGAGAAGCGTATCGAGCTCAAGGTCGCCGAGAACCGCCTCGCGATCCGGCAGACCGCGTTCGAGCGCCGTATCGTCGTCCTCTACAAGGCGAACGACCTCTCGTACCTGGACGTCCTCCTGCGCTCGTCGGACGTCGAAGACCTTGTGAGCCGGTTCCGGGTGGTGCACGACCTGGTGGGCGGCGAGAGCGACCTGCTGGGCCGGCTCGAGCTGGCGCGTGACGAGGTCGAACGGGAGCGCGCGGCACTGGACGAGAAGCAGGAAGAGGCGGCGCGTGCGGCGGCCGACCTCGAAGACCAGCGCGCGGCGCTCGCCTCTCTGCGTGCCGCCCAGCAGGAGCAACGCGATGCCGTCTACGCCGCCCGCCGGGAGAAGGGCGCGACGCTCGCCGCGGCCACGTCCGACCTCGCCGAGCTGGAGCGGCAGGAGGACGAGCTGCTCGCACAGAGCCAGAACCTCGCGGGGATCATCAACGGCAACGCCGGCGGCGGCCAGGGTACCGGCGCGATGACCTGGCCGGTGAACGGCACGGTGACCTCCGGCTTCGGCTACCGCATCCACCCCATCCTGGGCAAGCGCCTCCTGCACACCGGCATCGACATCGCGGCGAGCAGCGGGACGGCCATTTGGGCGGCCGACGCGGGCAAGGTCATCTACGCCACCTGGGTGAACGGCTACGGCAACACGGTCGCCGTCGACCACGGCGACGGCGTCTCGACCCTCTACGCCCACCAGTCGTCGGTGGCCGTGAGCTACGGCCAGGCGGTGCAGAAGGGCGCGGTCATCGGCTACGTCGGCTCGACCGGCTACTCGACGGGTCCGCACCTGCACTTCGAGGTGCGCGTCAACGGGACGCCCGTCGACCCGATGGGCTACCTCCCCTGAGCGCCGCCGCCGGCCCGCTGTCCCTCGGCCTCCGCCCGCCGCGATTTGCGGCGGTCTCGTCCCCGGTCTACGATTCCTGAGCAGTGCGCGCCCTCCGGACAGCCCTCCTGGTCATTCTCGTCTCCCTCGGCTTCTTGGCCGGCTACTTCGCCGGCTGGCGGGCGCACGGCGACGACGCCGTTCGGCTGACCGCCGACGAGCGTGACGCGGCGGCCCAAGCCGGCGAACTCCACCAGCGGATCATCGAAGAGTTGCAGGGCCGCTACTACCGCGAGGTCGACCCCGAGGCTCTCTCGACCAAGGGCATCGACGGCATGCTCAAGTCGCTGGACGACCCGTACACCGCCTACCTGTCGCCGAGCGACACGAAGAAGCTGGAGGAGCAGACCGAGGGCGAGTACTCGGGCATCGGCGCCGCGCTGCAGAAGAAGGACGGCGGCCTGCTCATCACGAGCGTCTTCGACGGCTCGCCGGCGAAGTCCGCCGGCCTGGGACCGGGTGACGTGATCGTGGCGGTCGACGGCGAGACGACCGAGGGCGAGGCGCTCGAGGCGAGCGTCGCCCGCATCAAAGGCAAGCCCGGCACCGAGGTGACGCTGACGGTGCGCAAGAAGGGCGCCGAGAAGGCTGAGTCCATCACGCTGACGCGCAAGACGATCCCGATCCCCCAGACCAGGACCGAGATGCTCGAGGCGGGCCGCGACGATGTCGGCTACGTGCAGCTCTACGAGTTCGCCGGAAGCGCCGGCGACGACGTGCGCGACGAGGTCGATAAGCTCGAGGAGAAGGGCGCGGACTGGATCGTCCTCGACCTGCGCTACAACGGCGGCGGGCTGCTCTCGGAGGCGGTCGACGTGACCGGCGTCTTCGTGGAGGGCGATATCGTCTCGACGAAAGGCCTGAACTCCCCGCTCGAGGTCTTCCGCAGCGACGAGACGCCCGCCACCGACCTGCCCGTCGTGGTGCTCACCAACGGGTACACGGCCAGCGCATCCGAGATCGTCACCGGGGCCTTGCGCGACCGCGAGCGCGCGACGGTGATCGGCGAGACGACGTTCGGCAAGGGCGTGGTGCAGAGCATCGTGCCGCTCGGCAACGGCGCCAGCCTCAAGCTGACAACGGCGACCTACTACACGCCGGCGGGGACGAACATCGACAAGAAGGGCATCAAGCCCGACATCAAGGCGCCCGACGACCCGAAGACGAAGAAGGACGAGACGCTGGACCGGGCGCTCGCGTACATCGCGGCGCGGTGACGCGGTGACGAAGACGCCGACGAAGCCGCCGAAGAAGCGGCCGACACCGCCGGCCGCGCGTCCCTTCCGCGCCGCCCGCCGGGGTCGATTCTGGTCGCTCGAACCGATCCACGGCGACGAGCGCTCGTACCTCACGGCCAAGGGGAGCGTGCCGTTCGAGCTCGACGACCTGGTCCTCGCGGTGCCGGCCCCCGGCGACCGTCTGCGCGTCGTCGAAGTGCTCGGGCCGTCGGCCAGTCTCGATGCGGCGCTCAAGGCGTTGCTGTACGCCGCCGGCGTACGCCGGGGGTTCGCGGGCGAGGTCCTCGACGAGGCCGATGCGGTGCGCGGGCGCGCGGCGCATCCCGACGACGCGCGCCGCGAACTCGCCGGCCTGCCGACGTTCACCATCGACCCGGACACGGCGCGCGACTTCGACGACGCCGTCTCGGTCGCGCGCGAGGGCGAGGGCTACCGCGCCCACGTCCACATCGCCGACGTCTCGTACTTCGTCGACCAGGGCGGCGCCATCGACCTCGAGGCGCGCCGCCGCACGTCGAGCCTGTACTTGCCGCTGTGGGCGGAGCCGATGTTGCCGGCGGCGCTCTCGTCGGACCTGTGCAGCCTGCGTCCGCGTACGCCGCGCAAGTGCCTGACCGTCGAGTTCACGTTCGACGCGCAGGGCCGGCGTACGTCGACGCAGTTCTACCGCTCGACCATCAGCAGCGATCACCGGCTGACGTACGGGTTCGCCGATGAGATCCTGCAGGCGCACGGTGCCGCGGAGGGGCTGATCGCCGCCGCGCCGGACGCAGAGAGCGGCGACGGGCCGGCCGCGGCCGGCGACGATGGAGCGGCCGCCGGCACCGCGGCGGTCCGGGAGGACTCGACGGCCCCACAGCCCGCCGCCGCCCGCCCGCCTGCTGCGGTCCCGGACGCCACGACCGAGGCCGACGCCGCGCTGATCGAGCAGCTGTGCCTGGCGGCCGAGCTCGCGGGCACGCTGCGCCGCAAGCGCTTCGCCCGCGGCGCCCTGCGCATCGCCTCGTTCGAGCCCGAGTACGAGTTCGACGACGACGGCCGCCTGACGGGCGCGACCGCGCGCCCGGAGACGGCCTCGCACGCCCTCGTCGAGGAGTTCATGCTGGCCGCCAACGAGGCCGTCGCCGAGTTCCTGCTCAAGCGCCGGGCGGCGGCGATCTTCCGCGTGCACGAGCCCCCCGACGCGCAAAGCGCGCTCGAACTCTGGGACCAGCTCGAGGAGCTCGGCGTGCCGGTACCGGCGCTGCCCGAGGGCGCGCTGCAGAGCGGCCAGCTCGGCGCGGCGTACGCGCGCGCCGCGGCGGCGATCGCCGCGACCAGCGCGCGCGAGGGCCGTGGCCGGCTGGCCTGGCCCACGCTCCTTCTGCGCTCGCTCAAGCAGGCCGTCTACGCACCGCGGAACCGCGGCCACTTCGGTCTTGCCAGCCCCGGATACCTGCACTTCACCTCGCCGATCCGCCGCTACCCGGACCTGGTGGTCCACCGCGCGTTGCTCAAGGAGCTCGGCGACGGCCCAGGCGTGCCGGGCGACGAGGAGCTCGTCGCTCTCGCCGAGTCCTGTTCCGTCACCGAGCGCGCCTTTGCGCGCACGGAGACCGACGGCGACGACATCGCCCTCACCTTCCTGCTCGACCGCCGCCTCCACGACATGGGGTGGGAGACGGCCTTCTCGGGCGAGATCACCGGTCTCGTGGCCGGCGGCATCTTCGTGCGCTTCGGCGGCGTCCACGAGGGCTACCTGCCGATGCGCAGCCTGGGTGGGGAGCGCTTCTCGCTCAGCGAGCACGAGACGGCCGCCATCGGCGACGCCAGCGGCCGCCGCTACCGGCTCGGCGACGCGATCGAGGTCCGCGTCGAGCGCGTCGACTGCGTGCGCGGCCGCGTCGACCTCGCGCCCGCGCTCGAGGCACCCGACCGTCCCGTGGCCGGTCGTGGCCGCATGCCCAACCGGCGTACGACGGGCAGCCGGCCGCCGCGGCGCCGGGCCCCCGGCCGCGAGCACCAACGCCGCCGGCCATGACCCGCGCGGCGCCGCGCCGTGCGGCTGCCGCGCCCCGTTCGCCCGATGCGGTACCCTAGGCCCATGGCGCGAGAGACGGGCATCAAGCAGGTCGCCGGCAACCGCAAGGCGTACCACGACTTCTTCATCGACGAGACCTTCGAGGCGGGCCTCGTCCTGGTCGGCACCGAGGTGAAGTCACTGCGCGAAGGGCGCGTGAACTTGCGCGACAGCTACGCCGAGGTCCGCAACGGCGAGCTCTTCCTCCTTGGTGTCCACATCAGCCCGTACTCCCAGGGCAACGTCTGGAACCACGAGCCGCTGCGCCCTCGCAAGCTCCTGCTGCACGCGCGCGAGATCGACCGCATCGCCGGCAAAGTCAACGAGCGCGGGTACACGATCGTGCCGACGAAGCTGTACTTCAGGGACGGGCGGGCGAAGGTCGAGATCGGCCTCGCCCGCGGCAAGAAGCTCTACGACAAGCGCGCCGATATGGCGAAGCGCGACGCGCAGCGCGACGTCGAGCGTGCCCTGCGCGGCCGCGGGGAAGAGTAGTCCCGGGAGGAGCAACGCTGACCCGGAGGGGCTCATGGACGTGCTGTCGCAAGAGCAGATCGACGCTGCCCTCGGCGACCTCGAAGGCTGGGGCTTCGCGGACGGGGCGCTGACACGGACCTTCCGCCTCGCCGACTTCGCCCGTGCCGTCGACTTCGTCGAGCAGCTGGCGGACGTCGCCGAGGGGATGCAACACCACCCCGACATCGACATCCGCTACAACAAGGTGACGCTGCGTCTGGCCACGCACAGCGCCGGCGGGGTGACGACCCGCGACGTCGAGCTGGCCGCGGCGCTGGACCGCCTCGCGTAGCGCGGCCGCGCGTCGTCTGCGCGCGCCGGCACCAGCCTGGGCCGCTGCCGGCGCGGTCCCTAGCCTGCCGTGCTACAATCGCAGCCCCTCAGTGCCCTCGTAGCTCAGGGGATTAGAGCGCGCGCCTCCGGAGCGCGAGGTCGAAGGTTCGAATCCTTCCGGGGGCACCACGCCCGTCTCTGCCCGTCGCCATGCATCGCGCTGTGGCGCCCGCGAAGCGCGGGGCGGTCGGTAGGGGGGCGGCGGTAGACTACCGGCCGTGGACCAGCGCCCGCCTGTCTCCGCCTACGCCGCCGCCCTCGGAATGACGGTCGCGTTCGGCCTGTCGTTCGTGGCCACGAAGTATGCGCTCCGGGGCTTCGCGCCGATGCTGGTCGCGCTGCTTCGCTTCACCGTCGCCGGCGGTCTCCTGTGGGCGGTCTGGCGGCGGCGTCCGGGACGGGAACGGGTCACGCGCGCCGAGCTTGGGCGCCTCGCCGTCCTCGGCTTCGTCTCGCTCACGCTGTACTTCGCCCTCGAGACCAACGGCCTGGCGCGTACGAGCGCGTCGAAGGCCTCGCTGATCATCGCGACCATCCCGATCTTCGTCGCCGTGCTCGGCGCCCTCGTTCTGGGCGAGCACGCCGGCCGTCGACGCTGGATGGGCATCGCCCTCTCGTTCGCCGGTGTCGCCGGGCTGGTGGTGCTGAACGGCGGCGGCGGAGGCGGCAGCACGGCCGGCGACCTCCTGGTGCTGGGCGCCGCTCTCACCGCCGCCGTCTACAACCTCATGGCACGGCGCCTGCTCCTCACCCGGTCCGCGCTGTACGTGACCGCGTTCCAGAATCTGTTCGGCGCCCTCTTCATGCTGCCCATCGCGCTCGGAGAAGCGCTGCTCGCGGGCGTTCGGACCCCGACGTCGGAGGCCGTGGCCGGCGTCCTGTACCTCAGCGTCTTCAGCTCGCTGCTCGCCTACCTGCTGATCAACTACGCCTTCCGCTTTCTGGAGTCGAGCCGGGTCGCCGTCTTCGTCAACCTGATACCGGTCGTGGCCATCGGAGCCGCGTACGCGCTCCTCGGGGAGCGCTTCACCGCTTGGCAGGCGGTGGCAGCGGTCGTCGTCATGCTTGGCGTGTGGGTCGCGAACACGGGGCGCGGGGTGCGGGAAGGGGCGCCGGCGGCGTGAGGACGGCCGGCGGACGCCGCCGGCCCGGCCGTTCAGAAATCCAGCGGCTGGATGTCGCCGCGCTGCAGCGCGATGATGAAGCGGCGTGCCTCGTCTTCGAAGTTGCGCCGGCCGACCCGCTGGGCCTCGCGCGCGAGCTCCTGCGCGCCGTGGTACAGGTCGCGGCTGAGCCGCTCTACGGCGGGGCGTTGCAGGGCGACGTCGCGCACCGCCTCGCACTCGGGACAGCGAAGGCGCACGTCCCACGTCGCCTCGCCGGTACGGCGCCAGTCCACCGGCTGCACGAAGTCGCTGCGACAGACGGGGCAGACGTGGACGTCGGCGTCCTCGTCCGCCGTGGGCGACGCCGACGCCTGATCGACCGCGCAACACGAGACCTGTGCGGACGTGGCGGGCCGCACGGCCCCGGCCGTCGGCCGGTCGAACACCATCATCTCGACCTGCGTGCCGTCCGGGAAGATGAAGAGCTCGATCTTGAAGTCGTCCATGGTCCTGTCCGCGTTGTCCATCCGGCTCCGTCAAGGGCGGTATCGGCCGGCGCCGGTGGCGGCTTGAGGGCCCGAGGATGGGACATTCGATGGGGTGCTGCCCGCCGGTGTCGAAGGGCCGGCGCGGACGGGGCGGTATACTACCGTGGCGCCGCGCCGGCCCCTGACCATGACCCAGGACCGCACCGACACCCAGGACCTCGTCCGCCTGCCCATCGGCATGTTCGATTCGGGCATCGGCGGCCTCACCGTGCTGCATGAGTGCCTCGTCGCCATGCCGTCCGAGGATTTCGTCTACTTTGGAGACACGGCGCGCTTCCCGTACGGTTCCAAGTCACAGGCCGAGCTCGAGCTCTACGCCGACCAGATCGCCCGCTTCCTCGAGCGTGGGGGCGTCAAGCTCATCGTGGTCGCCTGCTACTCGGCGACGGCGGCCGCCCTGCCGCGCCTGCAGGAACGCTTCTCCACGCCCATCGTGGGCGTGGTGATGCCGGGCGCCCGGGCCGCCGTGCAGACGTCGCGGTACCGGCGCATCGGCGTGATGGCCACCGAGGCGACGGTGAACAGCGGTAGCTACGTCCAGGCCGTGCTCGGACTGGACGCCGGCGCGGAGGTCCACCAGCAGGCCTGCCCCGGCCTGGCGCAGTTCATCCAGGACGGCGACGTTGCGAGCCGTGAGGTCGCCGATGCCGTGCGCGCCTTCACGGCGCCGCTCAAGCGGAAGCGCCCCGACGTGGTCATCATGGGATGCACGCACTACCCCGTGGTCGCGCCGCTGCTGCAGCGCCACCTCGGGCGCGACGTCACGCTCGTCAACCCGGCGGCCGAGGTCGCCCTGGAGGTCGAGGCGATCCTCGAGCGTCGGGGCGTCGCACGTCGCGAGGACCGTGAAGGCGAGTACCGGTTCTTCTGCACCGGCGACACCGCGGCGTTCCGCGCCGTCGGCGCGCGCTTCCTGCAGATGCCGCTCGACGAGGTCGTGCAGGTGGGTCTCGACGAGCTGGCCGCCTCGCAGGCGTGAGCGCGCGGCTGCTTGCCCGCGCCGCGCTGTACGCCGCCGTCTACGCGGGCCTCACTCTCGCTCCGGGCCTGAGCGCCATCGCCTACGGACCGGTCCAATTCCGCGTGAGCGAGGTGCTCACCGTGTTCGCCTGTTTCGACCCGGCCGCGATCGCGGGCCTGACGGTGGGCACGGCGATCGCCAACGTCGCCAGCCCGATCGCCGTGCTCGACGTGCCGTTCGGGGCGGCGCTCACGAGTGTCGCGACCTATGTCATGTGGCGTCTCGGGCCGCGCTGGCCGTCCTTGGTCGTCCCCGTCGTCGTGAACGGCCTCGGCGTGGGCTTCGAGCTCGCCCTCCTGGCCGACGTGCCGTTCTGGTACGGGGTCGCGTTCGTGAGCCTCGGCGAGGCCGTGGTACTGTTCACCGGCGGTGCCGCGCTGCTTGCAGCCCTGCGCCGTCACGACGGCAGGCTCGGCCTGCCGGGAGGCACCCCGCCGGCTGCGCTGCACGGCGGCGACGAGGCGAGGAGGACGAGGTGAGGAGCGGACGCAAGGCCGACGAGCTCCGGCCGCTCAAGATCACGCCCCGAGTGGCGAAGTTCGCCGCGGGGTCGGCGCGGATCGAGCTCGGCGACACGCACGTGCTCTGCACCGCGTCGCTTTCGGAGGGCGTCCCGCCGTGGCTGCGGGGCTCCGGCCGGGGGTGGCTCACGGCCGAGTACAGCATGCTTCCGGGAGCGACGCCGGCGCGCACGCCGCGCGAGGCGGTGCGCGGCCGCCAGTCGGGTCGTACGATGGAGATCCAGCGCCTCATCGGGCGGAGTCTGCGTGCCGTGGTCGACCTCGGCATCATCGGCGAGCGCACGATCGCCGTCGACTGCGACGTGCTGCAGGCCGACGGCGGGACGCGCACGGCGAGCATCAGCGGAGCCTACGTCGCGATCCATCAGGCCGTGCGCGTGCTCCAGGAGATGAACGGTCTCGCGCAGCTCCCGCTGTTCGACTCGGTCGCCGCAGTGTCGGTGGGCTACGCCGACGGCCGGCTGCTGCTCGACCTCGACTACGAAGAGGACTCGGCCGCCGAGGTCGACATGAACGTGGTCGTGACCGGCGACGGCCGCCTCGTCGAGGTGCAGGCCACGGCCGAGGGCGAGCCGTTCACGCGCGCCACGCTCGACGAGATGCTGGGTCTGGCCGCCGCGGGGGCGGCCGCCATCGCGGCGGCCCAGGCGGCGGCCGTCGCCCAGCTCGGCTGAGGTGCGACGCGTGCGCTTCGTCCTCGCCAGCGGCAACCGCCACAAGCTCCGGGAGTTCCGTGCGATCCTCGGTCCGTACGACGTGGTCCCCATGCCCGACGGCGTCAGGCCGCCGCCCGAGGGGACTGAGTCCTTCGCGGCCAACGCCCGTCTCAAGGCCGTGGCGCTCGGGCGCGCCGTTCTCGCCGACCCGTCGCTGGCGTCGACGGTCGCGTCGCCGGGCGGCGTGCTCGACGACGTCCTCTTCTTCGCCGACGATTCGGGCCTGGAGGTCGAGGCGCTGGGGTGGGCGCCGGGGGTCACGAGCGCGCGCTACGCGGGCGTAGAAGGGTCCGGCGCCGACCGCGCCAACTACGAGCGCCTCCTGGGCGAGCTCGCCGGCTGCGCCGGCCCTCTCGCCCGTCGCGCACGCTTCGTCTGCACGCTTGTCGCCGTCACCTCAAGGATGGAAGAATACGAGGTGACGGGATACTGGTGGGGCGCCATCGCCGAGGCGCCGCGCGGTGAGGGCGGGTTCGGCTACGACCCCGTCTTCGTCCCGGAGGGGTCAGACCTCACTGTGGCCCAGTGGCCACAGGAGCAGAAGGACCAGGCCAGCCACCGCGCTCTGGCCGGGAAGGCCCTCCTCGAACGCATGCGACGGGAGGGACTGCTCGATGATGGGCCTGACGGGGTCGCGACGTAGGGCATCCGTCGGCGTCACCTCGACGCCGAACGCTCACGACGACGTCGTCGACCACGGCCTCAAGTCCCGGGCCGCCACGGTCTCGATCGTCTCGAACGCGCTGCTCATCGCCTTCAAGGTCGTCGTCGCTGTCCTCACCGGCTCCATCGCGATCCTCTCCGAGGCTCTGCACTCCGGGTCGGACCTCATCGCCGCCGTGATCGCCTTCCTGGCCGTGCGCCGGGCGGCCCAGCCGCCGGACGAGCACCATCACTACGGGCACGAGAAGGTCGAGAACGTGTCCGGCGTGGTCGAGGCCCTGTTGATCATCGGCGCCGCCGCGGTGATCATCGTCGAGGCCCTCCGCAAGCTGCTCGAGGGCGTGACCATCGACTTCGTCTGGCTGGGGATCGCGGTCATGGCCGTGTCGGGGGTCGTCAACCTCGTCGTCTCGCGCGGCGTGCTGTATCCGGTGGCGCGGCGCACCCAGTCGGCGGCGCTCGAGGCCGATGCCGCCCATCTGCTGACCGACGTCTACACCTCGTTCGGCGTCGCTGGAGGCCTGCTGCTCGTCAGGCTGACCGGCATCGAGTGGATCGACCCCGTCGCGGCGATGGCGGTCGCCGTCCTCATCGTCCGTACGGGCTACCTGCTCGTCATGGGCTCCGCCCGGGTCCTCCTCGACGAGACCCTCGCGCCGGACGAGCTCGACGAGATCCGGCGCTGCATCAAGGACCACCAAGGGACGATCATCTCCGGCTATCACCGGTTGCGCGCCCGCAAGGCCGGCAGCCGCCGGCACATCGACCTGCACATCACGGTCGACGAGTCGCTGCGTGTCGGCGAGGCGCACGATGTCGCCGAACACATCGCTGCCGACATCCGTGCCTGCATCCCCAACGCGGACGTGCTCGTGCACATCGAGCCGCGCTCGCACGAGCGCGTCGACGGATCCTGAGCGCCGCACCCCGGCCGTCTGCGCCGGGCTTCCGGCAGCGGGCGCCTCGCTAGGCGAAGAGCGGCGAGAGGACGAGCACGGCGCTCAGCCCGACCAGGACGACGGAGAACCCCCAGGCGATCGCGTTCCGTCCCGGTCCGTTGACGTGCTCGCCCATCACGCGGGGGTTGTTGACCATCCTGAGCGTGAACAGCAGGATCACGGGCAGGAGCACACCGTTCAGGGTCTGCGCCACGAGGATCACCTTGACCAGGGGCAGCCCGGGGATCATCGCGACGACCGCCGGCACGAACATGAAGAACGTGATGATGCCGTTGAAGACCGGCGCCTCGCGGAACGAGGTGTCGAGGCCTGACTCGAAGCCGAAGGCCTCGCAGACGACGTAGGCCGTGGCGAGCGGCAGCACGCCGGCGGCGAGGATCGAGACGGCCAGCAGGCCGACGCCGAAGAGGTAGCGGGCGGCGAGGCCGAGGAGCGGCTCGAGGGCCCTCGCCGCCTCCTGCGCCGACTCCACGACGACGCCCTCCTTGTAGAGCACCGAGGCGCAGGCGACGACGATGAAGAAGTCGATGCCGGTCATGATGACCGAGCCTGCGTAGATCTCGTACTTCGTGTACACGTACTGGCGCAGCGTGATCTTCTTGTCGACGACCGCCGCCTGGATGAAGAACTGGCCCCACGGGGTGAGCGTCGTCCCCACGGCGGCGATCGCCGTGAACAGCCAGAGCGAATCGAACTGGGGCCGCGGGGTGACAGCACCGCGCGCCGCGGCCCCCCAGTCGGGGCCCGCGATGAGGCCGGCGATGACGTACGTGACGAGGACGAAACCGAGGGCGAGCAGGACGCGCTCCACCTTGTGATACGAGCCCCGGGTGACGAGCAGCCACACGGCGAGGGCCACGACGGGGACGCCGACGTACGGCGGGACGTGGAACAGGCTGCCGGCGGCGGCGATGCCGGAGAACTCCGCCACGGTGGTGCCGAAGTTCGCGAGCGCCGTGGCGAGGATCGCGAGCGCCGTCACCTTGAGGCTGAAGTTCTCGCGGATGAGCCCGGCCAGCCCGCGTCCCGTCACCACGCCGACCCGGGCGTTCATCTCCTGCACGACGGCGAGCACCGGCGTGATCAGGACGAGGATCCAGATCATGCTGTAGCCGTACCGTGACCCGATCACCGACCAGGTGGTGATGCCACCGGCGTCGTTGCCGGCATTGGCCGCGATCAGACCAGGGCCCAGCATCGCCAGAGCGACGAGCAGGCGGGAGCGGCCGACCCGGCGAGCGACGCGCCGGTCTAGCCTGCGGAGCGACTGCGCCATCGAGGCCTCCTCAATGGAAGATCCTCGGCAGGCGCTTCTTCCAGGCGAGCGGAAGCACCAGGTCGATGGCGTCGTCGATGGTGATGATGCCGTGCAAGCGCTCCTCTTCGTCGACCACGGGGAGCGCCAGGAGATTGTACTTGGCGATCAGCTGCGTGACCTCCTCCTCGGTCGCGTCCGTGCGCACGGCGACCGGGTTCTCGGTCATGAAGTCGCGGACCTTGCGCTCGGGCGGGGCCATCAGCAACTGCCGCAGCGAGAAGACGCCGCGCAGCTTCTCGGAGCGGTCGAGCACGTAGATGTAGTAGACGGTCTCGACCTCCTCGTCCTGCGCGCGCAGGCTCTCGAGCGCCTCGGCGGCGGTCGCGTCGAGCTTCACCCAGGCGAAGTCCGGCGTCATGATGCCGCCGGCGGAGTCCTCGGGGTAGCTGAGCAGCTCCCGCATGTCGTCGGCGTCGTCCTTCTCCATCATGGCGATGAGGTGGGCGCGGCGCTCGTCCGGAAGGTCCGCAAGGAGGTCTGCCGCGTCGTCGGGCGACATGTTGCCGAGGAGTTCCCGCGCCTTGTCGTCCGGCAGGTCGATGAGTAGCGACGCCTGGAACGACGGGTGCATCTCTTCGAAGGCGTCGGCCGCGACCTCGTCGTCGAGGGCGTCGAGGACGGCCGCCCGCTCCTCGGGGGAGAGCTCGTGCACCAGATCCGCGATGTCGGCAGGATGCAGCAGCTCGAGTTTGGTGCGGGGGACGGTGAGGCGGACGGAACTGTCGTCGGTCTGCTCGAGGTCGACGTCGCGCCAGTCGATGAGTCGCGGGCGCGGCTTCTGCCGCCCCTTGGTCAGCCGCTCGCTCACGCGCGCGAGCCCGACGCGGCGCAGGATCGCACCGCTCGAGACGTCGACGGCGGCGACGTGCACGTGCCGCCCGGTACGGACGAGCTGGATGTCGTTGACACGGATGACCTTGCGGCCCTCGGTGTCGACGAGCTGCTTGTCGAGGAAGGCGTCGGCGAGCATGAGCTCGTCGCGCGCGAGGGCGCGCTCGGCAAGGTCGCCGCCGGCGATACGGAGCAGCGTGCCCGACTCTTCGAAGCTGGAGACCGTGTCCCAAGGGGCGAACACCAGCTTGCCGCGCCGCTTGACCGCGAGCGCGGTGACGCGGGGGTAGGCGGGCCGGGTGCTGACGACGACGTCGTACAGGCTGCCGACCGTCTTCTCTTCGGCATCCTTGACCGGACTGCCGAGCAGCTTGCTGACGAAGAACATCTGTCGCACCCCCTTTCCGCGTGCGGTGCGGCCGCCCCTCGCGCGGGGGGCGGGGCGGCCCCTTAACAACGTCGAGCCCTCCTCGCGGAAGGCTCCGTGCGCGCAGCAGGCTTGGGCGATCCTCTCTCGTCCAAAGCTTTAGCACAGCACACCGTAGAGGTCAGGGCCTCAGCCGTTTGGGGCAAAACCTTGAGCCGGTAGTGCCTGTCCTACCCGTCGGCGTCTCTCGACGTTTCCGGGCAACGGCCTCTATGTGTGCCGGAGCCTCACCTAACGAGGATTGCGCCATGGTGTGACGCGCCCGAACGGTACTCCCGGCGCGAGGCTGGTGTCAAGGTGGCCCGCCGGACCACCGCGGCCCCGTCGCGCGCCCGCGCCGGCCACCGCAATCACGCCCGCGCCGGCGGCCCGTCGCGGTGCTATACTCTCTGCCGCAGTGGGGCCGGCGCGGGGGTGAAGAGGCGCCGGCTTCGTCACGCAGGGTCCACGACGGGGCAGCCACGTGATCATCACCGTCACACCGAACGCGGCCATCGACAAGACGCTGACCGTGCCCAACTTCCAGACGGGGTTCCGGCATCGCGCCAGCGACAGCCTCACGCTGCCGGGGGGCAAAGGCGTCAACGTCGCGCGGGCACTCAAAGCTCTGGGGCAGCCGGTCGTCGTCACGGGTCTCGTGGGGGGCCGCGCCGGGCAGCAGATCGTCGAAGGCCTCACGCGCGAGAACATCCTCAACGACGTCGTCCACATCGCCGGCGAGTCGCGGACGTCGACCGTGGTCATCGACCCCACCACCATGTCCCAGACCGAGGTCATCGAGTACGGGCCCATCGTGACCGCACAGGAACTGGCCGCCCTGCTCGACAAGATCGAGTACCTCGCCAAGGGCGCCAGCGTCGTCGCCCTCGCCGGCTCGCTGCCGCGAAAGGTGCCCGAGGAGTTCTACGCGACGGTCATGGAGCGCCTGCGCCGGTACCGCTGCTACCTCGTGCTGGACAGCTACGGCGAGCCCCTGCGGCTCGGCGTGCGCGCCCGTCCTCACCTCGTCACGCCGAACCTCCGCGAAGCCGAAGACCTCGTGGGCCACGAGTTCCACGACGACCAGGACATCGTCGACGCCACCGCGGCGATCTGCGACCTCGGCGCGCGCAACGTCATCATCAAGACGCCGCTGGGCTGCGTCGCGCGGTTCACGCGGGGCAAGCGCGCCCATGTGTATCAGGCGCGCATCACCGAGATCGAGACCGTCGTCAGCACCGTCGGCTCCGGCGACGCGTTCCTCGCCGGCTTCCTCGACGCGCGCGTGTCGCGGCGCGAGCTGCCCGACTGCCTGCGCGCCGCCCTCGCCGCGGGCGCCGCCAACACCCAGCTGTTCGGCGCCGGCATGCTCGACGCTGAGCACGCGCGGCAGCTGGTCGAGACCGCCGACGTGGACGAGTTGGAGCCCGCGCCGCGACCGTGACGGCGAGGCCCTGCGGATGTGTTGACCCTCCCATGGGCCGCTGGTAGCATCGGGCGAACTTGAGCCCCCACAGCGCAGGCGTTCCGCAGAGCAGACGACACGACCTCGAGACCCCGGTACGGCTGTGCCCGGGTCTTTCGTTTACCCTCGCACTCGGCCCACGGAGGAGGACCGCATGGACGTAGAGATCGGTCGCGGCAAGAAGGGCCGGCGCGCGTACGGCTTCGACGACATCGCCATCGTCCCGAGCCGGCGCACGCGCGACGTCGACGATGTCGACATCACCTGGAAGTTCGGGCCGCACACGCTGCAGATCCCTTGTCTGGCCTCGGCCATGGACGGCGTCGTGAGCCCGGCGTTCGCCATCGAGATGGGGCGCATCGGCGGCCTCGCCGTCCTGAACCTCGAGGGCCTCTGGGCGCGCTACGAGAACGCGGACGAACAGCTCGACCGTATCGCCGCGCTGCCCAAGGACACCGCGACGCGCACCATGCAGGAGATCTACCAGGAACCGCTCAAGGCCGAGCTCATCGCGCGCCGGATCGGGGAGATCAAGGACGGGGGCGTGCTGGCCGCCGGCTCGCTCACCCCGCAACGGGTGGAGGAGTTCTACAAGGTCGCACTCGACGCCGGGCTCGACGTGCTCGTCATCCAGGGCACGGTCGTCTCGGCCGAACACGTGTCGAGCAAAGTCGAGCCCCTCGACCTCAAGCGGTTCATCGCCGACTGCCCGGTGCCGGTCATCGTGGGTGGCGTCGCGTCCTACGCGACGACGCTCCACCTCATGCGCACCGGTGCGGTCGGCGTGCTCGTCGGCGTCGGTCCCGGCCACGCCTGCACGACGCGCGGCGTGCTCGGCATCGGCGTGCCCCAGGCGACGGCGATCGCCGACGCCTCGGCGGCGCGCGTCCAGCACCTCCTGGAGACGGGCCAGTACTGCAACGTCATCGCCGATGGCGGTATGCGCACGGGCGGCGACGTGTCCAAGGCCATCGCCCTGGGTGCCGACGCGGTGATGGTCGGCTCGCCGCTGGCCTGCGCCGCCGAGGCGCCTGGTCGCGGCTTCCACTGGGGTATGGCGACGTTCCACCCCGAGCTGCCGCGCGGTACGCGCGTCCAGGCGGGCATCAAGGGCACGCTGGCCGAGATCCTCACCGGCCCGGCGCACGAGAACGACGGCACGCTCAACCTCTTCGGGGCGCTCAAGACCTCGATGGCGACCTGCGGCTATGAGACCCTGCAGGCGTTCCAGAAGGCCGAGGTCATGGTCGCACCGGCGCTCATGACCGAGGGCAAGAAGCTCCAGAAGGAACAAGACGTCGGAATGGGCTGAGGGCGCGGCCGGACCTGCTCCTGACGCCCGCGACGGGGAGGACGTGAGCTCGTGAGCGAGACGACGGCCACGGAAGGGAGGTCCGTCATGGACGGGCCGCCGGGACAAGCTGCCGGGTTCGACACCGTCCTGGTCCTTGATTTCGGGGCGCAGTACGGCCAGCTGATCGCCCGCCGCGTGCGCGAGTGCCGCGTGTACTCGCAACTCGTCCCACACGATGTCTCCGTCGAGGAGATCGTCGCCCGCCGGCCGAAGGGGCTGATCTTCTCCGGCGGGCCGATGAGCGTGTACGTCGAGGGAGCCCCGCGCCCCGACCCGCGCCTCCTCGAGCTCGGCATCCCGATCCTCGGTATCTGCTACGGCGCCCAGTTCATGGCGCAGCTGCTCGGCGGCACCGTGGCGAAGACCGGCGTCCGCGAGTTCGGCAAGACCCAGCTGCACGTCACCGCGAACGGCCTGCTGCTCGGCGGCCTGGCCGAGGACGAGCAGTGCTGGATGAGCCACGGCGACGGCATCGCGGTCGCTCCCGAGGGCTTCATGACGCTCGCGAGCACAGACCGGGCCCCCGTCGCCGCGATGGAGAACCGCGAGCGCGGCTTCTACGCCGTCCAGTTCCACCCCGAAGTGGTCCACACCCCTCGCGGCATGGACGTCCTCAAGAACTTCCTCTACGAGGCCTGCGACTGCACGCCGTCATGGACGGCGGCGTCGATCATCGAGGAGCAGGTCAAGCGCATCCGCGAGCAGGTCGGGCCGGCCGACAAGGCCGTCCTCGGCCTGTCGGGCGGCGTCGACTCGTCGGTCGCCGCCGTGCTCGTGCACAAGGCGATCGGCGACCGTCTCACCTGTGTGTTCGTCGACCAGGGGATGATGCGCTGGAAGGAGGCGGAGCACGTCGTCGAGATTTTCACCGAGCACCTCGGCATCCCGCTCGTCGCCGTCGACGCCAAACGGCGCTTCCTCGACAAGCTCGTCGGCGTCACCGAGCCCGAGCGCAAACGTAAGATCATCGGCGAGGAGTTCATCCGCTGTTTCGAGGAGGAGGCGCGCAAGCTCACCGATGCGCGGTTCCTGGTGCAGGGGACGCTCTACTCGGACGTCATCGAGAGCGGGACGCGGCAGGCCGCCAAGATCAAGAGCCACCACAACGTCGGTGGCCTGCCCGAGAAGATGGGCTTCGAACTCGTGGAGCCCTTGCGGCTCCTGTTCAAGGACGAGGTCCGCGCCGTGGGCGAGGAGCTCGGCCTGCCCGAGCGCATCGTCTGGCGCCAGCCCTTCCCGGGCCCCGGCCTCGGCATCCGCATCATCGGCGAGATCACGGCCGAGCGCGTCGACATCCTGCAGCGTGCCGACGCCATCCTGCAGGACGAGGTCAAGAAGGCCGGGCTCTACCGCGAGCTCTGGCAGTGCTTCGCGATCCTGCCCGCCATCCGCAGCGTCGGCGTACAGGGCGACGAGCGCACGTACGGCTACCCGATCGCCATCCGGGCCGTGAAGAGCGACGACGCGATGACGGCCGACTGGGCGCGCCTGCCCTACGAGCTGCTCGAGAAGGTCTCGTCGCGCATCATCAACGAGGTGCCCGAGGTCAACCGCGTCGTCTACGACGTCTCGAGCAAGCCGCCGAGCACCATCGAGTGGGAGTAGACGCCACCGTCACGGCGGCGGGGGAGCAGGCGGTGCGGCGGTGGGTCGAGGGGTCGCGGTCGGGACGACGACCGGCTCCTGAGGCGGCGGCTTCGGCGCGAGGGCTGCCTCTGCCCGCCCGACCAGCGACCTGGCGCCCGGGAAGTCCTTCCAGCGCGCGAGGACGTTCGTCGCGATGCTGAGCGCCCGCCTCCACTGACCGCGGTCCGCGGCCTCCCGCGCCGTGTCCAGGCGTGCCGCCAGCCGCGCGCCGAGCGCCGCCTTCCCGGCGAGGCGCAGGGCCTTCTCGTCTCCCGGCGCGATCGAGAGCAGGCCCTCGGCGCAGCTCCCGGCGACGCCCCAGCGGCCGGCACCGAGCGCCGCGCGACCGGCCGCGGACAGCTTCCGAGAGAGCGACTGGAGGGAGGCCAGCGTGAGGGGGTCCGCGGAGAGTGGACCCTCCGGGACGCGTTTACGTGCGTCGGCGAGTGCTCGGGCCGCGGCCGTCGCCTCACCCTCGGCCAAGCTCGAGCCGGCGAGCGCGACGTCTCTCGCCACGGCCTCCTCGAGCCGCACCTGCTGCAGGCTCTCGCTCTCCAGGCTCGCGTTGAGCGCCGCGGCCGCTTGGGCCGCCAGCTCGTCGGCGTCACGGTAGGTGAACAGAAGGAACCGCGCCGCGTTGAGCTCCTGGATCGCCACGGAGAAGCGCCGCTCCTCCAAGGCGCGCCGGCCGCGGTCGTAGTGCGCATCGGCGGAGTGCACGTGCCAGGCGGCGAGCAGCGCGACGAGCGTCAGCGCGCCGCCACACGCAGCGGCGATCCTGAGCCTTCGGCGCCGGATCTCCAGCGCGTATGGGTTCTCGGGGCGCGGTCTCGCGGCGGACGCCAGGGGCTCGGCAGCGGGCGTGTTCGGGGCGTCCGTGGCGACGTGCTTGAGAGCCGGTTCGTTCATCCTCATCCCCGATGGCGGGCCGCTGCCATTGTCGCACGCGCACCGCCCCCCGGGCTACTGCCTGCGGGTCAGGGGCGGCGCCGGGCGCGACGCGCGAGCCACGCCTGCCGCGCCGCGCGATACGCCGAGAGGGGCACGGTCACCGCGGGGTGACCGGCATACGAGATCTCCGCCGCGCCGACGTGCTTGACGTGCTCTTCAAGCGGGCGGCGCGGTACCGACGGCGGCCCGCCCAACGAGACGATCGTCTCTTCGCCGGCGCGGCGGCGTCCGAGCCAGACGAAGGTCCTGCTCGGGCGCACGTCGAGCCCGAAGAGGGTCCCCACCTGGATCGAGATCCGGCGTTCACTCGGCGCGCTCGGCGGCGCGGGCGGGCCGGCGTGGCGGGTCCTCAGGTCGTCAGCGGGCATGCGGCAACCTCCCCGTCTCGACGGCGTGCGTGTACGCGACCACCAGCACCACGTCGGCGACGAACGTGACCACGCCCATGACCACGACGTAGACGACCAGCAGCGGGGCGGCCTGCATGAGGCCGTCGGTCACGCTGAGGGCGAGGAGCGTTCCCGCCGCCGTGGCGAGAAGGTTCACGACGAGGACGACGAACGCCGAGAGGCCGAGGTTGGCGCCGACGCACACCCACGAGCGCGCGATCGCTCGCACCGGGTCGAGGCCGGTGATCACGATCGCGTAGTCGGCGTACATCACCACGATGCTGAAGAGGAAGACGACGATGCCGGTGAGCGTGACCGCCGTCGCGTCACCCGAGCCGACGATGACCCACGCGCCGGCGGCGGTGGCGAGCTCGATGAGAAGATGGAGGCCGAGGAGCGAGGCGAACTGTCGTCCGTCCTGCGGCCGCAGCCGGAACCGGCTCACGATCGAGCGGATGTAGCCCGCCCGGAACCACGTGAACACGCCGAGGTAGACGAGCAGCACGACGATGGCGGTCGCGCCGGGCGCGGCGGCGACGTCGTAGAGGGGCGCCTGCGCGCGCTCGACGGTCTCGTCGACCGACCCTCCCGCGCGTTGCCACGACAAGACGAGGGGCACGAGCGCCGACAGCGCGTAGAGCGGGATGGCGTAGAAGACGAGGTACTGCTTCGCCTGGAGGACGGCCAAGGCGCGCCGCAGTAGCGTCGGTCCGGTCGCATCCATGGGTCAGGAGTATATACCGGGGTCGGGGACGCTCCCCGGCCTTCGTCACGTCGTACAATCCGGCCATGCCTGTATCGCGCCGCGTCCTTGCGTTCCTCGCCATCAGTTGGGTGGTCGTCGTCCTGTACCCCCACCCGGGCGTGCTGCTGGCGAGCGTGCGCAACCTGCGGGCGGCGCACGCCGACCCCGGCGCCGCCGGCGCCCTTGCCGCCTCGTTGCCCGATGACCCGCGCGAGATCGAGCGTCTCATCCTGAGCGAGGTGGTGCCGTACGCCTCGGACTGGGAAGCCGGCGGTGTCCCCTGGAGCTTTCCCACCGCCGGCGACGCCCTCGCGGCGCGGCGCGGGGACTGCGAGAGCCGAGCTCTCGTCCTGGCCAGCGTGCTGGCCGCGAAGGGGATCCCCCACGAGTTGCGCATGTCGTTCGACCACATCTGGGTCGATTACCCGGGGAAGGTGCCGACGGCGAGCGAGAACGCGCGGCGCGCCATCGCGGGGACTGACGGAGGCGGCTGGTCCGCGCTGCGCTGGCCGAGCGACGTCGACCTTGGCCGCGAGCTGCGCGCGCAACGAGCGATCTACTGGGACCCGATGCCGGAGGAGCGGAGGCTGATGCTGCTCGCCGGTCTGCTCGGCATCGTCTGCTGGAACGCGTGCGTCAGACTCACCGCCGGTCCGGCACCGGGCCGGTCGAGCGGGGGTGGGACGATCCGGTTGTCTTGTCCGCCTAGGCCGTCGAGTGCCGGTGGATCATCTTGACGATGCTCACCGGGAGCAGGACGAAGGCGGCCAGCATGGCGACGCGCAAGACGAGGAACGCCGAGACGGCGAACCACATCACGACCTCGAGAAGGCTCACGGCCAGCCCCTTTCGTGGGTAAGACCCAACGAAAGAGTACCAAGATGGTCCTGGTATGTGCGATACCCCCGGGGTATATTCGTATGCAGATTCAAGCGTATGCTTTAGGATGGTAAACCTAGGGGGGTATATCCCCGTCAGTCCTCGGGAATCCGCTGCGCACCTTGCAGAAGACGCCCGGCCATCGTACGGCGCATTCGCCCAAGCCAGTCCGTCACGGCGGCGTCTCTCCTCACCGCGGCCGGCATCCACGCCTGCCTCGGCGCCGGCCAGGCAGACCGGCCGATCCCTGCCGGCCCGCCCGCCTGAGCGCGGCGGGCGGTCCCGGCTGGTCGCTGCCTCGCGCGAGTGCTAGCCTCACGGCCGGGTGAGCGGCCGCAGGCGCGGCGCTCCCGGGACCAGTGACGACAGCCGACCGTACGGAGCGGACCCATGACCATCCTCGACGAGCGCATCCGCAACGCCGCGCGCCGCATCGTGCGCGAGTGCGCGAACGTGCGTGCCGGCGAGCACGTCTACATCGAAGGCCGCATGGACTCGGCCGAGTACCTCGAACTGCTGGCGTTCGAGTGCGAGCTGCTGGGCGCGACGGCCTTCGTCGCCCCGCGCAGCGACGAGGCGGCCCACCGTCGTCTGCTCGAGTTGCCGCCGGAGCAGCTGGAGCGCACGTCCCGCGTCCAGCTCGAGGCGGCGCGTGCTGCGGACGTGGCCTTCGTGGTCCGCATGGAACTGGGTGACCCGATGCTCTTCGGGGACGTCGCCCCGGAGCGTGAGGCGGCCGCCATCCGCGGGCGCAAGCCCGTGGTCGATCAGTTCTTCGTCGAAGGCAAGCGCTGGATCGGGACGGACTTCCCGACGCCGGGCCAGGCGGCCGCCTTCGGGCTCGACTACGACGCCTTCGCCGGCATGTTCTGGCGCAGTCTCGACGTCGACTACAGCGAGTTGCGGCGCAAGGCCGATACGCTGGCCGGCGTGCTCCACGGCGCGCGGCGGGTGCGCATCACCTCTCCGAAGGGGACCGACGTGGTCCTCGGCATCGCCGGCCGGCCGGCGGACAAGGACGTCGGCGTGGTCGGGGGCGAGACCGACCTCTCGAACCTGCCGGCCGGCGAGGTGTGCCTCGCCCCGCGCGAAGACCAGGCCGACGGGACGGTCGTCTTCGACCTCGCGTTCTGGGACGGGCGCCGCGTCGAAGACCTGGAGGTCCGCTTCGACGCGGGCCGCGCGACGCTTGTGGGCGCGGCCCGGGAGTTCGAGTTCGTGCAGCGCATCGTCGCGGCATCGGGAAGCGGCGCCGACGTCATCGGCGAACTGGGCATCGGCATCAACCCCGCCGTCGGCGAGCCCTGCGGCTACACGCTCACCGACGAGAAGATCCTCGGTACGGTGCACCTGGCCCTGGGCGACAACGAGATGCTCGGCGGGACCAACGCGTCGGCACTGCACTGGGACATGATGATCCTGCGGCCGACCGTCGATGTCGACGGCACCGTCGTGCTCGCGGACGGCGAGTGGCAGCTGTGACCGGCTGGGGGTGCGCGGCTCCGGCCGCCCCGGCCGGCGACGAGAAGGGAGACCGACCGTGACGACCAGTAAGGACGGCCCGGTGCGCGTCATCGACATGCGCAGCGACACGGTGACGAAGCCGGGACCCGAGATGCGACGCGCGATGGCCGAGGCCGAGGTCGGCGACGACGTCTTCGAGGACGACCCTACCGTCAACCGCCTTCAGCAGTCGACGGCCGAGCTGCTCGGCAAGGAAGCGGCACTGTTCTGCCCGTCGGGCACGATGACGAACCAGGCCGCTCTGCACAGCCTGACGCAGCGCGGCGACGAGGTCTTCCTGCACGCCGAGGCGCACATCCTCTTCTACGAGCAGGGCGGTGCCGCGGTGCTCAGCCAGCTCCAGCTTCGCTGCTTCGACTCCGATGACGGGACGCTCGACCCGGACGTCATGGACGGCTACGTTCACCGCGACGACGACGTCCACTTCGCACCAACGCGCGTCGTGTGCCTCGAGGACACGCACAACCACTGCGGCGGCGTCGTCTACCCCCTGGAGGGGATCAGGGCCGTGCGCGCCTTCTGCGACCGGCACGGGCTGAGACTGCACCTGGACGGGGCGCGCATCTGGAACGCGCACGTCGCCAGCGGCGTGCCCCTCGCCGAGATCGCGGCGCCGTGCGACACGGTGAGCGTGTGCCTTTCCAAGGGTCTCGGGGCGCCTGTCGGCTCGCTGCTGGCCGGCGACGCGACGACCATCGCGCGTGCG
This sequence comes from Thermoleophilia bacterium UBA2241, assembly GCA_002347645.1. GTDB lineage: Bacteria > Actinomycetota > Thermoleophilia > UBA2241 > UBA2241 > UBA2241. Next base: position 69,056 of record DDYF01000039.1, on the reverse strand, counting down.
CGCCGCGCGCGCAAGTTGTACGGGGGCGGCATGCGCCAGGCGGGCATCATCGCCGCGGCCGGCTTGTATGCGCTCGAGCACAACATCGACCGTATGGCCGAGGACCACCGCCGTATCCGCCACATGGCCGCGACGCTCGCAACGGTGCCGGGGCTCGCCCTCGACCTCGAGAAGGTCCAGACCAACATGGTGTACGTCGACACGAGGGGTACCGGCCGCAAGGCGGCCGACCTCGTGCCGTTGCTCGCCGCGGAGGGCCTCTGGGCGCTCGACGAAGGCGTCTGGACGCTGCGCTTCGTCGCCCACCTCGGCCTCGACGACGCCGACGTGGAGGAGGCGGCCGAGATCGTCGCGCGGGTGGCGGGCCGGCTCGGCTGAGGCGCGGCCGCGCCCGGCAGCCGGTGCGGGCCCAGGGGTCGTATCCGTGAGCCCGCCGGCGCCGCGCCGCGTCCCGCGTGACAGAATGCGACGGGCGCCGGGCGGGTCGTGAGACCCGCCCGGCGCCCGTCACGGTTCCGGTGCCGCGGCGCGGGGGGAGCGCCGCGGCCCGGTGCTGTACGGCCGCCCTTACTTCGTCTTGGCGGCGGCCTTCTTCGCCTTCACCGGCTTGCTGCCGGGGCGCACGGCCATGTTGCGGTACAGCTGAGCCATGTCCTCTTCGGTGAACTTGCGCGGGTTGTTGTTCCACAGGCGGCCCTGGGTGAGGGCGCCCTTCACCAGGTCGGGGATCGCAGACTCGGGGATGTCGACGTCGCTGAGGTACTGCGGGACGTTGAGGTCGGCGGCCAGCTGGCGCATAGCACAGATGGTCTTGTCGGCGGCCTGGCGGTCGCTGAGGCCCTCCATGTCCTCGCCCATCGCCATGCCGATCTCCTTGAACCACGGCAGGCAGGCGAGCATGTTGTACTCCATGACCCACGGGAGCAGGAGCGTGTTGGCGACACCGTGCGGCACGTGGAAGATGCCGCCGATGGGATACGAGAGCGCGTGGACGGCCCCGACGCCTGCGTTGCCGAAGGCGATGCCCGCGAGCAGGGAGCCCATGGACATGTTGTGACGCGCCCAGGCGTTCGTGCCGTCGTACGTCGCCGTACGGATGCTCTTGGAGATGAGCTTGATCGATTCGTAGGCCAACGGGTCGGTGTGCATGGTCGAGTTCACCGAGATGTACGCCTCGATCGCATGGATGAGGGCGTCCATGCCCGACGCGGCCGTCACGCCCGGCGGGCAGCTCCACGTGAGCACCGGGTCGACGAGCGCGATGTTGGGCAGCAGGTACCCGCTCACCACGCCCTGCTTCACGTTGAGCTTCTCGTTCGCGAAGATGGCGATGTTGGTGACCTCGGAGCCGGTGCCGGCGGTCGTCGGCACGGCGATGATGGGGAGGCCCTTCTTGGGCACCTGGTCGACGCCCACGAAGTCCTCGACCTTGCGGCCGCTGCCGGCGAGGACGGCGACCATCTTGCTGACGTCGATCGCCGACCCGCCGCCGAAGCCGACGACGCAGTCGAACTTGCCCTTCTCGGCGAACTTCACGATCTCGTCGACGCTGCCCATCGGCGGCTCAGGCACGGCCTTGTCGAACAGTCCCGTCGTGAGGCCGGCGGCCTGGAGCGGGCCTTCGACCTGCGCGACGGACCCGGTGCAGGCCACGCCGGGGTCGGTGATGATGAGCACCTTCGTGGCGCCCAGCTTCTTGGCCTCGTCGCCGATCCGGGCGATGGCGCCGTTGCCGGTGATGAGCGTCTTGGGGGCGCGGTGCATGCGGACCTGGATGTCCATGCCGCGTTCGCCGCGCTCGCGTGCGCCGGCTGCACCGGTGTCGTCGACTTTGCGCGGCACGCCGCCTGCTTTTTCAGCCATGATCCCTCCTGAAGGACTTGTTGGTCGCGGGTGTCATCGGGGGAGGCGGCCGGGGCCGTAGAGGGCGGCCGCCTCTTCGCGTATCTGATCGTGGAACGCAGGGTCGGCGATGGCGAGCAGTGCCTCGGCACGCTCGCGCAGGCCCTTGCCCCTGAGGTGAGCGACGCCGTGTTCGGTGACCACGTAGTCGACGTCGGCGCGCATGGTCGTCACGGCGGTGCCGGGCGCGAGCGCCGCGGCGATGCGCGACACGGTGCCCTTCTTCGCCGTCGACGGCAGGGCGATGATCGCCTTGCCGTCGCGACTGCGGGCCGCACCGCGCACGAAGTCGACCTGGCCGCCGATGCCGGTGAACTGGACCGGTCCCATGGTGTCGGCGACGACCTGGCCCATGAGGTCGACCTGGATCGCCGAGTTGATAGCCACCACGCGGTCGTTCTGGGCGATCACGTACGCGTCGTTCACGATGTTGACCGGCAGCATGTTCACGATCGGGTTGTCGTCGACGAAGTCGTACAGGCGCCGGGTCCCCATGAGGAACGTCGCGACCATCTTGCCGGGATGGTACTTCTTGGCGCTGTTCGTGATGACGCCCTCGTTGTAGAGGTCGACGACGCCTTCGCTGAACATCTCGCTGTGGATGCCGAGGTCGTTCTTGCCGTGCAGGAAGAGCAGCACGGCGTCGGGGATGCCGCCGATGCCCAACTGCAGACAGGAGCCGTCTTCGACCAGTCCGGCGATGTTCTTGCCGATGGCCTCCTCGACCGGGCCGATCCTCGGCGGCGGCAGCTCGATCACGGCCTGCTCGCTCTCGACGATGAGGTCGATCTCGGAGACGTGGATGAACGAGTCGCCATGGGTTCGGGGCATGTTCGGGTTCACCTGGGCGATCACCGTCTTGGCGACCTGTGCCGCGGGCTTTGTGTAGTCGACCGAGATGCCGAAGGAGCAGAAGCCGTGCTTGTCGGGCGGCGACACGTGGATCAGGACGACGTCGGGCGTGAGGTAGCCTTCGCAGAAGAGCTTGGGGATCTCGCTGAAGAACACCGGGATGTAGTCTCCCCGGCCATCCTTGACCGCCTCGCGTGACGACGCCCCTACAAACAGCGACTTGTGGAAGAACGAGTCCGCAAGCTCGGGCTTGCAGTACTCGCCTTTGCCCATGGCGACCATGTGGTTGATCTCGACGTGCTCCAGGTCTGCCGCCCGTGCGACGAGTGCGTCGACGAGGTCCAGCGGCTCGCCGCAGGCGTGCGCGAACACCACGCGGTCTCCGGACTTGACGACCTTGAGGGCGTCCGCCGCCGTCGTCACCTTGTTCGCGTAGTCTGCCTTCCAGTCCATCCCATCACTCCTTGAGCTTTCGCCTGACTGAGGCGGCGATGTCCTCCGCCGGCGTCGGGGCGCCGTCCACGTGGGTGCCGGCGACGACCGCCGCCGCCTGGTCGTCGTTGGACAGCTGGTGGTCAGAGGCGCACGCCCGCTGGCAGCCGGAGAGGTAGACGGTCGCTCCGCGACGGGCGAACGAAGGGGCGGCCGCGAGCTCGCTCGCGACCGCCCCGCGGTCGATGTGGGGGTTGCAGCCGCCGCAGTAGACGATGCGGAGAGCGGAGGCATGCGCCTCCGTCTCCGCATCGACCGCTGACGGCTGACAGGCGCTGGGCGCCCGGCCGGATGCCGGATCGTCGCCGAGCACGCCCTTGGTCACTTGGCGGCGACGGCCACAGGCTTGGCCACCTTGGCCTTCTCCCAAGGCTTACCCACCTGGGCGATCGCCTTGGCCAATTCCTTCTTGTGGTCGAGGTTAGACTGCCGCGCGATCATGATGCGTTGCGCCTGCGGCGAGCCCGCCCCGTGCATCGACTCCGTGCGGTAGCCGACGGCGGCGGTGCCGAGCGTGATGTTCTCGACGAGGCGCATGATGCGCATGCGGTCGAGGGTGGAGACGTCGCACGTGCCGACCATGTACTTCTCGACCAGCGGGCCGGTCTTCTCGCCGGCGAGGTCCTGGGCGGACGGCATGGTCACCATGATGCCGCCGGCGATGTCTTCGGCGAGGCGGGCGATCTCGTAGGGGAAGCGCGTGATGTTCTGCTTGCAGACGTTGGCGAGCAGCATGTCGATCTCGTAGTTGCCCGACGGGGTCTTGTGGCCCTCGGACGAGCAGGCGATGCCGCACGAGAAGAGCGTCTCGTTGAGGTGCGTCATCTCGATGATCTTGTCTTTGATGTGGCTTGCCTTGGCGGCGCCGTTGTACTCGGCGGCCAGCGCGGCGGCGCCGATGAGCACGTCGCCGACGCCGACCTTGCAGCCGCCGTAGCTCTGGCGGTGATAGCCGGCGAAGCGCTCGACGAGCGACCCCGAGAACTCGATCTCGCCGCACATGTAGACGCGGTCCCATGGCACGAAGACGTCGTCGAAGATCATGAGGGCCTCGTGTCCGCCGAAGCGCGCGTTACCGACGTCGAGGTCGTTGCCTTCGAGCTTGCGCGTGTCGCAGCTCTGGCGCCCGTAGATATAGCTGATGCCCTTGGCGTTGGCCGGCGTGCTGAAGGAGACGGCGTAGTCTTCGTCGCCGGGGCGCATGGCGATCGTCGGCATGACGAGGATCTCGTGCGAGTTGCAGGCGCCGGTCTGGTGCGCCTTGGCGCCGCGCACCACGATGCCGTCGTCACGCTTCTCGACGATGTGCAGGTACATGTCCGGGTCTTCCTGCTGCGACGGGGACTTGCCGCGGTCGCCCTTGGGGTCGGTCATGGCGCCGTCGGCCACGAGGTCGTTGTCCTGCAGGTACTGGACGTACTTGGTGAACTTCTCGTGGTAGTCGGTGCCGTTGGCCTGGTCGGTGTCGTAGGTGACCGACCAGATCGCGTTGATGGCGTCCATGCCGACGCAACGCTGGAAGCAGGAGCCGGTCTTCTGGCCGAGCAGGCGCTGCATCTTGACCTTCTTGACGAGGTCGTCGGCCGACTGATGGATGTTCGTGAAGCGGTTGACCTTCTTGCCGGTCAGGTGGCTGGTAGCCAGCATCAGGTCTTCGTACTCGGGATACTGCGCCAGCTCGTAGGTCATCGCCATGCAGTTGAGGCTGGGGCGGATGACGGGGTGGTTGACGTAGTCGTCCACCCTCTCCCCGAACAAGTAGATCTCGAGGTCGAGGTCGGCGATGCTCTGGATGAACTCCTCCGGAGTCTTGAGAGCCATGCGTGCACTCCTTCCTGGTGCGGGCCAATACCGGGCGCGGGCGCGCGCCGAAGCGGAAGGCGCTCGCGCGGTGACGGCGGTGTGGTGGGGGCGGAAGGGGACCTGCAAGCGTCCTGACGCCCTCTCCAGTGTCTGCACTTTACACAGGCTCGAGGCGTTCGTCAATTTGTTCCAACAGGACGGAGATTTGGCGGGTCGATTCTGGACATAGTGGACAACCACTGCGGCGTCGGCAGGCTCATCAGGCCGAGAAGGGGGCGCCGCCACGCTGCCGTGGCCGCGGCACCACCGACCGCGGGGCCGGCGAAGCCGAGCCGCGCGGCTGCCGAAAGCGCCGATGCGCACACTCCTCGCTTGCCGATTCCGTCACGGGCGGCTCTTGCTCGCAGGCATGCCTTTATCCACCCTGTACCAGATTGACCATCGGCACGGGCCAAGTTTGTGCGTTGCGTCCCATGCTAGTCGGCAGACGGGGCCGTATACTTCGAGCGCCCGGCTGACCAGGTCCTCTCGGCTGCCGGGCGGAGCCAGGCAGCAGGGGCGCGCGCCCGGCCGTATCTCTTGCAGACCCGCGCGCGACAGGCTCAGCAACGTACCCGTGACCGCCTAGTGGAGGGCAGTTCATGAGCGCTTTCGTTGACGAATTCATGGCCGAGCTTAAGGCCAAGAACCCGGGCGAGCCTGAGTTCCATCAGGCCGTCATCGAAGTGGCCGAGTCTCTCGAGCCCGTTCTGGAGCAGAGTCCCGAGTACCGCAAGGCGAAGGTCCTCGAGCGCATGGCCGAACCCGAGCGCGTCATCCTCTACCGGATCCCTTGGGTCGACGACAAGGGCGAGGTCCAGCTCAACAAGGGCTACCGCATCCAAATGAACAGTGCCATCGGCCCCTACAAGGGCGGCATGCGCTTCCATCCCAGCGTGAACCTCAGCGTCCTCAAGTTTCTCGCTTTCGAGCAGACCCTCAAGAACTCGTTGACGACGTTGCCGATGGGCGGCGGCAAGGGCGGCTCCAACTTCGACCCCAAGGGCAAGAGCGAGGGTGAGGTCATGCGCTTCTGCCAGAGCCTCATGACCGAGCTCTGCAAGCACGTCGGCGACCGCACCGACATCCCCGCGGGCGACATCGGCGTCGGCGCGCGCGAGATCGGCTTCATGTTCGGCCAGTACAAGCGCATCCGCAACGAGTTCGTCGGCGTGCTGACGGGTAAAGGCCGCGAGTTCGGCGGCTCGCTCATCCGGCCCCAGGCTACCGGCTACGGCGCCGTGTACTTCGCCGCCGAGATGCTGGCGACGCGCAACGAGACGCTCGAGGGCAAGACCTGTCTCGTCAGCGGGTCGGGCAACGTGGCCCAGTACGCGATCGAGAAGATCCTCGACCTGGGCGGCAAGCCGGTCACCTTCAGCGACTCGGGCGGCTACATCTACGACGAGGCCGGCATCGACCGCGAGAAGCACGCCTTCCTCCTCGACCTGAAGCAGGTCAAGCGCGGGCGCGTCAAGGAGTACGCCGACAAGTACAAGAGCGCCGTCTTCACGCCGGTCGACGAGAGCAGGGACTTCAACCCGCTGTGGGCCCACAAGGCTGACTGCGCTTTCCCGTGCGCGACGCAGAACGAGATCAACGGCAAGGACGCGCAGAACCTCGTCGACGGCGGCGTCTACGTCGTCTCCGAGGGCGCCAACATGCCGACCGTCCCCGCGGGCGTCAACCTCTTCGTCGAGAAGAAGCTCCTCTACGGGCCCGGCAAGGCCGCCAACGCCGGCGGCGTGTCGGTCTCGGGTCTCGAGCAGTCGCAGAACACGCTGCGCCTGAGCTGGGACGCAGAAGAGGTCGACGCCAAGTTGCACGGCATCATGAAGAGCATCCACAAGCAGTGCGTCGACGCCGCCGAGGTTTACGGCTTCCAGGGCAACTACGTGGCCGGCGCCAACATCGCGGGCTTCCTCAAGGTCGCCAAGGCGATGATGGCCCAGGGCGTCGTCTGACCAAGCCCCCCGCTCGAGACGGCTCCCCCCGCCGTCGCTGAGAGCGAGAGCACGGGCGCGCGGTCCTTCGCGGACCGCGCGCCCGTCGCGTTCCGGAGCCGGTCGTCACGCTCCGCAGGCGGTCGTCACCGGCCGCGGCGTCACCGATTCATGCCGGCGGTGGACGCCGAGTGCGGCGCCCTTCGTGCCGAAACAGCCTTGCCTGTCAGGCCCCGCGTCGCTTCCGGCACTGGGCCCCCCCGGGCGTTTGGGCGCGGTTTCGCCTCGGGTATGAACGTGCAAGCCACACGGTGATCCCGTCAGGAGACAGGTCCGTTCGGGCATGCTGCTGACCGAGGGAGCGGAAAGGGGACGAGATGAAGAAGATCGAGGTCTACATCCAGCCGTACAACCTCGACGCGGTAGCTGCCGCCCTCGCCGTCGAGGGCGTCAAGGGCATGTCGGTCACGGAGTGCAAGGGGTTCGGCGTCGAGCGCGGGTTCACCCGCGGCGAAGACGTGAAGCCCGGCCAGTACGTGTTCCACCCGAAGATGAAAGTCGAGATGGTCGTGCTCGAGGCCGACGTCGACGGCATCGTCGAGCGTCTCAAGGAGTCGCTCAAGAGCGGTCTTGTCGGCCAGGGCAAGATCTTCATCTCGCCGGTCGACGACGCGATCCGCACGCGGACCGGCGAGCGCGGGCGCGACGCCATCAAATAGGGCTGCGCGGCGGCCGGTCGGCCGGTCATCCAGAGCACGGCGAGCACGAAGAGGACGGGGGCCCGGCAGCTTGGCTGCCGGGCCCCCGTCCTCGTGGCTCGCGTGCGCGGCGTGTCAGGCCAGCTCGAACTCGCGCTCGAGGTCTGCCTTGGGCCGCGCCCCGATCACCTTCTTCGCCGCCTCACCGTCCTTGAAGAGGATGATCGTGGGGATGCTCATGATGCCGAACTTGCTCGCGACGCCGGGGTTCTCGTCGACGTTGAGCTTGCCGACGACGACCTTGTCGGCGTGGTCGCCGGCGATCTCCTCGACGACCGGCCCTACCATGCGGCACGGACCGCACCACGGGGCCCAGAAGTCGACGATCATCGGCAGGCTGGCTTCGGCCAGCTCGCTGTCGAAGTTCGCGTCGGTCAGGGTCTTCACATCTGCCACGGTCTTCCTCCTTGCTGGATGCGACCTTCGAACGGTGATGGGCGTGATCAGAGGGATACGATGACGCGCTCGAGGTGCGCCGCGACGTCCGCGGCGGTCTCGTCGAGTGCCGGGTTGCCGACGGCACCCAGCATCGCGGCGGCGTCGATGGCGCTCACCCGCGTCCCGCGTTCCGTCTCGTAGACGACAACGTTGCAGGGCAACAGGAGTCCCAACTCCGGCTCGACTTCAAGCGCGCGGTGAGCGTGACGGGGGCTGCAGGCGCCGAGGATCGTGTACTTGCCGCGCTCGACGCCCAGCTTGGCGCGCAGTGTGGCTTGAACGTCGATCTCGGTGAGAACGCCGAAACCCTCGTCCTTCAGTGCGTCCTTGACCTTCGGGAGCACCTCGTCGTAAGGCGCCGCGACAACGCGGCCGACCCCGTACGTCCCACCCTCCATGCGTGGCCTCCTGTCGGACCTTCGGTCGCGGGGACGCTGTCGGTATACCCCACCGGGGTATGACCCGAACCTGCGGGTACCGCGAGTCCGCCTCGCCCGCCGGCCACGCTTTGGGCTATCATTTCAAGTTCACGGTCACGGCTTGAGCCGCGACGCCGCGACCTTCGTACAGCGGAGAGGACCAGCATCGTGAGAAGCGACGAGATCAAGCACGGGCCGCAACGCGCCCCGCACCGTGCCCTGCTGCGCGCCCTGGGCGTGAGCGACGCCGAGATGGAGCGTCCGTTCGTCGGCGTCGCCAATTCCTTCAGCGAGGTCGTCCCGGGGCACATGCACCTGCGCCAGGTCGTCGACGCGGTGAAGGCCGGCGTCCGTACGGCCGGCGGCACGCCGTTCGAGTTCGGCACCATCGGCGTCTGCGACGGTATCGCCATGAACCACGAGGGCATGCTCTACTCCTTGCCCACACGCGAGCTCGTGGCGGACGGCGTCGAGGCCATGGCCAAAGGCCATGCGTTCGACGCCCTCGTCCTCGTACCGTGCTGTGACAAGATCGTCCCGGGCATGCTCATGGCGGCCGTGCGGCTCGACATCCCCGCCGTGATGATCGGCGGCGGGCCGATGCTCGCCGGCCGGCAGGGCGGCCTCGCGATCGACCTGAACACCGTGTTCGAGGGCGTCGGCCGCCACATGGCCGGCGAGCTCGACGACGACGGGCTGAAGGCGCTCGAATGCGCCGCCTGTCCGACCTGCGGCTCGTGCTCGGGCATGTTCACGGCCAACTCCATGAACTGCCTCGCCGAGGTGCTCGGCTTGGCGCTGCCCGGCAACGGCACCGTGCCGGCCGTCTACTCCGAGCGCCTGCGGCTCGCCAAAGAGGCCGGCATGACGGTCATGGACGTCCTTGCCAGGGGCCTCACGCCGCGCGACGTCGTCACCGACGTGGCGATCGGCAACGCCCTCGCGCTCGACGCCAGTCTCGGCTGCAGCACGAACACCGTCTTGCATCTCGCTGCCATCGCGACCGAGGCCGGCCTCGACTTCCCGTTGCAGCGCATCAACGAGGTGGCCGCGAGGGTGCCCCACCTCTGCAAGTTGGCGCCGGCGAGCGATACACATGTGGAAGACCTGTACCACGCCGGCGGCATCCAGGCGCTCATGAAGCGCCTGATGGACGCGGGCCTCATGGACGGCGACGCGTTGACGGTCGCCGCCCCGACGCAGGCCGACGCGGTCGCCGGGGCGCGCGTCCTCGACGACGAGGTCGTGCGGCCTCTCGACCGCCCGCACCACGCGACCGGCGGTTTAGCCGTGCTCTTCGGCAACCTGGCGCCGGAGGGTGCCGTCGTCAAGGAGGGCGCCGTGGCCGACGACATGCTGCGTCATCGCGGCCCGGCGCAGGTCTTTGAGAGCGAGGCCGAGGCGTTCGCGGCGATCTCCGGCGACCAGATCCGCCGGGGCAGCGTCGTCGTGATCCGCAACTGCGGGCCGAAGGGCGCGCCCGGTATGCCCGAGATGCTTTCGCCGACCTCGGCGATCGCTGGGCGCGGCCTCGACAAGGACGTCGCCCTCATCACCGACGGCCGCTTCAGCGGCGCCACGCGCGGCTCCGCCATCGGCCACGTGGCGCCCGAGGCACAGGCTGGCGGCCCCATCGGCCTGGTCTGCGACGGCGACGTCATCGCCATCGACATCCCCGCACGCACCCTCAGCCTCGAAGTCCCCGAGGAGGAGATGGCGCGGCGCCGGGCGGCACAGCCGCCCCTCGCGCCGCGCCCCGGCGTAACCGGGTATCTCGCCCGCTACGTCAAACTCGTCTCCGGTGCGGAGAAGGGAGCCGTCCTCCAATGAGCCAAGACAAGAAGCTGAAAGGGTCCGAGTCCCTCGTGGCCGCCCTCGAGCACGAGGGCTGCGAGGTCATTTTCGGGTTTCCCGGCGGCGTCGCCATCCCGTTCTACGACGCCCTCTACGACGCGAAGCGACTGCGCCACGTCCTCGTGCGTCACGAGCAGGGCGCCGCGCACGCCGCGGACGGCTACGCGCGCGCGACCGGCAAGGTCGGCGTGTGCGTGTCGACCAGCGGCCCCGGGGCCACGAACCTGGTCACCGGCATCGCCAACGCCTACCTGGACTCCTCGCCCCTGGTGGCGATCACCTGGCAGGTGCGCAGCGACCTGATCGGCACCGACGCCTTCCAGGAGGCCGACATCACCGGCATCACCCTGCCGATCGTCAAGCACTCGTACCTGGTCAAGACGACGGCCGAGGTGCCGCAGGTCCTGCACGAGGCCTTCCACATCGCCTCGACAGGCCGGCCCGGGCCGGTGGTCATCGACATCCCCGTCGACGTCGCCCTGGGCGAGATCGTCTACCGCGACGCCGACACCCTCGACCTGCCGGGCTACAAGCCCACGGTCAGAGGGCACATCAAGCAGGTCCGCGCCGCCGCCAAGGCCATCAACGAGGCGCAGCGGCCGGTGCTGTACCTCGGCGGCGGCGTCATCAGCGCGGACGCGGCTCCCGAGATCCTGCGGCTCGCCGAGTCGCGCCGGCTGCCGGTCGCGACCACGCTGATGGGCATCGGCGCCTTCCCCGAGACGCACGAGCTCTCGATGGGCATGCTGGGCATGCACGGCACGGTCACGGCCAACTACGCCGTCCACGAGTGCGATCTGCTCATCAACCTGGGGGCGCGTTTCGACGACCGCGTGACCGGCAAGCTGAAAGCGTTCGCGCCCCACGCCAAAGTCATCCACGCCGACGTCGATCCGGCCGAGATCGGCAAGAACGTGCCGCCGCTCATCCCCATCGTGGGCGACGTGAGACAGGTCGCCGTCGGTCTCGTCAAGGAGCTCGAGGGCATGGAATGGTCGGCCGAGCGCACGGCGGAGTGGCTGGCGCGCATCGCGGCACGCAAGGAGGAGTACCCGCTGCAGTACGAGGCGCCGGCCGACGGTAAGCTCGCGCCCCAGCTCGTCATTGAGGAGATCGACAGGGTCACCGCCCACGACGCCATCGTCTGCACCGACGTCGGCCAGCACCAGATGTGGGCGACGCAGTACTACACCTTCACCTTCCCGCGGCAGTTCATCAGCTCGGGCGGCCTGGGGACCATGGGCTTCGGGCTCCCGGCGAGCATCGGCGCCCAGATCGGGTGCCCCGACAAGACCGTCGTGGACATCAGCGGCGACGGCGGCTTCCAGATGACGGAGCAGGAGCTCGCCACGGCGATGAGCTGCGGCCTGCCGATCGTCGTCTGCATCCTCAACAACGGGTACCTCGGCATGGTCCGCCAGTGGCAGGACCTCTTCTGGAACAAGCGGTACTCGTGCACCTCCATCGAGACGCAGCCCGACTTCAAGCTCCTTGCTGAGGCGTACGGGGCGCTCGGCCTGACCGTCACCGAGAAGGACGAGATCGAGCCGGCGCTGCGCGAAGCGCTCGCCTGCCCGCGCCCGGCCGTGATCGACTTCAGGACCTCCCCCCAAGAGAACGTCTTCCCGATGGTGCCGGCCGGCAAGGAGATCACCGAGATGATCGGCGGGCAGGCGAAGAAGACGGGGGGGAGGACGTCGTGAAGCACACACTGAGCGTGCTCGTCGAGAACAAGCCCGGCGTGCTCACGCGCGTGGCCGGCCTCTTCGCGCGCCGCGGCTTCAACATCGAGAGCCTCGCCGTCGGGCAGAGTGAGGACCCCGGCCTCTCGCGCATCACCATCACCATCGACGGGGCGGAGCACCCCATCGACCAGGTCACGAAGCAGTTGCACAAGCTCATCAACGTCGTGAAGATTCGCGAGCTCGACGCCTCGTGCATGGTCGTCGACGAGCTCATGCTCGTGAAGGTCAACGCCGAAGGCGAGAAGCGCACGGAGGCACTGCAGATCGCTGAGGTCTTCGGCGCGAAGATCGTCGACGTGGAACGGCGCACGGTGGTGCTGCGCGTCGTGGGCTCCACGCAGAAGCTGCAGGCACTGCTCGAGCTGCTGCAGCCGCTCGGCGTCCTCGAGATCGTCCGCACCGGGATCGTCGCCATCGCGCGCGGCAAGGGCTGAGGGAGGACAACCGTGGCGCAACGAGAGATCTACATCACGGAGCTCGACAGAGACCGGATCCTGGAGCTGATCAAGGTCGCCGACGACTTCGCGCCTCAGGGCAAGCAGGACATCCAGGGGCTGCGTGCCCTGCAGGGCGAGCTCGAGCGCGCCCGGGTCGTCGCTCCCGACCAGGTCCCGCCGGACGTGGTCACCATGAACTCGCGCGTGGTGTTGCGCGACGCGGACAGCGGGGACGAGATCACGTGCACGTTGGTGTTCCCGGTCGACGCGGACATGAGCAAGGGCGCCGTGTCGGTGCTGGCTCCTGTAGGGACCGCGATCCTCGGCTACCGCGAAGGCGACACTATCGAGTGGAGGGTCCCCTCAGGGCAGAAGCGCTTCACGGTGGAGAAGATCCTCTACCAGCCCGAGGCGGCAGGGGACTTCGAACTGTAGCGGGAGGGCGGCGGCGCGGCCCGGAGCTTCTTCCGGGCCGCGCCGCCGACCGGGGGGAGCGCGATGACACGGTATCGCGACGCGCTGCCGCAGCTCGGCGGCGGCCTCTTTCTGACCGACGGCGGCATCGAGACGAGCATGATCGCGCTCGAAGGCTTCGACCTGCGCGAGTTCGCCGCCTTCCCATTGCTCGGGGACGCGTGCGGCGAGGCGGCGCTGCGGCGCTACTTCCGTTCGTATGCGGACATCGCGCGACGCCACGGCACGGGTCTGATCCTCGAGACCGCGACGTGGCGGGCGAGCGCCGGCTGGGGGATGAGGCTCGGGTTCGGGCCCGAGGAGCTCGCCGGGGTGAACCGGCGCGCCGTCGAGCTTCTCGAGGACGTCCGCGACGAGTGCGAGGCGGAGGGGACGCCGATCGTCATCAGCGGGTGCGTCGGACCGCGGCCTGACGACTGCGATCCCGCCGCGGCCACGAGCCCTGACGAGGCCGGGGCGTACCACGCCGCGCAGATCGAGACGCTCGCCGCGACCAGCGCCGACATGGTCGCGGCGCTGACGCTGACGACCGTCGGGGAGGCGACCGGCATCGCGCGCGCAGCCGCACGCGCGGGCGTCCCGGTCGCCATCTCCTTCACCGTCGAGACCGACGGCCGGCTGGCGAGCGGGCAGTCGTTGGGCGACGCCGTCGCAGCGGTCGACGAAGCGACCGACGCCTTTCCGGTCTACTACATGGTCAACTGCGCGCACCCGTCGCATTTCGCGCCCGTCCTCGATAACGGGCAGCCCTGGGTCGACCGGGTCCGCGGCCTGCGGGCGAACGCCTCACGCCTGAGTCACGCGGAGCTCGACGCGCTGCCCGCACCCGACGCCGGTGACCCCGAGGAGCTGGCCCGCGAGTACGCGAAGCTCAGGCGGCGACTGCCGCAGCTCAACGTCTTCGGGGGGTGCTGCGGCACCGATCACCGTCACGTCGAGCACATCGCCGCTCAGTTGGCACCACTCTTCGAGCGTGACGCATGACGCGAGGGCGGGCGGCCGGAGCAGCACGGGCAGCGCGCGACGCGCTCGTCCCTGCGGCGACCCCTGAGAGGTTCTCGTGACCGGCGAACGTACCGACCGGGCCATCCAGCTCGTCGAGCGGCCGGCGAGCTGCCCGATGTGAGCGAGGCCGTGAGAACGCGCGGCGTCTGACGCCGAACGCGTGCCCGGCCGTGCGTCGTCTAACGCGCCACGCGCGCCTGGCCGCGCGTCGTCTGGATCCCAGCCCCGTCGCCTCCATCTTCACTCTGCGACAGGGCTTGGCTTCGGGCCGACCCTAAGGATAGACTTAGCGTGTCTCCGAGCGTTGCGACCTACAGGCGCAAGCCCATGGACGCCTCGCCGGCAAGGTCCGCGGGGAAACGCGCGGGCCCCCCGCTCGGAAAGGAGACGCGTCGCAAGCCGCACGCCGCGGCGCCTTTCCGGAACAGGGAGGGCGCCTTCTTGTCGCCCGCCGGTGACTGCACGAGACCACCCGCGAGGGAGCGGCGACGGCTGAGAACTCGGCAGTGGTGCCGAGGCGCAAGAAAGGAGCACCGGATGAGGAAACGCATCAGGCTGTGCGGCGCGCTGCTGGGGGTGGGCGTCGCGCTCGCCGCGGCGGCGGCGTTCGTCGCGACACCCTCGCAGGCGGCCTACCACCACATGGGGGAGATGGACTCGGACTTCTTCCTCGAGGTCCATGCCGACGCCGCAGGGACGAAGCTCGACTCGTGCACGACCTGCCACGGGGGCGGGGTCGTCGGCAAGGCGACCCTGGGAAGCTGCGAATGGTGCCACTTCACCTACGGGTACGACGGGCACGGCGATATCATGGCGACGCTGAACCCGTACGGCACGGACTACCACGACGCGGGCAGCGACGTCGCCGCGGTGCGGGCCATCGAGACCCACGATTCGGACGGCGACGGGTACGCCAACCTCGACGAGATCGCGGCCGTCCGTTATCCGGGCGACGCGGACGACGATCCCACCAAGGTCGAGGCCCCATTCCGCGTGTACGAGCTGGCCGAGATCGAGGCGATGGCCGCGCACACGCAGTTCCAGCTCATGAACACCCACAAGTCGGGCGACTACTACTGTGAGTACACCGGCGCGCCGATGGAGGACGTGCTGGCCGACGCGGGCATGCTGTCGTGGGCCGCGAGCGTCGAAGTCCGCGCGGCAGACGGGTTCGGCGCGACGCACCCGCTGGATCCCGCGCCCGGGTACTACCACGTACGCGGCACGTATCCCGAGTCCACGTTCTACTACGCCGAAGAGGCGGACAAGGCGCTGAATCCGGTGTACGGGTGGTGCGACTACGGCGCGCCGTCCGTGGCGGGTCGAGCAAACGGCGACCCGATCGTCGTCGACGGCGGGGCGCGACTGCTGCTCGCCTACAAGTACGAAGGGGCATACCTGCAGCCCGGCGGGCTCGGCTCCAACGGCAAGCTGGTCGGTGAGGGCCCGTTCCGCGTGGTGCCGCCGCAACATACCCCGGGCCCGCCCGACCAGGCTTCGACGTCACTCATCCAGGACGTGCTCTGGCCGTTCGATGGGCCGGAACTCTTCACGGACCATAACGCCGGCTTCTCCAGCAAATGCGTCACCGTGATCAAGGTGGGGCCCCTGCCCGAAGGAACGACCGACATCGACACGACCGAAGCGGGTTGGGAGTACATCCGCGACGGCAAGGTGGTCGTGTACGGCGCGATCGACCCCATCCCGACTGCGCGGGCGAAGGCCGGCGACCTCCGGGAGTTCGTCTCGACGCTCGAGCGTACGGACGTGCGCAAGGCCAAGATGGCCGGGGTGTACGCGAAGAAGCTCGGCGTGCTTCTGAAGCAGATCGAGCGCGGCGCGGTCGCCGGCGCCGGCGCCAAGATCAGCGACGACCTGCTGCCCAAGGCGGACGGCGTCGTCACGGCGGGCGCGCCGGACCGGAACGACTGGGTGACTGACTCGAGCGCCCAGCTGCGCATCTATTGGGCGCTGCAGGAGCTGCTCACGCTGCTCGCCATCGAGTGACGTCGGCGGCCCCTGAACGGTGAGAGGGAGGGGCTCGTCCGCACGGACGAGCCCCTCCCGCGTCTGGGAGGCGCCCGCCGGGGGAATGACCCGCTCATGCACGTCCGGCTCGCACACGTCTGGGAATACCACGTGGCTCCCGACGCGGACGCCGCGTTCAGGGAGCACTACGGTCCCGAGGGGACCTGGGTACGCCTGTTCCGGCGCAGCGCGGGCCACCTCGAGACGCTCTTGCTCGCCGACGAAGCCGCGCCGGGACGCTACGTGACGATCGATCTCTGGGAGAGCACCGCGCACTACGCGCGCTTCCGCGAGCGCTTCGCGGCCGAATATGAGGCACTGGACCGGCAGTGCGCTGCCCTGACGACGCGCGAGGTCAGCCTCGGGGTCTTCGCCGGCGTGCCGGATGCCGCGGCCCGCACGGAGAGGGACACGTCACACGGAGCCGGTACGCCCGGTGACGGTCCAGAGGGCGCAGCGTGACGCGGCTCGTCCTGGCGCTCGTCCTCGCGTGCATCGTTCTCGCCGGCTGTGCGACGGCCGATGAGGCGCTCGTGCCCGCCGGCGACGCCGCCCTCGAGGAAGCCTTCGAGCAGCGTGCCCACGACCGCCTCGTCGAGGGCGCCGGCGTGGTCACACGCGTCCTGAAGGACGACGCCGAAGGCGACCGGCATCAGCGCTTCATCGTGCGGCTGGGGACAGGGCAGACGGTGCTCGTCGCCCACAACATCGACGTCGCCCCGCGGATCGAGGACCTGCGCGTGGGCGACGCCGTCGAGTTTCGCGGCGTGTACGAGTGGAGCGAGGAGGGCGGTACCGTCCACTGGACCCACCACGACTCCGACGGGCCGCACGCCCCGGGGTGGCTCCGTCACGAAGGACGGACGTACCAGTAGACAGGGCGCGGGCGCGGCGCGGCTCGCGTGACCTTCGCCGGCAGCGGGTCGTGAGCCGGCCGCCGGGGCGCGAGGCGTATGACGGCGCCCGGATGGAGCACGAGGTCCACACAAGGCTCGAGTTGCCGCTCCCCGTCGACGCGGTCTTGCCGTTCTTCGCCGAGACGGCCAACCTGCAGCGCACCACGCCGCCGGAGCTGCGCTTCGCGATCCTGACGCCGCAGTCCGTCGAGATGCGGCGCGGCACGCTGCTCGAGTACCGCCTCGGCCTGTTCGGCGTGCCGTTTCGCTGGCGGACGCGCATCGCCGCGTGGGACCCGCCGCACGGCTTCGTCGACGTGCAGCTGAGCGGGCCGTACGGGCGCTGGGAACACACGCACCTGTTCGTGCCGAACGAGGAGGGCACGGTCATCGACGACCACGTGCGCTACAGTCGGCCGCTCTCGCCGCTCGGTGAGCTGGCGCACCCGCTCGTGAGACGCCCGCTTGACCGCATCTTCGCGTACAGGCAGGCGACGGTGCGCGCTCTGCTCCTTGACGGGTGGCCTTCGGGGCATGGCCGGACGCCCTCGTCGTGAGCAGACGCCGCGGCGTCACGTTGCCGCGGCTCGTCTGAGGCAGTAGAGTCCTAGCTTCCGAGTACACCCGGCCCGGCGGGCCGTCCAGAGGAGGGACACCCATGTACTACGACAGCGACGCCGACCTTGCGCTCATCCAGTCGAAGACCGTGGCCATCATCGGCTTCGGCAGCCAGGGCCATGCCCACGCGCAGAATCTGCGCGACAGCGGCGTGACCGTGGTCGTCAGCGAGCTGAAGGGCACGCCGAACGGCGACCGCGCCGAGAAGGCCGGTTTCGAGGTGCTCTCGGCGGCCGAGGCCACGAAGCGCGCCGACGTCGTCATGATGCTCGTGCCCGACCAGACGCAGGCCGTGGTCTACAAGAACGACGTCGGCCCGAACCTCAAGGACGGCGCCACGCTCATGTTCGCCCACGGCTTCAACATCCACTTCGGGCAGATCGTCCCGCCGAAGTCGGTCGACGTGAGCATGGTCGCGCCCAAGGGTCCCGGCCACCTGGTGCGCCGCCAGTTCGAGGAGGGCAAGGGCGTGCCGGTGCTGATCGCCGTCTACCAGGACGCGAGCGGCAAGGCGAAGGAGCAGGCGCTCGCGTACGCCGCCGGTATCGGCAGTCTGCGCGCCGGCGGTCTCGAGACGACCTTCCAGGAAGAGACCGAGACCGACCTCTTCGGCGAGCAGGCCGTGCTCTGCGGCGGCACCACGCAGCTCGTCATGGCCGGCTTTGAGACCCTCGTGGAGGCGGGCTACCAGCCCGAGATCGCCTACTTCGAGTGCCTCCACGAGCTCAAGCTCATCGTCGACCTGATCTGGGAGAAGGGCATCGCCGGCATGCGCTACTCGATCAGCGACACGGCCGAGTACGGTGACCTCACGCGCGGGCCACGGGTCATCGACGAGGACGTGCGCGACACGATGCGCGAGCTGCTCGCCGAGATCCAGAGCGGTGAGTTCGCGCGCGAGTGGATCCTCGAGAACCAGGCCAACCGTCCGGTGTTCAACGCCCTGCAGCACATGGGCAAGGAGCACCTCATCGAGCAGGTCGGCAAGGAACTCCGCGGCATGATGAGCTGGATCGGCGACGAGGGCGGCCTGGACATAGACGTCTGACGACGGACGCGCGGACGGCGGGGTCGGCGGCGCTCGGCGCCGGGCCCGCCGGCCGCGGCGCGTCGCGCAGGACGAGAGGAAGAGACGATGCTGAAGCGCTTCCTGCTGACCCCCGGGCCGACGCCGGTGCCGCCGGAGGTGCTGGCGGCGCTCGGTGAGCCCGTCGTGCACCATCGCGCGCCGCGCTTCACCGAGATCCTCGCCGAGGTCCTCGCCGGCCTGAAGTACGTCTTCCAGACCGTGAACGACGTCCTGGTGTTCGCCGCCAGCGGAACGGGCGCCATGGAGTCGGCCGTCGTCAACGTCGTGAACCCCGGCGACCACGTCCTCGTGGCGAGCGTGGGGAACTTCGGCGAGCGCTGGCTCAAGTTGACGAGGACGTGGGGCGCCGAGGTGACCGCGCTCGAGTACGAGTGGGGCACCAAGGCCGACCCGGCCGACATCGAGAAGGCGCTCGCCGCCGACCCGGCGATCAAGGCCGTCTTCGTGCAGTCCAGCGAGACCTCGACCGGGACCGTCAACGACATCCGGGCGATCGGCGCCATCGTCGCCAGGACGCCGGCGATCCTCGTCGTCGACGCGGTCAGCGGGCTGGGCGCGACCGACCTCAAGACCGATGCCTGGCACGTCGACATCGGCGTCGCCGGCTCGCAGAAGGCGCTCATGGTGCCGCCGGGCCTCGCCTACGTGGCCGTGAGCGAGAAGGCGTGGCAGGTGGTCGAGGCCTGCACCACACCGCGCTTCTACTTCGACTATCGGACCTACCGCGCGAAGATGACCGGTGACGGCGCCCAGACGCCCTACACGCCGGCGGTCTCGCTGATGGTGGCGCAGAACGCCGCCATCGAGCTGATCCGGCAGGAGGGTCTGGAGAACGTCTTCGAGCGCCATCGCTGGCTGGGCAGGGCGTGCAAGGCCGGCGTGCAGGCGCTCGGCATCGAGCTGTTCGGCCCGGACGACCCCGACGCGAACAGCGTCACCGCCTGCAAGGTGCCGGCCGGCCTCGACGGCGGCAGGATCACCAAGCTGGCGCGCGACAAGTACGGCGTGTGGCTGGCCGGCGGGCAAGGCCGGCTCAAGGGGCAGGTCTTCCGCTTCGGCCACTGCGGCTACTTCGGCGCCAGCGACATCCTCGTCGGGCTCGGCGTCCTCGAGATGGTGCTCGCCGAGCTGGGCTACGACGTCGAGTGGGGCGCGGGCACCGGCGCCGCAGCGCAGGTGCTCGCACAGAGCCCCGTTCAGCTCTGAGGGGCGACGTCATGGCCGAGCAGAAGCGCGTCCTCGTCAAGGAGAAGCTCGCCGCCGAGGGCATCGGCTACCTCGAGGACCAGGGCTTCGCGGTCGACGTCGGCACGGAGTGGGACGCCGACGAGCTGCTGGCCCGCATCAAGGACTACCACGGCCTGATCATCCGCTCGGCGACCAAGGTCACCGCCGACGTCATCCAGGCCGCCGACAAGCTCCGGGTGGTGGGCCGCGCCGGGGTCGGCGTCGACAACGTGGACGTCGAGGCGGCGACGAGGCGCGGCATCACCGTCGTGAACGCCCCGGCGAGCAACGTCCTCAGTGCTGCCGAGCACACCATCGGGCTGCTCATGGCCTGCGCACGCAACGTCCCCCAGGCGCACGCCGACCTCAAGGCCGGCAGGTGGGAGAAGGGCACGTGGGGCAAGGGGTGCGTCGAGCTGCAGGGCAAGGTGCTCGGCATCATCGGCCTGGGCCGCATCGGCTTTCTCGTCGCCGAGCGGGCGCGCGGCCTGAGCATGCAGGTCGTCGCGTACGACCCGTACGTGCCGGAGGAGCGCTTCCACGAGCTCGGTCTGGAACGCGCCGCCGACGTCGGCAGGGTCTACCGTGAGGCCGACTTCATCACCGTCCATCTGCCGCGGAACGCCGAGACCATCGGGTTCATCGGCGACGACGCCTTCGCGCAGATGAAGGACGGCGTCCGGGTCGTCAACGTCGCCCGCGGCGGGATCATCGACGAGGAGGCGTGGGCGAGGGCGATCGAGAGCGGCAAGGTGGCCGCCGCGGCGGTCGACGTGTATCCGACGGAGCCGACGACGGCGTGCCCGCTGTTCCGGTTCGACAATGTCGTCTGCACGCCCCACCTCGGTGCCTCGACCGTGGAGGCGCAGTCGCGCGCCGGGATGCAGGTCGCCGAGCAGGTCGCGCTGGTGCTCAAGGGCCAGTTCGCGCCCAACGCCGTGAACATCCCTCTCGTGCCCGGGGAGGAAGTCGACGAGCTCATGCCGTACCTCTCGCTCTGCGAGATGCTCGGCAAGCTCGTCGTGCAGTTGGCCGACGCGCCGGTCGCGGCGGTCGACGTGACCTACGAGGGCGTGATCGGCCGCTACGACACGCGTATCCTCACGCTGGGCGTCCTTCAGGGCATGCTCGCCGGGAGGGTCGAGGGCGAGCTCAACTTCGTGAACGTGGCGGGGATCGCCGACGAGCGCGGCATAAGTGCCCGGGAGGTCAAGAAGCCGGCCGCGGTCGACTTCCTCAACGTCATCAGGGTGAGCGCCCGCGATGCGGGCGAGACGCTCGATGTCGCCGGTACCACGCTCGGCCCGGCACACCGGCCGCGCTTCGTCGGCGTCTATGGCCACGACATCGACATCGAGCCGGTGCGCGACATGCTCTTCCTGCGCGCCGCGGAGCAGATCCCTGGCATGCTGGGAAAGATCGGTACGAAGCTGGGTGAGTTCGGCGTGAACATCTCGCAGGCCACCGTGGCGGCGCCGCGGGCCGGGGAGGCGGCGGTAATGGGGCTCGCCGTCAGTCGCCCTCTCACTGACGTCCAACTCCGGCAGATGGTCGACGCGGCCGGCCTGCTCGAGGCGCGCCGCGTGACGCTCTAGCAGGATCGACGCGTCCGCGGGCGACGCCGCGGCGCACGAACGGCGCGGCGGGAGCGGCCGGGAGGGAGTGGGTGAGATGAGCACGATCCTCACGCGCATGGGCGACGCCGCGACCGTCGAGATGACGCCTGACCAGCTTCGCCGCGACCTCGTCGAGGGCTCCGAGGCCGCAGCCGCCAAGGGCAGGATCCCTGCCCTCGAGGAGCGGGAGGTCGACTACCTCCTCGACATGTTCGCAAGTCCCAGCCGGGTCTGGGGCGTGGAACGAGGCCACGAGGCGGTGCTGACGAAGGACGGCTCCGCCAACACCATCTACTCGTCGCGCCTCTCCAGCGGCGTCGCCGCCCCGCTCGGACGCGAGGCCGCCGTGCGCCTCTTCGAGACCGCCTTCGCCTTCGACACCATGGAGGTCGGCCACACCGACTACTCGGTCAAGCCGGCGAAGTTCCTCGCCACCCTCGAGCGGGAGCATGTGGAGCTCCTGCAGCAGGTGACGATCTTGCCGCTCTTCTACGGCTTCATGCCGAACCTCGGCCTCTACTACCGCCCCGAAGGGCCATTTCCCAACCCGTCCGACCTGTTGCCCCAGGGCAAGATCGCCGAGGCGCGTGAGGCGCAGGAGCAGGCGCTCGAGGCGTGTCGCGCCGACATCGTCTGGCTCAGCCGGCAGATGATCGAGGCCACCACCGACGGGCTGAACTACGACACGGTCGCCTCGACCGGCGACGCGGATTTCCTCGCAGCCCTGCAGGCTTGCGAGACGGTCACGTCGACGACCGGTCACCCCGTCGAGATCGGCATGGCGTCGGAGATGGTGCTTGGCTTTCACGGCGAGCTAGAGTACGACGGCGTGCGGCTCGCGGGACTGTGGCCGCACCAGCAGCTCAAGCTGGCCGAGAAGGCGGGGGCGGCGATCTTCGGCCCGGTCGTGAACACCAACACGCGCAAGTCGTGCGCGTGGAACGTCGCCCGCGCGGTGACGTTCGTGAAGGCGGTCACGGCCGCGGCGGCGATCCCCATCCACGCCAACGTCGGGCTCGGTGTCGGCGGCGTGCCGATGTGCGAGGTCGCGCCGGCCGACATGGTGACCCGGGCCAGCGCGGCGATGATCGAGATCGGTCGCGCCGACGGCTTGTAGGTGGGCGTCGGCGACCCCAGCGGCATGGGGATGGCGCACGCCCTCGCCTCGTCGATGGGTGGCATCAAGACCGCCGGAGACCTGGTGGCAAGGATGCAGCTCACCAAGATGAGGCTCCCGGAGGCGAAGCGCCACGTGGCCGACAAGCTCGGCGTGAGCGTGTTCGACCTGTCGGACTCAGCGGTCATGCGGACGCTCCGCGAGGCGCTCGACATCGGCGTCGTGACCGGCGTGCCGGGCGTCGCCAAGGGGCTCGAGGCCAAGGTGCGGATCGCCGACCTCCTCGGCGTCACCATCCCGTGCGTGGAGCGGCTGAAGCGCAAGATGGCTCGTTGAGGCGCGGGCGCGCGGCGCCGCCCGCCTTGCGCCTGCGCGCACGCCTGACGTACACTCAGTGGACTATGCGTCGCGGTGTGACAAGCGAGTCCAGCCGGGAGCCCCACATTGGGGTACGCGCCCGCGTCCCCGAGCTCCTCGGCTGCCTGCTCCTGCTCCCCCTCCGGGGGGATGTGTAGACACCTGCCGGCCGCTACGGCCACCTTTCGATCAGGCACCGACGCTCCGATCTTCCCGGCGGCTCCGCATGCCGTCGCGGGGGAAGTGAGGGACTCGTGAGCAGTACTCGCTTCATCAGGATCTTCGACACCACGCTGCGTGACGGCGAGCAGGCGCCCGGGGCGAGCATGAACCGGGCCGAGAAGCTCGAGGTCGCGCGCCAGCTCGCCAAGCTCCAGGTCGACATCATCGAGGCCGGCTTCCCGGTGGCCTCGCCCGACGACTTCGAGGCGGTCAAGGCGATCGCCAAAGAGGTCAAAGGCCCGCGCGTCGCAGGCCTCGCGCGGGCCGTCGAGAAGGACGTCCGTGTGTGCTGGGACGCGGTGAAGCACGCCGAGGTCCCGCGCATCCACACGTTCATCAGCACCAGCCCGCTGCACATGAAGTACCAGATCCGCAAGACGCCGGACGAGGTCAAGGCGGACACCAGGGCGATGGTCGGCCTGTCGGCCGGACTCGCCCGCGCGCACCCGGAGGCGGACGTCGAGTTCAGCGCCATGGACGCGAGCCGCTCGGACCCGGCGTTCCTCGCCGAGGTCCTCGGTATCGCCATTGAGGCCGGGGCCACCACGGTCAACATCCCCGACACCGTCGGGTACGCGCAGCCGCTCGAGTTCGGCGACTTCATCCGCGAGCTCTACCGTCTCTGCCCGGCGCTGCACGATGTGACGGTGAGCTGCCACTGCCACGACGACCTCGGGCTCGCGGTCGCCAACTCGCTGGCTGCCGTGCGCGCCGGGGCGACGCAGGTGGAATGCGCGGTCAACGGCATCGGCGAGCGTGCCGGCAACGCCTCGCTCGAAGAGGTCGTCATGGCGATCCGCACGCGCGGCGACTACTTCGGCGCCGCGACCGGCATCAAGACCGAGGAGATCGCCCGCACCAGCAGGCTGGTCTCGAACGTCACCGGCTACCCGATCCAGCCCAACAAGGCGATCGTGGGGCGCAACGCCTTCGCCCACGAGTCGGGCATCCACCAGGACGGCATCCTCAAGGAGGCGTCGACGTTCGAGATCATGCGCGCCGCCGACGTGGGCTTGGCTGAGAGCGACCTCGTACTCGGCAAGCACAGCGGCCGGCACGCATTGCGGGCGCGCCTCGCCGAGCTTGGCTACGGCCTCTCGGACGAGGAGCTCGAAGAGGCCTTCCGCCGCTTCAAGAAGGTCGCCGACAAGAAGAAGGAGGTCACCGTCCTCGACCTCGAGGCCCTCGTCGGGGAGGAGATCCGCGAGCGCCAAGACCACTTCACGCTGCGCAGCTTCGTCAGCCAGTCGGGCTCGGCGATCATCCCGACCTCGCAGGTCGAGGTCGAGGTGCGCGGCAGGACGAGGCACGGCAAGAGCTTCTCGAACGGCAGCGTCGAGTCGGTCTTCAAGGCCATCGACAACGCCGTCGGCATGAAGGGCAGCCTCGCCGACTACCAGGTCCGCGCGATCTCGGAGGGCAAGGACGCCCTGGCCGAGGTCCGCGTCGCCGTGGTGATCGCCGGCGAGACGTACAACGGGCAGGCGGTGAGCTTCGACGTCATGGAGGCGTCCGCCAAGGCCTACGTGAGAGCACTGAACAACGCCGCCGGCGCGCAGGGGCGGGAACGCGTGCAGGCGCGCGCGGCGACGACCGCGAAGGGACGCTGATGGGACAGACGATCACCGAGAAGATCCTCGCCAGGGCGGCCGGCAAGGACGCCGTCCGGGCGGGCGACATCGTCGAAGCACGGGTCGACCTCGCGCTCGCCAACGACATCACGGCGCCGCTGGCGCTTGCGGAGTTCGAGAAGGCCGGGTTCACGAACGTCTTCGACCCGGCCCGCATCGCCCTGGTGCCCGACCACTTCACGCCCAACAAGGACATCAAGGCTGCGGGCCAGGCCAAGAAGATGCGCGAGTTCGCTCGCGCCCACGGCATCGTCAACTACTTCGAGGTCGGCCGGGTCGGCATCGAGCACGTGCTGCTGCCCGACCAGGGCCTGGTGGCGCCGGGCGACGTCGTGATCGGCGCCGACTCGCACACCTGCACGTACGGCGCCGTGGCCGCCTTCAGCACCGGCGTCGGCAGCACGGACTTCGCCGCCGCCATGGCGTGGGGCCGCGTCTGGTTGCGGGTGCCGGAGAGCATCAGGTTCGTCTACCACGGCCGGCTCCGTCCTTTCGTGACGGGCAAGGATCTCATGCTGCACACCATCGGCTTGATCGGCGTCGACGGTGCCCTGTACCAGGCGATGGAGTTCACCGGCGAGGCGATCGAGGCGCTCTCCATGGACGGGCGCTTCTCGATGTGCAACATGGCGATCGAGGCCGGCGGCAAGAGCGGGATCGTCGGCTTCGACCAGAAGACGACGCAGTACCTCCAGAGCCGGCCCGAGGGCAGCCGTGCGCGCGCGGCGGGAGAGGTCTTCGCCAGCGACCCGGACGCGAGCTACGCGCGCGTCGTCGACGTCGACGCGGCGGCCGTGCCGCCCACCGTCAGCAGGCCGCACCTGCCGAGCAACACCGCCCCGGCCGCCGATCTCGCCGGTATCGCCATCGACCAGGTGGT
The DNA here is from genome assembly GCA_002347645.1 of Thermoleophilia bacterium UBA2241. Classification (GTDB taxonomy): domain Bacteria; phylum Actinomycetota; class Thermoleophilia; order UBA2241; family UBA2241; genus UBA2241. The sequence continues at coordinate 43,213 of DDYF01000039.1, read as the reverse complement.
CATCGGGAGCTGCACCAACGGTCGCCTCGAGGACCTGCGGCAGGCGGCCTCGATCCTGCGCGGCCGCACCGTGCACCCCGGGGTGCGCGCCATCATCCTGCCGGGCACGCAGCAGGTCTGTCTCGAGGCCGCCGCCGACGGCACGATGCAGACGCTCATCGAGGCGGGGTGCGCCTTCAGCACGCCCACGTGTGGCCCGTGCCTGGGCGGCCACATGGGCGTGCTCGCCGAGGGCGAGCGCGCCGTGGCCACGACCAATCGAAACTTCGTGGGCCGCATGGGCCACACCGGCAGCGAGGTCTACCTGGCGAGTCCGTACGTGGCCGCTGCCTCGGCCGTGGCCGGTCACATCGCGACGCCCGACACGGTCGGCGCGGGGGAGGAGTCCTGATGGTCTTCGAGGGCATCGTCCATGCGTATGGCCGGGATGTGGACACCGACGTCATCATCCCGGCCCGTTACCTCACCACCAGTGACCCTGTCGAGCTGGCCAGGCATGCGATGGAGGACATCGACGCCGACTTCGTGCGGCGCGTACAGCCGGGCGACATCGTCGTCGCGCTCGAGAACTTCGGCTGCGGCAGCTCGCGCGAGCACGCGCCGGTGGCGCTGCGCGCGTCCGGCGTGAGCTGTGTCGTGGCCGCGTCGTTCGCGCGCATCTTCTACCGCAACGCGATCAATACGGGTCTGCCCATCGTGGTGTGCCCGGACGCGGCGCGCGAGGCGCACGCCGGCGACCGTCTGCGCGTCGACCTCGGCGCCGGCGTCGTCGAGAACCTCTCGCAGGGCCGGCGCTACGCGGCGGAGGCCTTCCCGCGGTTCATGCAGGACCTGATCGATCGCGGCGGGCTGTTGCCCTACGTGAAAGCCCACATGCAGGAGGCGTGAGCGCCGCCGCCGCTGCGCCGGGCGGCGCCGCAGCCGCGAGCCGGGCGGATGCGCACACTGAAGGCTCAATCACCATCGGAGAGAGGGAGCATGGGGAAGACGTACAAGATCGCGGTGCTGCCGGGTGACGGCACGGGACCCGAGGTGGTCGCTGAAGGCCTGAAGGTCCTGCAGGCGGCCGCCGCCAAGCACCGGTTCGCGCTCGACCTCACGCACTACGATCTGGGCGGCGAGCGCTACCTGCGCACCGGCGAGATCCTGCCGGACTCTGTGCTCGACGAGTTCAGGAGCGTCGACGCCATCTACCTCGGCGCGATCGGGCACCCCGACGTCAAGCCCGGCATCCTCGAGAAGGGCCTGCTCCTCCACCTGCGCTTCGAGCTGGACCAGTACATCAACCTGCGTCCCGTGCGCCTCTACCCCGGCGTCGAGACGCCGCTCAAGGACAAGGGCCCGAAGGACATCGACTACACCGTGGTCCGCGAGAACTCCGGCGACGTGTACGCCGGGGGTGGCGGCAGCATGATGACGGGCACGCCGCACGAGGTCGCGGTGCAGAACATGGTGTACAGCTGTGCCCAGGTCGACCGTTGCCTGCGCTGGGCGTTCGAGTACGCGCGCCAGCACGGCAGGAAGGCGCGCGGCCTCGGTGCGGACAACACGCTCGGCCTGGTGGGCAAGACGAACGTGCTGACGTACGTCTACGACCTCTGGTTCCGGCGCTTCAACGCTATCGGCGACGAGGAGTACCCGGACGTCAAGCGCGAGTACTACCACGTCGATGCCACCTGCATGTGGATGGTCAAGAGCCCCGAGTGGTTCGACGTCCTCGTGACCGGCAACATGTTCGGCGACATCATCACCGACCTGGGTGCGATCACCCAGGGCGGGATGGGGGTCGCGGCCGGAGGCAACATCAACCCCGAGGGCGTCAGCATGTTCGAGCCCATCGGCGGATCCGCGCCCAAGTACACCGGCCAGGGCGTGATCAACCCCATCGCGGCCATCGTGGCCGGCGCGATGATGCTCGACACCCTGGGCGAGGCCCAGGCGGCGCAGGACGTCGAGAGCGCCGTCGCCGCCGTCACGGGCACGAAGATGAAGAGCATGGCGTCGGGCCAGATGGGCCACTCGACGTCCGAGGTCGGCGACCTCGTCGCCGAGCGCGTCTGAGAGGTCAGGAGGACCGATGCCCATCCCCGAAGTCGACAAGATCTGGATGAACGGGAAGCTCGTGCCCTGGCACGAAGCGAAGACCCACGTCCTCACGCACGCCCTGCACTACGGGTCGGGCGTCTTCGAAGGGATCCGCGCCTACAAGACCGAGCGCGGCGCAGCCGTCTTTCGGCTCACCGAGCACCTCGAGCGCCTGCGCCGCTCGGCGAAGCTGTACTACATGGAGCTGCCCTACACCGTGGCCGAGCTCGCCCAGGCAACGCGCGACGTGATCAGGGCCAACGAGCTCGACTCCTGCTACATCCGGCCGCTCGTGTACCGCGGGTACGGCGAGATGGGGCTCTACCCCCTGCACGCCCCGGTCGACGCCGCGATCGCCGTCTGGCCGTGGGGCGCCTACTTGGGCGACGAGGGCATCAGGCACGGCATCCGGGCCAAGGTCTCGAGCATCCAGGCGCTTGGGCACACGCAGCTCGCGCGCGCGGCCAAGGCGACGGGCCAGTACCTGAACAGCATCCTCGCCAAGGTCGAGGTCACGAACGCGGGGTACGACGAGGCGATCATGCTCGACGCCGTCGGGCACGTGTGCGAGGGCTCGGGCGAGAACCTCTTCCTCGTCCGCGACGGCGTCCTGTACACGCCGTTCCCGACCGACGGTGTGCTCGAGGGAATCACGCGCGACACCGTGCTGCGCATTGCCGCCGACGAAGGCATCGAGGCGCGCGAACGCACCCTGGCGCGGAGCGACCTGGTGATCGCCGACGAGCTGTTCTTCACGGGCACGGCCGCCGAGATCGTCCCTGTCCGCGAGGTCGACGACCACGCCATCGGCGAGCCCGGACCGGTCACGCGCCGCATGCAGCAGCGCTATCGCGAGATCGTCGAGGGACGCGACGCCACGTTCGCCCACTTCCTCGACCACGTGGCCGGCTGAGGCGCCGGCCGGCGAAGGCGGACAGCCATGACGTCAGCGGCCACGACCGGCGAGGGGCGCGTGCGCATCTACGACACGACGCTGCGCGACGGCATGCAGCAGGAGGGCATGTCGGTCTCGGTCGACGAGAAGGTGCGCATCGCCCTCAGATTGGACGAGCTCGGCGTGCACTTCATCGAGGGCGGGTTCCCGGCGTCGAACCCGAAGGAGACCGCGTTCTTCGCGCGCATGGAGCAGGAGCGGCTGACGAACGCCGAGCTGGTCGCCTTCGGGATGACGCGGCGCAAGGGCACGAGGGCGAAGGACGACGGCGGCCTGCGCGTGCTGGCCGACGCGTTCACCCGGACTGTGGCCATCGTCGGCAAGACGTGGGGCCTGCATCTCTCCAAGGTGCTCCGCGTGAGCCGCGACGAGAACCTGCGCATGATCGACGAGTCGGTGCGCTTCCTCGTCGCGCACGGCAAGCGCGTCGTCTACGACGCCGAGCACTTCTTCGACGCCTATCGCGACGACGCCGCGTACGCTCTGCGCTGCGTCCGCGCCGCCGCCGAGGCGGGCGCGGACGTCGTCTGCCTCTGCGACACCAACGGCGCCTCGTTGCCGGCGTTCGTCGAGCACGCCGTCGTCGACGTCGTGGGAGCCGTTCCCGTCACCGTCGGGGTCCACGCCCACAACGACAGCGACTGCGCGGTGGCGTCGAGCCTGGCCGCGGTGGCTGCCGGCGCGCGGCAGGTCCAGGGCACCATGAACGGCTACGGCGAGCGCTGCGGCAACGCCAACCTCGTCTCGATCATCCCTGCCCTGCAGCTCAAGATGGGACGGCCCGTCATCAGCCCGTCGCAGCTCGAGCGGCTCACCGAGACGGCCCACTTCGTCGCCGACATCGTGAACGTCGCGCTTTGGGCGCACGCGCCCTACGTGGGCCGCGCGGCGTTCGCCCACAAGGGGGGCCTGCACGTGGCGGCGGTCGAGCACGCTCCGCAGACCTTCGAGCACGTCGATCCCGCCGCGGTCGGCAACGAACAGCGCGTCCTCGTCTCGGAGCTCTCCGGCAGGGGCGCGGTCCTGCGCAAGGCGCAGGAGATAGGGGTCGAGGCCAGCGGCGACGACGAGCGCGTGTCGACCGTCCTCAAACGCCTCAAGGAGCGCGAGCACCGCGGCTATCACTACGAGGCCGCCGACGCCTCGTTCGACCTGCTGCTGCGCGGCGAGATGGCGCCGCGGGAGCCGCTCTTCCGGCTTGAGAGCTTCCGTGTGATGGTCGAGAAGCGCGAGGACGGTCGCGCCGTGTGCGAGGCGACGATCAAGATCCACGTCGGTGGGGAGAGGCTGATCAGTACTGCCGAGGGAAACGGGCCGGTCAACGCCCTCGACACGGCGCTGCGGCAGGCGATCGTCCGCACGCACCCGCGCCTCGCCGATATCGAGCTGGTCAACTACCGGGTGCGCATCCTCGACGAGGCCAAGGGCACCGGTGCCGTGACGCGCGTCCTGCTCGACGCGAGCGACGGGGAGCGCAGTTGGGGCAGCATCGGCGTCTCCGAGAACATCATCGAGGCGAGCTGGGAAGCCCTGGTCGACTCGATCGAGTACGGCATGCTGCACAGCACGGGGTACGAGACGTGAGCGCGGGGGGCGGGGCGACGCGGGACGGAGCGCCGGACCCGGCGGGTGAGGGGCAGACCCCCGCGGCGCCGCCTCCAGGGGCCTTCGGGCGCGCCCTCGTCGACGGGATGGTGCGCTTCTGGCGCGCCAACGGTCACGCGGCCGAGCTGCTCGACCGCCCGCCCTACGAGGCCGGCGCCCGCGTGACCGGCGAGGCGGCGCTCGACGGCCTGCATCTGCTTGCGCCGGTCGTGCCCGGCAAGGTCGTGGCCGTCGGTCTCAACTACCGCGCCCACGCCGCGGAGCTCAGCATGCAGACGGCGGCCGAGCCGATCCTCTTCATGAAGCCGCGCACGGCCGTGATCGGCCCCGGCGAGGCGATCGTCCGCCCCGGGCGCTCGGCGCAGGTCGACTACGAGGCCGAGCTGGTCGTCGTGGTCGGGCGGCGGTGTCGCGACCTGTCGCCGGACGCCGCCGCCGAGGCGGTCGCGGGTTACACGTGCGGGAACGACGTGACCGCCCGCGACCTGCAGAAGCTCGACGGACAGTGGACGCGCGCGAAGAGCTTCGACACCTTCTGTCCGCTGGGCCCGTGGGTCGTGCGCGAGGCGCCGTCGCCCGAGGCGCGCGTGAGCGCGCTGCTCGACGGCGCCGAGGTGCAGCACGGGCTGGTCGGCGACATGATCGTGCCGCCGCTCAAGCTGCTCGCCTTCGCCAGCGGCGTCATGACGCTCGAGCCCGGCGACGTCGTCATGACGGGCACGCCGCCGGGCGTGGGCCCGCTAGCCGCGGGCCAGACCGTGGCGGTCGTCGTGGACGGCGTGGGCGCGCTCTCCAATCCCGTCGTCTGACCGGTCCCGCGTTCGGGGGCGGCGCGCCCCGCGACGGCGGCGCGCGCCGCCCCCCATGCTAGAATCGGAGGCCTCCATGGGCTCCGACTTCGTGCATCTCCACGTCCACAGCGAGTATTCGCTGCTGGACGGAGCCTGCCGTGTCCCCGACCTCGTCGCGCGTGTCAAGGACCTCGGCATGCCGGCGGTCGCCGTGACCGATCACGGTTCGCTCGCCGCCGCCGTGCAGTTCTACACGGCCGCGACGAAGGCAGGCGTCAAGCCGATCATCGGCATCGAGTTGTACGTCGCCAACGACCGGCGCGCGCGCGGCGGCGTCAAGGAGCGCTTCGCCCACCTGACGCTCCTCGCGCGCGACCTCGAGGGCTACCGCAACCTGGTCAAGCTCTCGACCCGGGCCTTTCTCGAGGGCTACTACTACAAGCCGCGTGCCGACTGGGACTTGCTGGCCGAGCACAGCGCCGGCCTCATCTGCCTGACTGGCTGCATGAGCGGCCGGGCGTCGCTGCACCTGCGTGAGGGCAACGCCGACGCGGCCGAGGCCGAGGTCAGGCGGCTCGCCGAGCTCTTCGGCTCGGAGAACGTGTACGTCGAGCTGCAGGACGCGGGCCTCGCCGAGCAGCGCGAGCTCATCCCCCTCCAAGTGGCGATTGCGCAGCGTCTCGGCCTCAAGACCGTGGCGACCAACGACGTCCACTACCTGCGCCACGAAGACGCCTACGCGCACGACGCCCTGCTCTGCATCCAGACACAGAGCGCCCTCGGCGACGAGGACCGCATGCGTTACGGCAGCGACGAGTTCTACCTCAAGTCCGCCGACGAGATGCGCGAGCGCTTCGCCGCGCACCCCGAGGCCTGCGACGCCACTCTCGAGATCGCCGCGCGCTGCAGCGTCGAGCTCGAGTTCGGCGGCATCCTGCTGCCGCACTACCCTGTGCCCGAGGGCGAGACCGAGGCCTCCTACCTGCGCGCGCTCTGCGAGGCGGGGGTCGTGCGGCGGTACGGAGCCGATGCAGGACCGGAGGTCCTCGAGCGCCTCGACTACGAGCTCGGCGTCATCGGCGAGATGGGGTTCGACGCCTACTTCCTCATCGTCTGGGACTTCGTCAAGTTCGCCAAGGACAACGGCATCGCCGTCGGCCCGGGGCGCGGTTCGGCCGCCGGTTCCATCGTCAGCTACGCCCTGGGCATCACCGACATCGACCCGCTCAAGTACGACCTCCTCTTCGAGCGCTTCCTCAACCCGGGGCGCAAGAGCATGCCCGACGTCGACACCGATTTCTCGGTGGCGCGACGCGAGGAAGTCATCGACTACGTCGCGCGCAAGTATGGGCGCGACCACGTCGCCCAGATCATCACCTTCGGCACCATGGCCGCGCGCGCGGCGACGCGCGACGCGGCCCGGGTGATGGGCCTGCCGTACGCCGTCGGCGACAAAATCGCCAAGATGATCCCCGAGCAGGCGCCGCCGGCGACGTTCGAACAGGCCCTGCTGCCGGGCGGCGAGCTGCGCCAGGTCTACGAGAGCGACCCGCAGGTGAAGGAGGTCGTCGACCTGGCGATGAGCCTCGAAGGCCTCATCCGCAACGACTCCATCCACGCCGCGGCTGTGGTCATCAGCGACAAGCCGCTCACCGAGTACGTGCCGCTGCAGCAGAAGGGCGACGCCGAGATCGTCACCCAGTTCAGCATGGACGACGTCGCCAAGCTGGGCCTGCTCAAGATGGACTTCCTGGGACTGCGCAACCTCGACGTGATCGAGGCCGCGCTGGAGATCGTCGAGAAGACGAACGGCGTCCGCATCGAGATCGATCGGCTCCCGCTCGACGACGCGAAGACTTATCAGATGCTCGCCCGCGGCGACTCGACCGGCGTCTTCCAGTTCGAGAGCGCGGGCATGCGCGAGGCCCTCCGCGACGTCAAGCCGACGCAGTTCGAGGACCTCATCGCCATCGTTGCCCTGTACCGGCCGGGACCCATGCAGTACATCCCGGCCTACGCGCGCAACAAGCGCGACCCGGCCTCCGTGACCTACGACCACGAGTCGCTGCGCCCGATCCTCGAACCCACCCACGGCGTGACGATCTACCAGGAGCAGTACATGGCCATCGCCCGCCGGGTGGCAGGGTTCAGCCCGGCGCAGGCCGACGACCTGCGCAAGGCCATCAGCAAGAAGGACAAGCAACTGATGGCCACGCTCAAGGAGCCCATGATGAAGGGCCTCGCCGCGAGCGGCGTGCCCGGCGGCATCGCGCAGAAGCTGTGGACCAACTTTGAGGCGACGGGCGACTACTCGTTCAACAAGAGCCACGCCGCGTGCTACGCGCTCATCAGCTACCGCACGGCGTGGCTCAAGGCGAACTACCCGGTCGAGTACATGGCGGCACTCATCTCGAGCGTCATGAACACCAAGGACAAGGTGCCCTTCTACGTGAACCAATGCCATGAGCTGGGCATCGACGTGCTGCCGCCCGACGTCAACGAGAGCGACGTGGGCTTCACCGTGGTCGAGGGCAAGATCCGCTTCGGCATGAACGCTGTCAAGGGGGTCGGCGTCGGGGCGATCGAGGCGGTCCTCGTCGCGCGCGACGAGGGCGGCCGCTTCAGGTCCATCTACGACTTCTGCGCGCGCGCGGATTCCCAGCTGGTGAACAAGCGCGTCCTCGAAGCTCTCATCAAGTGCGGCGCCTTCGACTCGACGGGCGACACGCGGCGCGGCATGCTCGACGCGCTGCCGGCGGCCATGGCCGCCGGCGAGCGTCGCCGCAGGGACCGCGCCCAAGGCCAGGGCGACCTGTTCGGCATGGCGTCCGGCGAAGAAGTGGCGCAGCCGCCGCCGATCTCGACGCGCGAGTTCGACCCCGGCACGCGGCTGCGCTTCGAGAAGGAGGCGCTCGGTCTCTACGTGTCCTCGCATCCACTGCAAGGCTTGCGCGAGCAGCTCCGAGCCGAGGTCGACGTCCCCGTCGGGGCGCTCGACGAGGTGGCCGGCGACACCTTCCTGTGGACCGGCGGCATCATCACCGGCGTCCAGCGCAAGGTGAACAGACAGGGCGGGGTCTGGCTGGTCTTCCGCCTCGAAGACGTCGACGGGGGCTGTGAGTGCATCGCTTGGGCGAACACGTACGAGCAGTACCGCGAGCTCCTCGTCGAGGATTCGATCGTCAAGGTCAAGGGACGGGTCGACCGGCGCACCGAAGACGAGGTCAAGCTCGTCGTCCTCGAGGTCCTGCCGTTCGGCGGGGTGAGCGAGTACCGCCCCTTGACGCTGACCATCGAGGCGACGACCGTCGAGGCCTCGCTGCTCGACGACCTCAAGCGGGTCCTCGCCGACTTCCCCGGCAAGGTGCCCGTCGTCCTGCATCTCGTCGCCGACGAACGGCTCACGCGCCTGCGCGTCGGCGACAGCCTGCGCGTCGACCCGGTGGCCGGGTTGTACGCTGAGCTCAAAGCGCTGCTCGGCGAGAGCAGCGTCCAGGCGGGCGTGTGAGCGCGCTCGTCTGGCCCACGACCCTGGAGCGGCCATGATCCCCGAAGGCATGCACGACGTTCTCCCCGGCGAGGCCGCCGAGCTGCACGCCATCGAAAGCACGCTGCGCGCGCGTTTCGCCGCGTACGGGTACGGCGAGGTCCGCACGCCGGCCCTTGAGTTCGCCGAGACCCTCGAGCTGGCCGATGACGACACGCTCAGCGGCGGCTACCGGTTGTTCGACGACCAGGGACGAGAGCTCATGCTGCGCCCCGACATGACGGTCCCCGTCGCGCGGCTCGCGGCGGCGCGGTACCGCGACAAGCCGCTGCCGCTGCGCTTCTTCTACGTGAGCGACTCGTATCGTCCGTGGGCACCGCAACGCAGCCAGGACGGCGAGTTTCGCCAGGCGGGCGTCGAGCTTCTGGGCGACGGGTCGGCGGCGGCCGAAGCCGAGTGCGTCGCTCTGGTTTGCGACGCCCTCTCGGCCGCTGGGCTGCCGGAGTACCGCGTGACGCTCAACACCATGGCCTTCCCGACGGCGCTCGTCGACACCCTCGGCCTCGTCGACGACGATCGCGAGGCACTGCTGGAGGCGCTGGCCGACCGCGACTACCCCCTGCTGGAGTCGATCGCCGCGAACGCCGCGGTCGGCGACGAGGCGCTCAAGGCCCTGCAGGCGACCCTCGCTCTGGGAGGCACGAGCGACAGCCTGTCGCAGGCTCGCAAGCTGGCGACCACGCCGGCGATGGTCGGCGCCATCGAGCGCCTCGTGGAAGTGCGCGACCTGGTGACCGAGGCCGGGTTCGGCGACGCCGTGACCTTCGACTTCGGGCTGTACCACGACCTGACGTACTACACGGGCGTCATCCTCGAGGCGTGGGCGCCGGGGGTCGGCCTTCCCGTGGCTTCTGGCGGCCGCTACGACGAGCTCCCCGGATGTTTCGAGTGGGACATCTCCGGCGTCGGGTTCGCCATCGCGCTGGACCGTCTGCGCGACGCCCTCGACGAGGCCGACCGCCTGCCGGCCGTGCCGCCGGCCCCGCTCGCGTTCGCCGGCGGGTTCGACGAGCCCGCGCGGCTGGCGGAGCTGCGCCGCGCCGGGGTCGCCGTGTGCGCTGTGCCGGCCACGGCCGAGCCGCCGGCGCCGTCGCTGCGTCGCGCCGGCGGCCGTTACGCGCTCGAGCTGTCCGGCGGCGCGCAGACGGAGGGTTCGTGGCGCGACGTCCTTCGGGCGCTGGGGGCCGGATGAGACTGCGTGTCGGACTGGAGCCGCAGCCGCAGCTCGAGGCCGTCCTCGGCTTGCTGACCGCCGCCGGACTGCCCGTCGCCGCCTTGCGCCACCTGCAGCAGCAGCCGGGCGTCGTGGAGGCCGACGGCGTCACCTGGGCGCGCGCTTCGGGTGCGGACCTCCTGGCGTGTTGCGAGAGCGGCGTGCTCGACCTCGCCGTCGTCGGCAAGGAACTGCTGCTCGAACACGAGCCCGAGGTCTTCGAGTTGCTCGACCTGCGCGTGGCGCCCGCGCGCCTCGTGTTCGCCGTCGTGGGCGACGCCTGCGAGGGACGGCGGGGGCGGGTCCGCGTCGCCACGCGCTTTCCGCGCGTGACGGCGCGCTTCTTCGCCGCCGGCGGCCTGCAGGTCCAGCCCGTGCGCCTCACGTCGGCGGCGACGTTGGCGCTTTCCCTGGGGCTCGCCGACGGCATCGTTGAGCTCGACACGGTGATCGCCGCCGCCGGCCTGCAGGGCCTCGCGCACCGCGAGGTCGTGGCGCGGTGCGGCGCGCGACTGGTGGTGGGACGCGCGGCGCGCTCGTTGCGCGGCGCCGACGTCGCCGCGCTGCTGGCGAGGCTGGGCGACCTGCTCGAGAGCCGATGACGCGCGCGCAGCGGCTCGGGGAGCGGGTGGACGCCCTCTCGACCGACGGACTGCGGCCGGCGACCTTTCGTGCGGCCTGACCCTGTGGTAGAACTCGACCTCCCGAGGAGGCGGCCCAAAATGAAACGGCGACGTGCAGAGGTACACCGAACGACGACCGAGACCGACATCGCCCTCACGCTCGACCTGGACGGCTCGGGTGTCGCCGAGGTCATGACGGGCATCGGGTTCCTCGACCACATGCTCGAGCTCTTCGCGCGTCACGGCCGCTTCGACCTCATGCTCACGGCGAGCGGCGACCTCGACGTCGACGGCCACCACACCGTCGAGGACGTCGGGCTCGCCTTGGGCCAGGCGCTGCGCGAGGCGCTCGGCGACAAGCGCGGCATCCGTCGCTATGGTTCCGCGCTGCTGCCCATGGACGAAGCGCTCGCCATGGCGGCGTTGGATCTCTCCGGACGTCCGTACTTCGTCCACGACCTGACGCTCGCCGGCGTGCGCGTCGGCGCGTTCGACGCCGGGCTGGTACCGCACTTCCTGCGTTCGCTCGCCACCCAGGGCGGCGTCACCCTGCACGTGCGCCTGCTCGCCGGCAACGACTCCCACCACATGGTCGAGGCGGTGTTCAAGGCCGTGGCGCGCGCGCTGGCAGAAGCCTGCGCGCGCCACGGCCTTGACGACGCCGTCCCCTCGACCAAGGGCACGCTCTGACCGCCAGGGTGTGGCGCCGGTGACCGCCAGCCGCCCACGACGCGACCGTCCGGCCATCGCCGTCGTCGACTACGGCATGGGGAACCTGGCCAGCGTCGCGAAGGCGCTGGAGCGGGCCGGAGGCAACGTCCGTCTCGCGGCGTCGTCCGCCGGCCTGGCGGGAGCCGAGGCAGTCGTCCTGCCCGGCGTCGGCGCCTTTCGCGACGCCGCCTCCAGGCTCGAAGCGACCGGTCTCGGCGACGTCGTGGTGGAGCGTATCGGGGCGGGCGTCCCCTTCCTCGGTGTCTGCCTGGGCATGCAACTCCTCTTCGCGCGCAGTGCCGAGGGCGGGGACTGGCGCGGGCTGGGCGTGCTCCCGGGCACGGTGGAGCGCCTCACCACCGACCTCAAGGTGCCGCACATCGGGTGGAACGCATTGACGTGGGAGGCGGCAGGGGCGGGCATGGCCCGCGGGCTGCCCGCCGCCGCCGTCTACTTCGTCCACTCCTACGCGTGCCGGCCGACCGATCCCGCGCTCGTCGCCGCGACCACCGACTACGGCGGGCCGGTGGTCGCGGCGGTGGCGCGCGACAACGTCTGGGCGGTACAGTTCCACCCTGAGAAGAGCTCCACCACGGGGCTCGCCCTGCTGGCCAACTTCGTCGCCGCCGTCCGCGCGACACGCGACGGCCGGCGAGATCCTTCGGCCGTGCCGCCCCGGGGTGTGCACTGACCTCGTCACGGGAGAGTTGCCGATGATCGTCTTTCCGGCCATCGACATCCAGGGCGGCAAGGCCGTCCGCCTGCGTCGCGGCGACTTCGCCGACGTCACCGTCTTCGGCGACGACCCTGTGGCCCTGGCACGCTACTGGCAGGAGCAGGGGGCGGAGGCTCTCCACGTGGTCGACCTCGACGCCGCACGCACGGGCGAGCTCGTCAACGTCGGGCTGCTCGAGCAGATCGTCAAGGCCGTGGACCTGCCGGTCGAGTACGGGGGCGGGATCCGCTCAGACACGAGCCTCGCCCTCGTCGCGGGGCTGGGGGTGCGCTGGGTCGTCATGGGGACCGCGGCCATCACGGCGCTCGACCTCCTCGACGACGCCGTCAACTGGTTGGGGGACCGGCTGGTCGTGGGCATGGACTGCACCGACGGCATGGTCTCGACGCACGGGTGGCAGCAGCGCACCCAGATGAGCGCCGTCAAGTTCGTGCGCATCCTGGAGGAGCACGGCGTGAAGCGTGTCGTCTACACCGACACGGCGCGCGACGGCATGCTGGGCGGCCCGAACCTCATCGGCTTGCGCGACCTGGCCGAGGCGACGCCGCTGGAGCTCGTCTGCTCGGGCGGCGTCGCCCTCCTCGACGACCTGCGCCGGCTCGCGCGCCTGAAGGCTCCCACCGTCGTCGGCGTGATCGTGGGGCGGGCGCTGTACGAGAAGGCCTTCACGCTCGCCGAGGCGCAGGCCGCCGTCCGCGGCTGACGTCGGCGCGGCGGCGATGTTGTGCAAACGCGTCATCCCCTGCCTCGACGTCCGTGACGGCCGGGTCGTCAAGGGCGTCAATTTCGTCGACCTCCGCGACGCCGGTGACCCTGTAGAGCTTGCCGCCCACTACGACGCCGAGGGGGCCGACGAGATCGTCTTTCTGGACATCACGGCGTCGCACGAGCGGCGCGACATCATCGCCGACCTCGCGGCGCGGTGCGCGGAGCAGGTCTTCATCCCCTTCACGATCGGCGGCGGCTTGGGAAGTGCCGACGACGTTCGCGCCATCCTCGTCGCCGGGGCGGACAAGATCACCATGAACACGGCGGCCGTCGAGGACCCCGAGCTCGTGCGGCGCTGCTCCGAACGTTTTGGCGCGCAGTGCATCGTCGTGGCGATCGACGCCAGGCGCGTCGCGGACGACGGACTGGGACGGCCGCCGCGCTGGGAGGTCTACGTCCACGGCGGTCGCACGCCGACCGGTCTCGACGCGGAGGAGTGGGCGGTGCGCGCGGCCGAGCTGGGAGCGGGTGAGTTCATGCTCACGAGCATGGACCGCGACGGCACGCTCGACGGCTACGATCTCGAGTTGACCCGCACGATCGCCCGCGCGGTCGACGTGCCGGTCATCGCCTCGGGGGGCGTCGGGACGCTCGAGCATCTGGCCGAGGGCTTGTCGGAGGGCGAGGCCGACGCCGTGCTGGCGGCGTCGATCTTCCACTACGGCACCTCCTCGATCGCCGAGGCCAAGGACTACCTGGCAGCGCGCGGCATCCCCGTGCGGCGATGAGCGTGCCGCGGGGGGAAGAGGGCCGGGTGCAGGCGGCGGGCTCTGGCGGAGCACCGGCGTTCCCGGCACAGGAACGTGTGGACCTCGCCGAGCTCGAGCCCGGCAGCGCCGCCGAGCTGCCGCTCCGCCTCGCGACCGCGCGTCTGGCCTGCTTCCCGACCGACACCGTGTACGGTATCGGCGGCCGGCTGTCGCCGGCGACGGCCGCCGCCGTGACCGCCGCCAAGCGCCGCGACCGGGGCAAGCCGCTGCAGGTGATCTTCCCCAACCGCGAGGCGCTGTTCGCCGCCGTCGCCCTGGGTCGCCGCCTGACCGACGCCTGCCTGCGCCTCCTGCCTGGGCCGGTGACCTTGGTGATCCCCTATCCGGAGGGGTTCGACGGCCCGCCCGCCGGCGAGGTCGTTCACGAGCAGCGGCGTGCGATCGGGGCAGACGGGCGTATCGTGGTCCGCACGCTTGGCGTGCGCGTCCCGCGCTGGCCGACGCCGGCTCGCGTCCTCGGCGCGCTCACGTTCCCGTTGGTCTCTTCGAGCGCCAACCGCAGCGGCGCGCCGGCGCCGGCCAGGCTCGTCGATGTGGACCCCGGCATCTTGGCCGCCTGCGACCTCGTACTCGACGCCGGGCCGGCGGGTGGGGCAGCGTCCACGGTGGTCGACCTCACGCTCTACGAGGAACGGGGGCGCTGGCGCCTCTTGCGGGAGGGAGCCTTGACGGCGGACGATGTGGCGGAACGTCTCGCGCGGCGGCGCGACGACCTGCCGCGCGTCTGATCCCCTCCCGGCCGCGGGCGGCTTGCTGGGGTACAATCACTGACTTGACGCGCGGTCACCAGGCTCCCTTCCCGCCCCGCCCGCGCCGCCCATGAACCGAGCTGTCTGGAGGTCGTCGTGAAGATCGCCGCTGGCGCCGACCACGCAGGGTACGCCGTCAAGAAGGCCGTGGTGCGCCGCCTTCGTGCCCAGGGTCACGAGGTCCTCGACATGGGGACGTCCGACGGCGAGACCTCCGTCGACTACCCGGGCTTCGCGCACGCGGTCGCCGACGCCGTCGCCTCGGGGGGTGTCGAGCGGGGCATCCTCGTGTGCGGGACCGGGCTCGGCATGTGCATGGCGGCCAACCGTCACCGTGGCGTCCGGGCCGCCGACGCGACCACGCCGCACCTCGCGGAGATGTCGCGGCGCCATAATGACGCGAACGTGCTCTGTCTCGCCGGCCGCGTGCTCTCGGAGGACGAGGCGTGGGCGATCACCGAGGTCTGGATGACGACTCCGTTCGAGGGCGACCGCCATCAGCGCCGCGTCGCGGCCATCGACGACACGGGGGACGCGGGGTGACGACCGCCGCGCGTGACCGCCCGAGCTGGGACGAGTACTTCCTGCAGCTCGCGCGGCAGGCGGCGACGCGCTCGACTTGCCTGCGCCGCCAGGTCGGCGCCGTGCTCGTGCGCGACAAGCGCGTCCTCGCCACCGGCTATAACGGCGCGCCGCGGGGCGTGGGCCACTGCCTGGACGTCGGTTGCCTGCGCGAACAGCTCGGCATCGCGTCCGGCGAGCGTCACGAGCTGTGTCGCGCGATCCATGCCGAGCAGAACGCCATCATCCAAGCGGCTGTGCACGGCGTCCCGATTGACGGCGCCACTCTCTACTGTACGCACCAGCCGTGCATCCTCTGCGCGAAGATGCTGATCAACTGCGGGGTGCGCGAGATCCACTACGTCGAGGGTTACCCCGACGACCTCTCTCAGGCGATGTTCGCTGAAGCCGGCGTCGCGCTCCACAAGGAGGAGCTGCCATCCAAGGGCTGATCAGCCTCTCCAGCCCCACGCGGACCGCGATCCTCGGCTTCGTCCTCGCCGCCGCGATCGTCCTCGTGGCGACGCCGCTGATGGGACGCCTGGCGCGCGTGGCCGGGGCCGTCGACCACCCCACCGAGGAGCGGCGCATGCACGCCAGTGCGACGCCGCTCCTCGGCGGTCTCGCCATCTTCATCGCCTGGCTGGTCCCCGTGCTGCTGCTGGTCCACATCAGCAGGCCCGTCTGGGGCATCGTCGCCGGTGCGGCGATCGTGGTCGCCGTGGGCCTCTTCGACGACCTCTTCGAGCTGGAGCCGATCATCAAGTTCACCGGCCAGTTGCTGGCCATCGGCGTCGCGATCTCCTTCGGTGTGCGCATCACGCGGGTGGCGGTCCCGTTCTTCGACGAGTTCATCCAGTTCCCGGACGTCGCCGCCGCTCTCGTCACCGTGCTGTGGCTGGCGGCGATCATCAACATGGTCAACTTCATCGACGGCCTGGACGGGCTGGCTGCCGGCGTGTGCGGCATCGCCGCCGTGACCTTCAGCGTCATCTCCATCTCGACGGGGTTCCCGGCGCTGGGCATCATCGCCGCCGTGCTCGCCGGCGCCACCTTCGCCTTCCTCCGCTTCAACTTCCATCCGGCGACCATCTTCATGGGCGACGCCGGCTCGATGCTCCTGGGCTTCGTGCTTGGGGCCATCAGCGTCCAGAGCGTCATGAAGGGCACCGCCGCGGTGGCCCTGCTCCTGCCCCTGCTGGTCCTGGGCGTGCCGTTCATCGACCTCTTCCTTATCGTCTGGCGCCGATGGCGCCGTGGCGTGCCCTTCTACTCCGCGGGCGCCGACCACGTGCACCACGACCTGGTGCTCGTGCACGGGTTCTCGCAGCGCAAGAGCGTCTTGCTTCTGTACATCTGGTGCCTGCTGCTCAACGGTCTCGCCATCGCCATGCAGCAGGACTCGACGTGGGCGACGATCGTCCTGGGCGCTACGGCGGCGGTGGCGACCGCCTACATGGCGCGTCTGCTGAGCCGCTACCGGGCCGGCCAAGCTGTGGAGTTGGGCGGCGCCGCGGCGAAGAACGGACGCGGCGGGTGAGCCAAGTGGCCCTCGGATTTCATCCACTCGGGGCGTTGGCGCGGGCGGCGCGGGCGGTGTAGGGTGTCGCGGGACCGGCACGAGAAGACGGACGGTCGCCGCTCGTCCCCGTCTGGCGAATCCGTCGCCTTCCTGATCCTCGGCGGCGTCGTCACCGGTGGCGGCGTCGGCGCCGGTCTCGACTGGGTCATCGACCAGTTTCCGCTGTGCACGGTCATCGGTGTGTTCGTCGGGTTCGCCTTGGCGCTGTACGCGGTCTATCTCGAGACCAAGCCCAGATAGGCCGTCCGGGAAGGATGGAGGCATGAGCAGAGGAGCGGTCGCGCCACTGGCGCTCGTTGCCGTGGGTGTCGGCGCGGTGCTCGTGGCCGCGTCGACGGGACGTCCTGTCTGGGCGGCCGCCCTCGGGGCCGGTCTGGCGTTCGCCTACTGGGGGCTCGAGGTCCTCGCCTGGCGCCGCGCCCAGGACGTCTCGTTCAACGGCGCCCTCGCTGTCGCGCTGGGTGGCATGGCGCTGCGCCTGGCGGCCGTCCTCGGCGTCCTCATCGTCGTAGGGCTGGTGCAGCGCACCGCTTTCGCGACCGTCGCGCTCAGCTTCCTGGCAGCCTTCACTGTGTACGTCGGACTGCGTCTCTTCAGCTACCCCTCGTCCGGCGGCGCGGAGCGGCGGCAGGTGAGGCTGCCGTGAATCGTCGCCTGGTCCTTGTCGCCTACCTGCTCGTGGGGCTCGTGGCTTTGGCCGTGCTGGCGATCATCCCCGGCGGCGAGCGCGAGGAGTTCGACGTCGCCCACGAGTTCGAACTGCAGCCGATCGTCGAGCTTCCGTCCATAGGGCCGGTCGATCTGTCGATCAACAAGGCCGTCGTCTACCTGTGGGTCACCACGGCCATCCTCGTGGTCCTTGCGGTCGTCATCGCTCGCAGCATCAAGCCGGTGCCATCGCGCTTCCAGTACATGATGGAGACGATCTATGACCTCGCCCGCAACGGGATCGTCGGCTCGGTCATGAAGAGTGGCCAGGTGACGTGGTTCCCCTACATCGCCGGCGCGTTCTTCTTCGTCCTCGTCTCGAACCTGATCGGTCTCGTCCCGCTGCCGTTTGCCGAGCACAACCAGTTCGGGTTCTACGCGGCGACCGCGAACCTCTACGTCACGCTGGCGTTGGCCCTGTGTACGTTCCTCTTCACCCACTATGCCGGCATTCGGAAGAACGGCTTCTTCCGCTACTTCGCGGGCTGGGCTCCCTCCAGCGCCCCGCCCGTCCTGCGCCAGCTCATCCTCGTGATCCATGCGGTCAGCGAGGCCTTCCGGCTGGTGTCGCTCTCGGTCCGTCTCTTCGCCAACATGCTCGCCGGCCACGCCATTCTCGGCGTGTTCTTCGCCATGGCGCTCATCTTCCAGAGCTACCTGGCGGCACTGGCACTGCAGATGGGGTCGGTCCTCATCTACCTGTTCGAGATCTTCGTCGCCTTCATCCAGGCGTTCATCTTCGCCATCCTCTCCGCCGTCTACATCGGTGGGGCGCTCGACCAGGAGCATTGAAGTGCATGCCCAACCACCATGGAACCCCGCACCGCGCGTGCATCGTCAAGGAGGACACTGAATGGACGCCGAATCCGCCAAGCTGCTGGCCGCCGGCATCTCGATGGGCGTCGGCTCACTCGGACCCGCGCTGGGTCTCGGCATGCTCATCAGCAAGGCGCTCGAGAGCATCGCCCGCCAACCCGAAGTGTCCGGCGACATCCGCACCAACATGTTCATAGGGATCGGCGTGACCGAGGCCGTTGCCCTCTATGCCTTCGTCATCGCCCTGATCCTGATCTTCGTCGCCTGACGGGCGGTCGCGGGCGAGACCCACCCGAGGGAACGGAGACAGCGATGCTGAACACCGAGTGGGGCCTGATGGTCTGGACCCTCATCACCTTTGGCTTGGCCGTGTTCGTGCTGTGGAAGTACGCCTTCGGGCCCTTGCAGCGTGTCATCGACGAGCGCCGCGCCAGGATCCAGGAGAGCATGGACTCGGCCGAGGAGACGCGCGCCGAGGCGCAGCGCCTGCTCGACGAGTACAAGCAGACGCTCGCCCAGGTGCGGGGCGAGGCTGAAGCCATCCTTGAGCGCTCGCGCGCCTCCGGGGAGGCAGCCAAGGCCGAGATCCTCGCCGCGTCGCGTGACCAGGCTGAGCGCCTGGTGACGCGGGCACACGAGCAGATCGAGCGCGAGACGCGCGCCGCGGTGCAGGACCTGAAGGCGCAGGTCGCCGACCTCACGCTGCTCGCCACCGAGAAGGTCGCGGCGAGCAGCCTCAGCGAGGCCGACCAGCGGCGCCTGATCGACGAGGCCCTCGCCGACCTCGACTTCGACAAGCTCACGACGGAGTCGAACGGGTGAGCGACGGTCAAATCGCACGCGTGTACGCGCGGGCTCTCTTCGGCGCCGCGCAGGCGGCCGGGAGGGTCGAGCCGGTGCGCCGCGAGCTGGGCGACTTCGTCGCCGGCCTCGCGGCATCGGCGCCGCTGCGCCACGTCCTCGCCGACCCGCAGGTCGACGATGCCGCCAAGCGCCGCGTGCTCGCCGAGCTCACGCGCGAGGCCGACCGGCTCGTCTCCAACACCCTGCAGCTGCTGCAGGGGAAGGGTCGCTTTGCCCTCGTCGACGCGGTCCATGAGGAGCTCGAGGCCCTGGCGGCGGCGGAGGCCGAGGTCGTCAACGTCGAGGTGACCTCGGCCGTCGAGCTCGGCCCCGAGGTAGAGGAACGGCTCGCCGCCAAGGTCGCGAAGGCGACCGGGCGGCGTGTAGAGATGACGAAGCGCGTCGACGCCGGTGTCCTGGGCGGTCTCGTGCTCCGCGTCGGCGACGTCATCGTCGACGGCAGTCTGCGCTCGCGCATCCGTCAGTTGCGCCAGCGTCTTGTCACGGCAGAAGTGAGAGGTGACGCGAAGTGAAGCTTCGCCCAGAAGAGATCGCCGCGGTCCTCAAGTCGCAGATCGAGGACTACAAGGCTGAAGTCGAGGTCGACGAGGTCGGGACGGTACTCGAGGTCGGCGACGGGATCGCGCGCGTCTACGGGCTCCGCAACTGCATGGCCATGGAGATGCTGGATCTGCCGCATGGCGTCACCGGGCTGACGTTGAACCTCGAGGAGGACAACGTCGGCGCCGTACTGCTGGGCGAGGACACGCTGATCAAGGAGGGCGACCTCGTCAAGCGCACGGGCCGCATCCTGCAGGTGCCGGTCGGCGAGGCCCTGGTGGGCCGCGTCGTCAACCCGTTGGGCGAGCCGCTCGATGCCAAGGGGCCGATTGAGACCACGGCCTTCCGGCCGGTCGAGTTCAAGGCCCCCGGCGTCGTCGACCGCCAGCCGGTGAAGGAGCCGCTGCAGACCGGCATCAAGGCGATCGACGCTATGATCCCGATCGGCCGCGGCCAGCGTGAGCTCATCATCGGCGACCGCCAGACGGGCAAGACGTCGCTCATCGTCGACACGATCATCAACCAGAAGGGCAAGGACATCGTCTGCGTCTACGTGGCGATCGGCCAGAAGGCGTCGACGGTCATGCAGGTCGTCCGGAAGCTCGAGGAACACGGTGCGATGGACTACACCATCGTCGTGGCCGCGACGGCGTCGTCCTCGGCGCCGCTCAAGTACCTCGCACCGTACGCGGGCGCGGCGATGGCCGAGTACTACTGCTACTCCGGGCGCCACGCCGTCGCCTTCTACGACGACCTGTCGAAGCACGCCGACTCGTACCGGCAGATGTCGCTGCTCCTGCGTCGCCCGCCGGGCCGCGAGGCCTTCCCGGGCGACGTCTTCTACTTGCACTCGCGCTTGCTGGAGCGCGCCGTCAAGCTCAGCGACGAGCTCGGCGGCGGCTCGCTCACGGGCATCCCCGTCATCGAGACCCAGGCCGGGGACGTGTCGGCCTACATCCCGACGAACGTGATCTCCATCACCGACGGCCAGATCTTCCTGCAGAGCGACCTGTTCTACTCGGGCGTGCGGCCGGCGATCAACATCGGCATCTCGGTCAGCCGCGTCGGCGGCGCCGCGCAGATCAAGGCGATGAAGCAGGTCGCCGGCCGTCTGCGCATCGACCTCGCCCAGTACCGCGAGCTCGAGGCCTTCGCCCAGTTCGGCTCCGAGCTCGACGAGACCACCAAGCGCACGCTGGCGCGCGGCGCGCGCATGATCGAGATCCTCAACCAAGGCAGGTTCGACCCGATGCCCGTCGAGGAGCAGGTGGCCGTCCTGTTCGCCGGTTCCCGCGGCTACGTCGACGACCTGCCGCTCGACAGTGTCGCCGGGTTCGGACACGACCTGCGCTCCCACATGGCGGCGCAGAACGCCGACCTCCTGGCGCGAATCCGCGACGAGCAGGAGCTCTCGCCGGAAAGCGAAGAGCAGTTGAGCGCGACCATCCGCGAGTTCCTGAAGGGCTTTGAAAGCGGCCCCTCAGCAGCGGCACCCGGCCCCGCGCCCGCCGCCGAGCACGCGTCCGAGGGGGAGCAAGCCTGACGTGGCGACCCTCCACGACATCCGCCGGCGCATCACGTCGGTCCAGAGCACGCGCAAGATCACCAAGGCCATGGAGATGGTCGCCGCGGCCAAGCTGCGTCGCGCTCAAGCCCGCATCGAAGCCCTGCGTCCGTACGCCATCGACATGGTCGAGATGATGATGGACCTCGCGACGTACTCCGACGAGCGCCGCGAGTTCGCCCTGATGCGCGAACACCCTGAGGAGCGGACGGTCTCTCTCGTCGCGATGACGGGTGACCGCGGCCTCGCCGGGTCGTTCAACGCCAACGTCATCCGCCGCGTGATCGAAGAGGACCGCAAGCTGCGCGCCGACGGCAAGAAGACACGTCTGGCCGCCGTCGGCAAGAAGGGCATCGGCACGCTACGCTTCCGTCGCTACGAGCTGGTGGCGACGTGGCAGGGTCTGAGCGACCGTCCCGAGTACGCCAATGCCCGGGCGATCGCGAAACGTATGATCGACGCCTTCACGTCGGGTCAAACAGACCGTGTGCGGGTCGTCTACAACCAGTTCAAGTCGCCCATCGAACAGACTCTCATGGACGTCACGATCCTGCCCATCCGGCGCGAGGAGGTCACCGAAGAGCGCCTGGGACGGCGTCCGGTGACTCATCTGAGCTATCTTTACGAACCAGATCCCACGACGATCTTCGAGCGGCTGCTGCCCGCCTACGTCGAGATCGCCGTCTACCGCGCCCTGCTCGAGTCCAGCGCCAGCGAGCAGGGCGCCCGCATGACCGCCATGCGCAACGCGAGCGAGAGCGCCGAGGAGATGCTCGGCGACCTCACGCTGGCGCTCAACCGCGCCCGCCAGGCTGCGATCACGCAGGAGATCCTCGAGGTCGTGGCGGGCGCCGAGGCCCTCGGATGAGCGAAGGACGAGCGGAGTTGAGGACATGAACACAGGCACAGTGGTCCGGGTGATCGGGCCCGTCATCGACGCGCGCTTCCCGGACGAGCTGCCGGCGATCTACAACGCGCTCACGGTCTCCGTCGAGCGCGACGGCGAGACGCACGAGTTGGTCTGCGAGGTGCAACAGCATCTGGGCGACGACAAGGTCCGCGCCGTGGCGATGGACTCGACCGACGGCCTGGCGCGCGGGGTCGTCGTCACGGACACCGGCCAGGCGATGTCCGTGCCCGTGGGCGAGAAGACGCTCGGCCGGCTCATCAACGTGATGGGACAGACGATCGACCACCTGGGCGAGCTCGAGGATGTCGAGCGCTGGCCGATCCATCGTCCCGCGCCCGACTTTGACGCGCTCGACCCGACCGACGAGGTCTTCGAGACGGGCATCAAGGTCGTCGACCTGCTCGCGCCGTACGTCAAGGGGGGCAAGATCGGCCTCTTCGGCGGCGCCGGCGTGGGCAAGACCGTCATCGTCCAGGAGCTCATCCACAACATCGCCACCCAGCACGGCGGCCTGTCGGTCTTCTGCGGTGTGGGCGAGCGCACGCGCGAGGGCAACGACCTCTGGCTCGACATGAAGAAGTCCGGCGTCATCGATAAGACGACGCTCGTCTACGGGCAGATGAACGAGCCTCCGGGCGCCCGCCTGCGCGTGGGCCTCGCCGGCCTCACGGTGGCGGAGTACTTCCGCGAGCAGGGCGGCCAGGATGTGCTGCTGTTCATCGACAACATCTTCCGCTTCGTCCAGGCAGGGTCCGAGGTCTCGGCGCTGCTCGGCCGCATGCCGAGCGCCGTCGGCTACCAGCCGACGCTGGCCAACGAGATGGGCGAGCTGCAGGAGCGCATCACCTCGACGAGGCGCGGCTCGGTGACGTCGGTGCAGGCGATCTACGTGCCGGCGGACGACCTCACCGACCCGGCGCCGGCGGCCACCTTCACCCACCTTGACGCCACGACCGTCCTCTCGCGCGCCATCTCGGAGAAGGGCATCTACCCGGCGGTCGACCCGCTCGACTCGACCTCGCGCATCCTCACCCGCGATGCCGTGGGCGGCGAGCACTACGAGGTCGCGACGCGTGTGCAGGAGATCCTGCAGCGCTACAAGGACCTGCAGGACATCATCGCCATCCTCGGCATGGACGAGCTCTCCGACGAGGACAAGGTCGTCGTTCAGCGCGCGCGGCGCCTCGAGCGGTTCCTCTCGCAGCCGTTCAACGTCGCGGAGCAGTTCACGGGCCGGCCGGGCAAGTACGTGCCGCTCGCGGACACGGTCCGAGGGTTCAAGGACATCGTCGACGGCGCCTGCGACGACCTGCCCGAACAGGCCTTCCTGATGGTGGGGAGCGTCGACGAGGCGGTCGAGCAGGGACGCCAGCTCGCCGCCGCCGGAGACCGGGTCTGAGCGCCGCCGTGGCTGAGACCGCGCTGCACCTCGAGGTCGTGACCCCGGACGGGGTGGTCTACAGCGACCACGTCGCGATGGTGGTACTGCCGGGCGTCGCCGGGGAGCTCGGCATCCTCGCCCGGCACCAGCCGCTCGTCACACTGCTCGGCATCGGCGAGACCCGGGTCAAGCGGCTGGACGGCACCTACGACTACATCGCCAGTGGCGTGGGTTATGCGGAGGTGCTGTTCAGCATGGTGATGGTCGTGGTCGATCACGCCGAGGTCGCCGGGCGCATCGACGTCGACCGCGCCGGGTCGGCGGCGCGACGCGCGCGCGATCTGCTCGAGCGGCGCGGCGATCCGGGGGCGCGGGCCGAGGTCGATTTCTACCGCGCCGAGCAGGCGCTGAAGCGCGCCGAGAACCGCTTGCGCGTGGCGCGCCGCGGGGTCTGAAGCCTGCGCGTAGCGCGCCGCGCTCTCTGAGGCCCGCGCGCCGAGCGCCGGCGCGAGGCGGGCACGGCTCCGTCGCGCGGCGGGGCGTGCGGGCGCATCGGCCGCGCGCCGCAGGCGCGCACGCTATACTTGCGACCTGTCGTATGGACGGGTCCCCCGAACACGCAGGGCGCCTTCTGGTCCGCGGCGGCCGTCGGCTACAGGGCGACGTCCGCCTCTCCGGTGCCAAGAACTCAGCGCTCAAGCTCATGGCCGCGAGTCTCCTCTCCGCGGAGCCGTGCGCCATCCGGCGCGTGCCGCGCATCAGCGACGTCGGCACGATGAGCGAGATGCTGGCCGCCTTGGGCGCCACCGTGACGAGGGACGGCGACGGGCTGCTGATCGAGGCGGGCGGTGCGCTCAACGGCTGCGCGCCGTACGAGCTCGTCCGCACCATGCGCGCCAGCATCATCGTCATGGGGCCGCTGGTGGCACGCCTCGGCGAGGCGACCATCGCCATGCCTGGTGGCTGCAACATCGGCCCGCGGCGCATCGACTTCCACCTCCGCGGGCTCGAGAAGCTCGGGGCGTCGATCGAGATCGAGCACGGGTTCATCAAGGTGGCCTGCGAGCGGTTGCGCGGCGCGGTCGTGACGCTCGACTACCCCAGCGTCGGGGCGACGGAGAACCTGGTGATGGCGGCCACGGCGGCCGCCGGCGAGACCGTGATCGAGAACGCCGCCCGCGAGCCCGAGATCGTCGACCTCTGCGACTTCCTCAGCGGGATGGGCGCCGAGATCGAAGGCGCGGGCAGCAGCACGCTGCGCGTCTTCGGCGGCCGTCCGTTACACGGCGTGTGCCACACGGTGATCGCCGATCGCATCGAGGCCGGGACGTACCTCATCATGGGCGCGGCGACCGGCGGCGACGTGGCCGTGCACGGGCTGGATCCGGTCAATCTCGAGTTGTTCCTGACGAAGTTGAGCCAGATGGGCGCCGCCGTCGAGACGGGCGCCCAGGTCATCCGCGTACGCCGCGACGGCGCCCTGAAGCCGGTGGACGTCTCGACGCTTCCGCACCCCGGGTTCGCCACCGACCTGCAGGCGCAGATCATGGTCTTGCTCACCCTGGCCGACGGCACGTCGATCCTCACCGAGAACGTCTTCGAGAACCGCTTTGTGGTCGTCGACGAGCTCAACAGGCTTGGCGCGGGGATCACGACGAGCGGCCACCACGCCGTCGTCACCGGCCCACGTGCGCTGACCGGCACGGTGGTCGAGGCGCCCGACCTGCGGGGCGGAGCGGCCCTCGTCACCGCGGGGCTTGTCGCAGACGGCGAGACCGAGGTGCGCAGCGTCCATCACATCGACCGCGGGTACGAGGACATGGCGGGCAAGCTCGGCCGTCTCGGTGCGGACGTCGAGCGCGTGGGTGCGCCGGCGGAGACGGGTGACGGCCGCCCGCGGGCGGCGGGGAACGCCTGAGCGGCCGTGGCCGGCGGCGAGCGCGAGTACACCGTCTATCGCGCCGGGCGCGACGAGCCCGTGCGGCGCCCCGGGGACGGCGCGGGCGCGGCAGCCGAGGCTTCGCCGACCGCTGCCGCGCCGCAGACCATCGCGGAACCGCTTTCGGCGCTCTCGCGCCGTGCGCGCGAGCGGGAGCGCCCGCACCGCCTGCGGACCGTGCTGCTGTGGCTGGCCGGCCTGGCCGCGGCGGCCGGCACGGGCGTCGCCTTCTGGCTCTATGGGCGGCAGCCCGTCCAGGACTTCTGGTCGGTCCTCGACCTCGCGGAGGCGACGGGTGAGGTGCCCGGCTGGGTCCTCATCGGGGCTCCGGTCGGGGCGGTTGTCGCGGCTGCCGCCGTGACCACCTACCTCGCCTTCGGCCGGCACTTGTCGCTCAAGGTCGTCGGCCTCGCGGTCGTGGTGGTCGCGCTCGCCGCGCCGGGTTTCGCGCTCGGTTGGACGAACGGCAAGCTGAACGAGATGGGCGACCGCAGCGCGGAGGTCGTTGAGGCCGTGCAGCACGCGCGCAAGGAGTTGCAGCCGCCCCTGCCCGGCGAGGCCGTGAACATCCTCCTGATCGGCAGCGACACGCGGCCCGACGATCCCGGCAGGGCCGACACGCTGCTGCTGGCCCGCCTCGACCCGGACACGAAGACCATCACCATGCTCTCGTTCCCGCGCGATCTCTACGTCGAGTTGCCAGGGTACGGCCACGACAAGATCAACACCGCCTACTCGTATGGCGGGGCGGCGCTCTGCGTCGAGACCGTCGGTGAGCTGACCGGGTTGCCTATCCACCATTTCATGGAGGTGGACTTCGGCGGCTTCTGGCACGTCGTCAACATCCTGGGCGGCGTCTACTACCCGGTCGACCGCCGCTACTACAACCCCGAGAGCAGCTCCTGGAAGTCAATCGATATCGAGCCGGGCTACCAACTGCTCAAGGGCCACGACGCACTGGACTTCGTGCGCTACCGCCACGATGCTCGCGGCGACTTCACGCGCATGGAGCGCCAGCAGACCTTCCTCAAGGAACTGCAGCGCCAGTCGGGACGCTGGAACAAGGACTGGAAGAAGGTGTCGGACCTGCTCACCGCGGTCACGGCGGAGATCACGTCCGACCTCGACTCACTCAAGCGCCTGCTTCCCCTGGCCAGCCTGGCCCTCACCCTCGACACGAGCAACGTCCACATGGTCCACCTCGAAGGCGGTCTGCAGATGATGGGCGACGCGTCATACGTGGTCGCGTCGGAGTACGACGTACAGGCCGCGGTCACCGAGTTCTCCAACCCCACGCAGGCGCCCGTATCGGGGAAGGCGAAGGTCATGCCCAAGAAGGCCTATCGGGTGCGCATCTTCAACGGCAGCGGGGTGACCGGAGTCGCGGCGGCGGTGGCCGAGCAACTCCGGGGGCTGGGCTACAAGGCGAAGGGCGTCGGCAACGCCGCCTCGTTCGACTACGAGAACACGGTGGTCTACGCGCCGAAGGGCATGCGACGCACGGCCGAGCAGTTCGCGCGCTTGCTGGCGCCCGCCGAGCTCGAGGTGCAGAGTCGCGTCCCCGGCGCGCACGACGGCATCACGATCGTCGTGGGATCGTCGTTCGACGGCGCGGTCGCCGTCCCCGAGCCCGTCGAGGAGAGCCCGTCGATCGTGGCCGTGGAGGGCCGCTACGACGAAGCCAGTTGGGCGGCGCTCGATGAAGAGACGCCGATGAAGCTGCAGATGCCCGGTGTCTGGGCCGCCGGTCTGTCGTACGACGAGTTCCGGGCCTACCGGGTCCCGACGCCCTCCGGGCGCCAGGCCGCCGCCGCGGTGGCCGTCGGCACGACGCCGGGAGGCGGGTACTTCGGCATCCAGATGATGCGCTGGCTCGATCCGCCGGCGATCGCCCATCCGACCACCAAGAAGAAGATCGCCGGTACCACGTACCTGCTCTTCTACAGTGGGGCCGACCTGCACATGGTCGCGTGGCGACGCGGCAACAGCCTCTACTGGGCGCTCAACACGATGAACGACGAGCTGCCCGCCGCCTTCATGATGGCCCTGGCGACGTCGTTCAGCCCGGTCGCCCCGCCGGAGGCGTCGGTCGAGCCGTCGCCCTCGGAGTCGGCCTCGCCGTGAGCCTCCGCGGCGCCGCGCGACGCCTGCTCGACCCGTGGGCAGGCCTGGTACTCGCGGCGCTGATCGTGCTCGGCGTCGTGATACTCCTGGCGACGCCCGGGCCGTGGCGCGCCATCGGCGAGGCGGACGCGCCCGTCGGGCTGAGCCCCGTCTCACCCTCCGATGTCGCCGTGTTCGTGCTCGCCGGGTCGGCAGACGCGCCGTGCACGGCGGTCGTGTGGATGCACGTGGAGACGGCCGAGGCCGCGCTCACGGCGACGCTCGTGCCCGGCGAGACGCGCTGCCCGGTCGCTGGAGGGGGCTACGCCCCGGTGAGCCGCCTGGTGACCGACCTGGATCCGCAGGCGGCCGCCGACGCGCTGGGGGAGGCGCTCGATGTGCGGTTCGCGGGCTGGGCGGTCGTGGACCGCGGCGGGTTGACCCGCCTCTTCGCCGCGGCGCTCGCCCAGGGCGAAGAGAAGGAGGGCCGGTCGGACTTCAGGGCGGCCATGACCGCGTTCTCGGTCTGCGCGGCGGATGCGGCCGGCCTGGCCCGTCAGCGAGACGCGCTTCTCGGCGTCCTGCGTGCTCTTCCGTACGGGCAGCTCAAGGACAACGCCGTGGTCAACTACGTGCTCGGGTCGGACGACGTCGTGACCGACCTCGACTTACGCAAGACGACGGTCCTGGTCGGGGCGCTCCACACCCTCGCCGAGGAGGACATCGCCGTCGGCGTGACGGCCGTCGTCGTAGAATCCTGCGGGCCGGCGACGTCGTGGCGCCTGGACCGCAGCCGGCTCGAATCGCTGCGCCTTTCCCTCGCTCTGGGCGTCGCGCCGCCGCCCACGCCGCCGCTCCTGACGGTGAAGGAACGTGAGCCCGAGGTGCTGGTGGTCACACCGGCGGCGCCCGACCGGGACGTGTTCGCCGCCGACCTTCGCACGGCCTTGGTCGACGGCGGCGCGCTGCCCGTCACGGTGCGCGCCGCCGCCGCCGTCGGCGCCTCCGGGGCGGCCGCTCAGCTCGCCGCGCTGGTGCGGGAGTCGAGGCCGCTGGCGGTCATCGTCGTGCCGGCCGCCGCCATGGACGAGCAGGCGGCAGCGGAGCTCGAGCAGATGGTCGCCGTGTTGCGCGTGGCGGACCAACCGTGCGTGGTCGCCGGCAGCACCGTCGCCTGGGGCGACGACCTGCGCGGCGCCGTCGCGGCCGGCGGGGTGCCGGTCGTGGAGACCGGCGCCGACAGCACGTCACCTCCGTCTTCAACGTCGGGCACGCTCTTCGGCGCCGCCGGGACCCGCCGCGATGCAGCCCGGCTGGTCGCGGCGACGGTCGCCCGCGCATGCTGGCCCGGCTACCTGGCGCCGAGACTGCTCGGGACGCGCCTCGGCTTCAGCTACGCGGCGCGGCGCGGCGTCGAGGTGGGGCTCGCCGGCCGGGCGGGGCGCGAGCTGGCTCCATGGCTCGTTGCGTGCGGCTTCCCTTCGCGCGAGGTCGGGGACGGCGGCTGGCCGGCGCCCGGTCGGCCGGCGGTCGTCTACGAGCCGGATCATCGCCGCGCCGCGCTGACGGTGGCGGGCGACCTCGCGTGGGGGGAGGCGGCCTTGGTGCGCGAGCCCGCGGCGCCAGCGCCCGTCACCGTGGTGTGGCCGCGAGACTAGCTGCCTCGCACCACGCCGAGGAGCAGCTGCCCTGCGCGACGCGGTCACCGATCTGTGCCTGGGCAGCGACGTGTCGCCGGCGTGTGACCGTGAGGACCGTCGAGTGTCGCTCGCGTCGCCGTCGCCGCAGGCGACGAAACGGGGCGCCCCTTGCGGGGCGCCCCGTCAGAACGCGTCGTGGTGCGTCTTGCTCAGGAGCGGCGGCGGCGGAGAAGCGCACCGCTGCCCGCGAGGCCGGCCCCTGCTCCGAGGAGCATGAGGATCTCGCCGCCAGTGAAGGCGAGCTCGCCTTCCTGGTCGCCCGGCGCCTGGGCGCTCGCGAGGTAGTCCTCGAGGACACCCTCGAGGTCCGTGTACTGCTCGTACGTCGCGCTGTTGCGCAGGTAGTCGAGCGCGGCGCGGATCTCGGCGGCCGTCCAGTCGCCGTCGATGGTGCCGTCCTTCGCGTCTTCGATGATCGCATCGATGGTGTCTTGCGAAACGGCGAACGCGACCGACGCGAAGACCATCATGGCCACAGCCGCAAGCAGAACGGCGGCCAGCAACTTGACCTTCATATCTTCACCCCCCTCCCCTCAGTGTCTCAGGCCCGCAAAGACGTGTGGTTGTCGGAGTCTTATACCACGCGGGGCGGGGAATGAGAACGCGCCGGCATGCGGCGGCGGCCGAACGGCGTCGGCCGCTCTTGCCGTCCGGGCGCCGTCGGACGGGTCCGGTATACTCCCGCACATGCGCGACCAGCCACACAGCGACCTGGCCGCGCACCGGCCAGCGTCCACCTGGCCCGACTCGGTCCCGTACGTCGTCACCCTTGCCGCGTTCGTCGCCCTCTGCTTTCGTTCCGGAGGCTACATCCTCACGAGCGCGACCCCCGTGGTCATCGCCTGGCTCGTGGCGGCGGCCGCCGGCGTGTGGTTCGTGCGTACGCGGCGGCCGCCTTCGCGCATCTACCGGAGCGCCCTCGTCGCGCTCGGCGCGTACACGCTGTGGGCGGGGATCTCGGTCCTCTGGTCCTTCGGCCCCGATCTCTCGTGGGTCGCCTTGAACTCCGCGGCCTTCTACCTCGCCGCCGCCGCCGTCCTCGGGTCGACGCCGACGGGGCCCGTCCAGGTACGGATCGTCTGCTTCGGCTACCTCGCCGCGACGGTCGCCGTCTCCCTGTACGCCTTCGCCGGAAAGGCGTTGCCCGACCAGGTGACGCACGCCCACACCTACGCGCGACTCGACGAACCGATCGGCTACTGGAACGTGCTCGCCCTGCTCGCCGTCATGGCGTTCCCCGTCGCCGCGGCGCTCGCCGCGCGGGCGAGCCTCACGCCGGTCGTGCGTGCGCTCGTCGCCGCGGCATCGGTCCCGGTGGCCCTCACCTTCGTCTTCACGTTCTCGCGGGGCGGCATCGTCGCCCTGCTGGTCGTCCTCGTCGTCTACTTCGTGCTCGCCGACCGCCGCCTCTCCTCCTTCGTGGCGATGGCCGCCATCGTCGTGCCCGTCGCCGTCGTCCTGTGGGAGGTGCGGGAGCTCGACACCCTGTTCGCGGCCACCGCCGACGACGCGCTGCGCGTCGCCCAGGGCCACACCTTGCTGCGCTGGACCGCCCTGGCGACGGGAGCCACGTTCGTGGTGCAGCTCGTCGTCGCCGTTCTGGAGCGCGCGGTCCGGTGGCCCAGGGCGCTTCGCGTCGCGGCGGGATGGCTCGTGCTGGCCGGGGTGGCGGCAGGCGTGGCGGGCGGCGCCGTCACCTACGTCGAGCGGCAAGGGGGCACGGCGTGGGTCCGCGATCGCTACGAGGCCTTCCTCGAAGACTCAGAGACGCGGAGCACCGCGAACACCGCGGGCCGCCTGCTCTCGGTGACGACGGGGCGTCCGACACTCTGGCGCCGCGCTCTCGAGCAGTACGACGCCGGTCCCAAGCTCGGCACCGGCGCGGGGACGTACCGGTTCACCTACTATCGCTTCCGGCAGGGCGGCGGGATCACGAAGCACGCCCACAGCCAGTGGATCAACGCGCTCAGCGAGCTCGGGCTGCCCGGCCTGGTGACGATCGCCGCGGCGATGGCGCTGTTCGTCGCCGCCGCCCTCCGCGGGCTGCTCAGGGGTCGCCGCGACCCCGAGCGGGCGCTGCTCGCGGCGCTCCAGGCCGGCCTCGTCGCGTTCGTGGTCCACATGACGTGGGACTGGGACTGGGACATGGCGGCCGCCGGCCTCGCGGCGATGCTCTTCGCCGCGACGACGGCCGCGTACATGAGGGCAAGGCAGGTCCCGCAGGACACCGGCGTCGCGACGGAACGGGATCCTGCCCCGCCGCCCGGCGACGAGGCGCGGGTCGGCGTGGCGGCGGCGGACGCTGCGCCGGCGGACGCTGCGCCGGCGAGCAGAGGTCCAGCCCAGGGGCTCGTCGTCCCCGGTACGGCCCGACGCGTTCTGGTATCGGGCCTGCTCCTTCTCCTCGCCGCCAGTTGGGTCCCGCCGTACGTCGCCGAGCGGGCGCAGGACCGCGCCGTCGAGGAGGCCGCGCGCGGCGACGTGGTCGCGGCCGAGGCGTCCGCGCAGCGGGCGCGGACCTGGAACCCGCTCGCCGTGGAGCCGCTGATCACGCTGGCGCTCGTCGAACAGCAGTTGGGCCGGAACGGGGAGGCGCTCGAAACACTGCGCGGTGCCGTGGCTCTCCAGCCCCAGAACCACAGGGCGCACTACCACCTGGGGCTTCTTCTCGAGCGCGGCTTCGGACAGCATCGCCGGGCGGCGGTCGCGTTCCGGCGGGCCCTCGAGTTGAACCCACTCGACGACGATGCGGCGTTCGAGCTCGAGGCGCTCGGGGGCGGCTCCTGAACGCTGGACGACCCGCGGGTCGCTGCACCTGGCGGCCTGCGCACGCCGCCTTCGCTCGCCCGGCGCGATGGTAGACTAGCGGCCCGGGCCGGCGAGCTCGGCTGCGGCAGCACGGAGGTGCGGAGAAGGCATGGACGGCGTGGCGCCGATCGGCGTCGTGGGTACAGGCTACGTGGGGCTCGTCTCGGCGGCATGCTTCGCCCATCTCGGCCACCGCGTCGTGTGCATGGATGTCGACGAGGCGAAGATCGAGGGCCTGCGCGCCGGTCGCGTCCCCATCTACGAGCCGGGACTCGACAAGCTCATCGACGACACGAGCGGACGCCTCTCGTTCACCACGTCGTACGACGACATCCTCGACGCCTGCCACATCCTGGTCGTCGCGGTCGACACCCCGCCGACGGCGTCCGGCGACGCCGACCTGTCGCGCGTCCAGCGCGCGACGCGGGCGATCGCCGAGCGCGGCGGCGAACGTCTCCTCGTGATGAAGAGCACCGTCCCCGTGGGGACGGGCGGACGGGTCATGGCCGACCTCGCCGCGCTCGGCGCGACCCGGGTCACGTACGCGTCGAACCCGGAGTTCCTGCGCGAAGGAGCCGCCATCCAGGACTTCCTCGAGCCCGACCGCATCGTGATCGGGTCGTTCCGGCACCAGGACGGCGACGCCGTCGCGGCCCTCTACCGGGGCATCGACGCCGAGATCGTGCGCACCACGGTGCCGACCGCGGAGATGATCAAGTACGCCTCGAACGCCTTTCTCGCGACGAAGATCTCGTTCATCAACGAGATCGCCAACGTGTGCGAGCAGGTCGGGGCGGACGTACGCGAGGTGGCCCGCGGCATGGGGCTCGACCACCGTATCGGCCCGCACTTCCTGCAAGCGGGCATCGGCTACGGCGGTTCGTGCTTCCCCAAGGACGTCCAGGCGCTGAAGCAGTTGGCCGGCAACAGCGGCTACCACTTCCAGCTGCTCAGCGCGGTGCTCGAGGTGAACGCCCTGCAGAAGCGGCGCGTGGTGACGAAGCTCAAGCACCGGCTCGGCGGGCTGCACGGCACGAAGGTCGCGCTGCTCGGGTTGACCTTCAAGCCTCACACCGACGACCTGCGCGAGGCTTCGTCGATCGTCCTCGCCGCGCGACTGCAGGGCGAGGGCGCAACGGTGGCCGCCTTTGACCCCATGATCCCCGCCGGCGAGCACGCGCTCTTCCCCGGGGTGACGATCTTCGACGACCCGCTCGAGGCGTTGTCGGGCGCCGACGCCGCCGTCCTGGTGACGGAGTGGCCCGAGTTCGGGCGCCTCGACTGGAGCGCGGCGGCCGTCGCGATGCGGCGCCCGCTGGTGATCGACGGGCGCAACTTCCTGAGCCCAGACGTCGTCAGCGACGCCGGTCTCGAGTACGAGGGCATCGGCCTCGGCGGCGGTGACGCGGGGCCCGGCTCCGCGGCCTGACGAGCGCCCGATGCCCCCGCGTGGCACACCCTCGCAGGCCGTCATCCTCGTCGGCGGCGAGGGCACGCGTCTGCGACCCGTCACGTCGCGCGTGCCCAAGCCGGTGGCCCCCGTGGTCGAGCGCCCGTTCGTCGCGTACATCCTCGACGCACTCGCCCGTCACGGTGTGACGCGGGCGATCTTCTCGAGCGGGTTCCTGGCGGCGGCCATCGAAGCGGAGATCGGTGACGGGTCGGCGTACGGCATCGCGGTCGAGTACGTGGTCGAAGAGGAGCCTCTGGGCACAGCCGGCGCGGTCGCCAACTGCTCCACGCGGCTCGACGATGCACCCTTCTTCGTCTGCAACGGCGACGTCCTCAGCGACGTCGACCTGGGCGCGCTCGCCGACCTCCATCGCGCGAAGGGCGGCATGGGGACGATCTTCCTGACCCCGGTCGCCGACCCGCGGCGATACGGGCTCGTCGAACTGCGTGACGACGGCGCCGTCGTGAGCTTCGTCGAGAAGCCCGGGGAGTGGGAGGGCACGGCGCTCATCAACGCCGGCGTCTACGTGCTCGAGCCGGAGGTGCTGGAACTCGTGCCGCGCGGGCGGCTGTTCTCGGTCGAGCGCGGTGTGTTTCCCAAGCTGGCCCGGGCCGGCTCGCTGTACGGCTACGTGGACCGCGGGTACTGGCGCGACATCGGCACGCCCGAGAGCTACCTGCAGGCCCACTTCGACATCTTGGGACGGGCGGTGCGGACGAAGGTCGGCGACGAGCTCGGCGAGGGTTACCTGTGGGTGGCGCCGTCGGCGACCGTCGACCCGGGAGCGCGCGTGGTGCCGCCCTGCTACATCGCCGCCGGCGCGCGCGTGGCGGCCGGCGCACACGTCGGGCCCCTCGTGGTCGTCGGCGGGGGCGCGGTCGTGAACGAAGGGGCCGTCGTCAAGGAATCCGTCCTGCAGGCCGGGGTCGAGGTGGGCGCCCATGCCGAGGTCGCGCGCAGCATCCTGGTGCGCGACAGCCGCGTGGGCGCCGGCACCCAGGCCCACGCCGCCGTCCTCGGCGAGGCCTGCGCCGTCGGGGCCGGCAACCAGCTGGCCGCGGGCGTCTGCCTGGCGCCCGGCACCGCGCTGGCAGACGGCTGCATCCGGTTCCGCGAGGAGTTCGACGCCGGGGAGGCGTGAGCACGCCCCACGGGTCTCGGGGCGCGCCGGACCGCCGGCCACGAGGAGGGGACATGCCGATACCCGAGGCTATCTTCAAGGCGTACGACGTGCGCGGCCTCTACCCGTCGGAACTCGACGAGGACACAGCCGAACGCATCGGGTTCGCCCTCACCCAGCAGCTCGGGGCACGCGCACTGGCGGCCGGGATGGACCCCAGGCCGTCGTCGCGTGGCCTCCTTGAGGCGTTCGCCGCCGGGGCGGCCGCCGCCGGAGCATCGGTCGTCGACGTGGGGCTGGTGGCGACCGAGATGCTCTACTTCGGCGTCGCCGACCGGGCCCTCGACGGCGGCGCGATGATCACGGCCTCGCACAACCCGCCCCAGTACAACGGGATGAAGCTCGTCGGTGAGGGCGCCCTGCCACTCTCGGGCGAGCAGGGCATGCCCGAGCTGCGCCGCCGGACGCTCGCCCTGGGCGAGCTCCCGGCGGCGCCCCCGACGACCGAGCTTGCGACGGAGGACCTGTACCCCTCCTACGTGGAGCACCTGCACGGGTTCGCCGACGCGTTCGCCTTCCGTCCACTCAAGGTGGTCATGGACGCGGCCAACGGCGTGGCCGGCAGGCTGGCCCCGCTGGTCTTCGGCGAGACGCCGCTCGTGACGGTGCCCATGTACTTCGAGGTCGACGGGACCTTCCCCAATCACGAGCCCAACCCGCTGCTCGAGGAGAACAGCCGCGAGATCCGCGAGCGCGTGGTCGCCGAGAAGGCGGACCTGGGCATCGCCTGGGACGGCGACGCCGACCGCTGCTTCTTCATCGACGAGGCGGGCGAGTTCGTGCCCGGCGACTTCGTGACCGCGCTGCTCGCCGAGGCTCTCCTCGCGAGCCGTCCCGGCGCGGCCATCCTGTACGACCTGCGCGCCAGCCGCGCCGTGCCGGACACGATCCGGGCGAACGGCGGCGTGCCCCTGATGAACCGCGTCGGTCACGCCTTCTTCAAGCAGCGCATGCGGCGCGAGCCGGTGCTCTTCGGCGGCGAGGTCTCGGGCCACTACTACTTCCGCGACAACCACAACGCCGACTCCGGGTTCATCCCCGCGCTGCTCGTCCTCGATCTGCTCTCGCGCAAGGGCGCGACGATGGCCGAGCTGCTCGAACCGCTGCGCGATCGGTACTTCATCTCGGGCGAGATCAACTCGACTGTGGACGACGTCGGCAGCGTGCTCGCCCGGCTCGAGCAGGAGTTCGGCGACGGCGAGGTCACGAAGCTCGACGGTGTGTCGGTCGACTACGAGCGCTGGCACTTCAACGTGCGCCCGTCCAACACCGAGCCGCTGGTGCGCCTGAACCTCGGCGCCGACAGCCGCGAGCTCATGGAGGAGAAGCGTGACCTGGTGCTCGGCGTCATCCGCGGCGCCTGACGTGACAGGGGGTGACGACGTGGGCCACGCGATGACGGACCTGGGACCGGCGCGGGTCGCCGAGGTCGACGCGAGCGACATGCTCGGCGCCATCGCCGGCCTGGCGCGACAGGTCGGCGACGGGTACGAGGGGGCGCGCCGCCGGCTCGCCGCCGCGGCCGTCGGCGACGGGGCGGGCGGCGCCACGCCGGCGATGCCGGCGCGGCCGGCCGCCGTCGCCGTCCTCGGCATGGGCGGCTCCGCGATCGGCGCCGACCTCGTGTTCGCGGCGTGTGAACCACCCGTCCCGACCGCTGTGGTGAGGGGGTACGCGCTGCCCGCGTGGGTCGACCCCGGCACGCTGGTCGTGGCCGTGAGCTACTCGGGCGACACGGAGGAGACGCTGGCGGCCACCGAGGCCGCCCTGGCGCGCGGCTGCACGCCGCTGTGCGTGACGTCGGGTGGCCGGCTGATGGCGCTCGCCGCCGGTCGGGGGCTGCCCACGGTCGCCGTGTCGCCCGGACTCCAGCCGCGCGCCGCGCTCGGCCACCTCGCCATGCCCGTGCTGGCAGCCCTGGAGCGCGTCGGTCTAGTTGCGCCCGCGGCCGACCAGGTGGCGGAGGCGGCGGCCGTGCTTGCGGAGGCCGCCGCCTCCCTGGCGCCCGCCGTCGGCGACGACGCCAACCTCGCCAAGGCCGTCGCCCGCCGGCTCGCGGGCAAGGTCGCGGTCGTGTGCGGCGCCGGCGTCACCGTCCCCGTCGCGCGGCGCTGGAAGACGCAACTCAACGAGAACGCCAAGGTGGACGCCTTCTCCGCGGAACTGCCCGAACTCGACCACAACGAGGTGGAGGGGTGGGGCGGCGGCGGACCGCTCTCGTCCCTGGGGCACGTCGTGCTGCTCGCGGACGGGTACGGCGACGAGCGGCTCACGCGCCGCGTCGACTTGAGCGCCGCGGCGATCGCCGCCTGCGACGTGTCCGTCGAGCGGCTCGAGACGCGCGGAGTGAGCGCCCTGGCGCGCATCCTGTCGCTCGTGACGCTCGGCGACCACGTGTCGTTGTACCTCGCGCTGCTGCGCGGTGTGGACCCGACACCCGTCGGGGTCATCAGTCGCATGAAGCGCGAGCGCGCGAGCCGGCGCGATGAGGCCTGACGACTCCGGCGCACGCGGCGCTGGGGGCGCGGACAACGGCGCCGGCGTGGTCGACGACGAGGCCGTCCGCCTCGCTGTCGTCGAGGCGGGCGCTGCGCCGCTCGCCGCCGAGCTCTTCGCCGGCGTCGAGCGCGTCGTCCTGACGCGCTCCGAGCTCAGGCCGGAGGTCCCGTTCGCGGGCGCGCTCTTCGACCTGCTCGGCGGCTTGGCCGGCAGGGGGCTGATCGGTCTCGTGGTGCCGGGAGCGTGGCGCGACGAGTGTGCCGGGAGCCGCTCGGCGACACCTCCGCCGCCCGCCGTTCCGCGCCTCCCGAGCCCATTGCCGGCCGCGGCGGACGTCCTCGTCGTGCGCGACCACGTGAACCTGGCGCTGCGCGGCCCGCTCACCGGCCGCTGGCCGGCGGACGTGCCGCGCACCTTTCCCTGCATGACCGGCATATATCAACCCGCCGCGGCTAGGGCCGCGGCGGGTGCTCCGGTATACTCCGAGGACGTCGTGACGGCCGGGGTGCGCGACGCCTCCCGGCTCACGCCGTTCGAGCGTCGCGCGCTCGCCGAGGCAGGGGCCGAGGCGTACAGCGATTGCCTCGTGCCGGCGGTCGTCGCGGCGGCGTTCTACGGTCTCAAGGTCGCCGCCTGCCTCCTGGTGCAGGCGGCCCGCGAACGAGAGTGAGGGCTTCTTCCGTGAGTTCCGACTACGACATCAGAGACATCGGCCTGGCGCCCGAGGGCGTCCTGCGCATCGAGTGGGCCGACATGCACATGCCGGTCCTCAAGGCCATCCGCGAGCGCTTCGCGAAGGAGCGGCCGCTCGACGGCGTGCGCATCGGCGCCTGCCTGCACGTCACGACCGAGACGGCCAACCTCATGCGCACGTTGGTGGCGGGCGGCGCCGACGTCGTCCTGTGCGCCAGCAACCCGCTCAGCACGCAGGACGACGTTGCCGCCGCCCTCGTCAAGGACTACGGCGTG
The DNA here is from genome assembly GCA_002347645.1 of Thermoleophilia bacterium UBA2241. Taxonomy (GTDB): domain Bacteria; phylum Actinomycetota; class Thermoleophilia; order UBA2241; family UBA2241; genus UBA2241. Next base: position 5,083 of record DDYF01000039.1, on the reverse strand, counting down.
CGCGTGTACGCGATCAAGGGCGAGGACGACAAGACCTACTACGACCACATCAACGCCTGCGTCGACCACCGGCCCAACATCACCATGGACGACGGCGCCGACGTCATCGGGGTCCTGCACGGCGAGCGCCCCGACATGGCGGCCGACATCATCGGCGGTACCGAAGAGACGACCACCGGCGTGATCCGGCTCAAGGCGCTCGAGGCCGAGGGCCGCCTCATGTTCCCGATCGTGGCCGTCAACGAGGCCAACACCAAGCACATGTTCGACAACCGCTACGGCACCGGGCAGAGCACGCTCGACGGGGTCATCCGCGCGACCAACATCCTCATCGCCGGCAGCACCGTCTGCATCGCCGGGTACGGCTGGTGCGGTCGCGGGCTCGCGATGCGTATGAAGGGCCACGGCGCCGACGTGATCGTGCTCGAGGTCGACCCGCTGCGTGCGCTCGAGGCGGTCATGGACGGCTTCCGTGTCATGCCCATCGCCGAGGCCGCCAAGATCGCCAGCGTCTTCGTCACGGCCACCGGCGACATCCACGTCATCCGCGGCGAGCACTTCGAGGTCATGAAGGACGGCGCCATCGTCGCCAACACCGGCCACTTCAACGTCGAGATCGACATCCCGGCGCTCGAGAAGCTGGCCGTCAAGAAGCGCGCCATCCGCGAGTTCGTCGACGAGTACACGATGGCCGACGGGCGCCGCATCTACCTGCTGGCCGAAGGGCGGCTGGTCAACCTTTCGGCGGCCGAGGGCCATCCTGCGGCGGTCATGGACATGAGCTTCGCCAACCAGTCGCTCAGTGCCGAGTACATGGTCAAGAACCACGCCGACCTCGAGAAGAAGGTCTACGTGGTGCCCAAGGACATCGACGACGAGATCGCCCGCCTCAAGCTGGCGACCATGGAGGTGGCCTGCGACACCCTCACCGAGGAGCAGGCCAAGTACCTCGCCTCGTGGGACCAGGGCACCTGAGGGTGACCTGCACGAACGACGCCGGGCAGGCGTGGTGACGACATGGACGTGAAACCCGACATCGTGCCGGGTGCGTCGGGCGTGGAGCGCGCGCTTGCGGGCACCCGCCTGCGCGTGCGCACGGTCGAGATCGTGCCCGGCGAGGTCGTGCTCATCGACCAGCTGGCCCTGCCGCACGACGAACGCTACGTGCGCTGTCAGACCTGGCGCGAGGTCGCCGACCGTATCCGCGACATGACGGTGCGCGGGGCGCCGGCCATCGGCGTCACGGCGGCCGGCGGGCTGGCCCTCGCGGCTCGGGCCGCCGCTGCGAGCGACCCAGACGCGGTCGCCTTCCGCGCCTCCCTCGAAGAGGCGGCCGCGGGCCTGGCCGCGACCCGGCCGACGGCGGTCAACCTGACCTGGGCGATCGCCGAGATGCGCGCCCTGTGGGAGGCCGAGCTCGCGGCGGGCGGCGAGCGGGCGAGGCCCGCGGCCGTGGCGGCCGCGCTGCTCGCCCGCGCGCAGGCGATCCACGACGACGACGTCGCGCGCTGCGTCGCCATCGGTGCCCACGGCGCCGGCCTCTTCGCGGCGGGCGACCGGGTCCTCACGCACTGCAACGCGGGCGCGCTCGCGACCGCCGGGTACGGCACGGCGCTCGGGGTCATCCGCGCCGCGCATGGGCGCCATGGCGACATCTCGGTGTGGGTCGACGAGACCCGGCCCTGGCTGCAGGGCGCGCGTCTCACCGCCTGGGAGCTCGAGGTCGAGGGCATCCCTTACCGCCTCATCGCCGACAACATGGCCGGGCACTTCATGTCGCGCGGCGAGGTCGACGGGGTGGTGGTCGGCGCCGACCGCATCGCCGTGAACGGCGACACGGCCAACAAGATCGGCACGTACACCGTGTCCGTCCTGGCAAAGGAGCACGGCGTGCCGTTCTACGTCGCGGCGCCGCTCTCGACCGTCGACCTGACGGTCGCGTCCGGCGCCGGCATCTCCATCGAAGAGCGCGCCGAAGACGAGGTCACTTCGTTCCGTGGCGCACAGGTCGCGCCGGCCGGCGCCCGCGCGCGACACCCGGCCTTCGACGTCACCCCGGCGGGCAACATCACGGCCATCGTCACTGAGGCCGGCGTGCTGCGCTCGCCCTTCGGACCGGCGCTCGCCGCCGCGTGCGCGGCTGCTCCCGCCTGCGTCTCCGGAGAGGCGCGGCCGTGAGCGCCGCGCCCCTCAAGGCGATGATCATGGCGGCCGGCCTCGGCACGCGGCTCTCGCCGCTGACGGGCCTCATGCCCAAGCCGATGGTCCCCATCCTCAACCGCCCGGTCATGGAGCACATGCTGCACCTGCTTCGTCGGCACGGCGTTCACGAAGCGGCCGTCAACCTGCACTACCACCCGCACAAGATCCGCGGCTACTTCGGCGACGGCTCCGACTTCGGCGTCGGGCTGCACTACAACCTCGAGAAGGAGCTGCTCGGCACGGCGGGAGGGGTCGGTGCGTTCCGCGAGTTCCTCGGCGACGGCACGTTCGTCGTCGTCAGCGGCGACGGTCTCACCGACATCGACCTGACGGAGTTCGCCACCGCCCATCGCGAGACCGGCGGCGTGTGCACCATGGCCGTGAAGCGGGTCGCCGACCCGTCCCTGTACGGCGTCGTCGTCCACGAGCGGGGACGAGTGACCGGGTTTCAAGAGAAGCCGCCGGCCGAGGAGGCGCTCTCCGACCTCTGCAACTGCGGCATCTACGCCTTCGAGGCCGGCATCTTCGACTTCATCCCCGAGGGAGCGTTCGTGGACTGGGCAAAGGACGTCTTTCCGGCCCTGCTGCGGAGCGACATGCCCTTCCACGTCTGGCCCCTCGAGACCTACTGGAACGACGTCGGCAACATCGAGCAGTATCGCCTCAGCAACTTCGACGCTCTGCTTGGCCGCGTGAGACTCAACGTCCCGGGGCGCGAGATCGCGCCGAGGGTCTGGATCGGCGAGGGCACGCACGTCGAGCCCGGCGTGCGCCTCGAGCCGCCGCTGCTCCTGGGCGCGGGCTGCCTCGTCGAGGCCGAGGCCGAGCTCATCGGCCCGCTCATCGTCGGCGACGGCTGTGTCATCGAGCGCGGCGCCGTGCTTGAGGGCGTCATCAACTGGGACGGCGTCAAGGCGGGACGCGGGGCGCGCCTCGCCGGGAGCATCCTGGGGCGCAACGTGACGGTGCACCACGAGGCGGTCGTGCACGAAGACGCCGTCATCGGCGACCGCTCAGACGTCGCGGCGCACGCCCTCGTCCCGGCCGGGGCACGGGTCGAACCGCGCTCGTGCGTGGGCCCCGACGACGCCTGTCGCGATCTCACGCACGAAGACTGAAGGCCGCGCCACGTGGACGCACGCGGCCTGTTCGACGGGCTCGTCGACCTCCTCTTTCCGCGGCGCTGCGTGGTCTGCCGGACGCCGGGCGCGTGGCTCTGCGACGTGTGCGCCGCGCAGCTCGTCGAGCTGCCGGCGCGACGTTGCCCGCGCTGCGGCGCGCCCGCTGCGGCGGACCCAGGCAGCGCCGGCGGGCGCGTCGGGCCCTGCGCAGAGTGCGGCGGCCGTGACCTGGCCTTCTCGCGGGCGGCGGCCGCGTTCGTGTACGAGGGTCCGGCCCGGGCCCTCGTGACGGCCTGCAAGTTCCGCGCCTTCCGCTCTCTGGCCGCCGAGATGGCGGCGCTGGCCGCGCCGGCGTTCGCCGCCGCCTGCGGGGTTACGCACGACACCGGCGACGCGGCGGGCACGCAGCCGTCGGTGCGCCGCACCAGCGCGGTGCCCGTCGACCTGGTCACCTGGGTGCCCGGCCACCGCGAGCGGAGCCTCGAGCGCGGCTTCAACCAGGCGGAGCTGCTGGGGCGCGGCCTCGCCCGCTTTGCGGGCCTCCCGGCCGCGCCCTTGCTCGTGCGCACCCGCCACGGCGTGCGCCAGAGTGGTCTGGACCGTGCCGCCCGGGCCGCCAACGTGAACGACGCCTTTGCGTTGAGGGAGGATGCGAGTAGGGTATTAAGAACTCTCAAGCGAGTGGTGATCGTTGACGACGTATACACCACAGGTGAGACGTTGAACCACTGCGCACGAGCGCTGGAACATACCGGAACCGACCTCCTCGCCTTCACCTTTGCACGCACCGTTCGGGCCCGTCGCGCCCACCCATCAAACAACACCCCGGCGCCGCCGCACGCGACGCCGTCCTGTGCATCGCTGCACACCTCAACCCTGAAGGAGCGATGTCGATGAGAACTCAGATCAAAGGCCGCAACGTCACCGTCACCGATGCCCTGCAGGAGTACGCGGAAGAGAAGATCCACCGCGTGCACAAGCTCATGCAGGAGCGCAAGATCGATGACGTGACCCGCGTAGAGCTCGAGCTCAAGGTCGAGAAGAACCCGAGCATCCCCGAGCCCTGCGTGTCCGAGGCCACGATCTTCACGCGCGGACCTGTCATCCGGGCGAAGGAGCGCTCGACCGACATGTACGCGTCCATCGACCTCGTCACCGACAAACTGATGCGCCGCGTCAAGAAGTACCACGACAAGGTGCACGGCAAGAACCGCAAGTACCACGAGAAGTTCAGCGAGGCGGTCGTCGAGGCCGAGGCGGCGACGGCCGCGGCGGCTGGTCTGCCCGCCCAGGAGCTCACGGGCGCCGAGCAGCTCGACGAGCTGGTGTCGTCGGGCGACAACGGCCGCATCGTCAAGACGAAGCAGTTCGCCCTCAAGCCCATGTCGGTCATCGAGGCGACGCTGCAGCTCGAGCTCGTGGGCCACGACTTCTTCGTGTTCACGAACGCCGAGACGAACCGCACCAACGTGGTCTACAAGCGCGACGACGGGCACTTCGGCCTGATCGAGCCCGCCGAGGGGTGACGCTTCAGCACAGGAGCAGGCGGGCGTCGCCNNGGCGACGCCCGCCTGCTCCTGTGCGACAATGAGGCCGCAGAGCCGCGCCGTCGCGAGGAGAGACACCAGGTCATGAGCATCGTCAGCAAACTTCTGCGCGCCGGAGAGGGCAAGCGCGCCAAGCAGCTCGAGCAGCAGGTCCGCGCCGTCAACGACCAGGAGGCGGCGGTCGCGACTCTGAGCGACGAGCAGCTGCGCGCC
>DDYF01000054.1 GCA_002347645.1 Thermoleophilia bacterium UBA2241 | reverse complement strand
GCCGCTTCTTCAGCAGCCTGCTAGACCCGGACGGCACTCGAGGTCGATGGCTACTGTGACCTGAGACCTACGCCCTACGGCCCCGGCCCCGCGTGAGAGTTCGACCGCAGGTCCCTGCTCAAGATGCACCGCGCGCCCGATGTGCGACGGCTCGGCGGCGACGATGATGGCAGCGTGATGAGCGATCAAACCCCGCGCCGGAGGCCCCAGATGTCCGCTTCATGCGAAACCCGCCCAGTGCTCGTCGGCGAGCGCCGCCACGAACTCAGCTGGCTGCGTGTGCTCGCCGTGCTCCTGCTCTTCCCCTTCCACATGGCGCGCGTCTTCGACGTGTGGGGCGACTTCTACGTCAAGAACGACCAGCTCAGCCGGGGCCTGACCTACTTCATCGCGTTCATGGAGCCGTGGCACATGCCGGTGCTCTTCCTGCTCGCCGGCGCCGCCAGCTGGTACGCGCTGGGACGCCGCACGGGCAGGACGTACGCCGGCGAGCGCGTCAAGCGCCTGCTCGTCCCCTTCCTCTTCGGCCTGCTCGTGCTGATCCCGCCGCAGTCGTACCTCGGCCTGCTGAGCCATTCGGGCGACGCTCCCGGATACTTCGACTGGCTGCCCTCGTTCTTCCGGCTCAACGGTGAGGACATGGACGGGTACTTCCTGGGCGGCCACACCTGGGGCCATCTCTGGTTCATCGCCCACCTGCTCGTGTACGCCCTGGTCGCGCTGCCCGTGATGCTCTTCCTGCGCCGCGGCGCCGGCCGCCGGGTCGTCGGAGCGCTTGCGCGTGCCGCGACGGTGCCGGGCGTCATCCTGGTGTTCGCCGTGCTGCTGGCGCCGCTGCAGACAGCACCCGAGATCGCCGGCGGGAACCCGGTGTACTACATCGCGATCTTCCTGCTCGGCTACGTGATGGTCGCCGACGCGCGGTTCGACACGGCCATCGACCGGCACAAGGCAGTCGCGTTGCTGCTCGGGCCGCTCGCGTGTGTCGCCGTGGCCTATCTCGAGGTCGCGGGCTGGCCGGCCGTCCCGTCGTGGGCGGGAGACCTGATCCAGGTCTACACCGTCGGCGTCATGCCCTGGTGCTTCATGGTCGCCCTCCTCGGCTACGGCCGCCGCTATCTGCGCGCGTCGAACCGGGTGCTCGCGTACGCCGACGAGGCCTCGTACCCCGTGTACCTTCTGCACCAGACCGTCATCGTGCTCGTCGCCTTCGTGGTCGTCGGCTGGGACGTCAGCGTAGCCGCCAAGTACGCGGCCATCCTGCTCGCCTCATTCGTCGTGAGCGTGGTCGTGTACGAGGTCGCCGTCCGGCGCCTCGGCGTCACGCGCTTCGTGTTCGGCATGAAGGCGCCGCGGCGGGCGGCGCGACCGGCGGCGGTTCGCCCGGCGCTCGATGCCTCAGTGCTGGATGCCCCCGTCCTCGAGGCCCCGGTGCGCTAGCGATCGAGCTTCTCGATGCGCGCCACGTGTCGCCCGCCCTCGAACGGCGTCGTCAGCCACGCGTCGACGATGGCCAGCGCCTCCTGCTCCGGCAGGAGGCGCTGGCCTATCGACAGCATGTTGGCGTCGTTGTGGGCGCGGGCGAGGCGCGCCGACTCCCCGTTCCAGGCCACGGCGCAGCGCACCCCGCGCACGCGATTCGCCGCCATGGCCTCGCCATTGCCCGAACCGCCGAGCACGATGCCGCGCTCGCACTCACCGCGCGCCACGGCGAGGGCAGCGGGGCGCACGAAGTCGGGGTAGTCGACCGGCTCCTCCGAGTCGGTCCCGAAGTCGACGACCTGGTGGCCCAGATCGACGAGGTGCGCGGCGACCGCCGTCTTGTAGCGGAAGCCCGCGTGGTCTGAGGCTAGCGCGATGCGCATGGGGTCGGTGTGTGTGCCCTACTTGCCTTCGCGCGCCCGTTGCAGCTCGGCGAGGTCGAACTTGGTCATCTTCAGGAACGCCTGGGTGACGCGCGCCACCGCTTCGGGGTCGTCGGCGCTCATCATCTCGTCCATGTCGGCGGGGACGACCTGCCACGAGAGGCCGAACTTGTCCTTGAGCCAGCCGCACTGGCCCGGCTCACCACCGTCGGCGGTCAGCGCGTCCCAGTAGTAGTCGATCTCCTCCTGGGTGTCGCACTTGACCATGAACGAGATGGACTCGTTGAAGGTGAACAGAGGCCCCGCGCTCATGGCCATGAACTCCTGGCCGAGGAGCTCGAAGGAGACGACCTCGACCGTGCCCGACGGGGTGTCGCTCAGCGTGGTCACGCCCTTGATGCTCGAGTCCTTGAAGATGGACGTGTAGAACTCGGCTGCCTCCTTGGCTTCCTTGTCGTACCAGAGGTGCGGGACGATGGTCTGCTTCAGCGCTGCCATGGTGGGACTCCTTTGGGTCTGACGGATGGGGGGCGGCAGATGCACGCCGTCCACCCAGCGTGAGGTGCTCGTTCCCTCCCCGTCGGCCGCGTGAACGTGTGCGCCGTTCTGCCGGCCGTCACGCGGGCAGGAGCTCGAGCCGCTTCCGACGGTCCTTCCAGTCGGGGACGAGCGCGCCGACCATGGCCCAGAACTCACGGCCGTGGCCGCGATGGAGCAGGTGGCAGAGCTCGTGAAGGATCACATAGTCGATGCACTCGACGGGGGCGCGGACGAGGTCGAGCCGCAACGACATGGCGCCGGCGGGCGACATGCTGCCCCAGCGCGAGCGCATGCGCTTGACGCGGAGCGCCGGCTTCGGGAGTCCGTCGCCGGGAAACGACGCCCAGCACGCGTCGAGCCGCTCGGCGAGGACGGTGCGCGCCCGGCGCATGTACCAGGCGTCCATGAGCTGGGCCACGCGTTCGGGCGGCGCGTCCTGGTCAAGCGCGACCCGGAACTCGCGCCCGTCGAAGCGCACGCGCTCGGGCCCGCGCTCGGCCCCGCCGCGCTCAATCGTCAACCGGTATTCGCGCCCCAGGTAGAGGTGCAGCTCGCCGTCGAGAAAGCGGCGCGGCGGCGTCAGCACTGCCCGCTCGGCGACGTTGCGCTGCTTGCGGAGGATCCAGTCGGCGTGGCCTGCCACCCACCGCACGACGTCCTCCTCGCGGGCGCGCCGTGGCGCGCGGGCGACGACGGCGCCGTCGCGCCCGACCGTCAGACCGAGCGTCCTGCGGTCGGACCGCACGAGCTCGAACTCGACGGTGCGCCCGTCGTGGTGGAAGGAGCGCGCGCCAAGCCTCTCGGACGCGCTGCGGCGCGCGGCGCGCCTCACTCCCTGCTCCGCGTCACGTCGCAGGGCGTGCCGTCGACCGGGGCGTCACAGGGGGTGCTCCGTCACCTTGCGCGCTCGAGTCTCTCGGCGATCCAGATCTTGATGATCGACTGCCTGGTCACTCCCAAGCGGCTCGCCTCGCGGTCGAGCGATCGCACCATCCAGACGGGGAAGTCGACGTTGACGCGCTGCTGCTCCTTGTTGGGGCGGCGGACGCTCGACAGGTCGAGGTCGTCGATGATGTCCCCAGCCCCGTCGTCGAACTTCTTGTCGAACTCACTCGCCTTCATAGATCGCCACCTCCTGGGAGCGGGCCCGGCGCACGTCGGTCAGCCGGATGACGTTGCCACGGCAGGCGATGACCGCCGACAGTTGCTTGTCGCCGAGCCGACCAATCACCAGTGACCTGCCTTCGACGTCGCTGTGGGCCGGCGCCTCGACCAGCGCCTCGTCGAACCCCAACGCCTCTGCTTCGACGAAATCGATCCCGTGCTTGCGCTTGGTGATACGACTCTTGAGCTCGTCGAACTCGAACGCGACTGAAACCGGACCTGAGGAGTCCTCTGATGACGCGGAATCTATACCTTTTCGATTCAGGTCTCAAGGCCGACCGGGGCCACTCAACGCTCGTCAGAACGTCCATCTCGCGACAGGGTGACAATGGTGTCTTGGGGGTGACGTTCTGGGGGCAAGGCCGGCGCCGCGACTCGCGACAGTGGTCACTCTGTGCTGACGTCGCACGGGTGAGATGATGACGGTCAGTGACGCTTGAGGAGCGAAGCGAGACGACTCGTCGTGAGAGGAGGAGGGACGTGAAGACAGAAGCAGGCACAGCGATGGAGTCGGCGGCGACGGTCGCGTCGCCGCGGCGCGTGCTGGTCGTCTACGCGACGAAGTACGGCTCGACGCCGAAGGTCGCCGAGACGATCGCCGAGGAGCTGCGCGCGACGGGCTGCGAGGCCGAGGTCCGGACGGCCGGGGACGCCGGGACGACGGCGGGGTTCGACGCCGTCGTGGTCGGCGGCCCGATGATCTTCGGCTGGCACAAAGACGCTCTCAAGTACGTGAAGGCACGGCGCGACGCGCTGGCCGCCGTGCCCGTTGCCTACTTCATCACCGCCGCGTCGCTGACCGACGACGGGAGCGACGCGGTCGACGGCGTCCCCATCTCCAAGGATTCGTGGCTTGTCAAGAAGCCGCGACGCGAGGGCAAGCTCACCTTCCGGGAGAACTACGCCCGCCCGATGAACTACCTCGGCGACGTGCTGTGCGCGACGAAACCCCTGCGCCCGCGTCAGGCCGCGTTCTTCGCCGGGGCGCTCGACCTGACGAAGATGAACATCCTCGAGAAGCTCTTCGTCATGCTCGTGATCGGCGCCTCGCCCGGCGACGGCCGTCACTGGGACGCGGTGCGCGAGTGGGCGCGCGGACTGCCGGGGGCGCTGTTCGGAGAGGAGCGGGCCGCGACTCGTTGACGGACGTCAAGCGTCGAGCGGCCCTCGACGGGGAACGCAGCGCTCATCGTCCCAGGGAGGTCCCGATGAGCGAGAGCCCGACACTGACGCTGCGCCACGAGCACGAACTGGTGTTGATGGTCGTCGAGGCGATGGAGCATGAGGTCGCGGCGATTGAGCGCGACGACCGCGTCGACGCCGGCCGCGTCGCGGACATGGTCGACTTCACGCGCACCTTCACCGACGGCTGCCACCACGCCAAGGAGGAGCGCGTCCTCTTCCCCGCGCTGGAGCAGCGCGGCCCGGCGGCCGCGGGCGCGGTGAGCGTCATGCTGGCCGAGCACGACGCGGGGCGCGAAGCGGTGCGGGCGATCGACGGCGCGCTGCCGCGCGTCGAGACCGACGCGGCGGCGCGCCGGACCGTCGCCGAGCACCTGGGGCTCTACGCCCAGCTCCTTCGTCTGCACATCAACAAGGAGAACAACGTCCTCTTCCCGCTCGCCGACCGGCTGCTGGGCGACGCCGACATGCAGCGCCTGGCGGCCGAGTTCGAGCGCATCGAAGAGGAGGAGACGGGGGCCGGCGTGCACGAGCGCTACCATGCGCTGGCGCATGCACTGCGTGACGGCCCGGCGGAGCGCTGACGGCTGGGGGCGAGCGGGGGGCCTGCGGCCCCGCTTCGTCCGCCTCAGGCCGCTCCGCTCATTCCGGCAGCGGCTCCGTGTCCCAGCCGGACGGCGCGAACGCCCTGCCGGCCTCGGCGCCGACGACGAACATGACCGTGCCGGGTTCTTTGGCCACCACGCCGCGCACGACGGCGGGGTCCGGGCACCAGAGGAAGGTGCCGGCCGGGGCGTCGAACTCCTCGTCCCCCACGCGGTACGTCGCGTGCCCGCTGACGACCAGGAACAGTTCCTCGTGGTTCGCGCCGACCTCGTCGTGGTCATGCGTGAGGATGTCGCCTGCATTCGTCGCGCGGGCGAGGTTCGTGCCGAACGACCTGACGTCGAAGAAGCGTCGCACGGGCTTCCACTCGGTGCCGGGCGAGGAGCCCTCCTCGAACGGGATGTCGTCGATGTGTGCCACCCTGTAGGCGGGCCGGTCTGCCGTTGCGCTCATGCTGGCGTCCTCCTCGTGCGGTCTGCTGACCCGACTACTCTAGTGTCCTGAGTCACTAATGCG
>DDYF01000046.1:1046-3319 GCA_002347645.1 Thermoleophilia bacterium UBA2241 | reverse complement strand
ACGCGCAACACTTGGTGCGCGTCATGAGCACCGACCCGAGCTACTTGCGCACCGCTCAGGACGGGCTCGTAAGGAACCTTCGCGACTGGGGCATCCCCCTCGGCCGCCGTTTCCGTGCCCTCAAGCTCTGGTTCGTGCTTCGCGACCGGGGCGTCGAGGGCATCCAGGCACTGGTGCGCCGCGATGTGGCCAACGCCCGCTGGCTGGCGGACCAGGTCGACGCCGCTCCGCACTGGGAACGGCTGGCGCCGGTCCCACTGCAGACGGTCTGCCTGCGTCACGTGCCCACGCACGGGGCCCCGGGGTCACTGGCCGAGGAGGACCTCGCGGCGCACAACGCGGCGATCGCCGAACGCCTGAGCGCCGGCGGCCGCTTCTACGTGACGTCCGCCGACCTCAAGGGCACGAGGATCCTGCGCGTCTCGGTCGGCGCCCAGGCGACGGAGCGGCGGCACGTCGAAGCGTTGTGGGCGGCGCTGCGGGAGGCCGCCACGACCTGACGCGGCGCCTGGACCGGCCGCGCGAGTGCGCCGACGTGCACTCGGCAGCGTCCAGCGGCCGGCGACCGCAGCCGACGCCCGCGGCCCAGATCAGTCCCTTGTTCCGGCCGAAGTAGTACGCAAGGCAGGCTGTTCGGGTTGCATGCAGGGATGGGGTCTGGTTGAATGCCGCCCCGGAACCACAACACCGAGGCGTCCCGGACGCCCCCGCTGCAGGTCCGTCCTTCCCCTTCCCCCCTCATCGCGACGACGTGCGTGCGAGCGGAGTGCTGCCATGCCGGGACGCGGTACGCCCCGCGGGCACAGGCACGGCCGCTGCTCCAGGGGACATACGGCGAAAGGAAGTCGTGAGCTTACGCCGCATCGCCATCCTCATCGCAAGTTCCGCACTGTTGCTCTTCGCGACCCCGACCGCTTCGGCGCTCGCCGGGGTCCCCACCCTTCCAGAACTCCGCGCACAGCTCCGTCAGACCAGAATGCGCCTTCATCGCGCCGAGACGACGATGCGTTCGGCGCGGACCGACCTCATCGGCGTCCGCGCCCTCGTGACGGCCGTTGGCGGCCTGCCGGCGGTCTTCGGGACCGCTACGGTGACGGACCCGACACCCGAGCCCACACCCAGCCCTACCCCGTCGCCTGAGCCCTCCGCCTCGGCGACCCCGTCGCCGGAGGTGGTTCCACTCACCGGCGACCCCGCTCTCGACGCGCTCGTCGCCGCGCTGCGGCCGGGACTCGCCGTGCGCCTCCTGGCCGACGGCATCGTCACCCAAGAGGAGATGGCCGGACTCGAGGCGCGAGCCGCCAACTGGCGACGCCTTGTTCGTCGCCTCCGGCGACGCGAGAACGCGCTCCAGTCACGCGTCGCCGAGCGCCGCCAGATCGCCGGGTGGAACCGCAGAGGAGCGTGGCGCCCGCTCATCAAGATCGCCGCGAAGCGGTACCACATCAGCGCCGGCGGCCTCTACCGGCTCATGATGTGCGAGTCGGGCGGCCGGCGGTACGCGGGCAGGACCTACAAGGGTCTCTTCCAGTACTACCCCGGCACCTGGCGGGCGAGCTGGAACCCCTGGCGCTCGCTGAGCATCTACAACGGCTGGGCGCAGATCCAGGCGACCGCCCTGGCGATCCGCCGGGGCATGGGACCGGGGCACTGGCCCAACACGTACCCGATCGCCTTCTAGCAGCACAGGTCCTCGCGGGGCCTGCGTCCTTGTGCTCGACGAGACCAAGGGCGGCCCGGGCGCCAAGCACCCGGGCCGCCCTTGGTCTCTCGGTACCGGCTGCCGACCCCGGGCGTCGCCGGCCTCAAGCCCGTCACTAACCCGTCGGCTTCTCGCCGAGCGTCACACTCACCTCGCTCGTCTCGCCGTCGCGCACCACCGTCAGCGTCACGGCGTCACCCGGGCTGTGCGACGCGATCGTCCCGGCGAGCTCTTCCATGCTGCTCACCTGGTCGCCGTCGATCGCCGTGATCACGTCCCCACCGGTCACGCAGGGCTGGCCCTGGACCGAGGCCTCGGTGCTCCCACCGAGCAGGCCGGCCTCGTCCGCGGGGCTGCCGTCGAGGACGTCCGCCACGAGCACACCGTCGCCTTCGACGCCCAGGGCCGAGGCGATGTCCTCGGTCAGCGTCTGGCCCGAGACCCCGAGCCACGCGTACTCGACCTCGCCGCCGTCCTTCAACTGCCCCATCACCTTCACGGCGGTATTGATGGGCACCGCGAAGCCGAGGCCCTGGTTGCCACCGGACTGCGAGGCGATCTGCTCGTTGAT
>DDYF01000046.1:0-1020 GCA_002347645.1 Thermoleophilia bacterium UBA2241 | reverse complement strand
GTCGTAGCCGAGGGGATTGCCGATCGCGACGACCTGCTCACCCACCCGCACCGCGTCCGAGTCTCCCAGGGGCAGGACGGTGAGCTCGCCGGCGTCGTCAGGATCGACCTTGAGCAGGGCAACGTCGCTCGAATTGTCGGCCCCCACCACGGTCGCGTCGACCTTCTTCGTGGAGGAGTCGCCGGTCTTGAACGTGACGGTGACCTCCTCGAGCGACAGCCCCTCCGCGCTCACCACGTGGGCGTTCGTCAGGATGTGTCCGTCCTCCGACGCCACGAAGCCAGTCCCAAGCGCCTGTTGACTTCCGCCGGACTGACCCCAGGGGTCGACCTGCGACGCGCCGGCGAAGGAGGCGATGACCTCCACCACGCCCGGAGAGTACCTGTCGTACAGCTCGGCCGGGGTGAGGTCACCCGTCGTGACCGCGACCTGTCTCGTGCTCGTGTCGTCCACGACCGTTCGGACAGTGCTTTCGGTCTTGACGGGGAGCAACCCTGTCCACAGCATCACAGCCATCGTGGCCACTGCGGCGACAACGCCCAGGCCAACACTGGCAACGGCCGTCCTCGTGTTCATGGCGGTTCACCTTTCTCGTTCGCGTCTCTCGACCCAGCCGGGGCCGGGCCGGCGGGCGCGAGGGGGTACCGCGTCCGCCGGCCCGTTTGGGGGGAGAGGGCTCGGGGGGTCTCCTCTCGGCGTTCACTGTAGCCGGACGGGGTGTGGTCACCCTGAGCCCATGCTGTGAGGTCCCTGCGGACGGTTGCTCGGACACAGTTCTCAGGAGATTCACAGCACATGCACAAGAGAGCAGCCTATGATGTCCGCGCACACTCACGGGGAGCTGGTCTTGAGCGAGAGCACGCGCATCCTCGTCGTCGACGACGAGCGNNCATCACCGAGCTGCTCACGATGGCCCTGCGCTACGAGGGCTTCGAGACCGCGGCCGCCCACGGGGGCCGCGAGGCGCTGGCGACCGTCGCCTCGTTCCACCCTCACCTCGTCGTGCTCGACATCATGATG
>DDYF01000010.1 GCA_002347645.1 Thermoleophilia bacterium UBA2241 | reverse complement strand
CCGGCACCTGCGCGACATCCTCGAGTTCCTCGAGGCCCTCGACTTCCTCGCCCCAGGCGTGAACGGCCGCGACACCCTACTGTACGGGGTCGAGGTGAAGTTCTACTCCGCCCGGCCCGAACTCGACAAGGGTCTGCAGACCCCAGTCGCGAACCTGTACGCCGTCGGCGACGGAGCCGGCGTGACGCGAGGCCTCGTCCAGGCCTCCGCCGCCGGCGTCCTCGCGGCGAGAAGCATCATGAACGGCGGGCGGCCGGCGCACGCGGCGCCGCCCNNTCGGCGCCCAGTGGGGCGACGAAGGCAAGGGAAAGATCACCGACCTGCTCGCCGAGAAGGCCGACGTCGTCGTCCGCTTCCAGGGCGGCAACAATGCCGGCCACACCATCGTGCGCGACGGCGAGGAGTTCAAGCTGCACCTGATCCCGTCGGGCATCCTCTACGCGGCCAAGACCTGCGTCATCGGCAACGGCGTCGTCGTCGACCCGCACATCCTCTTCGGCGAGATCGACGCCCTGCGCACCCGTGGCATCGCCGTCGACAATCTGCGCGTCTCGGGCAACGCCCACCTCATCATGCCGTACCACCTGCTGCTCGACGGCGCGGCCGAGAAGAAGCTCGGCAAGTTCAAGATCGGGACGACCGGACGCGGCATCGGCCCCTGCTACGTCGACAAGTTCGCCCGCCTGGGTATCCGCCTGCAGGACGTGCTCGACGAGAAGATCCTGCGGCGTAAGATCCGCACCTCGCTCGACGAGAAGAACTGGCTCCTGCAGCGCTACGACATCGGCACGCTCGACCCGGACCAGGTGACCGACGAGTTGCTCGGCTACCGCGAACGGCTCGAGCCCTTCATCTGCGACGCCAGCCTGCTCGTCGCGCAAGCGCTCGACCAGGACAAGCACGTCCTCTTCGAGGGCGCCCAGGGCACGCTGCTCGACATCGACTTCGGCACGTATCCGTTCGTGACCTCGAGCAACCCGATCGCCGGCGGCGCCTGCGCCGGCGCCGGCGTCGGCCCGACGCGGATCGACCACGTCGTCGGCGTCGCCAAGGCCTACACGACGCGCGTCGGCGAGGGCCCGTTCCCCACGGAGCTGTTCGACGAGACCGGCGTGACGATGTGCGAGGTCGGCCACGAGTTCGGCACCACCACGGGGCGCCAGCGGCGCTGCGGATGGCTCGACCTCGTGGCCCTCAGGTACGCCGTGCGCCTGAGCGGCATCACCCACCTGGCGATCACCAAGCTCGACGTGCTCACCGGTCTCGGCACGCTCAAGGTCTGCACGAAGTACCGCGCCGGCGGCAAGCTGCACGAGGAGTTCCCCCTGTTGCAGACCGACTTCCACCACGCCAAGCCGGTCCTGCAGGAGTTGCGCGGCTGGGACGAAGACATCCGCGACTGCGAGACCTGGCAAGACCTGCCGGAGGCGGCGCGCGACTACGTGCAGTTCATCGCCGAGTTCACGAAGACACGGGTGAAGTTCATCGCCACCGGCCCGGGGCGCGACGAGACGATCATCCTGCCGCGCAGCATCGGACGCGGAGGGGCGGTGTAAGGGCGGCGAGCCACCCGCACGCCGCCGGGCCGCAGCGGTCTGACGACCGCGCGGCCGCGCCTCAGTCTTGAAACAGGAGCTCGACGCCGGTGGCGCGCGCGGCGCGCGCCAAGCCGGCGTCGATCGTGGCCAGCGGCACGTCGAGGCGCAGGGCGAGCTCGAGGTACGCGGCGTCGTAGCTCGTCAGCCCGTGCTGGCAGGCCAGGTCCGCCACCCCGTCGAAGGCGACGCGATGCCCTTGCGCGTCCACCTCTACGTCGAGTCCGCGGACCAGCTCGATCAAGGTCCGCACCTCGCCCCGTTCGATGCGACCGCGACGGGCGGCCATCACGGCGGCGTTCGCGATCTCCAGCGGCCACACCATCGGCACGGTGACGACGTGCTCGAGCATCTCCGCGAGGACGGCCCGCGTGTAGTCGGTCTCCTCCTCGTCGAACGCCCACGCCAGGGTCAGCGAAGCGTCGAGGACGAACATCTTAGAACCGACGTCCTTCCTCGATCAGTTGCTTGATGGTGATACCGTCGAGTTTGCGTCCCTTTCTGAACTGTTCGAGACCGGCGATCGCCTCGCTGACCCTCCGCCGCCGCTCGTCGCTTGCGGGTACGAGTTCGGCCACGGGATGCCCGTGTCTGGTGATCGTGATGCGCTCGCCCTTCTCGGCTCGGCGCAACAACTCGGGAAGGTGGGTCTTCGCCTCGTACGCGCCGACCGTGGTCGTGCGCGCAGCCGCCGCTGTCGTCGCCATGTGCGCCTCGCTTCCGACTGGTCTGCTACTGGTCTGAATCCTACTTCGGCATGGTTCTCGGGGCAAGGCCCCGCACGGCGCGGACCTCGGGACCCGCCCCCGGTCGGCCAGGAACGGCGGATGTCTCCTAGTCGAGCCAGACCGGCAGATCGCCGGCGCAGAGCACCGTGAAGGCTTTCGGATCGCCACCCGGCGCGACCAGCACACGGCGCTCGCGATTCTCCGCCGTCGACGCCGCCAGGTTCCCGCCGTTCGACCAGTCGAGGCCCGTCACGTAGCCCTCCACCACCCGCTCGCCACGCTTCGCCAGTGACGTGCGGAAGCGGTCGGTCTCGACGTCGTACACCCAGACGGTCGTGCGCCCCCAGCGAGTGGCGGGAACGCCCCAGAAGGAGAGTCGGCGGCCCTGAGGGTCCCAGGCGCCGACGAGCGGATGGGCCGTCCACTCGTTGCGCGTCCAGAGGCTCGCGGCGTCCTGCGTGCGGTAGAGGCTCCAGCGCACCCCGGAGTCGCTGCCCGTCTCCGCGGCGAGGACGTACCTCCCGTCCGGCGACAGGACCGGCTCCGCAGACACGCTCCACGGGGTGTCCCAAGAACGAGTCTCGCTCACCACCGGGTCGCCGGCTTCCGCGCCATCCCGCCAGAGACGCAACTGGTCCAGGACGTCGGGCACGAGGCCATCACCAAGCTGAGTCACGCGACGGAAGGCGACGGCGCCGGTCCGTACCGAGGCCGACGGCTCTGTGCCCGCGATGTCGTGGAACCGCGAGAAGGAGTCGGCGCGGACGTCGTAG
Source organism: Thermoleophilia bacterium UBA2241 (assembly GCA_002347645.1). Classification (GTDB taxonomy): domain Bacteria; phylum Actinomycetota; class Thermoleophilia; order UBA2241; family UBA2241; genus UBA2241. The sequence continues at coordinate 1,733 of DDYF01000010.1, read as the reverse complement.
ACGTAGAGGCGGTCGTCCTGCGGGGAGTTGTGCCCCTTGGGGACGGGGCCGGAGACGACGAGCTCGGTGGGCGACAGCCACGTCATGTCGTTGACAAGGCGCAGCCCCGTGCCGCGCAGCGTCGGCCAGGCGACGCCGCCGGCGACGTCGATGACGGCCAGCGTCCTCCGCCACCCGCGCTGCTTCGCCCAGGAGGCGAGGTAGGCGACGTAGCGGCCGTCCGGGGAGCCTGCGGCCGCGGCCGGCTCGAACGGAAGCCCGACGACACGCTTCGCGGCGCCCGTCGCCGGGGTCACCCGCCAGACCGTCCAGCGACCGTTCTCGGGGCGCACGACGGCAAGGTCGCCGCCCACGCCCACCGCCGTGACGCCCGTCGGGGACGGCGAGACGGACGGCGACGCGTCGCCGGACCTGACACTCGCCGAGGCCGTCGGAGAGGACGAGGCGCCGCCGCCCTCTTCGCCCCCGCAGGACGCCGGCACGAGCGCGGCGGCGGTGAGCCAGACCGCCACCGCGAGGGCGCCGCACGTAGCCCTGGCAGGGACGTGAGCCCATGGGCACAGGAACAGCCGCATGAAGTGTCGCCGCTTCCCGTCCATCGCGCCCCCCGCGTCACGGACACCGGAAGGGATTCTCCCACACACGGCACTCCTGAAGCACCGTCCTCCATCTGGTCCACCCTCACACAAGGACCACAGCCGACCTTCGAGGTTCCCCGGCACCACATCAAGGAGGCCATGGCTCGAACGGCGACTCCGTAGCTGGTCGCCGCGACCGCACGGCGTGATCACTCTCTTGACAGCTCACCGGGACATGTTACGATATATCGTGTTACACCGAATCAACGGAGGCACTCATGTACGGACACAGCACACACGACGAACGACACCGGCACGGTCCCGGCGACTGCCGAGGCGGGCGGGGCGAGCGCAGCCGGGGCGAAGGCATGGGCGCGTACGGAGCCGGGCATCCGGGCCCGCACGGCCACCCCGGCCACCACGGCGGTCCCCGGTCGCACGGCTTTGGGCCGTTCGGCCGCGCCCGGCGGGGCATGATCAAGGCGGCCGTCTTCGCGGCGCTCACCGAAGGCCCAATGCACGGCTACCAGATCATGCAGCGCATCCAGGAGCTGAGCGGCGGCACCTGGCGGCCGAGCCCCGGCTCGGTCTACCCGACTCTGCAGGAGTTCGAGGACCGCGACCTGGTCAAGAGCGACGAGGTCGAGGGCAAGCGCGTGTACGCGCTCACCGAGACCGGTGCGGCCGAGGCCGACAAGCTCCGCGACACCGAGGGCAATCTGCCCTGGATGACGGCCGAAGGCCCGGCCGGCACCCGCATGAAGCTCAAGCAGGCCGTCGGCAGCCTCGCGGCCGCGACACGCCAGGTCGGCATGAGCGGCTCGGACGAGACCGTCGAGAAGACGCTCGAGATCCTGGCCGACACGCGCAAGCGCATCTACGGGCTCCTGGCCGAGGCGGAATGACCGTCGCGGGCGCACAGGGGTCGCTGGTCCCGGCAGAAGCCAGGCTCACCGGGCGTGGCCCGGCGGCCGGCGTCTGCCCGGCGATCCGCGCCCGCCTGAACGGGAGGCGGGCGGCGGCACAAGCCGCCGCCCGCCTCCTCGGTCAGGCTGTGCGCCTGGCATGGGCCCGCCTCGCTCCGCACTGAGCGAAGCGGGCCGACCGTTTGCCGGCCCCAGTGCGCGGGCAAGCACCGCGCATGGATGCGAGCCC
>DDYF01000025.1 GCA_002347645.1 Thermoleophilia bacterium UBA2241 | reverse complement strand
CGACATCCTCAGCGAGCGCGGCTTTATCTGATAGCGTAACCTTCCGGCTTCGGCGGCGCGGCCTTGCGGCCGCGCCGCCCCGACGCCGGCGCCCGCGCGGCGGGCGCCGGCGTCGGGCTTCCCGGCAAACCAGTCGACCTGCGGAGGGGAGACATGGCATCGCAACCCATCCAGGCCTGCATGTCCGAGCTCGACATCACCGGACGCAGCTTCCTGACCATCCACGACTTCGGCCCGGCTGAAGTGCTCGCCCTGCTCGATCTTGCTGCCGAGCTCAAGTCGGCGCAGAAGGCGCGCGAGCCGCAGCGTCTGCTCGAGGGGCGCGCCGTGGCGATGATCTTCATGAAGACGTCGACGCGTACGCGCATGAGCTTCGAGGTCGGCATCGAGCAGCTCGGCGCCCAGCCGATGTTCCTCAGCGCGAACGACATCCAGCTGCGCGTGGGCGAGACCATCAAGGACACGGCGAACGTGATGAGCCGGTACGTCGACTGCATCATGATCCGCACGTTCGCCCAGAAGGACGTCGAGGACCTTGCCGAGTACGGCCAGATCCCGGTGATCAACGGGCTCACCGACGATCACCATCCCTGCCAAGGCATGGCCGACGTCCTGACGATCCGCGAGCACGTCGGCCGGCTCGAGGGCGTCAAGCTCGTGTACTCGGGCGACGGCAACAACGTCGCCCACTCCCTCGCCGAGGCGGGCGCGAAGACCGGCATGCATGTGGTGATCTGCACGCCGGAGGGTTACGCGCCGAACGCGGCGATCATCGCCCGCGCCCAGGCCGACGCCGCCGCCACAGGGGCGACGGTGGAGCTCACGAGCGACCTGAAGACGGCCGTGCAGGGCGCCGACGTCATCTACACCGACACCTTTACGAGCATGGGGCAGGAGGCCGAGCACGACGTGCGCCTGGGGGCGTTGCGCGACTACCAGGTGAGCATGGACCTCGTGAGGCTCGCCGGCCCGCAGGTCAAGGTCATGCACTGCCTGCCCGCGCACTGGGGCGAGGAGATCACCGAAGAGGTGCTGTACTCGCCGTATTCGGTGGTCTTCGATCAGGCGGAGAACCGGCTGCACGCGCAGAAGGCGATCATGGCGGCCGTCATCGCATGATCCCGGGCCCGCGGTCGGCGCATGCGACGGGCGGGCCGCCCGTCGCGGTCAGATCCAGCTCGTGAACCAGATGAGGCGGTAGAACTCGTCGGCAGGGACGCCGATGTTCAGCACGATCGTCAGGAAGGGCACGCAGATGCCCACGATGGCACCGAGGACGAGGCCGACGACGAGCGGCCTCGTCCTTCGTTGTGCGAAGGCGACGGCGACGACGGCGAGGAGGGCGGCGACGGCGACGACGACCGTGGCCGTCGCGGCGCCGCCCGACGACCTCCCCGGCAGATCCCAGAAGACGAAGGCCGCGGCACGCCCGATCGCGTCCCAGGCGAGTGCGGCGACGAGCGCCGCGACGACACCGGTGGCGAGCGTGGTCCTGAGGCGCCCGGGGACCTGATCGGCGACGAGCGTGGCCGCGACGGCGGCCACGAGAATGGCCAGGAAGGGCGCGACCGGCGTCATGTAGTAGAGGAACGATGTCCGCCCCGTCGCGAACCACGGCACGTACAGGACCACCACGAGGAGCGCCGGAAGGAGCGGCAGCGTCACGCGCCGCCAGATGCCGAGGACCGGCGCCGCCAGGAGCGCGGCGAGGCCGACCCACCAGAGGAACGGGTTCCCCATGGCGACGACGCCGAAGTAGGCGCCCTCGTCGACGAACGAGTACCACACCGGCCTGTAGACGACCATCCACGTGGGTGCCGCCGAGGCGTACGAGTGCGGCGCCGAGAGCGTGAAGTTGAAGTGCCACATCTGGCTGTGCAGCTCGCGGAAGTGCGCGAGCGAGTGGCCGTCGGCGAAGTAGGGGACGTAGCTCGCCACGTAGACGACCGCCGGCAAGGCGACGAGGGCGCCGACCAGAGCGGCGATCGCGACAGGGTCCCACAGGCCCGCGGTGCGGGCGCCCTTCATGCCGAGCGGGACGTGGTCGCCGGCGCGGGCTCCGTCGCGCGGCGCGAGCGCCGCGATGCGGTCGCCGAGCGCGACGATCGCTACGGCGGCGACCAGCGCGAGCGCGCCGGACCACTTGGTGGCGACGGCGAGACCGCCGGCCAGGCCGCACGCCGCCAGCCAGAGGCCGCGGCGGCCGTCCTGGACGTAGCGCAAGGCGCAGAGGACGCAGACGGCCGTCCAGGCGGCGACGAAGATGTCCAGTGTCGCGATGCGCGACTGCGCGATGCCGAGCAGGTCCGCTGCCGCCAGCCCGAGCGCGACGAGCGCCCAGCCGCGGCTCAGCCCGAGGCGGCGCGCGACGGGGAAGACGCAGGCGAGGAGGGCGAGGCCGGCGACCACCGAGGACACGCGCCAACCGAAGGGGCGGTCGCCGAAGAGCGCGATGCCCACGGCGATCGCCATCTTGCCGGCGTCCGGGTGCGCCCACGAGACCACGTCGCCGGGCTCCCACGGGTAGTCGCGCTTAGGGTCCATGCGCCCGTCGAGGATCGCCTTCGCGTCCTTCGCGTAGTAGACCTCGTCGAACATGTATTCGCCGGGCGAGGTGAGGTTCCAGAGCCGCAGACCGGCCGATACGACGAGGATGAGCAGGATGCAGGCGACGACCGCCCTGCGTCCGGACGCCCACGGGAGTCTGCTGGGGGGTGACGGCATCGCGCGACCTCCGCGTATACTTGCCCGGGCGCGTGAGTATAGTCGCGCGCCATCACGGCGGTGCAAGTCTACCTCTCGGGGGCGGCGTGCCAGGTGCGCGCAGGTCTCTCCGATCTGGCGAAAGGGGACCCGGTCATGAGGGAGCGCTTCATCCGGAGTGTGCCGGTGGCGGTGCTCGTCGCGCTGTTCGCGCTCGCGCTCGCCCCGCCGGCGCCGGCCGCGTCTGTCGTCACCAGGCAGGTGGTGCCCGGCCTGACCCAGCGGACGATCTGGGACACCTCCCAGGTGGCGTGCTACCGGCTGCCCGACGGCGTGAATCACAACGGGTACATCCACATGGAGCTCACCTTCCAGCCGGCGTGGGCCGACTTCGACCTCTACCTGCTCGACGAGGACCTCAACGCGGTGTCCAAGGAGATGGGGTACATGGCGGTCTTCGCCGGCAGGGAGGTGGTCGACCATCAGGTGACGACCGTGCGGGACACGACGATCGGGCCGGACGGCCACATGGTCGGCGACCCGTACTACGTCGTCATCGTGCCGTTCAACGAAGCGGCGCGCTGCCGCGTGCAGGGGTACTACCCGCAGATCGACCTGTCGGTGAGCGACGACACGACGTCCAGCGCCAACTACTACCTGAAGGGCTTCAGCAAGCCGATCGCGGCCGGCACGTGGATCGCCCTCGACGGCCCCGAGTACGGCCACCCCTACGACTTCACGCCGACCTCCGTCGGGCCCGGCGAGGTCCGTCTCGAGTGGCCGGCCGATGTCGTCGCGCGGCAGGTCACCTACGACCCGGTGGGCGCGCCGTCGCCGGCGAACATGGAATCCTACCTCTACGCCGGGCCCGCGTGGGAGACGCTGTTCGCGGATTACGGCGACTTGAACTGGACGCCGCCGATGCAGGAGGCCGGCGCCTGGTACGGTCTTCGCGACCTGTTCCTGGTCGAGGACGGCGCGGCCCCGGCGCGTCCCCTGCGCGCGCTGCATTGGGTGCCCAGCGTGTTCCTCGTGGCGAGCGACGAGACGCGGGGCGGACTCGCGCGCCCCAGACTCGGCAAGTCGACGATCGGCTTCCGGGGTGTGATCGAGTACCCCGAGAACCTGCGCCTCGCCGGCGCGCCGGCGAAGGTCAAGAAGGGCGCCACGGCGACGATCAAGGGCACGTTCGCCCTGAACGCCGCGTGGGTCGCCGCCGCCGAGGTCAACGTCCAGGTCAGCGTCAACGGGGTCTGGAAGACCGTGAAGACGGCCACGACCGACCCGGCTGGCAGGTGGAGCGCGAAGGTCAAGGTGACGCGGACAGCGAGCTATCGTGCGGTCGCCGCCGGAGACCCTCTCAGCGGGCTCGAGCGTGAGGTCTCGGTCACGAAGCGCATCCAGGTCCGCTGAACGCAGGGTGCGCCGTGCCTGCGCGCGGGCGCGCACCCGACACCGGGGGCTGGCGCCCGAAGCGTCGCTGCGGGTAGAATCCGCGGGTTTGCGGAGCCGCCTCGTGCGGCGCCGCGCAGTCGAAGAGGACACGAGGAGGGGGCACGTCCATGAGTGACGAGGCCACGACCAAGGAGGCGGCAATGGCGGCGGGAGAGATGGGGCAGGAGCGCAGCGTCGTGGCGGCCCTCAAGGACGTCACCGCCAACCCGGCGCCGCTCGGGCTCATGGCGTTCGGCATGACCACCGTCCTGCTGAACATCCACAACGCGGGGTTCTTCGCGCTCAACAGCATGATCGTCGGCATGGGCATCTTCTACGGCGGGCTCGCGCAGGTCATCGCCGGCATCGCCGAGTGGAAGAAGAACAACACGTTCGGCATGACGGCCTTCACGTCGTATGGCCTCTTCTGGTTGACACTCGTGTCCCTCTGGGTCGTCGAGACCATCTGGCCAGAGGAGTTCACGTCCGACGCCACGGCGGTGGGCTGGTACCTGTTCGCGTGGGGTGTCTTCACCGGCCTCATGTTCATCGGGACGCTGCGGCTCAACCGCGCCTTGCAGACCGTGTTCTTCACGCTGACCGTGCTGTTCGTCCTCCTGGCGATCGGCAAGTGGGTCGGCGAGTCCACCTTTCTCGGCATGGACGGCGCCACCTGGACCAAGTTGGCCGGGTGGGAGGGCATCCTCACCGGTCTGTCGGCGGTCTACGCGTCCATCGCCCAGGTGTGGAACGAGGTCTACGGGCGGGTCGTGCTGCCGATCGGCCCCGTGAAGAAGTGACGGAAGGAGGCCCGCGGGCCTCATGGATGCTCGCCTGATCCTGCCGTCTCGCGCGGCGAGGCTGAGCACCTTCTCAATCGCCGCGCGCGACGTCGTCACCGGCATGCTCGGTGTGGCCGTGTCCTCCCGGGCCTTGGCCGTCGGCAACCTGTGCCCGTTCGTGCACCCCGGCGTGGGCGCGGTCGCCACGCAGGCGTGGGTGAACCCCTTCCTCGGGCCGCGCGTCCTCGACCTGCTCGAGGCCGGCGCGGACGCGGCAGCGGCGGCGCGGACGGCGCTCGCCGAAGACCGATACGCGGAGTACCGGCAACTGAACGTGGTCGACGCCGCTGGCGCCTCGTCGACGTTCACGGGCGAGCACACCGACCCCTGGCGTGGGGGGCGCCAGGGCCCCGGATACGCCATCGCCGGCAACCTGCTTGTGTCGGAGGCGACCGTCGAGGCGATGGAGCGCGCCTACCTCGAGGTTCTCGCCGCCAACCTCGGCGACCGCCTCATCGCCGTCCTCGAGGCGGGACAGGCGGCGGGCGGCGACGCGCGTGGTCGGCAGTCGGCGGCCGTCCTCGTCATGTGCCGCACGGTCGTGCCCTACCTTGACCTGCGCGTCGACGACCATCTCGATCCCGTCAACGAACTGCGGCGGATCTACGAGATCGCTGCCTCGGGCGAGGAGGGCGCGCTGGAGTTCTACGCGCGCCTCTCGTGCGACCCGACCGCCTCCGAGAACCCGGACGACTACCCGGACTGACGCCGCGTCGCGCTCATTCGTCTGACGCCTTGTCGCGCTCTTCCGTCTGACGCTGCGAAACGCTTTTCCGTCTGAAACTGCGGAGCGCTTCTGCGTCTGACGCTGCAGCACGCTTTTCCGTCCGGCGCCGCCCGTATCCTCCGCATTGACACGAACACACGTTCACCTTACACTGCACACGAACATGTGTTCGACCAAGGAGGCGACGTGGGCGGCTTGACCGCACGACAAGAGCAGGTGCTGGCATTCATTCGCGAGAGCATCCGCGCCAACGGCTACCCGCCGACGGTACGCGAGATCTGCGCGGCACTCGACCTGTCCTCGCCCTCGACCGTGCACGCTCACCTCGCCAATCTCGAGCGCCAGGGGCTCATCAAGCGCGATCCGTCCAAGCCCCGCGCCCTCGACGTGGTGCGCGAGTTGCGGCCTGCGCGCCCGCTGCCCCTGGTCGGTCAGGTGGCCGCCGGTGTCCCCCTCCTGGCCGAGGAGAACATCGAAGAGCTCGTCGACGTGCCGGGCTTCCTGCGCCGCGACGACGGCGACTTCGTCCTCAGGATCAGCGGCGACTCCATGGTCGACGCCGGCATCTTCGACTGCGACCTCATCGTCGTGCACCCGCAGGACGACGCCGACAACGGCGATATCGTGGTCGCACTGGTCGGCGACGAGGCCACGACGAAGCGCTTCTACCGCGACGGCCGCAGTATCAGGCTGCAACCCGAGAACGAGAACTACGAGCCTCTCGTGCTCGACGAAGGCGACGTCGGTGTCGTCGGCCGCGTCGTCGGGGTGTTGCGCAGGCTGTGAGCACGCTGTCCCTCACACTCGTCTCGCTGCCGACCCTGGCCGACGTCGTCGACCAGGCGCTCGACGACGGCTTGGCCGGGGGATCCGCCCGCTGTGTGTGGTGTGGCGGCAGCGCCGCCGCGGCAGTGGCCGACCGCTGGACGGGTCGCGTGGTGCTGCGTTGCACCGAGTGCGGCAGCGAGCTCGAGGGTGTGGGGTGCCGGCGCCCGCGGGAGGCGCGACCGTGACGAGGCGCGACGGCTGTCGCCTGCAGGCCGTACCTGTGACCCCGTCCGGGGCGCGCCGTTGGGCCGAGCCCGGCCGGGCCGGCGCGCGCGTACGCAGAGACCGGCGCGTGCGGCGGCTCGTGGGGCTCGCGCGTTTCGCGCTGTTCCTGTTCCTCGTCTTCCTCGCCGTCTGGGCGGGGGTCAGGGTCGCGAACGCGACCGGTAACAGCGACGTGTTCGACGGCCGCGCGTACGAAGTGCGGCGCGGCGACACGCTGTGGCAGATCGCGACCGAGCGCTACGACGAAAGCGTCGACCCGCGCGCGGTGGTCTTCGCCATTCGCGAGGCGAACGAGCTTGACGGCGCCTTGCTTCAACCCGGGCAGACGCTGACCCTGCCGTTCCTCGGCGAGTAGCGCGGCACCGCCGCGACGCTGGGGTATACTTGCCCGGCGCCGGGACGTGGCGCAGTCTGGTAGCGCACCTGCTTTGGGAGCAGGGGGTCGGCGGTTCAAGTCCGCCCGTCCCGACCACCGTCTTCACGGCACGCGAGCGGGAGTAGCTCAGTTGGCTAGAGCATCAGCCTTCCAAGCTGAGGGTCGCGGGTTCGAGGCCCGTCTCCCGCTCCATCTTCACAGACCCTGAGCGGCTGCGACGGCCGGCTGTCGCCGCCCGTCCGCGCCGCTCGGCGACCGCCGTCTGTGCGCTCGCGTCGGCTCTCGACGCCGGCCTTCCGCGCGCCCGTAGCTCAGGTGGATAGAGCAGGGGACTTCTAATCCTCAGGTCGCAGGTTCGAATCCTGCCGGGCGCGCCAGTTCTGCCTGCACATGGCGTTGCACATGGCGTTTGTTCCGGGTGATCGGCGACGCGGCGGCCTCACGTGATCGTTGGCACGGTTCCCGCTGATGGAGGCTGGACGACCGGCGGCCGCCGAGTCGACTCGTGCCCCGTGCGTGACGGGGCATCACGCTTCGCCGACTCGCCGGTCGCTCTCCAAGGTCAACGTTGGAGGCGCGGACGCAGAGGCGCTTGATCCTGTTCACTCCCATGGCGCCGTCCCCCGTGCGGGGACGAAGGTCCGTCACGTTTGAGACGCTGACCCGTTCCACCTCTGGCCCTGGTCGCGCTTGAAGTCCGTATGCACCTGCCGACTCGGTCGGGTGTTGCCTCGCGACGCGAGGCTACTGACCAGACTGCCAAAGGGCTGGCGGCGACCGCGCAGGTCGCGCACCACCCGTCTCGCGATCCGGGGCATGGAGAAGAAGTCCCGATTGCACGTCTCCACCTCGTCGATGATCTCGTCTACCGAGAGACGCTTGTACCGGGCCACGGGGAATCCCAGCGTGTAGTGCGCCCAGTCTCGCGGGTACTCGTTGAGGACGATGCGGTCTTGGGCGTTCATCTGGTCCCACAGGCGCGTTCCGGGCAACGGTGTCAGGAACAGCACGTTGAGCATGTCCACTCCGTACCGGCTGGCCGCCTCGGCCACGCGCCTGCCGACCCCCGGTCCGTCTCTGTCCAGACCGATGACAAAGGAGCCCGCGACCTGGATCTTGTGGCGCTGGATGCGCCGCACGGACGTGCGGATGTCGCGGCCTCCAAGAAGGTTGAACTTCTTGCCGAGTTCCTGAAGCCCGTCCGGTGTCGGGGACTCGAAGCCGACGAAGACACCCCTGCACCCGGCGCTCGCGGCCAACTACATGAGTTCCTCGTCATCGGCGAAGTTGATCGTGACCTGAGCGATCCATCGTTTTCGCAGGTCCGCCTCCGCCATGGCGCGGAACAGCTCCTTGGCGCGCGCCACCTGCTCGGCTCGCGTGCCGATGAGATTGTCGTCCACGACAAGCACGGCCCGCTCATGGACCAGGCGGAACTCCCGTACGACATCCGCGATGGGTCGCTGCCGGTAGCGGGGTCCGTTGACCGCCGTCACGCTGCAGAAGCTGCAGCTCAAGGGGCAGCCGCGCGTGGTCTGGATCGCCCCGAAGAAGTATCCCGTCGGCAGGAGATCATGACGTGCCGGCGGGACCTCGTTCAGCTCGGCGCGCCCTCCGTCGTAGCGGCGCTGCAGGTCGCCGTGCCCGACGTCGGCCAGGACCTGCCGCCAGACGGCCTCGGCCTCCCCCGTGACCACCGCATACACCCGCTCCATGACTTCGTCTGCGCAGGTGGTCGCGTGGATGCCGCCCATGACCACAGGGACGCCGAGATGGCGAAAGCGGGCGGCCACTTCGTAGGCGCGGTTGGCCTGCGAGGTGAAGGCGGTGATGCCCACCAGGTGGCAGCGCGGGCATGCAGGAGGAGGCCGCGGCGCGAATCGACGCGGGACCGAGGGCGGCGCTGGCGGGATAGGACGGATACGTTCGGCGGTCACTTGGCGACTCCGACTGGCTGCCGTCGGAACGCCAAGAGACCGAAGCCGCAGTCGCCGCCGCCGCGCCGCCCCTGCCCGTCTACCGCACCGTCACGTAGTCGTAGCCCCGCGACCAGGTCGCCCTGTGGAAGGCGGCCGGCGCGTAGGCGCGCAGGCGCCACCTGCCCTTGTAGGGCAGCTTCACCTTGCACGAGCATCTGCTGTAGGAGCGGTAGTCAGCCGCCCTGGCCTTGACGGAGACGTAGCTCCGCCACTTGCCGGAGACGAGGCGATACTTGTAGATCTTCAGCGGGTAGCTGCCCGCCTTGCGGCGCGGCTGCAGGGTGCTGGTCACGGCGTAGCTCTTCGAGCGCGAGGGCGGGCGACCGTCTGGTCGCCCGCCCTTCTCTTCGACTACCTGCGACCCTTTCGACCGAGCGGGTCGCCCATCAGTTCACTTGTCCGGGAACGTGGCGTTGCTCAACAAGATCGCACGCGCCGCGAGCAGGTAGGTGTTCTCCTCATAGGCACGGTAGGTCGGGTGGAAGCCCATGAGGACCACACGGTTGTAGTCGGTCTCGGCGAGACCGTCGTACGTGCCGGTGACCATCGCGCCCTTGCCGACGGCGTCCTCGTCGGTGTTGTTCCAGAAGCCAGAGTGGAACGGACCGGTGATGCCGGCGAGGTACGTGATGTCGGTCGAGACGGCGTCGCTGGCCTCGTCGAACCAGTACGGAGGGTAGCAGAAGGCGTGGTCGTTCGCCGGGTACCCAGCCGTGTAGATGCTCTCCGTGCTGTACTCGGCCATGACGAGGCCGTTGTCGTTGCGGTCAGTGTCGTTCGCGACCGTCACGTCGGGCAGGAGCCCGGTCGCCCACGCCTGGGCCGAACCGCCGGTCACGCCGATGTAGGTCCGCTGCTGCGAGGCGCTCGCGCCGTCGAGCCACGCCTGCACGTCGGTGAGGCCCGTGCGCGTCAGCGTCGTGGTGGTCTGCGCCTGGCTCGTGATGTACGCCGTCGTCGAGCCGCTCAGCGCGCCGGCGTTGGCCGACACGTTGACGAAGCCCAGCACGCTCTTCAGCACCCAAACCGTCTGTGCATCGACGGCCACCGAGACGTTCGGCTTCGACAGTCTCGCGACTTGGTCGAACGTGAGGCCGTCCGCGGTCTCGAAGTCCAGTCCGTAGGCGGCGGCGGCGCGGTCGAGATAGGCGACCGCACCCGGCGTGTCCGTCGTGTCGATCACGAAGGCGCCGACGGGGATGCCGTCGTACGGGGCCGCGAGGGTCTCGTGGACCATGCCGACGGTGTAGAGGCGCTGCAGCATCTCGTTGACGACCTTGACGGCCTGGTTGGTGTCGCCGGCGAACCAGAAGACGGGCCCGCTGCCGGTGAAGGTACCGGGCCTGGCGACGTTCTTCTTCACGGGGGCGAGCGACGCGGAGAACGCGTCGTGCGCGGTGATCGCGTCGAAGCCCCAGCTCTCGGGCAGACTCCAGGCCGAGACGTCGTACATGGAGCCTACGCCGTAGGTCGCGCTGACGTCCTCGCCGTCCCACAGGAGGTTGTTGGCCAGTGAGCGCAGCGGCTGCTGCGTGCGGATCACGAACGTGCCCGCGGGGAAGTCGTACTTGGCGGCCGTGAACGCGGCGCTGGCCACGTGGACCTCGATGCCGTAGGCGCGTGCGTGGTTGATGAACTTGTACGCCTGCAGCGGGTCCTTCTGGATCGCGGGGTCGACCGGCACGATGTAGGCGTACGGGAACTCGACGTCGCCGACGACGTTGCTGTACGGGAAGGCCGGGTCGCCCCACGGCACGGGCAGCAGCATCTCGGTCATGTTGCCGGCCCACGGGCGACCGGTGACCGCGTCGGCCACGTTCTTGTCGCCGCGGCGGAAGACCTCCGCCTGGTCCTTCATGATCGCCAGGCGGTTCTTGACGACGTAGTTCAGCATGCTCCAGCTGGTCCAGTAGTGCGCGTCCACGCCGTCCTGGGTCTTGTAGGGCGTCTCGAGCGTGTAGCCGAGGGCGCCCATCTGCTGGGCGATCATGCCGGTGTAGTACGGGCCGTAGTCGTCCCAGCCTTCGTTGATCTGGCTGAGCCTGTCCTTGGCCGTCCCGTACTGATACGGGATCTGCGCGGTCATGCCCGTCTTGTTCTCGAGCGTGGTCTTCATCCGTTCGGCCAGCGGCTCCGCCCACTTGATGAAGAGGTCGTACTCGAGGCTCGGGTTGTGCGGGATCGTGCAGGGCTCGATGAGCATCGGGTTCACGTAGCCGTGCAGGTCAAGGAACGTGACGGGGTGATAGGCCTTGATCTGCTTGACGGTGGCCAGCGTCTCCGGCTGCGTCAGCGTGATGAAGTCGCGATTGAGGTCGAAGCCGTTCCCGTTGGCGCGCACGTCGGTGATGCGGCCGTCCGGGTTCTGGCACGGGTTGATGAACACGACGCAGCTGCTGAGGATCTTTCGCGTCTGCGCGTCGTTCGAGAACGCCAGCTTGCGCAGCAGCGCGAGGCTGGCATCGACGCCCGTCGTCTCGCCGCCGTGGATGCTGGCGTTGATGAACACGGGCGCGCGGATCCCGCTCTTGGCGGTTAACATCTTCTTGGCTTTGGCCGGATCCTTCGCGATCAGGCTGCGGTACTTCATGTTCCGCGCCTTCACGGCCTGGTTCGGCCACTTGGCCGTGACCGTCACCAGCCACATGGGGTTGCCGTTCGCCGAAAGACCGATCTGCTTCATCGTCACCCGCGAGCTCCTGGCGTCGATCCACTGAAGGATGGGGAGGAGCTCCGAGTAGTAGGTGTAGCTGGCGTACGGGCGCACGGGGATCTCGGGGGCGCCCGCCTTGGGAACGGGAGACGTGGGCGAGACGGTGTCCTTGGCGCGGGTGACCGGCGCCGCCTGCGCGGTCGCGACGACCGCGAACAGCAGCACCAGCACGAGGACGGGGATGAGCAACTTACGCATGCCGGGGGGCCTCCTGACCGGGATGACGCCGCTCCGGGGGCGGATGCGCCCGAGCGGCCGGAGCGGACCTGACTCGCGTTCATCCCATAGGCGCCCCCAAAGCGGTCGCGTCGTGCGTCGTGTCGCGACGGTGATCCTCGGGCCCGTAGGGTAGCCGGCGTCCCTTGGACGCGGCGCCCCGGGCGAGTGCCGATGACGTGTATGAAAGTTATGCGCCCGAGCTCCCGGCGTCAACGTTTTGGCGCCTGTGGTCTGGGGCCGGCCGGGGGCCGGGCAGCGGGCGGTTCCGCTGGTCCGTTAGGCCGCCCGTGACCGCGGGTACGAACGGCGCGAAGGCGGCCGGCCCGCGAAGGCGGCCGGCCGGCCAAGCCGGGCCGCCTGCTCTTCGCACCGCACACCAGTAACGTCGCGTGGCCGGCGCGCGGCGTCTGATCCCCCGTCGGCGAAAGGGCGTACCTGATGAAGCAGCGTGTGATCGAGCACGGCCAGCTTGCGGTCGGCCAGATGAAGGCGGTCAAGGTCGGCAGCATGCCCGTGCTGCTCGTCAGGACGGCCGACGCGTATCACGCCCTGCCGGGGCGCTGCACCCACCGCCCGCGTCCCTTGGTCAAGGGCACGCTGCACGGCACGCGCCTCATGTGCCCGCGGCATCAGGCGGCCTTCGACGTGCGCACCGGCGACGCGCTGGAGCCGCCGGCGCTCGACGGCCTGCCGACGTTCGACGTCGACGTTGAAGACGGCGGCGTGTTCGTGACCGTGCCGGAGGGGGCCGGCGACCGCCGGCTCATGCCTTTGGGCGGCCGCGACCCCGACGACGAGCGTTTGTTCGTGATCGTCGGCGCCGGCGGCGCCGGCGCCGTGGCCGCCGAGACCTTGCGCGGCGCCGGCTACGGCGGCCGCCTCGTGATGCTCAGCCGCGAGTCGCACCGACCGTACGACCGCCCACACTGCAGCGCGGGCCTCCTCACGGGGCGGCTCGCGTCGGACGAGCTGCCCCTGCGCGATGACGCGTTCTATGCCGAGCACGGGATCGAACGCCGGCACGGCACGGTCGTCGGTCTGGACGCCGGCTCGAGAGCCCTCACGCTGGAGGACGGGGAGGAGTATGAGCCCGACGCCGTCCTGGTGGCGACCGGCGGCACGCCGAACCGCCTGCCCGTCCCGGGCGGCGACCTCGAGGGCGTGTTCACGCTGCGCTCCATCGACGACGGCGAGGAGATCCTGGCTGCGGCGCGCGGCAAGGACACGGCCGTCGTGATCGGCGCCAGCTTCATCGGTCTCGAAGTCGCCGCGAGTCTGAGGGAGCTCGGCATCGAGACCACGGTCGTGGCCCCGGAGCAGCTGCCCCTCGAGCGCGTCTTCGGCGCCCGCGTAGGCCGGCGCATCCAGCGCCTTCACGAGGACCGCGGGGTACGGTTCCGCCTCGGAAGCGGCGTGGCCGAGATTCGCGGTGACGCCGGCGTCGACGGCGTGGCGCTCGGCGACGGCGAGGAGCTGTCGGCGCACTTCGTCGTGCTCGGCGTGGGCGTGCGGCCGGCGAGCGGCTTCGTGCGCGGCTTGGAACTGGAGCGCGACGGGGGGGTTGCCGTCGACGACCAGTTCCGCGCGCTGGGGGCCGCCGGCGTCTGGGCGGCGGGCGACGTCGCCCACTACCCGGACCCCTACACGGGCCGCAGGGTGCGCGTCGAACACTGGCGCATCGCCCAGCAGCAGGGCAAGGCGGCGGCGCTGTCCATGGTGGGCAAGGGGTCGCCGTTCCACGGCGTGCCCTTCTTCTGGACGCAGCAGTACCGTCTCGCCATCGGCTACGTGGGCATCGGCGCCGGTTGGGACGACCTGGTCATCGGCGGCGACGTCGAGGCCGACGACTTCATCGCCTACTACCTCGAAGGCGGGGTGCCCCGTGCCGCAGCCGGCACCAGAGAGACCCAGCTGGGCGCCTTCGCCGAGCTGATGCGCATCGGTCGCGTGCCCTCCGCGTCCGATCTTCGCCGCCGGCCGGAACTGGACCTGCGCGAGCTGCTGGCCGAGGAATGAGACGCGCTCGGCGGCGGGAGGCGCGGTGGTTCGGCGCGGCGCCGACCGGGTAGGAACGCCGCCGGATGCCCTTGGGGACCAGGAGGGTTCTGCGTGAACGAAGAGACAGCGCGCCTCCGCGGCGTCGTCGCGGCCGCGCTTGCCGCCCACGACAAGCCGTCCGCGGTGCGCGCCGCCGTCGAGGCGGTGTCGCAAGGCCGGGTGAGCGTGCCCGGACTCTACCGGGACGTCCTGGCGCCGGTGCTCGACGAGGTCGGGGCGGAGTGGCAGGCGGGCAGCCGCCGCGTTTGGGATGAGCACCTGGCCAGTGCGGCGGTGCGGACGATCGTCGAGCTCGTGTACCCGGCCGTCCTCAAGGTGAAAGCCGCGGTCGCGCCCGCCGGCAAGAGCGTGCTCCTCGCCTGCCCTCCGCAGGAGGCGCACGACCTCGGGTTGCGCATGCTGGCCGACCGCTTCGAGATGGCGGGCTGGACCGCCTACTTCCTCGGCGCCGACACGCCCCCGGAGGAGCTCGCCGACGCGGCGCGCGCCTTGGGTGTCGACGCGGTCGCCCTGAGCTCGTCGACCCACTTCCATCGCGTCGGCCTGCGGCACCTCGTCGACGGACTGCGGAGGGAGCTGCCCGGCGTGAGCGTCTGGGTCGGAGGTCCGGCGTTCGCGCGCGAGCGCGGCGGCTGGAGCGACGAGGAGGTGCTCGACGTGGAGCGCCTGCTCGGGGAGACCGCCGCCGTCGGCGAGAGGGCGACTGACGGTGAGGCCGGCGACGACGGCACGGCGCCTCCCGAGGCGTCGGGGTGACGGAGCGGCCGTGCTGAGCCTTCGCATCGCCGCCCGCTTCCTGCGCCGCAGCCCCGTGCAGTCGGCGCTCATCGCCGCCGGCATCGCCGTCGGCATAGGCGTGCAGGTCTTCCTCGGGTCGCTGATCATCAGCCTGCAGCAGAACCTGGTCGACGAGACCATCGGCTCGAGCCCGCAGGTGACCGTGGCGGCCGCCGAGGAGGGCGAGCCGGTCACCGTGACGGAGGCAGTGCGCGCGTCACTCGAAGGCGACGACCGCGTCGTCGCCGTCGTGCCGGTACGGACCTTCTCGGCGATCTACCGGGGCGACGGGGCGTCGGCGCCGCTGCAGGTCGTCGGCGGCGAGCTCGGCGAGCTCGACACCATCTACGACATCAGCGGGCGCACGCTCAAGGGGGCGGCGACGCTCGCGGGCGACGACGTCCTCGTGGGCAAGGAGTTCGCGGCAACGAACGGGTTGGAGCCGGGCGACCGGGCCGTGTTCGTGCTGCCGGACGGCGCTGAGTCGCGACGCACCGTGGCCGCCGTGTTCGACTTTGGGACGGCGGCCGCTAACCAGACGTTCGCCTTCGTCCCGGCGACCTTCGCCGCCGAGGTGCTCGGCCACGCGCCCGACCAGGTCACGGCCGTGGAGCTGCAGGTCGCCGACGTGTTCGCCTCGGTCGCGGTCGCCGACGACCTGCGCGGCGATCCCGCCCTCGCCGGGACGACGGTCTCGGAGTGGCAGAGCGAGAACGAGGACCTGCTCTCGGCCCTGCAGTCACAGAGCACGTCGAGCTACACGATCCAGTTCTTCGTGCTCGTTGCCGTCGCGCTCGGGATCGCCTCGACGCTGGCCATCTCGGCGGTGCAGAAGACGCGCCAGATCGGGATCCTGAAGGCGATGGGCATGCGCGACGCCAAGGCCGGGCGCATCTTCCTCTGGCAGGCGACGCTGCTCGGTGTGACCGGAGCCGCGGCGGGTGTCGGTGTGGGACTCGCCCTGATCGCCCTCTTCTCGCGTTTCGCCGCCACGTTCACGATCGACCCCCAGTGGGCGTTCGTGGCGCTCTCGTTCGCTGTCGGTGTCGCGGTCGCCCTGCTCTCGTCGGTGATCCCGTCGCGACGCACGTCGAAGCTCGACCCGATCGAGGTGATCCAGGGTGGCTGAGCAGCTCCTCGTGGCCGAGGGACTGGGCAAGACGTACGGGGACGTCGTCACGACGGTGGCGCTCAGCGACGTCGCCTTCGCCCTGGAACGTGGCGAGTTCGCCTCGATCGTGGGGCAGTCGGGTTCCGGCAAGTCCACGCTGCTCAACCTGATAGGCCTGCTCGACACGCCGACCACGGGCAGCGTCTCGCTGGACGGCAAGGAGACCACCGCGCTGGGACGCTCCGGCCGGACGCGCCTGCGCAACGAGCTGCTCGGGTTCGTGTTCCAGTTCCACCACCTGCTGCCCGAGTTCTCCGTCCTCGAGAACGTGGTCATGCCGGGGCTGGTCGGCGGGGGCAGCGAGAAAGCGTTGCGCCCGCGCGCCGAGGAGGTCCTCGCCTTGTTGGGGCTCGAAGGGCTCGAGGACAAGAACGCGAACCAGCTCTCGGGCGGGCAGAAGCAGCGCGTGGCGATCGCCCGCGCGCTGCTCAACCGGCCCGCCCTCGTCCTGGCTGACGAGCCGACCGGCAACCTCGACACGGCGAACACGGCGCTCGTGTACGAGCTGTTCCGCAAGGTGAACGCCGAGCTCGGCACCGCGTTTCTGATCGTCACGCACGACCGGGCGGTCGCCCAGCAGACGGACCGCATCCTCGAGGTCAGCGACGGCCGCCTTGTGCAGGACGTGCGCAACGAGTTCGGGGCACCGTCCGGATAGGTCGGGCGCGAGCGGCCCCGCCGGCGTCGGACGGGCGCGCGTCGGCGCGGCACGGCCGAACGGCCGCGCCGAGTTTCGCGCCCGCCCGCGCGGTGGTACCATCTGGAGCCGGCCGCGCGGCCCGGGACGGCGGGGCGAAGCCCCGCTCGGCCGGGTGAACGCGGCCCCCCTCGGTGGTGGAGGTAGCTCAGTCGGTAGAGCTCCAGGTTGTGGCCCTGGCGGTCGCGGGTTCGAATCCCGTCCTTCACCCCATCCACCTCAACGCCGTGCGGGTGTGGCGGAACTGGTAGACGCGCTAGACTTAGGATCTGGTGGGCTCTGCCCGTGGAGGTTCAAGTCCTCTCACCCGCACCACCAGCACTGACTCGCATCCCCGTCGTGCGCGCGACCGTCAGTGGCGTTCCCTTCACCGTCTGCCGGGACGCCGCCGAGCGATCGAGCACACCCCCCGACCAATGAGGGAGAACACCACAGTGAAGACAGAGGTCAAGCCCGGTGCCGAGAACGAGGTCGTCCTCACCGTCGAGGTGCCGGAGGACGACGTCAAACGACGTTACGAGCGGACGCTGTCGCGGCTGCGTGGCGAGCTGCAGCTGCCGGGGTTCCGCAAGGGCCACGTGCCGCGCGCGCTCGTGCTGCAGCACCTCGGCGAAGAGTATGTCCGCGGCGAGACGCTCAACGACGCCCTTCCGGAGTGGTACGAGCAGGCCCTCGGCGAGGCCGAGGTCGACGCCGTGTCGATGCCCGAGCTCGACCTCGACGACTTCGACCCGGCAGGGGCCTTCGCGTTCCGGGCGACCGTGCAGGTCAAGCCCACGCCCGTCCTCGGCCAGTACAAGGGGCTCGAGGCCCCGAAGCGCGCACCCGAGGTGACCGACGAGCAGATCGACGCCCAGATCGCGATGCTGCAGGAGCGCTTCGCCACGCTGCAACCCGTGGAGGACCGCGCCGTCGCCAAGGGCGACTTCGTGCTCATGGACCTCGAAGGCAGCAGCGACGGCGAAGCCATCGAGGGAGCGCAGGCCAACGACTACATGGCGGAGATCGGACGCGGGTCGCTCATCCCCGGTTTCGAAGAGGCGCTCGAGGGCGTCATGCACGGCGAGGAGAAGATCTTCGACGTGACCTTCCCGGCCGACTACCAGGCCGAGGAGCTGCAGGGCAAGCCGGCCACGTTCAAGGTGAAGGTCAAGGAGATCAAGGAGAAGATCGTCCCCGAGCTCGACGACCAGTTCGCCGCCGATGCCAGCGAGTTCGAGACGATCGCCGAGTTGCGCGCCGACATCAAGGCGCGGATGACGGGCGCCGCCGAGGCCACGGCGGAGCACGACTTCCGCGCCGCCGCGGTCGAGGCGGCGGTCGCCAACGCGACCGTCGTCGTCCCGCCGGCGATGATCGAGCGCGAGGCGCACCACCTCTACCACGAGCTTGAGGAGAGCGTCGGCGAGCGCGGGCTCACCATGGAGGTCTACCTCGGCGTGCTCGAGAAGACGCCGGAGGAAGTCGAGACGGAGCTCGCGCCGAGGGCCGAGCAACTCGTCAAGCGGCGTCTCGTCCTCGACGCGATCGTCGCCGCCGAGGGCCTCGAAGTGAGCGACGACGAGCTCCGCGCCCGCATCATCGAAGACGCGGAGATCCTGGGACGCGACGGCAACCAGCTCGTCCTCGACGTCTACAAATCGGGCAGGCAAGAGATGCTCCGTGACGAAATGCTTATGGCCAAGGCGGTCGGCTTCGTCGCCGAGCACGCGGTCCCGGTGGCCGCGGACGAGGCGGGCGAGGCTGCCGCCGAGGCGCTTGTCGAACCGGCGGAAGAGGCGGACGAAGCGGCCGCGACGGCCGCCGAGGCACCCGCCGAGCCGGCGGACTGACCGACGGCCGCCGGCGCTCCGGCGTCTGCGGGCAGCCAACAACGGCAACGAAGGGACGGATCTTGAGCCCACTGGTACCGTTCGTCATCGAGCAGACGAGTCGCGGCGAGCGCTCGTTCGACATCTTCTCGCGCCTCCTCAACGAGCGCGTCATCTTCTTGGGCACGCCGATCAGCGACGAGGTCGCGAATCTCATCGTGGCGCAGCTCATCCACCTCGAGTCGGACGACCCCGACAAGGACATCAGCCTGTACATCAACAGTCCGGGCGGGTCGGTGTACGCGGGCCTCGCCGTCTACGACACGATGCAGTTCATCAAGCCCGACGTCTCCACGATCTGCGTCGGAAGCGCGATGAGCATGGGCGCCCTGCTGCTCGCCGGCGGCGCCAAGGGCAAGCGCTTCGCGCTGCCNNACCGACATCGAGATCCACGCCAAGGAGGTCCTCAACCTCCGCCAGCGCCTGGACGAGATCCTCGCCGAGCACACCGGCCAGCCGTTCGAGAAGGTGCGTCAGGACACCGAACGCGACTACTTCATGACGGCCGCGGAAGGCAAGGAGTACGGCATCATCGACGACGTCATCGCCCACCGCTGAGGCGGGCGCCGGCGAGGCACACGAGAGCGGGAGGCAGCGAGTTGTCAGGACCTTCGGACAGCACCGATCAGCTCCTCTGCAGCTTCTGCGGCAAGTCGCAGCGGCAGGTCAAGAAGCTGATCGCGGGGCCGGGCGTGTACATCTGCGACGAGTGCATCGACCTGTGCAACGAGATCATCGACGAGGAGCTGACGGCTCCGGCGACGCTCGACTTCGAGCAGCTGCCCAAGCCGCGCGACATCTACGCGACCCTCAACGACTACGTGGTCGGCCAGGACGAGGCGAAGCGTGCGCTGTCGGTGGCGGTCTACAACCACTACAAGCGCATCCAGGCGGTCTCGGGGGGCGAGACCGACGTCGAGCTGCAGAAGTCGAACATCCTGCTGCTGGGACCGACCGGGTGCGGCAAGACGCTGCTCGCTCAGACGCTCGCCCGCATCCTCAACGTCCCGTTCGCGATCGCCGACGCGACCGCCCTCACCGAGGCGGGGTACGTCGGCGAGGACGTCGAGAACATCCTCCTGAAGCTCATCCAGGCCGCGGACTTCGACGTCAAGCGTGCCGAGACCGGCATCATCTACATCGACGAGATCGACAAGATCGCGCGCAAGGCCGACAACCCGTCGATCACGCGCGACGTCTCGGGCGAGGGCGTCCAACAGGCGCTGCTCAAGATCCTCGAGGGAACGACGGCCAGCGTGCCGCCGCAGGGCGGGCGCAAGCACCCGCACCAGGAGTTCCTGACGATCGACACGACGAACGTGCTCTTCGTCTGCGGCGGGGCCTTCTCGGGGCTCGAGAAGATCATCGAGCGGCGCATCGGGCGCCAGGGGATCGGCTTCATGGCCGACATCGTCAGCAAGGCCGACAAGGACCCAGGCAGCATCTTCGCGCACGTCCTGCCCGAAGACCTCCTGAACTTCGGCCTGATCCCCGAGTTCATCGGCCGGCTGCCGGTGGTGAGCGCCGTCCACAACCTCGACGAGGACGATCTGGTGCGCATCCTCACCGAACCCAAGAACGCGCTCACGCGCCAGTACCAGAAGTTCTTCTCGCTCGACGGCGTCGACCTGGTCTTCGCCGACGAGGCGCTGGGGGCGATCGCCAGCAAGGCGCTCGACCGCGGCACGGGTGCCCGGGGCCTGCGGACGATCATCGAAGAGGCCTTGATGGGGGTCATGTTCGACCTGCCGTCGCGGCGTGACGTGCGCAAGTGCGTCATCACCCGCGAGACCATCGAGAAGGGAATCGACCCGACGCTCGTCACCGAGGCCGAGAAGGCGGTGCCCGAGCGTGACGCCGAGTCCGCCTGACACGACACCGGGCGCCGGGCCAGACGGGGTGGTGGCGCTCCCGCTGCTGCCGACGCGCGAGTTGGTCGTCTTTCCCAAGATGGTCGCGCCCCTGTTCGTGGGGCGCGACCGGTCGATCAGCGCGATCGAGCGCGCCTTCGACGACAAGACGCCGCTCATCCTCTCGTCCCAGCGCGAGCCGGGAGACGACGACCCGACCGTCGACGACATCCTGCCGGTCGGCACGCGGGCGTCCGTCCTGCAGCTCTTCAAGCTTCCGGACGGGAGCGTGAAGGCGATCGTC
Source organism: Thermoleophilia bacterium UBA2241 (assembly GCA_002347645.1). GTDB lineage: Bacteria > Actinomycetota > Thermoleophilia > UBA2241 > UBA2241 > UBA2241. Next base: position 6,913 of record DDYF01000025.1, on the reverse strand, counting down.
GAAGGGCTCGAACGGGTGAGGATCGAGCGCTTCGAGGCGACCGCCCCGCACTTCGTGGTGAGCTTCTCGCCGATCGCGCCCAAGGACCGGAACGCGGCCCGCTGCCGGGCGCTCGCCCGGCGGGTGACGGTCGCCTTCGCCGAGTACGTGCAGATGAGCCCGCATGTGCCGGACGAGATCCAGTACATCGTCGCCCAGGCGGCCGATGCCGAGGAGGTCGCGGACGTCGTCGCGGCGCACCTCGTGGTCTCTACGCCGGAGAAGCAGGCGCTGCTCGAGACGGAGTCGACGGAGCAGCGCCTCACCGTCCTGCTCGAGCTGCTGGCCCAGGAGAACGCGGTACTCGGGCTCGAGCAGGAGATCGCCACCAAGGTGCAGGAGCGCATCGAGACCGGCCAGCGGCAGGTCATCCTGCAGGAGAAGCTGAAGGTGATCCGCGACGAGATCGACGGCGAGGCCGGCGACGAGGCGGCAGGGTACGTGCGTCGTCTTGCCGAGCGCGCCCTGCCCGCGACGGCGGCACAAATCGTCGAACGCGAGATCGAGAAGCTTCGCCAGGTTCCCGCTATGAGCCCCGAGGTGGCCGTCATCCGCGGCCTGCTGGACGCGGTGCTCGACTTGCCGTGGGGCCGCACGGCCGACGCGCCCGTCGACGTGGCCGCGGTCGGGCGTCACCTCGAACGTACCCACTACGGCCTCAAGGACGTGAAGGACCGCGTGCTGGAGTACCTCGCCGTCTGCAGCCTGCTCAAGGGCGACCAGCCGGGGACGATCCTGTGCCTGGCAGGGCCGCCCGGCACGGGCAAGAGCTCCGTGGCCCGGGCGGTGGCCGAGGCGCTCGGGCGGCCGTTCGCGCGCATCGCCCTCGGCGGCATGCGCGACGAGGCCGAGATCCGCGGCCACCGCCGCACGTACGTCGGGGCCATGCCCGGGCGCATCGTGGAGGCCGTCGCCAAGGCCGGGGTCGACAACCCTGTCCTGCTCCTCGACGAGCTCGACAAGCTCGGCAGCGACTGGCGGGGTGACCCGGCGGCGGCACTCATGGAGGTGCTCGACCCGGCGCAGAACCACGCCTTCCGCGACAACTACCTCGAGGTCGACTACGACCTCTCGAAGGTGCTCTTCGTCGCCACCGCGAACGACACCGACCGGATCCCCGACACGCTGTACGACCGTCTCGAGGTCATCCGGCTCAGCGGCTACACGCTGGCCGAGAAGCTCTCCATCGCGCGCAAGCACCTCGTGCCTCGTGTGGCGCGCGAGAGCGGTCTGCGCCGCGGCGACGTCAGGTTTGGGCGCGGCGCCCTGCAGGCGATCGTTCGCGGCTACACGCGCGAGGCCGGCGTGCGCGAGCTCGAGCGCTGCCTGCGGCGCGTCTTCCGCAAGGTCGCGCGCCGGCACGTCGAGGATGGCCTGACTCTGCCTGTGACGGTGACGCCGGAAGACCTGCGCGGCCACCTGGGCGAGGCGGTGTGGCTCGAGACAGAGCTCCGCCGCACGGGGCGCGTGGGCGAGAGTCTCGCGCTGGCATGGACGGGGGACGGAGGGGAGGTCCTGAGCATCGAGGCCACGCTGGTGCGGGGCCGCGGCGAGCTCGTCCTGACGGGTCAGCTCGGCGACGTCATGCAGGAGTCGGCGAGCGCGGCGTGGGGGTACCTCCTCGCGAGCGCCGAGCGCGACGACCGGCTGCGCGCCCTGCTGCGCGCGGCGCCCTGGTTCGGCCGCAAGGGGCTCGACGTCTCGCAGCACGACGTGCGCGTGCACGTGCCCGAGGGCGCGGTGCCCAAGGACGGCCCGTCCGCGGGCCTCGCCATCGCGACAGCGATGCTCTCGGCCCTCACGGGCCGTCGGCTGCGCCCGCGCGTCGCCCTCAGCGGCGAGATCACGCTGAGCGGACGCGTCCTGCGCGTCGGCGGGCTCAAGGAGAAGCTTCTCGCCGCGACGCGCAGCGGCGTGCGCAGCGTCGTGCTGCCCGAAGCGAACCGTGCCTCTGTCGCGGAGATCCCCGCCGAGATCGCCGGCCGCCTCGAGATCCACTACGTGCGCGAGTTCGCCGACACGCTGCCGCTCGTGGTCTCTGGGCGACCGCGCCGCGGCACGCCGTGAGCCGGGAAGGCTCGGTCGCGCTCCCACGCGGGTACACTCGCCTGCACACGGTCCGCCACACAGACGGGGGAAGGAGCTCCCTGTGAACGACGCCCACGACCACCAGACACCCGGCTCGTCGCTCGAACCCGGGGTGGACGCCGGCCACGGCATGCTCGAGCGGCACTGCTCCCAATGCGGCGCCCTCATCGAGGGGTCAGCCGAGTACTGCCAGGTCTGCGCGCTCGAGGCCAGCGGCGGCCAGTCGCCGCCCGAGGTCGAAGAAGGGTGACGGGCGCCCGGCGCCTGCATCGCGCCGGGCTACCGCGCGCCGCAGGGCCATCGGGCACGGGGGCCATCCCGCCGGCGCTAGTCCGGGCGGCGTCGGCCACGGTCGGCCGGTATACTTCGTGAGCCGCCCGCGCGCCACCGCGCGGGCGGCTCACGGTGTGTCGAGCGAGCAGCGAGGTCCCATGAGCGACGCGGAGAAGAGCGGCCGGCAAGACGGCGCCGACTACCTCAAGCAGACGACCCGCTTCGAGCCGGCCGCCGTGGAGGCGCGCTGGACGGACGAGTGGCTCGCGAGTCGGATCTTCCACGCCGAGCCTGACCCGTCGAAGCGGCCGTACTCGATCGTCATCCCCCCGCCCAACGTCACCGGCAACCTGCACATGGGGCACGCGCTCAACGGGACCATCCAGGACGTCCTCATCCGCTACCACCGCATGCTCGGCGACAACGCCTGCTGGCTGCCGGGCACCGACCACGCCGGTATCGCCACGCAGAACGTGCTCGAAAAGCAGCTGCGCGCACAGGGTCTCAAGAAGGAGGACCTCGGGCGCGAGGAGTTCGCCAGGCGGGTCTGGGAGTGGCGCAAGGAGTACGGCGGCAACATCATCAACCAGCTCAAGCGCCTCGGGTGCGCCTGCGACTACGAGCGCGAGCGCTTCACCTTCGACGACGGCTACGTGCGCGCCGTCCTCAAGGTCTTCGTCGCCCTCTACAAGAAGGGCTACATCTACAAGGGCACCTACCTCGTGAACTGGTGCCCGCGCTGCGGCACGGCGATCAGCGACCTGGAGGTCGCCCACGTCGAAGACCCGGGGCACCTGTACCACGTGCGCTACCAGCTCGAGGGCGGCGGCACCGTGACGATCGCGACGACCCGCCCCGAGACGATGCTCGGCGACACGGCGGTGGCCGTGAACCCCGAAGACGGCCGCTACGCGGACATCGTCGGGCGCACGGCCATCCTGCCGCTGCTCGACCGCCGTCTGCCGGTCATCGCCGACGCGCGCGTCGAGAAGGACTTCGGCAGCGGGGCGCTCAAGATCACGCCTGCCCACGACATCACCGACTTCGAGATCGGCCGCGACCACAAGCTCGACACCGTGCAGGCGATCGGCACCGGGGGCGCGATCACCGAGGCGGGCGGACCCTACGCCGGGCTTGAGATCATGGAGGCGCGCCGGCGCGTGATCGCCGACCTCGAGAAGCTCGGCGCGCTGGAGAAGGTCGAGGACTTCCCGCACAGCGTGGCGAGCTGCGACCGCTGCGGGACGTTCATCGAGCCGCTGATCAGTGAGCAGTGGTTCATGGACATGGACGAGCTGCGCAGACCGGCGACCGAGGTCGTGCGCGACGGGCGCGTGAAGTTCACACCCGAGCGCTGGGGCCGTGTGTACATCGACTGGATGGACAACTTGCGTCCCTGGTGCATAAGCCGCCAGCTGTGGTGGGGTCACCAGCTGCCGGTGTGGTACTGCGAGGCCGAGGGCTGCGGCGAGGTGATCGTCGAAGAAGAGGCGCCGCTGGCGTGTCCCGCCTGCGGCGGGCATGCCCTGCGGCGCGACACCGACGTCCTCGACACCTGGTTCAGCTCGGCGCTCTGGCCGTTCGCGACCTGGGGTTGGCCGGACGAGACGCCGGACCTCGCGCACTTCTACCCGACGAACGTTCTCAGCACGGCGCGCGAGATCATCTTCCTGTGGGTCGCGCGCATGGTGATGATGGGTCTCGAGTTCGTCGGCGAGATCCCCTTCACCGACGTCTACATCCACTCGGTCATCCAGGCCGCCGACGGGCGCCGCATGAGCAAGTCGCTCGGCACGGGCATCGACCCGCTCGAGATGATCGACAAGTACGGCGCCGACGCGACACGCTTCGGCCTTCTCATGATGTCGAGCACCCAGGACGTGCGCTTCAGCGAAGAAAAGATCGCCATGGGACGCAGCTTCGCCAACAAGCTGTGGAACGCGTCGCGCCTCGTGCTGCTCGCCAGCGAGGGTCGCACAGCGCAGCGCAGCGAGGCGCACGAGGTCGACCGCTGGATCGCGAGCCGGTTCGGGCGCTGCGTGGAGGGCGTCAAGGCCGCGGTGGCCGGTTACGACTTCACCGCCGCCGTGGACACGCTCTACCACTTCATCTGGGACGAGTTCTGCGACTGGTACCTCGAGCTGGCCAAGGTCCGCCTCTACAGCGAGGACGACGAGGTGCGCCGCGAGGCCGGTGGTCACGCGCGCTGGATGCTCGACCAGATCGTCAGGCTGTTGCACCCCTTCTTGCCGTACGTGACCGAAGAGGTCGCGGCGCAGTACGGCGCGGCGCCCTTGCTGGCGCAGGCGCACCCGCGCCGCGAGGACTTCGCCGTCTGCGAGGCCGACGAGGACGCGCTGGCCGACCTGCAGGCGCTGGTCAACGCGCTGCGCGCGTTCCGCGCCGACGCCGGCCTCGCGCCCGGCAAGGTGCTCGGCGCCGTGTTCGTCGGCGACGAGACGGAGTCGGCGCAGCGCTACCTTCCGTCTGTCGCCGCCATCCGTGCCCTGGCGCGCACCGAGGTGCGCTTCGACGGCGAGCCTGAGACGGGCGCGACGGTGGTGCTGGTGCCCGGCGGCCGCCTCAAGGTGGCATCGACGGTCGGCACCGCCGAGGAGATCGCGCGCCTGCAGGGCCAGCTCGCGAAGGCAGAAGCCGAGGTGGCGCGCTGCGCCGCCAAGCTGGCGAACCCGGCCTTCGTCGACAAGGCGCCCGCTGCCGTGGTCGCCAGAGAACGCGACAAGCTCGCCGGGTACACGGCCGACCGTGACGAGCTCGCGGCGAGGCTGGCGGCACTGCGCGCCGGCTGACCGGGAGGGAGGCCGGCCGGAGCAGACGACGATCTGGGGCCGGCCGGCGCCGGTCTGACCGGGGCATGCGGAGGCGGGAGGGACCGCTGGGCGGAGGGTACGACTGGGAGCAGTACCTTGACGAGCTCGCCGTGTTCGGCATGCGGCCTGGCCTCGAGCGCGTCTCGGCGCTGCTCGACGCGCTCGGGCGGCCGCAGGACCGCTTCCGCGTCATCCACGTGGTCGGCACCAACGGTAAGTCGTCCACGACGCGGTACGCCGCGGCGATCCTCACGGCCCACGGGCTGCGCTCGGGGGCCTACCTGTCGCCGCACATAATGGGGTACAGCGAGCGCGTCCTCATCGACGGGGCGCCGATCGCCGCCGAGACGTTCGCCGCCGCTGTAGGGCGCGTGCGCGGCGAGGTCGTGCGACTGCCCGGCGAACTCGGCGAGACGACGCAGTTCGAAGTGCTGACGGTGGCGGCCCTGCTCGCCCTTGCGGGGAGCGGGGTGGAGGCGGTCGCGCTGGAAGCGGGCCTCGGCGGCCGCCTCGACGCGACCAACGTCGTCATGGCGCCCGTCGTGGTCCTGACGAACATCGACCTGGAGCACACCCAGGTGCTCGGCGACGCGCGGGCGGCGATCTTCGCCGAGAAGGCCGCGGTCATCAAGGGCGGCGACGCGATCTTCGGGCCGCTGGCAGGGCTGGAGGACGCGGCCGAGGAGGCGTGCGCCCGCGCCGGCGCGCGCGCCTGGCTGCTCGGCCGCGAGATCGCCGTCGAGGGCACGACCGACGCCTTCGCGGTGCGCCTCGGCGGCGCGGAGTACGCGGGCCTCGCCGTATCCTCGCCCGCCATGTACCAGGTTCTGAACGCAGGGCTCGCCGTGGCGTCCACGCACCTCCTGCTCGGCAGGCTCGACGAGGACCTCGTGCGCAGGGCGCTCGAGGACGCCGTCGTCCCCGGCCGGCTCCAGGTCGTGTCCCGCGAGCCGCTCGTGCTCGCCGACGGGGCGCACAACCCCGCCGGCATGGCTGCGCTGGCGAACGCGCTTGCGGCGCTGGCACTGCCGGGTCCGGTCGTGGCCGTGTCGGCGATCATGCGCGACAAGGACGTCGACGGCGTCCTGGAGGTGCTGCTCCCCCTGGTGGACGCCGTCGTCTGCACGCAGGCGAGCGAGGCGCGCAGCCTCGGGGCACCTGACCTCGCCCATCGTGTGCGCTCGGTCGCGGCCGGCATCACGGCGCGTGCAGCGTCCGCCGCCGGCGTGAGCGCCCCGCTGCGCGTAGAAGTCCGCGCCGTGCCGGAGGAGGCGCTGGCTACGGCGCTGGAGCTCGCCGGCCGCGCCGGTACCGTGCTCGTGACCGGCTCTCTGTACCTGCTGGAGGACCTGGCCGGCGCGCTGGGCGTGGGCGACGGAGGATGACGGTGACGGGCACGGCTCGGCGTACCGCCGGGGCACGCCCGGCCTCTCCGTCCCTCTCGTCGGGCGGGGGGCGGGCAGCGCGCCTCGGATATACTGGCCTGGATCTGAGGAGGGTTGCATGGCGAGACAAGGCGCGAACCCGGTCTTACGCTTCGTGATCGCGTTGCTCATCGTGCTCGCCGTGGCCGTCGTCGCCTTCTTCGTCGGGTACCTCGTCGGCGGCCGGCTGGCCGGCGCCGTGCCCGTGGTGCCGGTCGCGCCTTGGGTGGGAGTCGTCTAGTGTCCTGAGTCGTTAAT
>DDYF01000020.1 GCA_002347645.1 Thermoleophilia bacterium UBA2241 | reverse complement strand
CGCATTAGTGACTCAGGACACTAGGGACGAGGCGACCTTCGTCTTGGGTGGAGGCGAGGATCTCGTGACCCAGCTGCGCGAAGCGACATCCGCCGGGGGCGTCGTCGTACGTCAGGGCGACCGCCTCGAGGTCTGCCTGATCAACCCCGCCGGCCGCAGGGTGTGGGGCCTTCCCAAAGGGAGGGTCGAGCCGGGCGAGACGGCCGCTCAGGCGGCCCTGCGCGAGGTCGCCGAAGAGACCGGCATCACGGGAGTGATCGAGCGCGAGCTGGGGTCCATCGAGTACTGGTTCTCCGCCCGCGACCCCGGCGGCCGCATCCACAAGACGGTGCACTACTTCCTGGTGCGCGCCACCGGAGGGACCACCACTGCGCACGACCACGAGGTCCACGAGGCGCGCTGGGTCACCGCCCGCGATGCGCTCCGCCTCATGACCTATCCGAACGAGCGCGAGATGGTGCGGAAGGCCGCCTCGGCGCTGGGCGTGCGGCTCGAAGGCGGGAAGGGGACGGCGCACGCCGAACGCTAGCCGGGTGGGCGAAGGCTCCGTCCCGTCATACCCACGACAACGTCTCGCCCGTCGCCCGCGCCCCGGCGACCTGCCTCTCGACGGCGGCCATGACCTCGGCCGCGCCCACGTCCACGCAGTCGTAGTGGGCGAGGGCGACGACGCACTTGGCGGTGTCTTCGAGCTCGCCCGCCACTTCCCGGCGCAGCCGCTCGCCGATGGCGACGAGGGAGCGCCGGCTGACGTCCGGCAGCACGACGAGAAAGTCGCCCTCCGCGGTACGGCCCACACCGTCGTAGCGGCGGACGTTGTCCACGAGCGTCTCCGCCACGCCGTGGACCGCGGCCGCCTCGGCACCGCCCGACCCGGCACCGGTCGGGCTCGCCGGGGGCACACCGACTCCCAGGACGCCCAGCGACAACGCCGTGCGGCGGCAGCGTTCGACCTCGACCGCGAGCCTGTCGAGCGTGTCCGTGACCCGCAGCACACCCGCGACCGGGTCGTGGGGCGCACACTCGTCGGCTCGGTGCTGCAGGCGGGCGATCGTCTCGGCGAGGCCGGCCGCGTACCCGGTCGAGAAGCGCGCCGCGGCCTCGCGCTCGAGCGCCGTCAGGCGCTCGAGCGTCGCTTCCGCGTCCGGGCCCTCGGACGCCGCGAGCGCGTCGCGCAGGGCCGCGAATCCCTCCTCCACGCCCGCGAGCAGTTCCTCCACGTCGCGCCCCCCGACGAGCGCTTCGTTCCTCGCCGTCTCCTCCAAGTTCTGAAAGAGGGGTTCGGCGTCGCCGTGCAGGACCGCCCTGCCCATCTCCGACGCGCAGGCACCCCACACGTCGCGGGCGGCGGCGCTGAGGAAGGGCCGCGCGAAAGCTGCGCTCACGATGTCGTCCATACCGTTCCGAGCCTCACGAGCACTGTGACGACAAGACAGACGGTCTACGCCTGTTGTACCGTGTGGGCCGGCAAGTCACACGCCGTGATGAGCGGGAGGACGCCATGCGCCTGACGCTGCTGGGCACACAGGGATGGATCCCGACGCAGACGAGAGAGACGACGTGCTTCGTCGTTGAAGACGAGGGCAAGCTTCTGGTGTTCGACGCCGGCACGGGTCTTGGGCGTCTCGCCGCCCCCCCGTTCCGCGCGCTGGTCGAGCGCAGCTCGGAGTACCACCTCTTCCTCACCCACTACCACCTCGACCATGTTTGCGGCCTCGCCTACCTCCCGGGGATCTTCCCCGAGCGCCGTCTGGTGATCCACGCGCCGGCTGAGGAGCTCACGGGCATCGACCCTGTGCGTGCGCTCGACGACCTGGTCCGGCCGCCGTACAACCCGCGGCCCTGGCGCGATCTCTCCGGCCTGGAACTCGCGGAGATCGGCGCGGGGGTGAACGCAGTGGCCGGTCACGAGATCGCCGTCCGCAGCCAGGCGCACTCCGACACGAGTGTGGCATACCGGCTTGACGACGCCCTGGTCGTCGCCACCGACACATCGGCAGATGCGGCGACCGCCGCCTTCGCGTCCGGTGCCGGCGTCCTCCTTCACGAGGCCTGGTACGTGGGCGACGGCCCCGGGAGCGAGGTCCCGGGCCCGCTTCGCAAGGGCTATGCCGCGCACAGCGAGGCGCTGGCCGTCGCCGGCCTGGCTGCGACCGCCGGGGTGGGGCGCCTTGTGTTCATCCACCTCAACCCCCTGCAGAGTGAGGAGGAGTACGCGACCATGGCGACTTCCGCGAGAGGCGTCTTCGCCGCCTCGGAGATCCTGCGCGACGGCGACACGATCCCGCTCGGGACGACCTGACCGCCGACGGCGACGACGCACATGGCGCGCCGACAGAACAGAAGGCTCATCGTGGTCGCGGTGGTGGTGACGGTCGTGGTCGTCGCCCTCCTGCCGGCCCTCGTCGCTTACCGCTACACCTCGCCCGTGCAGCGCGCGGAGTTCGTGTCGAAGCCCTGGCGCGGCTGGTCGTTCGCGGCGGCGGCGCTGCGCGTACCCGGCGATTCCGAACTCAAGACGTCGGGCGACGCGCTCCGCAAGGCGGATTGGCTGTTCAGGGACACCGCCGTCGATCCGTTCGAGGTCCAGCTCCTCTTCGTCACCGCCGGCGCTCCGTATCGGTTCTCGCAGGACGTCGACGGGGTTCTGATCGAACGCGACGTCACCCCCAGGTATCGGTTCATCTGGGAGGTGCGCGGCACGGTGCCCGAGACCACGGGCGTCGACGCCGAGCCCCAGACCATGGTCGTCGCACTCCTCGACTATCAGACCGGTCACCTGCTGTACGACGTGCGCGGCGACCTCCCCGAAGACAGGCTCCACAGTCCGGATGCAACGCCGTCGAGCTCCTCCTCGGCGACACCGTGAGCGAAGGAGGACTGCTCGGCGACCGCCAGGGCCCGCTCACGCGGGCCCTGGCGGTCGCCGCCGGCAGCCGACTCTTCGTCCTCCTCGTCGGCTTCGCCGCCGCCGCCCTCATCGGCATCAGCGAGCCGCAGTGGGCGTGGCGCTTCCCGGCCGGCGCCGAGACGTTCCACGGCCTCTTGGGCTCGTTGCTGAACCCCTGGGCGCACTGGGACGGGGTCTGGTACATCAAGATCGCCCGCGCGGGGTACGCCGACGCCGACGGGAGCACCGCGTTCTTCCCGCTCTACCCGCTGCTGCTGCGCTACCTCGGCGTCCTGTTCGACGGCAACCTGGTCGTCACCGGCATCGTCGTCTCGCTGCTCTGCTTCGCCGGCAGCGCATGGCTCCTGTTCAGGCTCGTGGCACGCGACTTCGATGAGCGCACGGCCCTCCGCGCCGTGGTCTACCTGAGCATCTTCCCGACGACGTTCTTCCTGCAGGCCGTCTACACGGAGTCGCTTTTCCTGCTGCTCTCGCTCGCCTGCTTCTCGTGGGCCCGCGAGGGTCGCTGGCGCCTCGCGGGCCTGGCCGGGCTGTTCGCCGCGCTCACGCGCAGCACCGGTGTGTTCCTCATCGTCCCCATGGCCGTCTACTACTTCCAGCAACGCGGCTGGCGACTGAGGCGCGCCGACGCGAACATCGCCAATCTCCTGATCGTCGTCGAGGGCCTGCTCATCTGGATGGCCTACCTGGCGATCACCTTCGGACGCCCGATGCTCTTCGCCGAGGCGCAGGATCAGTGGAGGCGCTCGTTCATGCTGCCCAACTTCTCGATCGGGCGCGCGCTGGAGGCGGCCATGCAGGGCCTGCGGCAGGTGCTGTCGGGCCAGTACCTGGACCTCTACTGGCCGGTCTCGACGCCGGGCGACGCCTACTCGGTCGCCGTCGCCAACCTGACGGCGCTGGCCTTCCTCGTCGTCGTCGGCGCCTGCCTCGCCTACGGCCTGCGACGCCTCCCGCCCGCGTACACGCTCTACGGGGTGGTGTCGGCGGCGTACCCCTTGTTCTTCCCGGCGAAGTACGTGCCGCTGCTCTCGTTCCCGCGCTTCGCGCTCGCCATCTTCCCCGTCTTCGTCGCGCTCGCGCTGTTCACGCGCGACCGGCCGCGCGCACACGCGGCGATCGTCGTGGCGATGGTCGCCGCCCTGGCGGCGCTGACCGCGAGGTACGCGCTGTTCGAGTGGGTCGCCTAGGGCGTGTCCGGCCCCGGCGTTCCCCCCGAGACCAGCTTGAAGACGTAGACGTCGTCGCGCGCGTAGACCGACTGGTAGCGCGTGTCGAGCACGAGGCGACCCAGGACGTTCTGATGCAGCGCCGCATTGATGCGGTCGTAGTACCCCGGGTGCTTCTCGTCGACGATCACATACTCAGCGCCCTTGTACTCCGGGAACACGAAGACCACACGGCGCGCGGAAAGGTGCGAGCCCACGTTGTTGTTGACCGACACGGACACCCCGGCGGGGATCGTCGCGACGGCCTCGTCCAGGACCTTCGCATGGCCCGAGCGCGCGAAGTCCTCGCCGGAGGCGTGCGCGCCGGGCAGCGAGAAGGGGAGCGGCCCGAGGATGTAGTTGCCGGCGAGCGCGGCGAGCATGACGAGCAGCGCGAGATCGCGCCGCTGCAGCAGCTCGCCGCGCATCTCCGCCTCCGGCCGGCGGAACCCACCGCCCAGCCAACGCCAGAGACGCATGAGCCCCAGGACGGCGGCCGCGAAGAGGAAGGGGATCTCGGCCGCCGTGTAGTGGAACTGGATGCTGCGCTGCCAGATCTGTGTCGACAGGCCGTTGAGCAGGAACTCGGGCAGCGCGATCAGCAGCGTGAGCGGGCTGAGCAGGGGAGCCAGGCCGAACGGCCAGAGCAGCTCGGCCCAGTACTCGAGGTTCGCCCGCGCGAAGAGGTCGCCGGCGACCTGGCCCGGGCTGGTGAGGACTCCACGGACGACCTCGCCGGCGCTCTCGCCATACGCCGCGTAGCGGTCGACGAACGGGCTGGGCCCGTTGTTGAAGTAGGGGATGACCGCCCATAGTGCACAGGCGAAGTACGCGACGGCGACGGCGGTGATGAGCAGGTGCCGCACCGAACGCTTGCGAACGGCGAAGTAGACCCCCATGGCCGCGAGGACGAGGGGGATCTCCTCCTTGCAGAGGGCGGCGAGGATGAGGAAGGGGACGGCCGCGAGCCAGCGGTCCTCTTCGAGGTACAGGAACGCGAACAGCAGAAGGGGGGTCGCCAGGGTGACGGGATGGAACTCGTTCAGGACGCCGTAGCCGAGAGCCGGATACAGGAGGAGCGCGCCGGCCAGCAGCGCGCCGGCGCGCGGGTCGCGGGTGAGGCGCGTCCCAAGTCGGAAGGCCGGCCAGGCCGACGTCGCGACGATCGCGGACTGCAGCGTGAGCAGCATGACCGGGCTTGGCCACACGAACCACGGCAGCGCGAAGGCCGCGAGGATGGGATCGACGTGTGCGCCAAGACGCGACATCTGGCGCGGCTGCGGGCCGGCCGTCGTGATCTCGAGGAACCGGCCGTGCGCCGTGTTGTAGACGGCTTGGACCATGTTCCCGAGGTCGAACCGCCCCCCGTAGTACATGCGGAAGCGAAGCCAGGCGAGGAGCGCGAAGACGACGGCGAAGGCGACGGCGCCGGCCAGGACGTACCAGGCACAGCGGCGGAAGAGGCCGGCGTACTCGCCGGCGTCGAGTTCCGTCACGGGAAGCAGCCGGCCGCGGGCGGCGCCGGCGGCGCCCGCGGCCGGCTGCTCCTTCGCCCGGCTCTTCCTGCCCACAGGTTCAGCCCCCCTCTGTCGTCACGGCGTCGGCTCCATCGTCGCCGCGGGCATGTTCCACGACAGTGCTCAGCCCCGCGAACGCGAGTTCGACGGCGATGAGCAGCAGGCGCAGCAAGACCGCCCACGCGAGCGCGACGCCGGCCCCGAGCGCGCCGCCCAGCGCCCCGGCGAGGACGGCTTCGCGTATGCCAAGACCGCCGGGGAAGACGAAGGCCACCATACCGGCGACGTAGGCGAACGCGAAGGCGACGGTCATCGCCGGTAACAGGTCGGCACCGGTCTCGGTGACGCCGCGCGCCAGCGCCCAGCAGCCCGCCCCGCCGACGAACCAAGCCGCGACATAGTAGCAGAGCAGCGCGAGGACTCTCCCAAAGCCGAGGACCGCGCCCAGCGGCTCGCGGCGCACGAGTCGCAGCACGCGGTCGGCCACCGGGACGAAGACCCGCGGGTGCAGGAGGCAGAGCAACAGCGGTATCCCCAGCAGGCTCAAGGCCGTCAACCTGCGCTGGTACTCCCAGAAGGGGAAGAGCAGGCCCAGGGTGACCAACGCGGCGCAGAACGCGAGCGCCTGCTCGTAGACCATGGCGGCGCTCACTCGCCGCGCCTCGAGCCCGCGCCGCTGGCAGGCGAGCAGACGACCGACGAACATGAACACGTTGCCGGGCACGTAGCGTGCGAGGATCGACCGCCCCCACGACGCCGCCGCCCAAGCGGTAGGCGCGTGCAGACCGAAGGCGCGCAGAAGCAGCTGCCAGGCGCCCGCCTGCATGATGTAGTAGCCGAGGAAGACCACGACGGCGACGGCAAGCCACTCCCAGCGCAGCGTCCACTCGTGCGCGCGCACGTCGTCCCAAGAACGAACGAGCGCGAGCACGACGAAGACCACGGCGGCGCCGGCAAGAAGGTACCTGGCGACCCGCAGGGCAGTCTGTGGACTCCGTTGCTCCTGGGTCTCGGAGCCGGGATCTGCGGCGTTCACGGGCGCCGCTCGAGCGCGGTCAGGAGGCGGCCCGCCACGGCGCCGGGGGTAAGCGCCCGCCGGTACAGCGCCAGGCCGCCGCTGCCCAGCGCGGTGCGCAGGCCCGGGTCGAGCAGCCGCTCGAGAGCGGCGGCGAGCGCCTCTGCGTCGCCGGGGCGAACGAGGAGGGCGTCGGCGCCGTCCTGCAGCAACTCGCGGGCAGCCGCCGAATCGCCCGTGACCACCGGCCTGCCACAGGCCAGAGCCTCGTGCACCTTCGTGGGCACGACACGACGGGCCTTGTCGGACTCTCCGAACGCCCCCAGGCACACATCGGCGGCGGCGGTCCGGGCGCGCAACGCGGCCGGCGACAGCATCCCGAGCCACTCCACGTTGTCCAGCCGCCGCGCGGCGATCAGCTCGCGGAGCGCGGCGGAGAGCTGTCCCTCGCCGGCGAGCACGAAGCGCACGCCGCGCCCTCGCAGAGACTCCGCCGCCGCCAGCACGGTGCTCGCACCGTGCAGAGGGCTCCACTTGCCGTACTGGAACACGACGAGGGACTCGCCGGGCGCGAGCGTCCTGGCGACGCCGGTCGCGCCGGTCTGTGGCTTCGCCCCGACCGGCACCACCGCCAGCTGCTCGCGCCCCAGCCCGAATCTGGACATGTAGAAGGCCGCCTGCTCCCACGTGTCCGCCAAGACAAGGTCGGCGCACGAGAACGCCATACGGTCGACGAGCGCGACGCCACGGCCGAGCGCCGATGCGCTCCCCACCAGCCTACGATCGCCGCTGAACGTGTCCGCCAGCGAGACCAGAGGGTCGAAGACCAGTCGCGCCCGGCGGATCGCGGCGACCAGCCGACCGAACGGCGTCACGAGGTGCCCGGGATAGCCGACGATCACGGCGTCCACGTCGAGATGCCGCCGGTGCTGCACCGCGAGCCGGGCATGTGCCGCAACGGCGCCCGCCGCGACCCGCGCCGCGCCGGCCGCCGTCGCCATCCCGGCCGCATCCAGAGCGGGCAGCGCTGCCTGGATCTCGTGCACCACGACGCCATGCTCCCGCAAGCCGGCGATCAGCACGGCGTTGCGTGCGTAGTCCGGATCGTAGGTGCCGAAGTAGGCGACGGCTCGCGTCACGGCCCCTCGCCGCACGTCACGGGCCGACGTGCCTGGCCGGCACGGCAGCCGCGTCGCCGGCGCCGCGCGCCGGTCCACCGGCTGCCGGACGCTCGCCGTCGGCTGAGCCCGCGGTGAGCTGCGGAACGCCGGCACGCGCCTCCCCGGGCTCGATGACCCGCTCCACCCACGCGGGGTCCGGCCCGCTCCGGGCGCGCGAGTTGACGATGAGTTCGCTCAGGAGCCCGAGCGAGACGAGCTGGACGCCCACGACGATCAAGAGGACACCCAGAAGCAGCAGCGGCCGGTCGCTCAGCGGGTGCCCGAACGCCAGCTTGTCGACCGTGAGGTAGACGCTGACGAGGAGACCGATGAGGCAGAGCACCGTACCGATACCGCCGAACAGGTGTTGCGGGCGGCTGCGATACCGCCCGAGGAAGAGCACGGTGAGGAGATCGAGGTACCCGCGCGCGAACCGCTGCCAGCCGTACTTCGAACGGCCGGCCGTTCGACGCCGATGGGCGACGGGCACCTCGCCCACGCGAAAGCCCTGCTGTGCCGCGACCACGGGGATGTAACGGTGCAGCTCGCCGTATACGACGATCGACTGGGCCACCTCGCGGCGATACGC
Organism: Thermoleophilia bacterium UBA2241; assembly: GCA_002347645.1. Classification (GTDB taxonomy): domain Bacteria; phylum Actinomycetota; class Thermoleophilia; order UBA2241; family UBA2241; genus UBA2241. Next base: position 35,083 of record DDYF01000020.1, on the reverse strand, counting down.
CTTGAACCCGCAGTTGAAGTCGTGGAGCTGGATGCCCGTCGTGCGTCGCACGGTCCAGTTGAAGAGCCGCGACGGGAGCGTCTTGCTCGCGGGGTCTTGACGAGCCTGCTTCCACCCGGACACGAGATCGTGACCCTCGTCGAGCGCGGCGAGCAGCTTGCCGATCTCCGCGGGGTCGTCCTGGCGGTCGCCGTCGAGCGTCACCACCACGTCGCCGCGGGCGGCGGCGAACCCGTGGGCGAGCGCCGCCGCCTTGCCGAAGTTGCGGCGCAGCTTGACGAGGCGCACGTCGTCGCGAGCCGCGGCGAGCCGCTCCATCTCGGCGAACGAGCCGTCCGTCGATCCGTCGTCGATGAAGACGACCTCGTATGGCCGGCCGAGCGCGCCGAGAGCCTCGTCGAGCTCGTCGAGCAGCGGCGCGAGGCTGGCGACCTCGTTGTAGACGGGAATGACGAGCGAGAGAAGGCCGTCCATGTCGGCCTCAAAGGATACAACCTCCGGACGTGCCGGCAGTGGACCGCCGCCGCCCTGCGTCAGCCGGTGTGTGGCGACGGGTCGTCCTGCGACCCGGACTCCCCGTCTTCGTCGGCGCGCGCCAACAGGTCGACGGTGCGCCGCCCGATGACCACCACGTTCTCGGAGACGTCGCTGTTCAACAGGCGCGCGAGACGCGGGTCGCGCACCTTCAGCTTGATGCCGAAGAACTCGATGTCTGAGGGGCCCATGTCGTGAGGTCGCTCGCTCTTCAGGGTCTGCAGCCTGCGTATCGGCCGAGATCGCGGGTTTCGTTAGTCCTGCGCCTGGTCCTGTTTGCCGGGCGCCGTGACCTGCGGTAGCATGCTCGGTGTCAATCATCATCGATGGCGCGCGGCTAGTGCCCTCTAGGGAAGCCGGTGTGATTCCGGCGCGGTCCCGCCGCTGTGACCGGTCGCCGCCCCTGCGTTCTCCTATAGGAGAGTCACTGGACCCGAGGGTCCGGGAAGGCAGCAGAGGCGTGTGTGGTACGACCGGGAGCCAGAAAACCTGCTGAGCCGCCTGCGAAGCTGCTTCCCACGTGGATGGGTGCTCGCGCGAGTGGACGACCACCCCGTTGTGAGAGCAGCGGGGTTTGTTCGTTAAGCCAGCTTCGCACGGATGGGCGATCGCCCGGCGCCGGAAAGGAGTTCCCATGGGAGCTCGTGCGCGTGTCCTGCTGGCTTCGACCCTCGCCCTGCTGCTCGGCGCGATAGCAGCGCCGACGGCCTTCGCCGTCTCGGCGAGCGTCCGCGTCGAGGGAGCGCCGCATCAGGTCTGCCCCGCGACCACCGTGAGCGTCCCGGCGACGGGGACGCTCGTCGACACCGACGGCACCGCTTCACCGGCGTTTGCCAGCCCCAACGCCCTCGCGGCGCTCGACCGGGCCGCGGCCCTGCGCGGCTTCACCTACGGCTTCAACATGAACTGGGGGAGCCCGTTCCTCGAGATGGTCGCCGGGCTGACGGCTGACCCGAACGACTCCTCGAACGGTTGGACCTACTACGTCAACGGGGTGGGCTACCCGGTCCTCGACATGGGGGCGATCGACTGCGCCCTTCGCAAGGGCGACAAGGTCGTCTTCGCGCAGAACCCCGACGCCACCTTCGAACGGGGCTCCAAGCTGCTTCGCCTGCGCTTCGCTTCCGGCCGTGGGGTGCGCCCTGGCCAAGCCATCACCATCATGGTGCTCGGCGACGACACCGCCAAGGCGAACAGCGCCGCCGAGGCGACGCGCTGGGGGTATGACCCCGTCACCGATCCCGTCATCGTGGAGAAGCCGGCCGACTTCGCGCCCGTGGCCGGCGCCACGCTGCATGTCGGCAGCCGCGTCTACGTCGACGGGTCGGACGGAGACGCTGCCGACGGCGTGATCGCCGTTTCCGACCTGCCCAAGGGCACGTACGGTGTGTGGGCCGAGATGCCGATGGACGCTACCTGGACTTACGTCCGCTCGGCGACGCAGCGCGTGAACGTGGACAGCGGGCCGACCGTGAAGTCCGTCAACGCTCGCGCTTCTCTATCGGGTGGCCGGCTGACCGCTCGGGCGGCCTTCACGCTGGGCAAGCGCTGCGACGTGAAGGTGACCGTGTTCAACACGAACGGCAAGCGCCTTGCGACGATGCGCGCCGCCGCGCTGGGCGCAGGTCGTCACGCCTTGGCTCGGCGCGGCAGGCCGGGCGCGGGCGTGACCAGGCTCGCCTCGTTCGTGGTCAAGGCCACGGACGACTGGGGCCGCGTGACGACCAAGTCGGTCCGCGTCCGGGTCGCCCGCTGAGCCCGCGGACGATCGCCCTCAGGCCACGGCCAGACCCGTCGTGAGAGATCACGCGAGACACACGGTGCTCGCCGGGGCGGCTCAGCCTGAACTGAGCGGCCCCGGCCTGGCCGCACGCCCCGTTGCCCTGACCGTCGTGCTGCTGATCGCGACGCTGCTGCTGGCCTTCGTGGCCGCCGCGTGCGGCGGCGGGGAAGACGACCGAGACGCGGTCCGAGAGGCGGCCGCCACCGGGCGGCCGCCGTCCGCCAGCGAGGTGCGCCTCGTGGTCTCGCGCGACTTCGGTGGCGGTGTACTGCGCGACCTCGTGGTGCCCGCCGGCAAGGGGACCGATGCGCTGCGCGTCCTCGCCGAGAACGCGGAGGTCGACACCGGGTACGGCGGTCAGTTCGTGAGCGGGATCGACGGTCTTCAGTCGAGCTTCGGCGGCGGGGACGCAGCCAACGCCGCCGACTGGTTCTACTGGGTGGACGGAGTCATGGGCGACGTGGGCGCCGCCGACTGGAAGCTTCGCGGCGGAGAGACCGTGTGGTGGGACTACCACCGCTGGGCCGACGCCATGATGGTGCCGCTTGCGCTCCACGCTTTCCCGCGTCCCTACACCGGGGGCCAGCTCGCCGTGACCTCGTCTGACGAGGTCGGTGGCCTCGCGGCCTGGGCCGAGGCCAACGGTCTCGAGCCCGCCGAGCGCCGCCCTCTGGCCGCCAAGCCGCCCGACGGAGGCCTCGTGCTGGCCACCGCCGCCGAGGCCGCGGCCACCCCTTGGCTCCTGGAGCTGCTGGACGCATCGCACAGCGGGGTGGAGATGATCGACGCGTCGGACGGAACGCTCAGGTTGCGGGCACCGGGCGACTCAACGCAGACCCGCGCCGACGCCGCCGCCCAAGGCGTCACGAACCAAGAGGACCCCGATCGCCCCTTCCTGATCGTCCTCGGAGCGACGACGGCCGACCTCGAGGCCTTCCTGCCCCGGCTGACCGCCGCCGATCTCTCCGCCGCGGTCGGCCTTGCGCTCGTCGACGGCGCCCTCGTGCGACTCCCGTGGCTGGGCGAATGAGGCGTCGCGCGACACCAGGCCCCCAGGTGGCACTTGTCGCATCGTCGGCGGGCACCGCGGCGGCACCCGAGCGCTCACTTGTCACGGACGCGGCTCATACGCCCCGCTCGCGCCGCCGCGGTGCGCGAGGCGCACCACCGACGCGCGGTCTCGCCGCCCGGCGCCCGGCCGCCGCCGCCGCCTACGTCGGCGCGCTGGCCTTCGCCGCGCTGGCAGTCGTCAACCCCGTGCAGGTCGGGGTGCTCCTCGCGCTGACCGTCGCGGTCCTGGCGTTGAACGGTCGCCTGCGCGAGGCGCTGCCGTACGCGCGCGTCGCGCTCGCCGTCGGGCTCTTCCTCGCGCTGCTGAACCCGTTGTTCAGCCGCGGTGGGCTCGACGTCCTCTGGGAGTCGGACCTCGGCCCCTTGACGATCACGCTGACGGCGCAAGGCATCGCCTTCGGCGTCGTCACGGCGGCCAGACTGGCCGCGGTGGTCCTCGCCTTCGCGCTCTTCACCGTCGCGCTCGACCCCGACGACCAGCTCGGACTGTTGAGCGCCGTCTCGTTCCGCTCGGGGCTGGTCCTCTCGCTGGCCTCCCGCCTCTTCCCCGTCCTCTCGCGCGACGCCGCCCGCATCGCCGATGCCCAACGAGCGCGGGGTGTGGAACTCGACCGTGGCACACGCCGTGATCGCGTGCGCGTACGCATCCCGCTGCTCAGCGCCCTGCTCACGCGCAGCTTGGAGCGCGCCGTCGACGTCGCCGCGGCCATGGAGGCGCGCGGCTATGGAAGCGCGCGCCGCTCGCGCTGGGTCCATCGTCGTCCGTGGCGGGCCACCGACGCCGCGCTGGTCGCCGGCGCCGCCCTGGCCGCGAGCGCCATGCTTGGCGGCCTCGTCACCGGCGCGGCCGCCTACGACTTCTTCCCGCTTCTCGACGACCCGTGGCCCCAGCTCGCCGACGCCTGGTGGATCCTGCTGCTGACAGCCCTCGTCGTCCCCGCCGTCATGGTCGCAGGAGGGCGGCGGTGACGTCGATCGCGCGCTTCGAGCGCGTCACGTACACCTACCCGGGAGCGCCGCTCCCGGCGCTCCGTGACGTCTCGCTCTCGGTCGAGCCGGCAGAGGTCATCCTCGTGCTCGGCGGCTCGGGCAGCGGCAAGTCGACCTTTCTGCGCGCGCTCAATGGCCTGGTGCCGCACTTCCACGGAGGCTCCTTCGCCGGCCGCGTCACGGTGGACGAGTTCGACACGCGCACGGCCCGGCCGCACGACCTGGCCCGGCGCGTCGGCCTCGTCTTTCAGGACCCGGAGGACCAGACCGTCATGACCACCGTCGAGCGCGAGATCGCCTTCGGGCTCGAGAACCTCGGCGTCGAGAGCAGGGCCATCACCCGTCTCGTCGAGGAGGCGCTCGTCTCACTCGGCCTCTCGTACCTTCGGCACGCCCCTCTCGCGGAGCTCTCGGGCGGGGAGCTGCAGAAGGTCGCCCTGGCGGGGGTCATAGCCACGCAACCCCACCTTCTCCTCCTGGACGAGCCCACCTCGCAACTCGACCCCGTCAGTTCCGAGGAGTTGCTCTCCGCCGTCCGGCGTCTGTCCGAGGACACCGGCGCCACCATCGTGCTCGCCGAGCATCGCGTGGAGCGTTGCCTCCATCTCGCGACACGGGTCCTCTACATGGAGGACGGCATGGTGACCGTCGACGCCGCGCCGCAGGAGTTCGCACACTGGGCCGTCGACGGTCACCGCGAACTCCTGCCACCCGTCGCGCGTCTCTTCGCCCGCAGGCTGAACGGCCGGGCGAAGGGGCGCGGCGAAGCGGCGCACCTTCCGATGACGGTGAAGGACGCACGCCACATGCTGGATCGCAGTGATGCGCTGACCCCGGCCCGGCGCGCGGTCGCCGGCGACGGCGCGCCGGGCGACGTCGTGCTGCAAGCGAGCGGCCTGACGGTCGGCTACGCGCGAGAAGCGCCTCTGCTCGAGAACGTCACACTCCGCCTCCGTCGCGGCGAGCTCGTCGCCCTCATGGGCGAGAACGGCGCCGGCAAGTCCACTCTGGTGCGGCACTTCAACGGCTTGCTCCAACCGCAGCGCGGCAGCGTGACGCTCCTGGGCCGCGACGTGGCCGCGTTGTCGGTCGCGGAAGCGGCGCGGTCTTGCGCGCTGCTCGGGCAGAACCCCAACGACTACTTCGTCCGCGACACCGTCGCCGAGGAGATCGATCACACGCTCGCCCACCTCGGCTTCGACCAGCGGCAGCGCGGCGCGCTCGCGGCACGCATCGTCGCCGAGCTCGACCTGGCCGACTTCCTCGAGCGCGACCCGCGCGCGCTGTCGGGCGGCGAGCGAACCCGCGTCGCGCTCGCCGCCGTCGCCTGCGGCGACCCCGCGCTGGTCATCCTCGACGAGCCTACGCGCGGCATGGACCCGACGCGCAAGCTGGGGCTCGCCGCGACCCTGCGACGCTGGGTCGCGGCGGGCAGGTGTGTGCTCGTCGTGACCCACGACGTGGAGTTCGCGGCGCGCTGCGCGACCAGGGTCGTGGTCCTAGGGGACGGCGGTGTGCTCGCCGACGGACCGGCGCACGACGTCCTCAACGGCTCCCTGTTCTTCTCGACGCAGGTCAACCGCCTGCTCCGGCACGCGCTGCCGGGGATCCTGCACGAGGACGAGGTCTGCTGGGAGGCGTCGCCGGCATGACCGCTCTGCGCGCCCTTCGTCTCGACCTCGGCAGCCTCGTCATGGCCGCCCTCGGCGTCCTCGCCGCCGGCCTCGCGGTATGGGCAACGGTGGACCCCGGGGCGGTCGATTGGGGGACCGTGAGCTTCGTCCTGGTCGCGGCCCTCGTCGGTCTGGGCGTGACCGCCTACGGGGTGCGCGCCAGGGCGGCGACCGAACTCTCGCTCATCGCCGCCCTGGCGGCGCTCGCCACCGCCAGCCGGGTCGTGTTCGCGTCATTGCCCAACGTCAAGCCGGTGACGTTCGTCGTGCTCATCTCGGGGGTGGCCCTGGGCTCCGGGCCCGGCTTCATGGTCGGCGCTACCTCGGCGCTGGTCTCCAATCTGTTCTTCGGCCAGGGTCCCTGGACGCCGTGGCAGATGCTCGCGTGGGGCGCGGTCGGCGCCGCGGGCGGCCTGATCGGCCGCCGCGGCCGCCTGCCGCGCCGCTGGGAGCTCGTCGCCGCCGGCTGCCTGCTCGCCCTGGCCTTCGACTGGTTCGTCACCCTGTGGATGTTCCTGGCCTACACCGCCCGGACGTGGCCGGCGCTCCTCGCGCTCTACGCCCAAGGGCTTCCGTTCGACCTGGCCCATGTCGCCGCGACCGGCCTCTTTGCTGGTCTTTTCGGCGTCCAGGCTGTTACCATTGTGGCCCGGTTCCGTGTCCGGACCCGCGTCACGTTCGTGGGACTGGAGGACACACCATGACGAAGACATCCCGGCCGGCGTTGCTGCTGGCCGTCGTGCTCTTGGCGGCCTTGCTCGTCGGCGGCGTGTTCCCGGACGCCGCCGCGGCCGACCGCGCCGCACCCGTGACCAAGGCGCTCGACTACCTGTTCACGAAGCAGCTGCCCAGCGGAGGCTTCGCCGACTCGACCTCGGCCCAGAGCGCGATGATCACCCCGTGGGTCATGCTCGCCGTCGTCGCCGGCCAGGAGAACCCCGTCAAGTGGACGCAGGGCGGCAAAGACCCTCTCTACGACTACCTGCAGACGATCAACCTCGAGCGCGCCGCCGAGGCCACGGGTGGCGCCCCCTACAACGCGCCCGCGTTCTTCGCCAAGCTGATCCTCGCGTACAGCGCTGTCGACAAGCCCGAACTGATCTACGCAGCCGGCACGCCGCGTATCGACCTCCTCGCCAAGCTCCTCTCGTTCCGCAGCGACGACGGCCACTTCTCGCCCGCGACGTCCGGCGACAAGAGCCTCTGGGACGTCACGACGACGACTTGGGCGCTGCTGGCGCTCAGAGCGGCCGGACAGGCGGACGGGAACGTCTCGAGCGCCGCCGCCTGGCTCGAGGCGGCGCAGAAGAGCGACGGCAGCTGGCCCGACCAGACCGGCGGGGCCAGTTCCATCGACTCGACCGCCGCCGCCGTCCAGGCCCTGCGCGCCGCCGGCGTCTCCGCCGACGCGGCGTCCGTCTCGTCGGCCCTCGCCTACCTCCGCGACAAGCAGTTGGCCGACGGTGGCTTCTCGTATGCGCCGAGCGACACGCGCAGCAACACCGAATCGACGGCCTGGGTCGTACAGGCCCTCATCAAGGCGGGCGTCGACCCGGCCACCTGGACCAGGAACGGGCGCTCGCCCGTCGACTATCTGAAGGCCCGCCAGCGTGCGAGCGGGGTGTTCGAGCACCGCAAGGACCTGGTCGTGGCGAACAACGTGACCACGACCACCCAGGCGGCGATCGCGCTTGCCGGCAAGGCCTTCCCCTTCTCGCTGGGCAAGGTCTACGCCCCGAAGCACCTGCCGTCCTTCTCGTCCTTCAAACCGGGGAACGGGGCGGTGTTCTCGTCGACGAACGACGTCGTCGTCGACGTGCGTTACATCGATCCAAAGGGTGGGACCGGCATCCGGGCCGACGCCGTGCGCATCTTCATCGACGGTGCGAACAAGACGAAGAACGCGAAGATCTCCGCCTCGCAGCTCTCCCTCAAGCTGATCGATCTCTCCTACGGGCAGCACACCATCCAGGTGCGCATCGCCGACAGGGCCGGCAACCGGCGCACGAGTTCACACACCATCACGGTCAGCTACCGCCCCAGCTCAGGGGGCTCGTCGGGCGGCGGCTCGTCGAGCGGCTCGGGCACCACGTATCCGCATTACAGCTCCGGCACGACGATCACGCCGCGCACGACGCTCCGGCCGACGGCGCGGAGCACGCCGACGACTACGACGCCACTCCCGGACGCCACCGACACCGGCGCCGTCACCGGGACCGTTCTCACACCCGACGAGTCGCCCTACCCCGTGCCGAGCGCCTCGCCGTCGCCGAGCGCGTCCGGGGTGGCGGGCGGCGACAGCGGTGGTTCCGCCGGCGTGCTGGGTGGTACGCTGCTGGCCATGCTGCCCCTGGGGGCCGGCCTCTCGTACTGGCTGCACCGCCGGCATGCGGCGTCGCTCGCCGACGCCGGGCGGGGCAAGCTGTTGGCCGGTGGCGGCACCCCGTGGCAGCGCTTCAAGAGCCGGTTGCCAGGCGTCTCGTGAGGAGGTCACTGAGAGGATGATGGCGGACTCATGCTGATCTTCGCCGACTTCGGCAACGACCTCCAGCAGGCGATCTTCGACGCTTCCGAGCTGCTCTTCTATCCCGTCCTCGTCGCCGCCGTCGTCTGCCTCGTCTGGGTGCTGATCGAGCTCGGCTGGCTCGTCTACGAGCTCTACCTGCGCTTCCGCTACCGCGACCTCGAGGCACTCGAGATCCGCACGCTCCGCGCCCGTCAGGCGTTCGCCGACGGGCGCCCGCGGCGCGCCTATCGCTACCTGCAAGAGAACAACTACTCGATGGTGGTGGCGCGCTTCCTCTTCGACCTCATTCGCAACTACCAGACGCAACGTCTCGCCGTTAAGCCGCTGAAGCTGCTCCAGGAGTACGAGTTCTACACGGTGAAGCGCCTCGAGCGGACGCGCGTGCTCGTCCGACTCGGGCCGATGCTCGGGCTCATGGGCACCCTGATCCCGTTGTCGCCGGCGCTCGTCGCGCTCGCCAACGGCGACACGCAGCAGCTCGCCGACAACCTGCGCATCGCATTCTCGGTCACCGTGATCGGGCTACTCATCGGCGGGCTCGCATTCACCGTCAGCATCATCCGCGATCGCATCTACTCGCAGGACATCTCCGATCTCGAGTACCTGCTCGAGCTGCTCGAAGGCGGCCCCAAGCGCCTGCGTGCGGGCCGCCGCAAGGACGCGTCCGGGCAGTGGATCGACGAGCTCGAGGCGACGAGCGGCGGCGAGCCAGACGACGAGGCCACAGCGGGCCCGGACGCTGCGGCGGCGCCACTGGCGACGCCGCTAGCCGCCACGGCGCCGCCAGCCGACTCGCTTCCGGACGCGGGCGACACGGTCGCGTTCGTCACTCCGCCCGCCGTGCCTTCAGGGCCGAACGACGCAGAGCCGGACGTCCTGCGCGCCGCGGACGGCGACGATCTGCGCTGGAACGGCGACGCGGACCCCTTCGCCGCACTCGGGCCCGTGGACGACCCGGAGGACCGCGGCTGACCTCCCGCCGGGAGTCGCGCCGCGCACGGCCATGACGCACGAGGTCGACGAGAGCGAGGTCCGCTTCCTGCCGACGGTCCTCGACGAGCCGGGCGGTTCCATGCAGCTTCGCTACATGAAGCGCCGCAAGGCCGCCCGTCAGGACCGGAACGGCGACCCCCTCGACGGCGTCATCAACCTCTTCGACGTCGCCATCGTCCTCGCCGTCGGCTTCCTCGTCGCGGCGTTGACCGGCCTGGGTATGACGGACGTGCTCACGGGTAAGGACATGACCGTCGTCACGAACCCCGGTACCGATCAGATGCAGGTGATCGTCAAGTCCGGTGAGACGATCGAACGACTCGACATCGCGGCCGGCGAGCAGGTGACCGGCGTCGGCACGCTCATCGGCTCCTTCTACCGCCTCGCCGACGGCACCACCGTCTACGTGCCTTCCTCCGAGACGGCCCCGCCCGGCGCCACGCCGCTGCCGGGAACGACGACGCCTCCGACGGTGGCGCCGACCGCCTCCCCGGAAACCGCGCCCACGGTCCCCGCCATGCCGGCGCCCGGCCAGACCGGCTCACCGACCGAGACCGACACCTCCGGCAGCGGAGACAACAGCGGGTGGTACGACGAGACTGATCCGCCGGGAAAGTACTAGAACCCGTCTTCGCTCCGCTTCTCGGCGTTCAGCCGTCGGGCCCTTCCCTGCGCGACCTCGCGTACCGCGCCGTGTCGTTCAGCAGACGCCCCACTCTCATGCTCACCGTGTTGTCCCTTGAGGAAACAGCAGCGCCCTTGTACATTGTCATAGACAGTGTACGCTTGGTGCCAGCGCGCTGCCTGCTTCACACTCAACCGTCACGAGAGGGGCGCAGGCACGTGACACGCACTGGAACCGAGCCAAGGAGAGAGACCATGGGGGTGCTCAGGCTTCCCTGCACGCGTCCCTGAGGGGGACATTCTCAAGAGGGCCGTGGAGCGATAGCCACTCTGGTCTGAACTCGCCACGCAGCGCTTCGCGGTGCTCGCCACCGTACGACGGAAAGGGTCGATCATGAGCAAGGGAAAGAAGATCAGGCTGCGACCGCTGCTCGTGAGTCTCTGCCTGACGCTGGTGCTCCTTGCGGCGTGCGCCGCGCCTGCGCTCGCCGGCGAAGCGTCCGTGCCTGACTCGGGCTTGCCGCTGCCACCGAGCATTGCGCCGGTCATTGTTCTGCAGGGTTCCGACTACAACATGGGTTACCAGTACTTTCAGCAGGTGAACGAACTGTTCGGTCCGTCCATCCTGCAGAGGATGCAGCGCCCTGCCGGGTTCACGGACGCGCAAATCGTGGCGCTGAAAGCGTACCAGTGGTACGTGATGCAATACACGCCGGAGTTCATCGAGATGTTCAAGGGGATGGCTCAGGCGGCGACCGACGCCGGCGTCCCGCTGTCCTACACAGAGGTTCTGGCTAACTACGTCGGGACGACGGCATACCCCGGCACTGAACCTGAAGAAAGCCAAGACGATACGCTGCCTCCGTCATGCTGTGCTTGGGCAGCCTGGGGGAAGACCACGACAGACGGTGGTCTGATCACCGGCCAGGCCATGGACGCACCAAGCGGGGAGTTCAGCAACTACGTAGCCATTGCCGCATACCCCGATACTGGCAACGCCTATATCAACGTAACGTCTCCCGGCTCATTGAATTCCAACCCGGTCATGCCCGGCATCAACAACAAGGGTGTGTCGACGACCGGTAACTCGGGAGAAGCCACGCGCCCAATCGACAGAGGGGTTGGCGCCTACAGGCTTAGGGCAGGGCTGATTCTCCACATGCTTCGCTTTGCCAACACCGCCGCTAAAGCCAAGGACATGTGGCTGTCCTACCAGCAGACCGGCAGTTGGAACGTAACCATCTCAGACGTGAGCGGCAACGCCTTTGTCTGCGAGACCTCCGGGGCTTTCCAGGAGGTCCGCGAGCCGGGTGACTTCGGTGAGGGCGACTTCATCCATTCTCGGAACAACCACTTCACCGACGAGGGCGGCAAGGCGAATCTCGGCGACCAGCCAGGGAAGTTCTATCCGCATGGTGGCTGGAGTCAGGACCCGCCGGCCGGGACGGATGATCCTGGCGGGTACGCTGACATCATGATGGCCAGCGTACGCGTGAACCAGACCGTGTACAACATGTTCACTCAGTACCGGGGCAGAGTGAACCTGGACTTTGCCAAGATGCTCTTCCGCTTCACCGGTGAGATGCCAAAGGATCCTTGGGACACCGTGGAGTATCGGAAGACCAAGGCCAGGGCTTGGGAGACGCCGGGCAACCTGGATTCGGCCTTCGTTACTATCGGGATGCCCGCCGACGGTGACACCGGCGTCATGTATGTCTGCACCGGTCCGGCAGTGCGCGTGGGCTCCCCTTATGAGGCAGGCCCGTACGACGACTTGTACCTCATAGAGGGCACCAACACCTTCTATGCCCTGCCCCTTGCCAAGAACGCCGACGCGATGGTCAGTCAGGCTAGGACTGTGGCGAAGCGCGACATTGCCTGGGCATACCAGCGACTCATGTGGAAGAACTACGGTGATGTGGGATTCGCAGGATTGCGCGCCCTGTGGGCTGAGGCCAATACCGAGTACTTCGAGGGTGCCAACTGGACTACTAGGGCCAGGGCAGCGACGGGGAATACGAAGCTCCTCTACCAGTGTTACGCGGCCACGTGTTACACCCGCGCTGATGCACATGCCCAGCAGATCTACGAGGCCCTCGTCAAGCCGGCGACCACGCCGTCGCACCTCGGCCTGAAGAAGTACAAGGCGATCTCCTACGGCTTCTGAAAGGAAGTGAGGAGCAGGTAGACACGCGTTCGCGGAGCGTCCGTCCACCCTGCGGATGACGAATCGAGCGGTGTCCCCTCCCGTAGCGGAGGGGGCACCGCTCACTCTCTCTGTGCGAAGATGAGCCCACACGTATCCTGGCGTAGGAGGTCGGCACCGTGAAGAGATGGCTCGCCCTTGTCCTGCTCGTCGTCGCGCTCCTCGTGAGCGCCGCCGCCTGCTCCTCGGAGGACGCGGCGCCGGAGGCGCTGTACTCCGCCGGCGAGGCGACCGCGGTCACGGCGGAGGAGCTCTTCGCCGCCTACGCCGACAAGCCCAAGGCCGCCGACAAGCGCTTCAAGGACGAGCTCCTCGCCGTCACCGGGACCGTCGCCACGGTCACCACCGACCCCATCCTCGAGGCCCCCGAGGTCGTGCTCAGCGGCGGGGCCACCGACCCGGGCCGGGGGATCGACTGCGTCTTCGATGCGCGCTACGCCGAGCAGGTCGCGGAGTTCCAGAAGGGCGCCACCGTCACCGTGCTCGGCGTCTGCAACGGCTACGCCGAGGACGTCTTCGTCCTCCTCCTCCACTGCCAGCCGACGGAGGAGTGAGGCCGGTGGTCGGCTCGGGGAGCGGCGCAACCGAATCCCCGCTCCGCCCACGCGGCAGGCTCCTCAGACAGAGCAGCGCCGGGGAGACGGCGAAGAGGACGACTGTGCCGACCAGGAGCGCGCGGTAGCTCCCGCCCTCAGTCGAAGGTCCGAACAACCACGGCCCCAGGGCGAGACCACCGAAGATGACCATGTTGGCCACCGACAGCAGGCGCCCCTGCGGGTCCTCGTCGCCGAGAAGCGTCAAGAAGAGGGCGAGCGAGAAGGTGAAGAGCAGGTTCGTGGCGCAGACCGCGAGGGTGTAAACGCCGACACCGGTGGGCGTCAGCAGAATGGCGGTGAAGGCCACGTTCGCGACGAGCGCGGCGATCAGCGGCCGGGACCGGCCATACCTCTTGCCGAGCGCGGTCACGGTCGATCCTCCCACGATGGCCGCGAGCATGGCCAAGGACATCGCCGAGCCGACAGCCGTGGACGAGATGCCGTGCCACTCACCGATGAGGTAAACGAACGTCCACAGGGCGCCGGTGGCCACGTAGAAGGAGAGGAACGCCAGTACAAGGAGGCCGACGGACGAGCGCAGCAAGGCACGGCCTTCGGAGCGCTCGCCTGCGGTCCCCCGTGACGTCGCCGACTCAGGGAAGCCCGGCACCAAGAACGCGAGCGGCAAGATGACCACCCAGAAGGCCGCAAGCATCGAGAAGAGCCCTGCGGCTTCCCAAGCGAGCCGCGGCAGAGCGAAGAACAGCGCCGCCGCCAGCAGCGACTGGCTGGTCAGCACCAGACCGAACAGGCGCTCCGAATGACGTGAGAGGGCGATCGTCGAGTTCACAATGATGATTGCGGACGAGCCGGCGAAACCAGCGACGAAGCGACCCGCGCCAATCAGGGCGTAGCCTTGCAGCACCACAGCGCTGAGGTCGGCACAAAGGCCCAGAACGATGACCACCGCAAGCATGACACGGCGGTCGAAACGCCGGACCCAAAGCAGCCCCGAAAGCCCGGCCAGTACACCGCCGACGGAGTACAACGAGCTGATGTGGCCGGCGTCAATCGGAGCAAGATGCTCGTGGTCGACGAGTATGGCTACGATCGCAGGGAGAACGCCGGCGGTGACCGCCGCAAAGGTGTTGATGGTGACGAGCGCCAGCCAGGTGGTCGGTCGGTCCACCTCGACGGCCAAACCAGCATCGTCCCCCTGCCTCACTTCACCCCTCCACCGCGTTTCCCGATCGACTCGTACGGTACAATGTACCTGACATCACAGCCATAGGGATTCCGCCGCTGCGCCGGGGTGGACGAGAGCGCAGCACCGAGGGGGCCTGACCTTGACCGCCACGAAGAAGCCAAGGAAGCACCACCACCTGAGCCGGGAGTCGATCGCCAGAGCCGCTCTTGAGCTCATCGACTCTGAGGGCATCGATGCCTTCAGCCTGCGCCGCCTGGCGCAGTCTCTCAAGGTCAGCGCGATGAGCCTCTACACGTATGCCACCGACAAGGACGGCATCATCCGGGATGTCGTGGCCCTGCTGCTGTCTGAAGTGGTAGTCGTTGAGGACCCCGCTGTGCGTTGGGAGGAAGCCGTCCTGGCTGGAGGGAAGTCGCTGCGCGCAATGGCGCTCCGTCACCCTCGTGCATGGCCTTTGGTCGCCCTCGCGCCTTACGACACATGGCCTATGACCGCATACGGACGCCGCGTTGACGAAGCCCTCATGCGGCAGGGCCTGCCTCGGGAGCTCCTGCCTCTCCTCGGCAGCGTGATCGACGCATACGCGACCGGGTTCCTGCTGCTGGAAACGAAGGCGCTGGCGACACCCGTAGCTTCCACGGCAAGTCCGTTCGACGGTGAACTCCAGCCACCCGCTCCCCTCTACGCGATGGCCCACCCGGAAGAAGCCTTCGATGAGGGCGGCCGGACCATCATCGCCGGGCTGAAGGCCCGCTTCGGCTTAGCCAGCGGCGCTCCGGCACGCGAGGGCGACTGCTAGCTCCGCCCGTCGTCACTACCCCGAGTGTCCGATCCTGCCCCCTCCCCGTGCGGGAGGGGGCAGGATCGGATCGCAACTCCTTCCGAGATACTGTCAGCGTGTCAGTGAGAACCGAGGTAGCTCGACCACGTTCCCCACGTACCCCAGTACTTCCTGAGGCCGAGGTCGGTGGGCGTGTCAGGCGCTCCGGCCAAAGCCTCATAGACCTGGTTCGCGCGTGCCTGACACGCAGTGAAACCCCTCAGCGCCTTGGCGTAGTTGGCCACTGACTCGTTGCCGGCGGTCTTCTCGGCGAGTCCCAGGTAGTAGTCGCCCTTGTCCCACTGCTCAGCGGCTTTGTCGAACAGCTCTGTGAGTAGTTCGAATGCCGTGTCCGAGTAGGTCAGCTTCCTCAGCTGGATGTTGGCGTAGGCCATGTTGTACATGGCTCGGTGTTGGGCGGCCGCAACCACGTCGGCCGCGTTGTCGGCCAGCTGCACCTCGTAGAACGTGTGCGTTGCCCCCGGAGTGAAGTAGTAGTAGTCCGGGCACTGGGCGTTTGCCCGACGACTGACCGTCCCATTGCTCGTGTAGAAGAGACCGTTGTCGCCGTCGTCCGGAAGGCAGATGCCGATCGTCGCATTCCCTAGGGCGCAGATCTTCGAGTCCCAGCCCGCCGACTGATTCTCGTACATGCCTGCGTCAGCGGCTTCAAGGCTGGGGTACTTCGGCATTCTGCCCGGGAAGCGCCACATCATCTTGACGAAGTCGAGATCGACCTTGCCCCGGTAGTTGTAGAGCATGTTCCAGATGAGGAGGTTACGGCGCACGGCGTCCTCGTCCATGGCCGTCCAACCGCCATGCCGGACGTACTTGATGTCCCAGCCGAAGTACTTCGCCAACACTGCTTGGTCCTCTGTTGGCGTGATCTTCTTCGTCAGGCAGTTGTTGGTGGCATAGAGAAAGTCCTTCTCGCCGTTCTCTCCGGCCAGCCTGATGGTCTGGGGATCCCGAGACTCGATGTCGAACGCGTCTCCACTTGTGTCTGCCCAGAGCCCCCGACTGCGAGCTCCGCTCGGGTAGTCCAACTGCATCTGCTTCGCTTGTGCGGCGTTGTCGGCGAAGCGCAGTGTGTGAAGCACGTAGAACTCCGTGCCGCCGCGACCACTGCAAGTGGCGTAGCCCGCCTGTTCGTTGAGCGCCAGCCCGGCGCCATGATGCACATAGCAGAGCCCCTTGTCGTTCATCCCGGGGTGGCTCCCATGGCTGTCAAGCTCGAAAGAGCTGATCACGAAGTCATTGCCGGTCTCCGGGAAGACGACGAGGAGGTAGCTCTCGACCAGGTTCTCGTGGTCGACCGAGCCGGACGCGATCAGCTTGTGGTCTCTGGTCGTGCTTCCCCAGGCTGCGAAACCGCTGCAGCCGCCCGTCGGCGGCAGCTCGTCGTCGGCGCTGCCTTCAGGCTCCGTGCCGGGGTAAGATGCCAACGTCGTCTTGTTCGCAAGCACCTCGGCGTACGACAGCGGCACGCCTGCGTCCGTGGCCGCTTGGGCCATCCCCTTGAACTGCTCGATGAGCTCCGGGGTGTACTCCTTGATGTACCACTGGTGGGCCTTCAGCGTCACCAGTTCCTCGTCGGTGAACGTGCGCTGCATGGCCTCGAACGGATACGTGCCGAATATCTGTGCAAGCTGCTGGTAGTGCTGGTAGCCCATGTCGTAGTCCGTACCGCTCAGGACGATGACCGGCCTCACGGCCGGCGTCACCGGCGCCCCATCGACGAACGGTATCTCGGGAGTGTCTGCGTCTTGGGCGCTCGCCAGCGCCACATCGCTTCCCGCTGCCGCCAGCACCGCGGCGACACCGATGCAGACAATCAACACCATCCAGAACGGGATCTTGCGCGACTCCCCCATGCGAACCTCCTCTTTGACTCAAGAGCGTGCGAATGGCAAGGACCCTTCAGTACCGCCGAGACCACTCCCTTCACTCGAAGTAGCCCAGATTCCCGCTGGTCATCCTCGAGCGCATCGGGCGCGGGATGGCCTGTCCTTGCAGGGCCGGGAGAGCATGGTCTACACCTTACCGTAGTTCGTACGTCGGTTCTGGTCAATAGGCGTCGCTCAGGCCTGCCCGTCGTGTGAGGTGAGGGGGCGGAAGGGGTTCTCCTACGGCGTTGTCGGCTGGGGCAACAGGGACGCCTTTGTACATTGTCACGGACGATGTACGCTAGGCGTCGGCGTGCCGTCTGCGCCTAGCTCACAGCCGGGGTAGGCGGGACCGACGTCCATCGGAGCCAAGGGGGAGGGACCATGGGGGTGCTCACGCTTCCTTTCGCGTGCCCCTGAGAGGGTCATTCTGAAGAGGCCGCGGAGCCGTGGCCGCTCTCACCCCGAACCCGCCGCGCGGCTCTCCGCGACTCCCATCGCACCAGTAATGAAAGGGACACTCATGAAGAGAGGCAACAAGGTCCGGCTGCCGCTGTTGCTCGTCGCCTGCCTCTGCGCAGTGTTGGCGATGTCGGCAAGCGCCGCAGCAGCGGACAAGACCGAGATACCTGTCGCGGATGGAGTGGCGATCCCGCCGAACGTGGACTCAGTGATCGTCATCAGCGGCTCCGACTACGACATGGGCTACCAGTACGTCCAGCAGTACGTCCAGGTGTTCGGCACGGAGATGCTGAAGAACCTTCAGCGAACGTTCGCGGAGGAGCAAGTCCTTGCGCTGAAGGCGTACCAGTGGTACCTGAAGCAATTCGCGCCGGAGTACATCGAGCAGTTCAAGGGGATGGCCCAAGCGGCGACGGACGCCGACGTGCCGCTGTCCTACGCGGAGGTGATGGCCAACTACTGCGTGGCGTTCCGCGGCGGGTCCCCTGCGGTGTATCCGGGGACTGAGCCGGAAGGCAGCGGGGACGAGACGCTGCCGCCTTCGGGAGGCTGCACCGGCTTCGCCGCCTGGGGCGGGACGACCCGAAGCGGCGAGCTGATCTGCGCAGGTTCGTCCGATGCCGAGCCTGGGTTTGGCTACCTGCTCGTCGCTTACCCTGAGACAGGCAACGACTACATCCTCGCCGTCCACACCGTGTCCAACCAATGGGGGCTCAGGCGCGGGACGATCCACCCCGCGATGAACAACAAGGGCCTCTGCTTTGCCCATCACGGTGCTGGGGTCCACGGTAACGAGCAAGACGGGTACTGCGTCCCTCCGATGCTGATGTCAGAGCACACGCTGCGGTTCGCCGACAACTCGAAGCAGGCCCTGAAGATGCAGCTGGCGTATCCCCACGGGTCCACCTACAACCGTGGTCTGTGGGCGGACACGAGCGGGGACGCCTTCGACATCGAGTGCCGCGATCCCAAGACCGTCAGGCGCCCGGGCGACAACGGCGAGCGGGACTTCATCTACGCGACGAACAACTGCCTGACCGATAAGCTCACGATCACCAAGGACGACGCGTGGCTCGCCGACGTCTTCGACTGGGATCTCACCTTCGTGCCCCACGGCGGCTGGACGGCCATGGACGAGGACGCCGTGCGCCGCAACCTGCTGATCTGGAACATGCTCGACAACTACCGCGGCAAGGTGGACCTCGAGTTCGTCAAGATGATGTGGCGCTTCCCCGGCAGGCTGCCCGACTACCCGAGCCTCGAGGAGGCCGACGAGGGCATGTACGCGAACCAGAGCGCGGGCTGGGACTCGAAGATCTGCGCCCTCGGGAACGCGGTGGTCGGTGTCTGTCTGCCGGACAACGGTGATCAGGGGGTGTTTTACGACTGCGTCGGCCCGGCGAGCGCGCAGGCGAACGGGCAGTGCCCGAGCTACTCGTACTTCATTCCTGACGCCACCCACACCTTCTTCCAGGTCAAGCTCGCCGCCGACCCGAAGGCCGCCGTCGGTGCAGCCTATGACCGCGCCATGTACGACCTCTCCTACGCCAACATCGAGTTGCGCAAGCTGACCTACGCCGACACCGCCTTCGTGCCGCTGAAGGAGGTCTTCGACCGGGCGGTGACCGAGTGGTACAAGGCGCGCCACTCACAGGACCTCGCCGGCAAGACCACCGGCAACGAGGCGGTCTGCCACTGGGGGAAGGCCCTCAGAGGCTTCGCGCGCTGCCAGGCCTACGCCAACCAGGTCTACGAGGCTCTCGTGCCGGCGCCTGACGACCCCAAGGACCTCGGTCTCAAGAAGTACTGGGGCGGCTGGGGCGACTGGGAAAGCTGGCTCGGCTCGCACTGACGCTCGAGGGTTGAGACTCCCCGCAATGACACTGACCCGAGAACGGCAGGAAGAGCCGTAGTCGCGAGGCGGGCGGGGCGCACGCACATGCCCCGCCCGCCTTGAAGCGCACGTGCAACGGCGTGGCGTGCGAACCGACCCGCGGTGGCCGCCTTGAGAAGAGGCGATCACTCCTCCATCCTCGAGGGTGGCGACACGGGTGCAATGGAAGGCAACGCGAGGAGGGTCGATGACGTGAACGATGCTTCGTCACGCGCTTCCGCAAGTGGGAGTCCGAGACGATCTTTCGCGCTGGATGAGAGGGCGCGCACGCCGCGGCCGTCCGGCGCCGACTTCATCACTCGACTAAGGGGTACACCATGACGAGAGCCATGGGGCTTCGCCGGTGCCTGCTGTTCCTGGCGCTGGCGCTAATCCTGGCTTTGGCGGTGGCGCCGGGCGTCTTCGCCAAAGCCAAGGGCGTCAAGGCCGACACGGTCCTAATCAACGGCAAGATCATCACGGTCGACGCGAACGACTCGATCGCGCGGGCCGTGGCCATCAAGGACGGCAGGATCATCGCCGTCGGCACGCGAAACCAGATTCGGCCCTACATGAACGCTCGCACGGTAGTCATCGACCTGCACGGTCGCACCGCCACGCCGGGCATGATCGACACCCACGGGCACTTCAACGGGGCGGACTTACTCTACTCGCTGGACCTGAGCGTTCTCCAGGTGAGCAGCATCGAGGACGTGAAAGCCAAGATCGCGGCGCAGTGCGATCTCGTGGGTCCCGGTGAGTGGGTCCAGGGATCCAAGTGGGCCGCCGTCCACCTCGCCGAGCACCGGCCGATCTACGCGTCTGACCTCGACCCGGTCAGCCCGGACAACCCCGTCTTCCTGCTCGAGACGTCCTACCACCAAGCGACGGCGAACAGCTACGCGCTAGAGCTGGCGGGCATCGATGCGAGCACGCCGGATCCGCCGGGCGGCCTCATCGACAGGGACGCGGACGGCAACCCCACAGGTCTGCTGAAAGAGAGTGCGGTGTGGTGGGTTGCTGCGATGATCCCGCCGTACACTCAGGAGCAGGTGACGGAGGGCACCCGGTTCTTCGGCCCCTTCGCCAACAGCGTCGGAGTGACCTCGATCCTCTACGCAGGCCCCAGCGACGCGGTCTGGGACGCCTTCTCCGAGGTGAACGCGGATGGTGACCTCAGCGTGCGCACGGGCATGCTGTGGTCGAGCCCGGACACGCTCGAGGACTCAGAAGCCGTCATCGACGAGGTGGGTCCACGCATCCACCCGTACGACAAGGATGACGACATGCTTTGGGTGCAGGGCATCAAGATGTTCCTCGACGGTGCCCAGGACGCAGGGACGCACTGGTCCTGGGAGGAGCAGTTCACCGACTTCACGACGCCGAACCCGGGGTGGTACGGCATGCCCACCATGGACCCGGATCTCTACCGCGCCCAGGTGAAGCTGTACCACGACGCAGGGCTGCATGTGCAGACCCACGCCATCGGCGACCGGGCGATCGACTGGGCGCTCGGGTCGTACCTGGCCGCGGAGGAGGCCAACCCGATCTACGGCCTGCGTCACGCCATCATCCACTGCGACATCCCGACGGACGAGGCCCTGCAGACGCTGGTCGACTTGCAGCGGGACTACGACGCCGGGTTTGTCCAGACGAGCCCGGACTTCATGTGGTGGACCGAGGTCATCGCGAGCACGATGGGTCCCGAGTTGAGCCTCCGGGAGATGCCCTACAGGACATATGAAAACCTGGGCATCTCCTATTCCTTCGGTACCGACTGGTCCGTCGACCCGCTCGACCCCAAGTACAACATCTGGTCGGCCATCACCAGGGACACGCTTATCGGTCTGTATGGCGAGCACCCGTTCGGCCTTGACGAGTGCATCGACGTGCACGAGGCCATGCGTGCAGCCACGCGGTCGGGCGCGCATCTGCTCTTCATGGAGGACGACATCGGCTCCGTCGAGGTGGGCAAGTACGCCGACATCGCGATCTGGGACAAGGACTGGTACAAGGCGACCACCGACGAGATTTTCGACATGAACTGTGAGATGACGCTGGTCGGCGGCGAGACGGTCTACATGGCCGACGAGACGCCGATCACGGTGTCCAGGCTCGGAAAGGGCGCACTCAGGTAGCGCCACAGAGGTGCTGGAGCCGCCGCGGCGGCGATCTGTCGGCCGCTGCGGTGCCCCAGCCCGCGAGCGATTCGTGAGGCGCGGAGGGCCGGCGAGAGCCGGCCCTCCGCTTCGCTCATGCCTCCTCGGGCGGCGTCGGCCTCAACGCGCCAGGGTGCGCAGCAGCGCGACGAGCCGCTCTAGCTCCGTCTGGTTCCTGAACGCGATCTGGATCTTGCCGCCGCGCTTGCCGCTGCGGATCGACACCGGCGTCTCGAGGACGCCGTAGAGCTCGTCCACGAGTTCTGCGAGGTCGGCGCCGGCCGATGACGAAGACGACGTCGCCGCCTTCTCCGGCGCCGACAACTTGCGCACCAGCGCCTCTGTCTCGCGCACGCTGAGGCCCTTGTCGGCCACGAGCTTGGCGACGCTGCGCCGGCGGCCGTGGTCGGCCAGACCCAGCAACGCCCGCCCGTGCCCCTCGCTGAGCTCGCCGCGCTCGATCATGCGCTGCACCTCGTCGGGGAGCTCGAGCAGGCGCAGCGTGTTCGTCACCGACACGCGGCTCCGGCCCACCAGCTCGCCGACGTGCTCGTGCGTGAGCCCGAACTCGTCGACCAGCGCCGCGAACGCTTGCGCTTCTTCAATCGCGTTCAGGTCCTCACGGGCGACGTTCTCGGCCAGCGCGATCTCGAGCGCGCCCGCCTCGTCGGCCGGCCTCACCAGCGCGGGTATCACGTCCAGGCCCGCAAGCCGGGCGGCGCGCAGCCGGCGCTCCCCGGCGATCAGCTCGTAGCGCGGCACCTGCCGAGCGTCGGCGATCACGCCGGCCATGGTGTCGGAGGTCGCGGCGGCATCGTCGGGCGTGTTCCGGACCACCGCTTGCGTCAACGGTCGCACGACGACCGGCTGGACGACGCCGAGTGCCTTGACGGACGCGGCAAGCTCGGCAAGGTCCTCCTCGTCGAAGGCGCGCCGCGGCTGCCGAGGATTCACGCTGATGGCGTCCAGCGGCAGGTCGCGGAGGCGTCCCTCGCCGGGGGCCGTACCGGCCCTGCCGAGAGCCGCGGACCCCTCGCCGATGAGGGCGCCGAGCCCCCTGCCGAGAGCACGCTTCCTGCCGCTCTGTGGTCCTGGGCTCTCAGCCACGTGAGACGACCTCCTTGGCCAGGTCGAAGTACGCGTCGCTGCCGGCGCAGCCGGCGTCGTAACGCGAGATGGGCAGGCCGTAGCTCGGCGCTTCGGCGAGGCGCACGTTGCGCGGCACGGCGACATCGAACACGTGAGCCGCGAGGTGCTCCCGGACGTCGGCCGTCACCTCGCGGGCGATCCGCGTCCTTCCGTCGAGCATGGTCACGAGGACACCGAGGATCCGCAGGTCGGGGTTCAGGCGCTGGCGAACGAGCGCCACGGTCTCGAGCAACTGCGCAAGCCCCTCGAGCGCGAAGTACTCGGCCTGGACCGGGATGAGGACCTCGCGCGCGGCAACGAGGGCGTTCACCGTGAGGACGCCGAGGGACGGGGGGCAGTCGATGAACACGAACTGGTACCGGTCGAGCTGACCGGCGAGGGCCTGCGCGAGGGCGAAATCGCCGTCGTCCACGTTGACCAGCTCCGCGACGGCGCCAGCGAGGTCGGCGCAGGCGGGCACGAGGTCGAGACCGGGCACGGCCGTCGGCACGGCCACAGCTCCGACGGACGTGTCTCCCGCCAGGACGCCATAGGTCGACTGGGCGGGCTCCGCGCCGCGCACACCGAGTCCGGCCGACGCGTTCGCCTGCGGGTCAAGGTCGACGAGGAGCGCGCGGACGCCCGCCTCGGCAAGGCAGGCGGCGAGGTTGATCGCGGTGGTCGTCTTACCGACGCCCCCCTTTTGGTTCGTCACGGCGACGATGCGCGTCACGGGCAAACTCCCATGGCGGCGATGATACTGGCGCGCCGGGTCACCCGCCAGCGCACGGCAAGGCCGCTGCAAGGCGACGGCGCAGCGGGCGCGTCGTGGCGGCGCGAGCTGCTCGGCCGGCAACGCCTACGACGTCAGCGGCCGTTTGGCCGCCACGCCGGGGCGGCGCGGAAGCCACGCGGGCGCCGCCGTCCGCTTCGTGTAGACGACGCAGACAGAGCCGGCGAGTGGTGACCGTTCGAGCGCCTCAGCAACGCCGGGCGAGAGGCCGCAGCGGGTCGCCGCCGCGTCGCCGTCATGGGCTTCCGCTGCCGCCCCGTCTGCGCTCTTGACGGCCAGCAGGACGCCGCCCGCGGCCAGCAGCGGCGCCGCCAGCTCGACGACGGCGGCCAGGCTCGCCACCGCGCGCGCGAAGACGACGTCGAACGCCTCGCGCCCGGCGGCCGCGTCTCCGGCGCCGGCCGGGCGCGCGGCGGCGTACTCCTCGCTCCGCGCGCAGACCACGGCCGCCCTATCGGCCACGTCGGCCTCCACGACCGCCGCCTCCAGGAAGGCGCACTTCTTCGCCGACGCTTCCAGCAGTGTCAGGTTCGAGGTCGTGCGAGCAACGGCGAGGGGGATCCCGGGGATCCCCGCCCCGGCGCCGAGGTCGAGCCATCGTGTCCCGGCGCAGTGGAGCGCCCCGACGTCGAGGAGCGCCAGCGAGTCGCCGAGCAGACGGTCGGCCGCCTCGTCGCGGCCGCGCACGCCGGTCACGTTGGCACGGCGCCAGCCAAGGAGCAGGTCGACGTACCGGCGTAGTGCTTCGGCCTGACGGGAGTCCATGCCGAACGCGGCCGCCATGTGCTCGAGAGAGGTCACGAAGGCGAGTGTAGCGCCGGCGTCCGGCGGCGCGGGCGCGTCAGGCGTCGCAGCGCTTGGTGAGGACGAGCACCGTGCCGCCCTCGGGCGGCCTCTCCAGGCTGAACTCGTCCACCACGGCCCGGATGATGGAGATGCCCATGCCGCCGTCGCCGAGCTTGATCTCGGGGATGGCGCGGCAGGCCGGGCAGTCCTCTTCGTCCTCGCGGAACCCCGCGCCTTCGTCGCGGATGCGGATGATGACGCGGTCGTCGTGCAGCACGAAGGAGAGGTGCACTTGGCCGTCGTCATGATCGTAGGCGTGCCGGACGGAGTTGGAGCATGCCTCGGTGAGGGCGAGCTTAAGGTCGGCGACAGCATCTTCGGAGTAGCCGCGACCACGTAGAAGCCCGGCCAGTGCGAGCCGACCGAGCACGACGTACTCAGCCTGTGCGGGGATATCCAGATTGACGAACTCGTTCACGCCCAAGAATCCTATCGGTCGGAGCGCCCTTCAAGCTACCCGCACATCACTTCACGCTCGTGCGCACGTTCACGTTCTCTCCACACATCGCACAGAATGTTCCCCTGAGCGCGACGTCCTCAATCTCGTAGCCGGTTCGCCTCACGAGGAGCCGTCTACACTTCGGGCAGACCGTGTTCTCCCCTTCGTGACCCGGCACGTTGCCCACGTAGACGAAGCGCAGGCCCTCGTCGCGGCCGATCTCGACCGCCCGCTCGAGCGTGCGTATGGGTGTCGCCGGAAGGTGGGCCAGCTCCAGATAGGGCATGAAGCGCGTCACGTGCCAAGGCGTGTCGGGCCCCAGGTCGGCGACGACCCAGCGCGCGAGATCGCGAAGCATCGCGTCATCGTCGTTGAGCGTCGGGATCACGTTGGTGACGATCTCGACGTGGCAGCCGAACTCGTCCTTCGCCCGCTTCGCCGCTCTGAGCACCGGGCTGTAGTCCTTGATGCGGCAGAGCTCGTGGTAGGCCTCGGCACTGAAGCCCTTGACGTCGACCCGATACGCGTCGATGTGGGGGGCGAGCACGTCGAGCGCCTCGTCCGTGATGTAGCCGTTCGTCACCATGACGGTATAGAGACCGTGCTCGTGCGCGACCTGAGCGCCGTCGAGGATGTACTCCAGCCATATCGTGGGCTCGTTGTACGTCCAGGCGACGCCGCGGCACCCGTTGTGGTCGGCCAGCACCGGCAGGTTGCGTACGGGCAACTCGCGCAAGTCGCGGGCCACGGCCGTGGCGTCCGCGTGCGCGATCTGCCAGTTCTGGCAGTGGCGGCAGGTGAAGTTGCAGCCGACGCTCCCTAGCGAGAGCACGGTGGTGCCGGGGAAGAAGTGGTACAGGGGCTTCTTCTCGATGGGATCGGCGGCGACGCTGCAGACGCGTCCGTAGATGACGGCGTACAACGTCCCCTCACGGTTGAGACGGGCACGGCACACCCCGCTCTTGCCCTCGGCGATCACGCAGCGCCGCGGGCAGACGCGGCACTGCACGGAGCCGTCCTCGCGACGCTCGAAGAGCATCGCCTCATGCAGCTCAGGCGCGCTCACGCCGGCACCGGCGGATGCACGAAGTCGCGGATGCCGCGCTGCACGACCTCGACCAGGCGTTGCTGAAGCTCGTGGTTGGCCGCGGCGATGCACGCCATCTGGTACCCGGCATCCGACCCGAGGACAGGCCGGCCCTCGAGCGGCGCGCCTTCGGCGTCGCCGATCGGCACGCCGGCCTCGCGACAGAGCAGGTGGACCGCGGCGAGATCGTACGGCGAGTTGCACAGCACGTGGCCACGGCCGACCCGGCGGAACTCGGCCTCGAGCGAGGGGTGAGCGGCGATGATGGCCGGGCCGATGTCGACGTACGCATCCAGCTGGCCGGTGAGGATACGCGTCACGGAATACGTCGCGGAGCCGATGTCGAAGACGGCGCCCCCGACCGAGGACGTGTCGATGAGCTCCGCCAGCACGCCGGCGAGCACCACGGCGGGTCGTCCGCGAAAGCCCAGCGCCCAGAACAGGCGCTCGACGTCGGCACCCGGGCTGGGGCGAAAGGGCAAGGCCGTCCCGTCGCCGTCCCGCATCGAGAAGCCGGCGCCCTTCTCGGCGACGAACAGGGCGCCGGACTTGATCTCCTGGACCGCAGCGGCGACCACATCGCCCATGGTCGGCTCCCCGCCACCGGGGACCGCCGCGACGCTGACACAGGCCATCTCGAAGCCGGCGGCCGCTGGCCGGGTACCGTCGACGGGGTCCACCACCAGCACGATCGCCGGATCGTCGGCGCCCTGGAGGCCGCCGTCTTCCGAGTAGAACGCCCAGTTCGGGAGCCGCTCCCGCATGTGCGCGACGAGGTAGCGCTCGGCCTCCTCGTCGATGCCGAACGTGACGTCCCCCCCGACGGCCACGCCGGTATGTCCGCGGGCGGCATGCGAGCCGAGGGACGGCAGGACGACGCGCCGCAGCCCGTCGCACAGCTCGATCAGGTGGTCGGTGATCTCGTTCACGCGCTGTCCTTCGTGGTGACGGGGCAGGAGCCCATTGTACCCCCTGCTATACTCGAGACGTGATTGAGCAGGGAAAAATCGCCTACAGGGGCAAGGGGAACATCTACCTCAACATCACGAACCGGTGCTCCTGCGGCTGCGCCTTCTGCCTGCGCGCGTTCACCGACGACGTCTACGGCGCATCGTTGCGGTTGGCCGCAGAACCGGAAGCCGAGGACGTCACCCGGGCGATCGACCTAGAGTTCCTCGACGGTCCGGCAGGTGAGGTCGTCTTCTGCGGGTTCGGCGAGCCCACCATGCGCCTCGACGTCGTCCTGGCTGTGACCGAATGGCTCACCCTGCGCCGAATACGCACGCGCCTCGACACCAACGGCCACGCCCGGCTGCTCAACCCGGGCGTCGATGTGGTCTCCGTCCTCGCGGAGGCCGGGCTCGACGCCGCGACGGTGAGCCTGAACGCCGCCGATCCGGAGCACTACGACCTGATCTGCCGCCCGACGTTCAGCAAGGCCCATAGGGCGGTGATCCGGTTCGCCGAGGAATGCGTCTGTCACGGGATCGAGACGACCCTGACCGCGGTCGACTACCCCGGCACCGACCTCGCGGGGTGCGCGGCCATCGCGGCCAAGCTCGGCGCGGCCTTCCGCGCCCGCCCGCTCGTCCCGCCGCCCGACGCGCCGGGCGACGAGACGCACGGGCGCGTCATCGCGGCGTCGCGACCAGCCGGCGACCCGAACGGTGCGCCATGAACGACGCGGGGGCGCGCATCCTGCTCGTCGACGACGAAGAGGCCATCCTCAAGCTGCTGCGCTTCCCTCTCGAGAAGGAGGGCTACCAGGTCGTCACGGCGCGCGACGGCGAAGAAGCGCTGGAGACATTCGCCGGCGAACGTTTCGACCTCGTCATCCTCGACATCATGCTGCCGCGCATCGACGGCATGGAGGTGTGCCGACGCCTGCGCACCCGGAGCATCGTGCCCATCATCATGCTGACCGCCAAGTCCGACGAGTTCGACAAGGTCCTGGGACTCGAGATCGGCGCCGACGACTACATCACCAAGGACCGCTTCAGCCTCCGCGAGTTCCGCAGCCGCGTCCGCGCGCAGCTGCGGCGCGCCGAGATGGCGCGAAGCGCCGACGCGGCGCGCCGCGACGTCATCAGGGTGGACGGGCTCGAGGTCGACCTCCTCAAGCGGAACGTGTCCGCGAGCGGGCGGCGCATCGACGTCACCTACATCGAGTTCGAGATCCTCAAGACGCTGGTCTCGCACCCCGGCAGGGTGTACAGCCGCCAGCTCCTGCTCCAGCTCGTCTGGGGCGACTCGGACTACCGCGACGCTCGTACGGTCGACGTCCATATCCGGCATCTGCGCGAGAAGATCGAGACCAACCCCAAGGACCCCGAGTACATCTTCACGGTGCGCAACATCGGCTACAAGTTCCGCGAGCTCTGAGGCGGGTCGGGTCGGGCCTGCCCGCGTCCCCGTGTTCCTCCTTCGCTCCGTCAAGAACTGGCTGACGCTGCTCGTCGTGGGCCTCGTCGCGCTGTCCATGCTCGTCGCATGGTTGTACGTCGTCCCGCCGCTCGGTTCACGACTGGAGCGCGAGAAGCTCGCGGAGATGCGCAGCAGCGCCGGCCTCATCCGCGCGACGCTGCGCGAGTTCGCGCACTTCGACAGGCCCACCGGGGCGCTCCTGATCGACGATCGTCTCGCACTGGACCAGGTCGTCGGGCGCGTCGCCATGCGCCTGAACGCGCGCGTCATCCTCATCGACCGCGAAGGCACCGCGTTGGCGGACTCGGGGGGTGACGATCCGTTCGCGGCCGAGGACTTTCCCATGCTCTCGCTGGCGGCCCGCGCGGCGCGCGTCGAGCAGGGGCTGGTCGCCACGGCGAACGGCCGGTTCGCGGCGACCGCGGTGCCGCTCCTCGTGGAGCAGGCGCCCGAAGAGGTCGCGGGCACCGTCCTGGTCGTGACACGCCTCGACGACGTTCAGCAGGCTGTGGCGAGCGTCAAGAGCCAGCTCCTGCTGGCCGCGGCACTCGCCCTTCTCGTCAGCCTCATCGCGAGCCTGCTCGTCGCCGGCCTCATTGCCGCCCGTCTCAAGCGCATCGAGGCCAGCGCAGAGACGCTGGCCGGGGGCGATCTCTCCGTGACGGCGCCCGTCGGCCTCGAGGACGAGATCGGTCAGCTCGGCCGTTCGTTCAACTCGATGGCAGAGAGACTTCGTGAGGCCTTCTCGCAGGTGGAGTTCGAGAAGGACCGAGTCGAGATCCTCCTCAACGACCTGAGCGAGGGAGTCATCGGCATCTCGGCGGACGGGCACGTGAGCATCGCGAATCCCGCCGCGTCCGACCTCCTGGGGCACCACCTTCCCGTCGGTGTCGAACTCGGTCGAGCCTTCCCCTACGACGTCGCGAACATCTGGTACGAGTCGCGACGCGGGGGCGACGTACAGGACGTCGTGTTCGTCCACGGCGAACGTACGCTGGAGGCGCTCACCTATCCGGTGGGCGGCGAGGCAGACTTCACTTCGATCATCGTGCTGCGCGACGTCACCGCACAAGCGAAGCTCGAACGGGCGCGCCGTGACTTCATCGCCAACGCGTCGCACGAGTTCAAGACGCCACTCTTCTCGCTGGCCGGATTCGTCGAGATCCTCGACGAGGGCGACCTCTCAGAGGAAGAGCAGGGCGAGTTCCTGCAGCTCATGCGCCAGCAGGTCGACCGGCTCCACAACCTCGCGGTCAGCATGCTCGACCTCTCGCGCGTCGAGGCGGGTTCGATCGAGCTCGCGCCCTCCAGCGTGGAGGTCGTCACCGTCGCGCGCTCGGTGCTCGACGAGTTCCAGGCCCAAGCCCAGGCCAAGGAGCTCTCCTTCTTCGTCGAGGACGGGGACCAACCACTGACGGTCTGGTGCGACGAGGAGCGTCTCGCGCAGGTGCTTCGCGCACTCGTCGACAACGCCGTCAAGTACTCGCCCAAGGGAGCGCGCGTGTCTGTGACCGTCGCCGCAGTCGACGACCGCACGGCGATGGTGACGGTATGCGACACCGGCCCCGGCATCCCGGCGTCGGACCTGCCGCACGTCTTCGAGCGCTTCCATCGCGGGCGTCAGGACAGGGGTTCCTCGGCGGGCTCCGGCCTCGGGCTCTCGATCGCGCGCGAGCTCACGGAGCTCATGGACGGTTCGATCGCCGTCGCGGCCGCAGACGGCGGAGGCGCGGCCTTCACGGTCCGCCTGCCCCGACGGCCGCCAGAGCACCAGCGGTCGCCTGCCGAGCCGCCCTGGCCGGAGCGGCCACGTTGACGAGCCGCGATGGCCTCCGGCGGCCGTCGTTTGCAATGAACGCGCGCCGTGCAGTTAATAGCGGGACGTCAGCCAAGGAGAAGGGGTCGAGTCATGCATGCGCTGAGAACCATCGGGCTCAGTATCGTTGGCGGCGCGGTCGGTGCCGCGTTGCTGATCCTCGTGCTCGTCGTGGCCTTCGACTTCGGTCAGACGGCGACGAGCGAGACGCCCGACACGGGCACGAAGCCTGTGCCGACGGTGACGGGGCCGAGCGAGCCGGCGACCCCGTCGGGCCCGGGCGACGCGTCGTTCTCTCCGGCCGACCTCTATGCAGCGGCGGCGGACGGCGTCGTCATGGTGCGCGCCACCTTCTCGTCCGCCGGCCTCGATCCCTGGTGGGGCTCCGGCGGAGGCGGTCAGGCGCTCGGTACTGGCTTCGTTGCCTCCGCCGATGGCGACATCCTCACCAACGCCCACGTCGTACTGAACGATCAGGGGGGCACGGCTAACGAGGTCAGCGTGTTCTTCCGCCAAGGCGACGACGACGTCCAGGTAGAGGCGGAACTCGTCGGCGTCGACGGTGACAGCGACGTCGCCGTCCTCAAGGTGGATCCCAAGGCAGTCGCTCTGGACCCCCTCCCCCTCGGCGATTCGAGCAGAGTGGCCGTTGGCGACCCCGTCGTCGCCATCGGCAATCCGCTCGGCTACGACTTCTCCCTGACCTCGGGCATCGTCTCAGCTCTCGGGCGCAGCATCCAGGCTCCAACGGGAGCCGTCATCCCAAACGGCATCCAGACCGACGCCGCGATCAACCCCGGCAACTCGGGAGGCCCGCTCATCAACGCGGCGGGCGAGGTGATCGGCATCAACCAGCAGATCGCCAGCCGCAGCGGGGGAAGCGAGGGCCTGGGCTTCGCCGTGCCGATCAACACGGCCGTGCGAGTGATGGAACAGCTCAGGGAGAGCGGCAAGGTCGAACACGCCTGGCTCGGCGTCGGTGGTCAGACGCTCACCCCGGACGTCGCGCAGACCTTCGATCTGCCGGTCGAGCACGGCGTCGTCGTCGAGCAGGTGGCGACCGGCAGTCCTGCCGACAACGCGGGACTGCGCGGCGGTGACGACGTGGTCGAGCTCCAGGGCCAGCAGTACGTTCTTGGCGGCGACATCATCACCGCCCTCGACGGCCGCGAGATCGACGAGTTCGACGACCTCCTCGTCGCGCTCGCGGAGAAGGCGCCCGGCGATGTCGTCGACCTGAGCATCGTCCGCGACGGCAAGGAGCAGGTCGTGAAGGTGACGCTCGAGGCACGTCCGTCGCGCACGTAGGCACCACGCCTGGGCGCGCCCCCACTAAACGCGGCAGACGCCACACTCTTTTTGACAAGCACCTCCCGGATGGGGTAGAACGGACCTCCGGGGCCGTGCGGCCCCCGGACGCGGTCCAAAACCCCGACCGGAGCCGTTGTGGTCAAGCACCCGCTCGATTCGCGCATGAGGCCGTTCCTGCCCCTCGTCCGCGGCCTCGCCGAGATGTTCGGTCCAGACTGCGAGGTCGTCCTGCACGACGTGGGGCGGCTGCCGCATTCCATCGTCGCCATCGAGAACGGCGACATCACCGGGCGTGGCGTGGGTGACGTCCCGACTGACCTGATGCTTCGTTCACTGCGCGCCGCTTCGGAGGGCGGTCCGGACGTCCGGCTGTACGTGACGTCGAGCGACGGCAAGGTGCTGAAGTCGCTGGCCGTCAGCCTGCGAGACGCCGACGGCGAGGTCTTCGGGATCCTCGGTCTCAACTTCGACGTGTCCGGCGTGGTCCAGTCGCAACGGACCCTCGCCAACCTCACCGCCGTTGGGTCGGTCGGTGGCGACACCGTGCCCGAAACGGAGGAGATCTTCGCCGACGACATCCGCGACGTCGTCGCCGGCATGGTCGCCAAGATCCTCCAAGAGGTCGGGAAGACACCCGCCGCCATGTCGCGCGAGGAGAAGATGGATGTCGTCAAACGCCTGGAAGAACGCGGCGCTTTTCTCGTCAAGCGCTCGGCCGAGCAGGTGGCCGAGGCCCTCGACCTGTCGCGCTACACGATCTTCAGCTACCTGAAGGAGATCAGGCGCCCGGAGGCCGGCGGGAGCCGGCGCGCCGCGGGCGCCTCCACGGCGCGGCGCGGAGGCAAGGCATGAGCCGCGGCCACGGCACGAGCCTCGGCGAACGCCGTGCGGACGCGTCCACGGTCGATGCCCTCTACGGCATCATCGCAGGGTCGGGCGTCCGCTCACTCGCGATCATCGGTCTCGTCAAGAACGCCGGCAAGACAACGGTCGTCAACGCGCTCATGGCGAACTGCACCCACCGCTTCGGTCTCACATCCCTGGGCCTGGACGGCGAGAGGGTCGACCACCTCACCGGGCTTGCGAAGCCGCGCATCGCACCACCGGCCGGCACGCTCGTCGCGACGACGCGCGGCTCGCTGGAGCGCTCGCGGTACGCCATGGACGTCCTCGAGGAGCTCCCCTTCCACACCCCGCTTGGGCGCGTCGTCATCGGACGAGCCGGCCACGACGGTCAAGTCGAGGTGAGCGGGCCGACCACGCTGGCCGAGTTGCGCGTGACCATCGAGCGCCTGCACGCTCACGGCGCCGAGCAGGTGCTGGTCGACGGTGCCATCAATCGCCTCGGGAGCGCGTCGCCGCGCGTCTCGGACGGAGTCGTCGTCGCCACGGGCGGCATGGTCGGCGACACGCTCGACGAGGTCCTGGACACGACCGTCGCCACGCTGGACATGCTCACTCTGCCGGAGACGTCGGCTGAGACGCGGGCGCTCCTCGACACGAGCCGCTTCCCCGGCGCGCGCGCCGTCGCGATCGACGGCGACGGACGGCCGCAGCCACTGGAGCTCGCGACCGTGATCGGCGAGGGTGTCACGGTCGCCCGTGAAGTGGAGCGCATCGACGCGCACACGCTGTTCGTGGGGGGAGCGCTCACGCGAGAGTTCGTCGAGGACTTCACGCGGGTCTTGCCGCCTCGACGGACGTTACGCGTGGTCGTCCGCGACGCGACGGTGCTCGTGCTGCCCCCGACGGCGGTCAGGCTCTTCGCCCGGCGCCGCATCGCGCTCGAGGTCCTTCGGCCGCTCCGGGTCCTGGCGCTCACCGCGAACCCGTTCCGCGTGCCGCAGCCCTACCAGCCCAAGGTGTTCTTCAACGCGCTCGTCGACGCCGTCGGCTCGCGCGTTCCCCTGTTCGACGTCGTGAACGGTCTCGCATCGCTGCCGCAGGGGCAGGACGCCAGCGACGATCTTCATCCCGCCTGACGAAAGAGGGTGGTCCTGTGACAGACGCCATCAGCATCAATCAATCCCTTGTCACCCGGGCTCGAGCTGCCGCCGGCGAGATCGCCGACGACATCCAGCAGCACATCGACGCCCACACGACCGACTCGACCGAGAGGGCCACCCTGCGCCTTTTGGGCATCACGGGGGTAAACGAGATCGAGGTGCCGCTGGTCAACGTCGTCGTGGAGCACGCGCGGGCCCTGCTGCCGGGCGGCATCATGCGGCCCTTCGTGGATCTCATGATGCAGTCGGGCAAGAGCGCCCAGGAGGCCGCCGAGGGCGTCGCCCGCGGCGAGCTCGAGCTCGCCGCGGTGCCGGCCGAGCGGCGTCCTGCAGTCGAGGCCCGCGCGGCGGAGCTCGCCGCCGAGGGCGTCGCGCGCATCGACGCCGTGCGACGCCGGCGTAACGAGCTCGTCGCCGAGATCGGCGAGCCTCTGCGCCCGTATGTCTACGTGATCGTCGCCACCGGCAACATCCACGAGGACGCCGTCCAGGCCGTGGCCGCGGCCCGCGCGGGCGCCGACGTCATCGCCGTCATCCGCACGACCGCGCAGAGCCTGCTCGACTACGTGCCCTACGGCGAGACCAGCGAGGGCTTCGGCGGCACCTACGCGACGCAGGAGAACTTCCGCCTCATGCGCACCGCCCTCGACGAGGTCGGCGCGGAGCTCGGGCGCTACGTCCGCCTCTGCAACTACGCGAGCGGCCTGTGCATGCCCGAGATCGCCTACATGGGCTCGATCGAGCGCCTCGACATGATGCTGAACGACTCGCTCTACGGCATCATCTTCCGCAACATCAACATGCAGCGCACGTTCGTCGACCAGTACCTGGCGCGCCTCCTCAACGCCCGCGCCGGCATCATCATCAACACCGGCGAGGACAACTACCTGACGACCGCCGACGCCTTTGAAAAGGGCTACACGGTCATCGCGTCGGACTTCATCAACGAGAGCTTCGCCGAGCGTGCGAACCTCGAGAGGTGGCAGATGGGTCTCGGGCACGCCTTCGAGATCAATCCCGCGCTGCCCGACCAGGTCGTCTACCAGATCGCCGACGCCCAGCTCGTGCGCCAGCTCTTCCCCGAGGCGTCGCCCAAGTACATGCCGCCCACCAAGTACATGCCGGGCGACGTGTTCCAGGGTCACATCATCGACGCCATGTTCAACTTCACCGGCATCTTCACCGGTCAGGACATCATGCTGCTCGGCATGCTCACGGAGGCGCTCCACACGCCGCTGCTGCAGGACCGCTACCTCTCGATCAAGAACGCGAAGTACATCTTCGAAGGCTGTCGCCACCTGCGCGACGAGATCCAGTTCCGCCCCGGCGGCGTCGTCGAACGGCGTGCCGACGAGCTGCTCGCCAAGGCGGTGGAGCAGCTCGAGCACGTGCGCGAGACAGGGCTGTTCGCGGCGCTCGAGAAGGGCGAGTTCGCCGACGTCGAGCGCGACCCCGAGGGCGGGCGCGGCGCCGAGGGCGTCATCAAACGCGCGCCGGACTACTGCAACCCGTTCTTCGCCGCCCTGCGCGACGGTCGCATGAGCGGACCGCCGACCGGCCCCGCCCCCGGCGAGCGAGCCGCGAGCAAGGAGGGGAGGCCGTCATGATCGTCCGGCCCTACGGCGACACGCGTGACGACGGCGTCATCCAGTTCTCGTTCACGCTCCCCATCGCCTACTCCCCGAAGGCCGCCGACGTCGGCAAGCAGTTCCTCGAGCAGCTCGGCTTCCACACCGTCAGCATCGCCGAGTGCACGGCCATCGACCCGCGCTTCACCTTCTACGTCGCCTACGGGCGCACCGACCAGGGCATCGACCCCGAGACCGTCAAGGGCGACTACCTCGAGGTCGAGGTGATGGACTTCGACGCCGTCAACGCCCTCCTCAAGG
>DDYF01000018.1:50760-54221 GCA_002347645.1 Thermoleophilia bacterium UBA2241 | reverse complement strand
TCGGCCAACCCGGTGGCGATCGACCCGGTCGGTACCCAGGAGTCCGAGGGCTGGCAGGTCGCCCATCAGATCCTCGAAGGCCTGGTCGTGTACAAGCAGAACGAGAGCGGCGGCATGGAAGCCGTCCCGAAGATCGCCGAGAGCTGGTCGGCGAACGAGGACGCCACCGTCTGGACCTTCAAGCTGAAGCAGGGCGTCATGTTCCAGCCGCCCGTCAGCCGCGAGGTCGTGGCGCAGGACTTCGTCGACTCGTGGAACCGCGCCACCAACCCGGACAACGGGTCCTACACGTCGTACATCCTCGCCCCGATCATGGGCGCCGATGACGGCGGGTACTGGGACTCCGATGCCGGCCTGACCGGCGTCAAGGCGATCGACGACTACACCCTCGAGGTCACGCTGCGCTACTCGTTCGGCGAGTTCCCGAACACGCTCGGCCACATCGTCGCCTCGGCGAGCCCGGTCGAGTACATCGACGAGGTCGGCGCCAAGGCCTACAACCGCAAGCCCGTGGGCACCGGTCCCTTCATCGTCGACGAGTGGAAGAACAACCAGTTCGTGCGCCTCGTCCGTAACCCGGACTACTGGGACACCGAGAACGCGGCCTACCTCGACGAGGTCTACATGCCGATCATCCTCGAGTCGTCGACCCAGTGGCTCGAGTTCCAGAAGGGCACCATCGACTACACCACGGTGCCGCCGGGCCAGATCCAGGCGGCGCAGAACATGCCCGAGGTCGCGAGCGGCGAGTGGACCGCCAAGGCGTGGCCCACGCTCGCCACGTACTTCGTGGGCTTCAACATGAACAACCCGGTCGTCGGCGCTCCCGGTGGTGACACCGGCGCCGAGATCCGCAAGGCCATGGTCCTCTCGGCCGACATCGAGAGCGTCGTCAGCATCGTCGGCGAGGGCGTCCCGCAGCCCGCCACCGGCATCGTGCCCGAGGGCATCCCCGGCTACCAGCCGAACCAGACGCCCTACGCGTACGATCCCGAGGCCGCGAAGGAAGTCATCGCCGGTCTCGGCGAAGTGCCGACCCTCCAGTACTGGTACAACACCGACGAGGGTCACCAGAAGCTGGCCGAGGTCCTGCAGGCCGGCTGGACCGACGCCGGTCTCGACGTCGAGCTGTCCAACTTCGAGTGGGGCACCTTCCTCGACAAGCTCGCCAAGAGCGAAGAGGGCGGCGCCGACAGCTCGCAGGTCTTCCGCATGGGCTGGATCGCCGACTACCCGGCGATGGACAACTTCCTCTATCCGCTGTTCCACAGCTCGCAGTCGGCGACGATGTACACGTTCTACGCCAACCCCGACTTCGACGCCCTCATCGAGGAGGCCCGTCAGACGAGCGACGAGGCCCAGCGGACCAACCTCTACCTGCAGGCCGAGAAGATGATGCTGACCGACGCGCCCTGCATCCCGATCTACTACTACCGCGACTTCCGCGTCACCAACAACCGCATCGCCAACTTCGTGCACGACCCGATGGGCCTCACCGACATGTGGACCCTCTGGGTGAAGTGACCCGGTGACCTGCGGCTTGCGTATGCAGTGGTGAATATCTAGACTGCAGCGGAGTCGTCGCAGTGGTGGCCCGCCGCTGGGAGACCAGCGGCGGGCCACCACGCATTAACGGCCCGCTTGCAGCTTCTTCGGGGCCCTGGGTCCGCTCGTGCGGGCCCCCTACGGTGAGGTAGAGTAGCGTCGTGGTTTCGTATGTGATCAGACGCCTGCTGCAACTCGTGATCGTGCTCTTCGGCGTCAGCGTCATCACGTTCCTCATGCTGTACGTGATCCCGGGCGACCCCGCCCGCATGCTCGCCGGCAAGAACGCGACCGAAGAGAAGATCCAGGCGATCCGCGAGCAGAAGGGCCTCGACGAGCCGATCTGGGTGCAGTACGGCGTCTGGATCAGCGGGGTGCTGCAGGGCGACCTGGGCGAGTCCTTCTACCTGCAGCAGGACGTCGCCGAGATGATCCGCGAGAACGCTCCTAACACGATCCAGCTGGCGCTGGCCGCCGTGCTCATCGAGCTGCTCGGCATCCCCTTGGGCATCTACTCGGCGCTGCGGCAGTACACCTTCTGGGACACGGCCTTGACCACCTCGGCGCTGATCATCTGGGGCATCCCCGTGTTCGTGCTCGGGGTGTTCATGCAGTGGTTCTTCGGCCTCAAGCTGACGCAGTGGACGGGCCTCGACATCTTCCCGCTCACCGGCGCCGGCGAGAACGTGCTCTATATCATCCCGGCGTCGTGGGCGAGCTTCTCGACGCTGATCCTTCCTGCGGTCACGCTAGGCCTCATCGAGGTCGCCTACATCTCCTACATGCAGCGCGCCTCGATGCTCGAGGTGATCCGCGCCGACTACATCCGTACGGCGCGCGCCAAGGGGCTCGGCGAACGGCAAGTCGTGGGCAAGCACGCCTTCAAGAACGCCGTGATCCCCGTCATGACCATCGCCGGCATCGACCTCGGCGCCCTCATGGGCGGCGCGATCCTCACCGAGACGGTGTTCTCGCGCCCCGGCATCGGGCTGATGATCTTCCAGGCGATCGGCTCGCGCGACGTACCGGTCGTCGCCGGCGGGGTGCTCTTCGCCACCGTCGTCTACGTGTTCGCCAACCTGTTCGTCGACCTCGGCTACGCGGCGGTCGACCCGCGCATCAGGCTCGAGGAGTAGCGTGGCCGACCACTATCACGACGGCGCTTCCGGTGCGACGCACGGCCAGTCGAACATCGACGAGGTCGCCGGCGTCAGCGAGGTCAGCGAGCTCGACATCCTCGAGGAGCGCGCCGAGAAGATGGCCGAGCAGGGCGCCGGCGGCGCCAAGCCGCTCGGCCTCTGGGCCGACACCTGGCGCCGTCTCAAGCGCAACCGGCTGGCCCTCGTCGGCCTCGGCATCATCATCGTCTTCATGGTCGTGGGGGTCATCCAGGTCATCGCCTACCCGCTCACCGACGGGCGCGGCCTCACGCCCTACCCGCCGAACCAGCAGAACTACGACCTCTCTCCCGAGGGGCGCGGCTCGCCGCCGAGCGCCTCGCACCCCTTCGGCACCGACTACATGGGCCGCGACATCCTCTCGCGCGTCCTGGTCGCGACTCGCATCTCGCTGCTGGTCGGCGTCATCGCCGTCGCCATCGCCCTCACCATCGGGCTGGTCGCGGGGCCGGTGTCGGGGTACTACGGGGGGACGGTGGACAGCGTCATCATGCGCCTCGCCGACGTCTTCTTCGCCTTCCCCTACATCCTCTTCGTGCTGCTCATCATGACCGTACTCGGCCCGGGCTTCGTCAACGTCTTCCTCGCGATCGGCATCCTCGGCTGGGCGAGCTTCGCCCGTCTCGTGCGCGGCCAGGTGCTGAGCGTCAAGGCGATGGAGTACGTCGAGGCCGCCCGCGCCCAGGGCGCGACCGACCTGCGCATCATCTTCCGCCATGTGCTGCCCAACAGCATGGC
>DDYF01000018.1:0-50751 GCA_002347645.1 Thermoleophilia bacterium UBA2241 | reverse complement strand
AGCTGGGGCAAGATGATCGCCGACACGCTCACCTACCTGTGGGCCGGCAGCTGGTGGATGGTCGTCTTCCCGAGCATCGCGCTGACGCTCACCGTCTTCGGCTTCATCTCCTTCGGCAACGGCCTGCGCGACGCCACCGACCCCAAGCTCAAGGAGTAGGCGTGGCCGAACGACTGCTCGAGGTCACCGACCTCTCGACCCACTTCTTCACCCACGCCGGCGTGGTCAAGGCGGTCAACGGGGTGAGCTTCACCCTCGACCGCCAGGAGACCCTCGGCATCGTCGGCGAGTCCGGCTCTGGCAAGACGGTGGCCGCCCTCTCGGTGATGCGCCTGATCCCCGACCCGCCGGGCAAGATCGTCGAGGGTTCCCTGATGCTGCGCGGCCGTGACCTGCGGGCGCTCTCCGACGACGAGATGCGCCAGGTGCGCGGCAACGACATCGCGATGATCTTCCAGGACCCGATGACAAGCCTCAACCCGGTCTTCAAGATCGGCGACCAGATCGCCGAGGCGATCATGCTGCACCAGGACAAGGGCAAGGACGAGGCCTGGCGCCTCGCCGCCGAGCTGCTCGAGCGGGTCGGCATCCCCGATGCCAAGAACCGCGTCAAGCAGTACCCGTTCGAGTTCTCCGGCGGCATGCGCCAGCGGGCGATGATCGCCATGGCGATCAGCTGCAACCCAGACATCCTCATCGCCGACGAGCCCACCACGGCGCTCGACGTCACCATCCAGGCGCAGATCATCGACGTCATGCGCGAGATGCAGACGCAGTACCACTCGGGTGTCATCCTCATCACGCACGACCTCGGCGTGGTCGCCGAGATCGCCGACAAGGTGATGGTGATGTACGGCGGGCGCACGGTCGAGTACGGCCCCGTGGACGAGATCTACTACAACCCGCATCACCCCTACACGTGGGGCCTGCTGGGTTCGCTGCCGCGGCTCGACCTGGCCGAGAAGCACCGGCTCGAGCCGATCAAGGGGCAGCCGCCGGACCTGCTGCTGCTGCCTCCGGGCTGCCCGTTCGTCGGGCGCTGCGCCTTCGAGCTGCCGCCGTGTCGCGAGCGGTGGCCCGAGCACGAGGAGGTCGGGCCCGGGCACGGCGTCCACTGCTGGATCCCGAACGATCAGCGTCTCGAGACGCGCGCCGGCCTGCCGCGCTTCAAGGAGTGGGTCGCGTGAGCCTGCTCGAGGTCAGGGGCCTGAAGAAGTACTTCCCCATCAAGTCGGGGGTGCTGAAGCGCACGACGGGACACGTCTACGCGGTCGACGACATCAGCTTCTCGATCGACAAGGGGGAGACGCTGGGCCTCGTCGGCGAGAGCGGCTGCGGCAAGTCGACGACGGGCCGCGCCGTGCTGCGCCTCATCCAGGCGACGGGCGGCAGCGTCACCTTCGACGGCACTGACGTCATGGCGGCCTCGCGCGGCGAGATGCAGCGCCTGCGCCGCGACATGCAGATCATCTTCCAGGACCCGTACGCGTCGCTGAACCCGCGCAAGCGCGTGAGGCACATCATCGGCGAGCCGCTCGACATCCACGGCATCGGCACCGAGGCGGAGCGCAAGCGCCAGGTGTTCGAATTGCTGGAGACCGTCGGGCTCAGCGCCGAGCACGCCGAGCGCTACCCGCACGAGTTCTCGGGCGGGCAGCGCCAGCGCATCGGCGTCGCCCGCGCCCTCGCGCTCCA
Source organism: Thermoleophilia bacterium UBA2241 (assembly GCA_002347645.1). Taxonomy (GTDB): domain Bacteria; phylum Actinomycetota; class Thermoleophilia; order UBA2241; family UBA2241; genus UBA2241. Next base: position 49,056 of record DDYF01000018.1, on the reverse strand, counting down.
CCCCCGGCTCATCATCTGCGACGAGCCGGTGAGCGCGCTCGACGTCTCGATCCGCGCGCAGATCATCAACCTCCTCGAAGACCTGCAGGAAGAGATGGGCCTGACGTACGTGTTCATCGCCCACGACCTGTCGGTCGTCAAGCACCTCTCGGACCGCGTCGCCGTCATGTACCTGGGCAAGATCGTCGAGATCTCCGACAGCAACCTGCTCTACGACCGGCCGCAGCATCCGTATACCGAGGCCCTGCTCTCGGCGGTCCCCATCCCCGACCCCGAGACCGAGCGGTCGCGGCGGCGCATCATCCTCGAAGGCGACGTGCCCAGCCCGGCGAACCCGCCCAAGGGGTGTGTCTTCCACCCGCGCTGCCCACGGGCGCAGGAGGTCTGCACCACGGCCATGCCGCGCCTCGCGGTGAGCGGCGAGGCCGGCGACCGGCACGAGGTCGCCTGCTTTTTCCCGACACGCTACGAGGACGGCAAGCGCACGGTGTCCGACACACCGTTCGAAGGAGCCTCGCTGGGCGCGGCCGACGCGCCCCCCATCGGAGAGGACTGAACTCCGCGCCCCGGCATTCCGGGGCGATGGTCGTGCCATGAGTGGCCCGCGTCGCTTCTGCCACATCCACCTCGTTCTGGGAGTCTCGCTCCTCGCGGCCCTCGTCGCCGGGGTCGCCTGCCTTGGTGCCTGCAGAGAGGCAGAACCTGAGGCAGGCGCCGTCGTCCTCGCGCGCGTGAACGGCGAGCCCGTGACGCAGGCGCAGGTCGACGACGTGCGTGCCGAGAGCCGGCTCGCCGGTGACGGGAAGGACGCTGCGGCCGCCCTCGACGAGGCAATAGGACGGGCGCTCGTCGGCCAGGAGGCAGGGCGCCTCGGCCTCGCCGTCGACCAGGCGGCCGTGGACGAGCGTGTCGCCGCGGTGACGGAGCGGGCCGGCGGGGAAGAGGCGCTCGCCCGCGCGCTCGAGGACGCGGGCATGAGCGCCGACCAGTTGCGTCGCGGCGCCGAGTACGGCCTGCTGCGCGGCCTGGTCCGCGACGAACGCTTCGGCGATGTGGCAGCGAGCGACGCCAAGGTCCGCGCCTTCTATCGCCGCCACCGCGACGACCTCTTCACAGAGCCCGCCGCCGTGGACCTGAGCAGCATCCTCGTCCGCACCGAGCGCCTCGGCGAGAAGCTCGCCGCGGACCTGCGTGCCGGCAGGCGGTTCGCCGATCTCGCGCGCACGTACAGCCGCGACCCTGTGACCCGCGACGCGGGCGGGCGTCTGGGGTGGACCACCCTCGCGTCGCTGCCGGCTCCGCTGCGTCGCGCCGTCGACACCATGCAGAAGGGCGAGGTCGCCGGCCCCGTGCAGGGCCCGGGAGGCTGGTTCGTGCTCAAGCTCCACGAACGGCGCGCCGTTGTCGTGACGCCGTTCGCCGAGGTCCGGGACGAGCTGCGCGCCGAGCTGGACCTGCGGGCCCGGGTCCGCGCGCTCGACGCGTGGATCGTCGCCGAACGCAAGCGCGCCGACGTCGTCCTGACGGCCCCGTGAGGCGCGCGGCTCGCACGGCTCGCCTCGTCTCGCCGTCGGGCGCTGCTATACTCGCCGCGACGGGGGCAGCGGTCTGCCCGCCGTGACAGTCTCGTGAAGGCGCTGCTCGTCATACTCCTGGTGATCGCACTCCTGCTGGTGGCCGGCGGGTCGCTCAACCGCGGCACCGAGATCTCCTTCGACTACGCGGTCGGCACGGCGCCGGCCGTCTCGCTCTTCTGGATCATGCTTGGCGTGGCCGCCGCCCTGCTGCTCGCCGGGATCGTCGGCTGGGCGATCGGCCGCGGCGGGGCGGCCGGGGCGCGCGGCAAGCTTGAGAAGGAACTCGAGACGACGTACCGCCGCCTGCGCGACGCCGAAGCGAGGCTGCCACGCGCGGCCGTCCTCCCGGCTTCGGGGCCGGCGGACGTCGAGCCGCCGCGGGCGACCGAGACGCGGACGGCGGTCCTACCAGAACCCTTGGCCGACGACACGGTGGCCGCCCCCGGGCCGCCCGCCGGCGAGGACGCGACGGCGATCGCCGAAGCGGCCGTCGAGGACGATGCGACCACGATCGCCGCGGCAGAGCAGTCCGCCGAGGCGACGCTTCCCGGAGCACCGCCGCCGAACGAAGACCAGCCGGGTTGACCACCGCCGGCGGGACCCTTCCGGGTCGCCCGCGCCGCCGTCCGTCGCCGCTGCACGGTAGACTGAGGCCGTGATGCACCCGTGATCGACGACGGCTCCTGGCGCATCGCGCCGGTCGACTACTTTGCTGCCCGCCGCCTCGCCGACGAGCTCGGGATCGGCGAGACCCTCGCCCAGATCCTCGTCCGTCGCGGCTTGGCTGATCCGGATGCGGCCCGTGCCTTCCTGCGCCCCGATCACCGCGTGCACGGTCCCTGCCTGCTGCCCGGCATTCCCGAGGCCAAGCGGCGCATAGATCAGGCGCTCAAGCGCGACGAACCTATCGCCGTGTACGGCGACTACGACACCGACGGCATCACCGCGACCTTCGTGCTGGTCTCAGTCCTTCAGGACCTGGGGGGCGACGTGCGCTGGCGGCTGCCCAATCGCTTCACCGACGGCTACGGGGTCGCCATGAGCGCCGTCGAGGAGCTCGCCGCCGAAGGCGTGAAGCTCCTCGTCACCGTCGACTGCGGCATCGGCGCGCGCGACGAGGTCGCGCGCGCGCGGACGCTCGGCATGGACGTCGTCGTCACCGACCACCACGAGATCGAGGGTGAGCTGCCCGACTGCGTCGTCGTGTCGCCGCGCCTGCCCGGCGCGCCCTGCCCGCAACTCGCCGGCGTCGGCGTCGCGTTCAAGCTCGCGCATGCCCTCCTGCACGACGAGGGTGAGGCACGCGTCGAGGTGCCCCTCGCTCTGCGGGCCTACACCGACGTCGTGGCGCTCGGCACCATCGCCGACCTTGCCCCGCTCGTCGACGAGAACCGGACGCTGGTGGCCATGGGGCTCGGCCGCCTGCAGGGCACGGCGCGAGCCGGGCTGGCGGCGCTCATGGAGGTGGCGGGTGTGGCCCCCGGCGGCGTCACGGCCGGGGTGGTCGGCTTTCGCCTCGCCCCGCGTCTCAACGCCGCCGGGCGACTCGAAGACGCCGCCATCGCGCTCGAGTTGCTCGGGTGCGACGACCGTGAGGCGGCTCTGCCGGTCGCCCTGCGTCTCGACGCCCTGAACCGCGAGCGGCAGGAGATAGAGCGCGCCATTTTCGCCGCCGCTCTCGAGCAGGTGCCCGACCCGCTCCCGCCGGCGTTGGTGCTCTCGTCGCCAGAGTGGCACGAGGGCGTGGTGGGCATCGTCGCCTCGCGCGTCGCCGAGCGGTTCTACCGCCCGGCGGTCCTGCTGAGCGAAGACGGCGACCTCGCCAAAGGGTCGGGACGCAGCATCGCCGCCTACGACCTCCTCGGCGGTGTGCACGCGGCGGCTGCGCATCTCATCGCGTACGGGGGCCATCGCGCGGCGTGCGGCCTGCGCCTCGAGCGGGGCCGCATCGCCGCGTTCCGCGAGGCACTCACCGCACACGCCGCGGCGACGCTCAGCGCCGACGACCTCGCCCGGGTACGGGTGGCCGACGCGATCGTCGGCGCGCACGAGCTCACGCTGGGGCTCGCGGACGAGCTCGAGCTTCTCGCGCCGCACGGCTTCGGCAACCCACGTGTGAGCCTCCTGTTGCACGGCGCCGAGATCGTCAAGCCGCGCCTCACCCGCGACAAGCGGCATCTCCAGTACCGCGTGCGCTGCGACGGGGCCTCGTGCGGCGCCGTGCACTTCAACTTCGACGGCCTGCGGACGGTCAGCGAGCCGGGGCGCTACGACGTCCTCCTCGCCTTGAGCAAGAACGCGTACAACGCCACCGTGACCGCCCAGGTCGAGGTGAAGGCGCTGCACCGCCTCACCGCGACGGACGGCGACCTCTGCCCGACGGCCTGCGACGTCTCGTGCGCGCTGAGGCTCCGCGGCGCCGCGCTCTGGACGGCGCTCCTCGAGGACGAGGTGCTCGACGTGTGGGGCGCTCGCGCGGCCGAAGGCAGCGCGGGTCCAGACGCGGAGGCGGGTCGCGCGGCCGAGGCTTCGCATCGAGCGCGTCGAGACGCCCGCGTCCTCGACCGGCGCGGCCGCGCGGCGGCGTCGGCTATCGCCGCCCTCGCCGCCACCGGCGGCCGCGTCCTGGTGCTCGTCGCCGACGTCGCGCGCCGCCGGCCCCTGCTCGCACGCGACGCGCTCCCGCCCGAGCTCGGCCGCCGGGCGATGTACCTGCAGTGCGCCTGCGCGAACCGGCTTGGCGAGGCTGTCGGGCGCGCGCCGGTCGGCAGCGCGGACGCGGCCCCGGGAGAGGGCGAGGGAGTAGCGGGCCACGCGACCATGCCCGGTGGCGAGGGCCCGCCGGACGTCGTCATGGCCGGCGTCGACCTCGCCGCTGCACACCCCGAGCTCGTCGCCGCGTTCGACCAGGTCGTCTTCGTCGACCCGCCCTTCAGCGCGGCCCTCCACGACGACGTCCTGACCGCCGCCGCGCCCGGAGCCTACATCCATGCGCTGTGGGGGCCCGGTGACGTACACTTCAGCGAGGAGGTGCTGGCGGCCGGCTACGACCTCGATGCGACGCTGCGCCGGGTCTGGCGTGCGCTCGACGCGGGCGAGGGCCGGTTTGACGAGCGGCTCGAGCAGGAACTCCTCGTCCAGGGGCCGTTTCTCGCGCCGCTCGCGAGTGTCGCCGCCGCCCTGCGCGTGCTGCGCGCCGCGGGGCTGCTTCGCACGGACGGCGAAACCTACGAGCTCAAGCGGCCGCAGCGCAAGGCCGACATGACGACCATCGAGGCGCACAGGGCATGGCGCAGACGGTTCCACACACGGGCGTATCTGGCGAGCTGCCTGACGCAGCGGCGCTGACGCAGGTCCCCGAGAAGCACCGCCCCCTGCTCGATGACCTGCTGGCCGCGGTCGAGCGGTACGACCCCGACCTCGACCGCGACCTCATCAGCCGCGCCTTCACGGCCGCTTGCCTCCTGCACGGCGCCCAGCAGCGCAAGAGCGGCGAGGCCTACATCCACCACCCGGTCGGGACCGCCCTCAACTGTGCCGAGCTTCGCCTCGACTCGGTGACGATCGCCGCCGCGCTGCTCCACGACGTGGTCGAAGACACGGGCACGCCCGGCGAGTGGGTGCGCGAGCACTTCGGCGACGAGATCGAGATGCTCGTCGACGGGGTGACGAAGCTGACGAAGATGCACTTCACCTCGCAAGAGGAGGAGCAGGCCGAGAACTACCGCAAGATGATCGTCGCGATGGCGACCGACATCCGCGTCATCCTCATCAAGCTCTGCGATCGCCTGCACAACATGAACACGCTGTGCTACCTGAGCAAGCAGAAGCAGATCCAGAAGGCGAAGGAGACGCTCGAGGTCTACGCGCCGCTCGCGCACCGGCTCGGCATCCACAACCTCAAGTGGCAGCTCGAAGACCTGGCCTTCTCGGCGCTGCACCCACGCAAGTACCAGGAGATCCAGAAGTGGGTGGCCCAGCGCCGTACCGACCGCGAGGACTTCGTCGACGAGGCCGCCGAGTTCCTGCGCACCGAGCTCGCGCGTAGCGGCATCCGCGCCGACATCACCGGCCGCGCCAAGCACTTCTACTCCATCTACGTGAAGATGAGCCGGCGCGGCAAAGAGTTCAACGAGATCTTCGACCTCACCGGCCTCCGCGTGCTCGTCGACTCGGTCAAGGACTGCTACGGCGCCGTCGGCATCATCCATTCCCTCTGGAAGCCGATCCCCGGGCGCTTCAAGGACTACATCGCGATGCCCAAGTTCAACATGTACCAGTCACTGCACACGACCGTGATCGGCCCAGGCGGCAAGCCCCTCGAGATCCAGATCCGCACGTTCGACATGCACCAGACGGCCGAGTTCGGGGTCGCCGCGCACTGGCTCTACAAGGAGAAGGGCGAGCGCGACCCCGACAAGCTGGCATGGCTCGGCCAGATGATGGAGTGGCAGTCCGAGACGGCGGGCGACGCGCGCGAGTTCATGGACACGCTCAAGATCGACCTCTTCGAGGACGAGGTGTTCGTGTTCACGCCGAAGGGCGACGTCAAGAACCTGGCGGCCGGGTCGTCGCCCATCGACTTCGCCTACGCCGTGCACACCGATGTCGGCAACCACACCGTCGGCGCCAAGGTCAACGGGCGCATCGTGCCCCTGCACCACAAGCTGCGCTCCGGCGACATCGTCGAGATCATCACCTCCAAGTCGAGCCGGGGCCCCTCGCGCGACTGGCTCGACATCGTGGTCACGCCGCGCGCCCGGCAGAAGGTGCGCCAGTTCTTCCGCCGCGAGCAGCGCGAAGACTCCGAGCACTCCGGCCGCGAGCTGCTGCAGGACACCCTGCGCCGCGAAGGGCTGCCGGCGGCGAAGATCCTCTCGTCCAAGGTCTTCGCGCAGATCGTCAAGGAGGTCGGGTTCTCGAAGCCCGACGACCTGTTCCTCGCCATCGGGTCGGGGCGCGTCGCCGTCAAGACGGTGGCCACCAAGGTGATGCAGCGCGCCGGCACAATGAAGGAGGCGACGCCGCCGCCCGAGATGCTGCCCCATCGCGAAGACCGGTTGCCCGAGGAGCCGCAGGCGCTCTCGGGCGAGTTCGGCATCGCCGTCGAGGGCATGAGCGACATCATGGTCCGCATGGCCAAGTGCTGTAAGCCCATCCCCGGCGACGACATCGTCGGCTACATCTCGCTGGGCAAGGGCATCACGATCCACCGCAGCGACTGCAAGAACGCGCGCGCCCTCATGAAGAACCCCGAGCGCTTCACCAACGTCGGCTGGCACGGCCTCGGCGGCCTGGCGTTCAGGGTCGAGATCCAGGTCGAGGCGCTGGACCGCAACCACCTGCTCGAAGACGTCGCGCGGACGCTCGGCGACTCGGGCGTCAACATCCTCTCGGGCCAGGTCCAGACACTGCCGGACGGCGCCGTGCGCGACCGCTTCACCATCGAGGTCGGCGACGTGCGCCAGCTCGACAACATCCTCGCCAACATCCGCGCCATCGACACGGTGTACGACGCGTATCGCATCGTGGGCTGAGGGGCGCCTCCCCGGTCGCCCACGGTCGACGCTCCGCAGGGCCGTCTGGTAGGGTAAGCGGCCGAACGTCGACCCCGAGGGTGCCATGTCCGAACCGTTCGATGTCTTCCCGCTGCCACTCGGTCCGCTGCAGGCGAACTGTTTCATCGTCGTAGGCGCGGACGCCGGTCTGGTGATCGACCCGGGCGACGAGGCCAACGTCGTCATCGATGCGTTCACCGAGCTCGGCTTCGCGCCCGCCGCCGTGCTCGTCACGCACGGCCACTTCGACCACTTCGGGGGCGTCGCGCCGCTCGCCAGACACTACTCCGTGCCCGTCTACATCGGGGCGGAGGACGCCGGGCAGATGGCCGACGGCGGTCTCGGCGCCATGTCGGGCTTCGACATCGAGCCCGTCACCGAGGCCGTGACGATCGAGGGCGAGCAGACCCTCGACCTGCCGTTCGGGGTGACCGCGATCCCCACGCCCGGTCACAGTCGGGGCGCGTACACGTACGCGATGGACGGGCACCTGTTCGTGGGCGACCTCATCTTCTACGGCAGCGTCGGTCGCACCGACCTGCCCGGCGGCGACATGGACGCGCTGCTCGAGTCCGTGGCGACGCTCGTGCGGCGCTTCCCGGCCGATACCGCCGTGCACTGCGGCCACGGCCCGGACACGTCGCTCGGCCGCGAGCTGGCGCTCAACCCCTTCCTCTCGCCGCTCCGCCACGATCCCGGCCACCGCTGGTGAGCGGACCTCGAGCCCCGAAAGGCACGTACGACCTGCTGCCCGACGAAGCGGCGTTGCGCGACGACGTCGTCGCGACGGCGGCGCGCGTCTTCGGCGCCCATGGCTACCGGCGTGTCGTCACCCCCGAGTTCGAGGAGACGGGGCTGTTCGAGCGCGGCGTCGGCGAGGCTACCGACATCGTGCGCAAGGAGATGTACACCTTCGAGGACAAGGGCGGCCGCTCGCTGACCCTGCGCCCGGAGGGGACGGCCCCGATCTGCCGCCTGTACGTCGAGCACGGCCTGCACAAGTGGCCGCAGCCCGTGAAGCTCTGGTACTACTGCCCGATGTTCCGTTACGAGCGGCCGCAGGCCGGCCGCTACCGCGAGCACTACCAGCTGGGCGCCGAGGCGATCGGCTCGCCTGCGCCGGAAGTCGACGCCGAGGTCATCGCCATGCTCGCCCAGCTCTTCGCCGAGCTCGGCATCGGCGGCCTGCGGCTGGCCGTCAACAGCATGGGCGACCCGGCGTGCCGGCCCGCCTACGTCGGCCGGCTTCGCGAGTACCTGCGCGGCCGCGAGGACGAGCTCTGCGCCGACTGTCGCGAGCGCCTCGAGCTGAACCCGCTGCGCACCTTCGACTGCAAGGTCGAGAGTTGCCGCGCGGTGCTCGACGAGGCGCCGCACATCGACGAGCACCTGTGCCCGGAGTGCCGCGAGCACTTCGACACCGTGCTCGGCCTGCTGCGCCGCGTCGGCCTCGAGCCCGAGCTCGACTTCCGTCTCGTGCGCGGCCTGGACTACTACACGCGCACGACCTTCGAGTTCAGCTCCGACCGACTCGGCGCGCAGAGCGGCGTGGGCGGCGGCGGCCGTTACGACGGGCTCGTCGAGCAGGTCGGCGGCCCGCCGACGCCCGGCGTGGGCTTCGGCTCGGGCCTCGAGCGCATCACCCTCGCCATGGGCGCGCGTGAGGCGCCGGGCCTGGGTCCCGCGGCCTTCGTGGTCGCGTTCACCGACGAGGTGCGCGGCGACGCGTTCGTGCTCGCTCAGGGACTGCGGCGGGCGGGCCTGGCCGTCGAGCTTGACCTCGCCGGGCGCAGCGCCAAGGGCCAGCTCAAGCAGGCGGGCCGCAGCGGAGCCGCCTACGCCGTCCTTCTGGGCCTCGAGGAGCTGCCGCCGGAGACCGTGCGCGTCAAGGCGCTCGCCGGCGGCGGGGAAGAGGACGTGCCGGCGGCCGGCGTCGCGGCTTGGCTCACCGCACGCAAGGAGTCTGAGTGAGCGCGCGCGACGCCTACTCCGGCGAGCTGCGCCCCGCCGACGTCGGGCGCGAGGTCCGCCTCGCGGGGTGGGTCGCGCACCGCCGCGACCATGGCAACCTCATCTTCATCGACCTGCGCGACCGCAGCGGCGTCGCGCAGCTCGTCGTCGACCCGTCCGAATCACCCGCGGCGCACACTCTCGCCGAGGCGGTGCGTTCCGAGTACGTGCTCGCCGCCCGCGGGACGGTCGTCGCGCGCAGCGCCGAGACCGTGAATCCGAACCTGCCGACAGGTGAGATCGAGGTCAGGGTCGCCGAGCTCGAGGTGCTGAACGAGGCGAAGACGCCGCCGTTCGAGATCGAAGCCGCCGAAGGGGGAGAGGTCGACGAGACCCTGCGCCTGAAGTATCGCTACCTCGACCTGCGGCGCGCACCCATGCTGGCCAACATGGTGCTGCGGCACACCGTCGTCCAGGCGGCGCGCGCCTATTTGAACGACGAGCGCTTCCTCGAGGTCGAGACGCCGGTGCTGACGAAGTCGACGCCCGAGGGCGCTCGCGACTTCCTCGTCCCGGTCCGCCTGCAGCCGCACCGCTTCTACGCCTTGCCGCAGTCGCCGCAGCTGTTCAAGCAGATCCTCATGGTCGCGGGCGCCGACCGCTACTACCAGATCGCGCGCTGCTTCCGCGACGAAGACCTGCGCGCCGACCGCCAGCCCGAGCACACGCAGATCGACCTCGAGGTCTCGTTCATGGACACGGGCGAGATCCGCGCCCTGGTCGAGGGCATGATCGTGGCGATGTTCACTGCCGCGGGCGAGGCCGTCGAAGCGCCGTTCCCGGTACTCTCATACGACGAGGCGATGCTGCGTTTCGGCTCCGACAAGCCAGACCTGCGGTACGGTTTCGAGATCGTCGACCTGAGCGACGCCTTCGCACAGAGCGGCTTCCAGGTGTTCCGCGGCGCCGTCGACGCCGGCGGCTGCGTGCGCGCGATCTGCGCCCGCGGCGCTGCGGCGCTCTCGCGGGCGCAGATCGACGCGCTCACCGAGGTCGCCAAGGCGAACGGCGCCAAGGGGATGGCGTACGTCTACGTCCAGGAGGGGCGCGCGCTGCGCGGCCCCGTGGTCAAGTTCCTCAGCGAGGCCGAGCAGCGCGCGGTCGTCGACGGCACGGCCGCCCAGACCGGCGACCTCATCGTGTTCGCCGCCGGCCAGGCCGGTGTGGCCGCGCCCGTGCTCGGCGCCTTGCGCGCCGAGCTCATCGCGCGGCTCGCCCCGGCCCCGTCGCGGCGCTGGGCCCCGCTCTGGGTCGTCGAGTTCCCGCTGTTCGAGATCGACAAGGAGACCGGGCGCCTCACCTACGGGCACAACCCGTTCAGCCTGCCGACGCCGGAGACGCGGCCGCTCCTCGAGAGCGAACCGCTCAAGGTGTACGGCGCGCAGTACGACCTCGTGCTCAACGGCAGCGAGCTCGGATCGGGCTCGCTGCGCAACCACCGCCCCGAGGTCCAGCGCGCCGTCCTGCGCGCCCTGGGTCTCGACGACGAGCGCATCCAGACCGCCTTCGGCTTCATGCTGGAGGCGCTCGAGTACGGCGCGCCACCGCACGGTGGCATCGGCCTGGGCCTCGACCGCCTCGTCATGCTCCTGGCCGGCGAGGACTCGATCCGCGACGTCATCGCCTTTCCCAAGACCGCCTCAGGCAGCGACCCGATGACTGCCGCCCCCGGCGACGTCGCGCCGGCGCAGCTCAAGGAGCTGCGCATCCGCCTCGGCTAGCTGCCGCCGGGCCCGCGCGAGGCGGTTTCGTGCCCCTCGTGTCCCCGCTGGCGACACCCGCTGCTCAAGCTCCGCGCAGGGTTGCCGAAAGATTTGTTGAAAGAATCGGCGTTTGCTAGGATGGCGCGGCTCGACCTTGTTCGTGGCCTCGTGACATTCTCGAGCCAACACGAACACATCGGGAGCTCAACGTCGGCCCGTCCGTGGATGCGTCGAGAGGGCACCCACCTGCGAGAGCAGGTTCGAGAATCAAGCGAGCACGGCAAGGTGGAGCCAAACTCACGGAGGGCGAGCATGGGCATCGTATCGCGTAACCGGTCCTTCCTGATCGCTGTCGTGCTCATCCTCGTCTGCGGGGTGGCGATTCTCGGCGGGGTGACCGCGATCCGCGTCCTGGCTCAGGACGGGACGACGACGGCGCCGGTCACCGCAGACACCAACATGAACACCGCCGGCAGCTACGGCATCACCGGTTACTCCGAACTGACGCTCGAACCGACCGAAGACACACCCGACTTCATCGCCAAGCCCCTCGAGAAGCAGCGCGGTGTGATCCTCCTCGTGTACGTGCGCGGCGCGTCCGCCGACGAGGAGATGCTCGCCAACTTCAACCGGGTGAAGTCGATCTACCAGTCGCAGGCGTCCTTCTTCAACTTCGAGGCGCGCAAGGTCAAGGAGCTCGGCGACGTCCTCACGCAGCTCAAGGTCAACGCCCCGCCCATGCTCGCCGTCATCGAGGGCGACGGCACGGTGGCGCAGCTCTACACCGGCTGGGTCGGCCAGAAGGTGATGGAGCAGGTCGTCGGCAACGCGCTGCGCGCGCAGTAGCGACCGGCATACTGGGCGCCCGGCTTCACCTCGACCTTGAGCGCACGCCTCCCGCCCGCCGTCTGACGGCGCGGCCTGCACCCTCGCTTTGATGCGGCTCCGCTAGGTGCTACGATAATCCCTACTCACGCGGTTGGGATTTCCCGATCTGGGCGTCGAGCAGGAGACCGTCCGCCTTGAAGATCACCTCCCGCACGGAGTACGGGTTGCGCGCCATGGTCTACCTCGCCGCCAGGCCCGGTGACGCACCGGCGCCGCTCACCGAGATCGCCCGCAGCGAGGGCATCCCTGCGCCGTTCCTCGAGCGGATCCTCGCGCAGCTGCGCGAGGATGGGCTGGTGAAGGCGACGCGGGGGGCGAGCGGCGGCTACGCCCTCTCCCGCTCGCCTGACCGCGTCGCCGTCGCCGACGTGGTCGTCGCCCTCGAAGGCCCGCTGACGCTCGTGGACTGCGTCGGCGAGGACCGCAGTTGCGTGCGCGCCGAAGGGTGCGCGTCGCGCACGGTCTGGCGGCGCATCGACGAGGCCATCCACGAGGTGCTGGCGGGCATCAGCCTCGCCGACCTGGTGACCGAGGGAGAGCGACGGTGAGACCGGTGTACTTCGACCACGCGGCGACCACGCCGGTCGACCGGGACGTGCTCGAGGCGATGCTGCCCTACTTCACCGAGGAGTACGGCAACCCGTCGGAACTGCATGCGCTGGGGCGCGAGGGGCGGCGCGCCGTCGACGCGGCGCGCGCCGCCGTCGCCGTGGCCCTCAACGCCAGCCCGGGCGAGATCGTCTTCACCAGCGGCGGCACCGAGGCCGACAACCTCGCGCTCACCGGATGCCTCGAGCGCTTCGAGCCCGGTCACCTGATCGTCAGCGCGGTCGAGCATCCGGCGGTGATGGAGACGGCGAAGGCGCTCGCCCGTCGCGGCTGGGACCTCGACCTCGTGCCTGTCGACCGCGACGGGCTGCTCGACCATGAGGCGTACGAGCGTGCCTTCCGTCCCGACACGCGGTTGGTGTCGGTCATGCTCGCCAACAACGTCGTGGGGACGATTCAGCCGATCGCCGACCTGGCGCGCATCGCCCGCGATCGCGGCGCCGTCTTTCACACCGACGCCGTGCAGGCCGCCGGCGCCGTGCCCGTGGACGTCAAGGCGCTGGGCGTCGACCTCCTCAGCCTCTCGGGCCACAAGTTGTACGGCCCCAAGGGCGTCGGGGCTCTCTACGTGCGCCGCGGGACGCGTCTGGCGCCCCTCGTCCACGGCGGGGGGCACGAGCGCCGCCTGCGCTCGGGCACCGAGAACGTGCCGGCGATCGTCGGCCTCGGCGCGGCGCTCACGCGCGCCGTCGAGCACATGCCGGGCGACGGCGCGCGGGTGACGGCGTTGCGCGAGCGGCTTGTGGCCGGGGTGCTCGACGCGGTGCCCGAGACCCGGCTCCTCGGGCACCCCTCGCGGCGCCTGCCGGGCAACGCCGCCTTCGCCGTGCGCTACGTCGAGGGCGAGTCGATGCTCCTGCAGCTCGACCGCGAGGGGATCATGGTGTCGAGCGGCTCGGCGTGCGCCAGCGGCTCCGGCGAGCCCTCCCACGTCCTCCTCGCCCTGGGTCTGCCGCCCGAAGAGGCGCACGGCAGCATCCGGGTGACGCTCGGGCGCGAGAACACCGAGCGGGAGGTCGACCGGTTCCTCCAGGTCTTCTCGCCGATCGTCGCCAGACTGCGCGCCATGAGCCCCCTCTACCACGCCGGAGCGTGAGCCATGTACAGCGACGTCGTCCTCGACCATTTCAGCAACCCCCGCAACGTCGGTGAGCTGCCGGACGCCGACGGCGTCGGCGACTTCGGGAGTCCGGTCTGCGGCGACTACATGCACATAACGATCAAGGTCGCCGGCGAGCGGATCGCGGACGTCAAGTTCAAGACCTTCGGGTGCGCGGCCGCAATCGCGAGCTCGAGCATGATGACCGAGATGGTCAAGGGCAAGACGCTCGCCGAGGCGGCCAAGGTGACGGACGAGGCCGTGGCCGAGGCCCTCGGCGGCCTGCCGCCGCAGAAGATGCACTGCTCGAACCTGGCCGCCGACGCGCTGCGCGTCGCGATCGCCGACTACTTGACGCGGACGGGGCGCGGCGCCGAGGTCGAGACGATCGTCGGACCACTGCCGGAGGGCGGCGAGCACGGACACGACGACGAGGGCGGCGACGACTGACGTGGGCATCCTCGTCGCGCTCAGTGGTGGTGTCGACAGCGCCGTCGCTCTGCTGCGGCTCGCCGCCGCGGGCGGCAGGGTGGAGGCGGCGATCGTCGAGCTGTGGCCCGGCGACGACCCGCGCAGCTGCTGCGGGCCGACGGCGATCGACCGGGCGCGCGCCGTCGCCGACGCGTGTGGCGTGCGGTTGCACGTGCTCGACGACCGCGCGCGCTTTGCGCGCGCGGTCGTCGAGCCGTTCGTCGCCGCGTACCTCGCCGGCGAGACGCCGAACCCCTGCGTGCGCTGCAACCCCGAGCGCCTGGCGGCGCTCGCCGACCTTGCCGACGAGCGCCGCCTGGCCCGGGTCGCCACCGGGCACTACGCGCGCCTGGTGACGGCTGAGGAGGGCGCGCCGTTCCTGGCACGTGCGGCGGATCGCGCCAAGGACCAGTCGTACATGCTGGCCGCCGTGCCGCCCGGGCTCCTGGCGCGCCTGGTCTTCCCACTCGGCGAGGCGACCAAGGACGAGATCAGAGCGGAGGCGCGCGGCGCGGGCCTCGCGGTCGCCGACCGCCCCGAGAGCCAGGAGGTGTGCTTCGCGCCGGACGGCTACCGTGGGTTCCTCGAGGCGCGCGGCGTCAGGCCGCGGCGGGGCGTGATCGTCGCCCGCGACGGCCGCGTGCTCGGCGAGCACGAGGGCCACTGGCGCTTCACGATCGGCCAGCGCCGCGGCGTCGGCGTCGCCGCCGAAGCGCCGCTGTACGTGCTCGAGCGGCGCGCCGCGACCAACGAGGTCGTCGTTGGGGCCGTCGCCGATCTCGAGACGACCGAAGTCGTCGTGCGCGACGTTCTCGACCGCGGCATCCGCGACGGCGACCTCACCGCCCAGTTGCGCTATCGCTCGCCGGCCGTCCCGGTCGCGGAGGTCGTGCCGCTGGCGGCGCCGGCCGGCGCGCTGCTCGTGCGCCTGGCGACGCCCTTCTCCGCGCCCGCCCCGGGTCAGGCGGCCGTGTTCTACCGCGGCGACAGGGTGGTCGGCGCCGGGCTCGTGGGGGCGGGGGAGGGAGTATGATACTGTCTCGTAGCTTCGCATTCCGTCGTCCCGGGCCGGGAGGAGAGACGCATGGACTCCATGTTTGACGTCGTCGCCATGAGCACGGCTTCGCTCGTGTTGCGCTACGCGGCCGCCTTCTTCTTCGTCCTCGTCGCGATCGCCGCCGCCTACGCCCTGTTCCGTGCCGGCAAGACGATGGGGCGCGTCGAGCAGGTGCTCGCCGACGTCGACAAGGAGGCGCTGCCGCTGATGAACAAGGCTGGGTCGACTCTCGACGAGGTCAACGTCTCGCTGACGAACGTCGGGCAGATCACCAAGGACGTGTCGAGCATGACCGAGAAGGTCGACCGCATGGCCGGCGCGGTCGAGGGCGCGGTCACGGCGCCGGCGCGCAAGGCGGCGGCGTTCAGCGCCGGTGTCACCGAGGCCGTGGGGACCTTCTTCAAGCGCGGAGAGCAGGAAGGCCAGGAATGAGGCTCTTCGGCTCCTTCGTCGGGGCCGCCGTCGCGGCCGGCGCCGGTCTCGCCTACTACGTCCACCGGCGTAAGGTGTGCAGCGGCGCCAGCTACCTCGACGTGATCAAGCAACTGCCCGGCGAGGTCCAGCGCTTCTCGGGCGAGGCGCGCCAGCGCGCCGCCGAAGCCGTCGAGAAGGGCAGGGCCGCGGCGCGCCGCCGCGACGCCGAGCTCGCACTGCAGCTCGAGGCGGCCGGGTCGCGCTCCGCGGCACCCACCGAGGCATCCGCGCCGGGCGCCGCATCCGGACCCGCCGACATCTGAGGCCCACCGTGTCCGAGACCATCCGCCTCGACGTCGCGGCGGCGCTTTCCGCCTTCACCCCGGTCCGCATGGTCCTGGGCGGGCTGAGCGCGCGCCTCGAGTTCTCCGTGGAAGAGATCGACGACCTGTACCTCGCCGCCGAGCAGCTCTTCCGCGCCGTGGTGACGGCCGAGGGGGGCGGGCGCGTCGCCGTCGAGATGGTCGTCGACGGCGGCAGGCTGCGCATCGTCGCCGGGCCCTTCACCTCGCCCGTCCTGCGCGAGCGAGTCATGCCCGCGACGCCGGGCGCCGCCTGCCTCGACCTGTGCCGCCTACTGCGCACGACCTGCGACGACGTCACGGTCGACGACCTCGACGGCTCCTACCGTGTGGTCCTCGTCAAGACCCCGGGGGCGCGCGCGTGACGCCGCACGACGACCACAGGACGAACGACCCGCTTGACCTCGAGGCCCTGCCTGGCCAGGGCCGCCCACTGGACGACGAAGAGGAAGGGCGGCCCGCCGACGGGCCGCGCCGGCCCGACACCAAGGGGCGCGGGCGCGCCGAGTCCGACAAGCTCGACCAGTACCTGCTGCGGCGCTACCACCTCTACGGCGACCGCCGGGCGCGCGAGCAGCTCATCACCATGTACCTGCCGCTGGTCCGTTCGCTGGCGCGGCGCTACGCGTCGCGCGGCGAGCACTTCGACGACCTGGTCCAGGTCGGCGCGATCGGCCTCATCAAGGCGATCGACAGGTTCGACCTCGAGCGGGGCGTCGAGCTGACGACGTACGCGACGCCCAACATCGTCGGCGAGATCAAGCGGTACTTCCGCGACAAGGGCTGGTCGGTGCGCGTGCCGCGCGGCCTGCAGGAGCTCAACATCCGCCTGAACAAGGTGATCGACGAGCTCGTGCCGAAGCTGCAACGCTCGCCGACCATCAACGAGCTCGCCGAGGCCGCGAACGCCACGCCCGAAGAAGTGCTCGAGGCGCTGGAGACGAGCCAGGCCTACAACTCCATCTCGCTGCAATCGTCGCCGAACGGCGAGAGCGGCGAAGAGGACGGCGGGCTCATCGACTACCTCGGCGGCGAAGAAGCGGCCTACGACACGATGGAAGACCGTACGACGCTCGCGCCCGGCTTCGCGAAGCTCGACAAGCGCGAGCGGTACATCCTCCACCTGCGCTTCTTCGAAGGGCTCACCCAGAGCCAGATCGCCGAGCGCGTGGGCATCTCGCAGATGCACGTCTCGCGCCTCATCCGCCGGTCGCTCGAGAAGTTGCGCGAAGAGATCGGCGACGTCGACAACCCCGACCCCTCGCTGCTCGCCCGCCAGGGCAAGTAGCGGCGCCGGAGCGAAGGCCCCGGCTCCGGCGCCCGGACCCTTGAGAACCCGACGCGAAGGATAGACCGACCGTGAACGCTGCCGAGATCCGCGACCGCTTTCGAGAGTTCTTCGTCGCCCGCGGGCACCTCGCGGGCGAGCCCGCGAGCCTCGTGCCGGTGGGCGACCCCTCCGTCCTCTTCACGAGCGCGGGCATGCAGCAGTTCAAGCCGTACTACCTCGGCGTCGAAACGCCGCCGGCGCCGCGTGTGACCACGACGCAGCGCTGCTTCCGCACCAACGACATCGAGAACGTGGGCAAGACCGCCCGCCACCTCACCTTCTTCGAGATGCTGGGTAACTTCTCGTTCGGCGATTACTTCAAAGAGGATGCGATCGCGTGGGCGCTCGAGTTCTCGGACGAGGTCGGCATCGACCGCGGGCGCATCTGGGTGACCGTCTTCGGCGGCGACGATGTGGTCCCGGCCGACGACGAGGCGGTCGGGCTCTGGACCGGTCACGGCATCCCCGAGGAGCGCATCGTGCGCCTGGGGCGCGGCGACAACTTCTGGGGGCCCGTGGGGTCCGCAGGACCGTGCGGGCCCTGCTCGGAGCTGTACTTCGACATGGGCGCCGACGTCGGCTGCGGGCGCCCCGGGTGCGCGCCGGGCTGCGACTGCGACCGCTTCATGGAGTACTGGAACCTCGTCTTTCCGCAGTACGACATGGACGAGGCGGGCAGGCTCTCGCCGCTGCCGAGGCCGAGCATCGACACCGGCATGGGACTCGAGCGCATCGCCGCGGCGACGCAGGGCGTCGTGAACGTCTTCGAGACCGACCTCTTCGCGCCGCTCATCGCCCGCGGCGCCGAGCTGGCCGGCGTCGACCCGCAGGGCTCGGAGGCCATCGTGCGCGCGCTGCGTACGATGGCCGAGCACGCGCGCGGCGCCGCCTTTCTCGTCATGGACGGGGTGCTGCCCGGCAACGAGGGGCGTGACTACGTGCTGCGGCGCATCATCCGTCGCGCCGTCCAGCAGGGCGTGAGCGTCGGGGTGGGCGAGCCGTTCGTGGCGGTCCTGGCTGACACGGTCGTCGACCTCATGGGCGACGCGTACCCGCAGCTCGCCGCGCGGCGCGACGAGATCCGCCGCGTCGTCAGCGAGGAGGAGGAGCGCTTCAGGCGCACGCTGGAGCAGGGCATGGGCACACTCGACGAGGCCCTGCGCCGCGCGCGCGACACCGGCGCCGAGCTGCCGGCCGAGGTGGCGTTCGAGCTGCACGACACCTACGGGTTCCCGTTCGACCTCACGCGCGAGATCGCCGCCGAGGCCGAGATGAGCGTCGACGAAGAGCGCTTCGGGCGCCTCATGGAAGAGCAGCGCGAGCGCGCCCGTGCGGCGCAGAAGGCGGGCGCCTTCGGCGCCGGTCCCGGCGCGCTCGACGACTTTCAGGCGGCGCACGCCGACACGCCGGCCGACTTCGTCGGCTACGAGCGCCTCGAGGCGTTCACGGTGCTGACGGCCGTCGGCGCGCTGGACGACGGCCGGCTGGCCGTGAAGGTCGCCGAGTCGCCGTTCTACCCCGAGGGCGGGGGCCAGGTCGCCGACGTGGGGTGGATCCACTCCGAGACCGGCAAGCTCGAGGTCGAGGACGCGGTGCGCTTCGTCGGCGACCAGGTGCTCGTCGCGCGCGTGACCGAGGGCAAGGTCGAGGAGGGCCAGCGCGTCAAGGCGATGGTCAACTCGGTGCGTCGCCACCAGACGGCCTGCAACCACACGGCGACGCACCTGCTGCACAACGCGCTGCGCATCGTCCTCGGGGAGGGCGTGCGCCAGGCCGGGTCCATGGTCTCGCCCGAGAAGCTGCGCTTCGACTACAGCGTCCGCCAGGCGCTCACGCCCGAGCAGCTGCGCCAGATCGAAGACCTCGCCAACCGGCGCATCGTCGAGAACCACCAGGTGAAGCCCTTCGTGACCACACGGGACTACGCCGCCGAGTTGGGTGCCCTGGCCTTCTTCGAAGAGAAGTACGGCGAGTTCGTGCGCGTGCTCGAGATCGACGACTTCAGCCGCGAGCTGTGCGGGGGCACGCACGTCGCCTGGACCTCCGAGATCGGGTTGCTCAAAATCACCGCCAGCCAGTCGGTCGGGGCCAACACGCGGCGCATCGAGGCCATCACCTCTACCAGGGCGATCGAGCACTACCGCGAGCTTGAGAGCGCGTATGCCGGTCTGGCCGGCGAGCTGGGCGTCAAGCCCGACCGTTTGGCGGCCGCCGTCGCGAAGCTGCTCGACGAACGGCGCGAGCTGCAGAAGAAGCTGAAGGCGGCCGAGAGCGGCGAGGTCCGCGGTCGCCTCGACGAGGCGCTCGCCGGCCTCGTCGAGGTCGGCGGGGTGCCCGTCGTGGCGGTCCAGACGCAGGCGGAGGCGGCGGACGAGCTGCTCACGCTGGCCGACGAGGTCCGCGCGCGCAGGCCGGAGGCGGCGGCGCTGCTCGCCGCCGACGTCGGCGGCCGCGCCGCCCTTGTCGTCGCCCTGAGCGACGCCGCCGTCGGGCGCGGCCTGCACGCGCAGGACGTGCTCAAGGCGATGGCTGTCGCGGTCGAGGGCAAAGGCGGCGGCAAGCCGACGCTGGCTCGCGGCAGCGGGCCCAACGTCGCCGGCATCGAGGCGGCCCTCGAGGCCGGCGTGGCGAAGGTGCGCGAGCTGCTCGGGGCCTGAATGAAGGTGATGGCGCTCGATCACGGCGCCGCGCGCACCGGCGTCGCCGTCTCCGACGTGACCGCTACGCTCGCGCGGCCCCTCACGGTCGTCGAGCGCGTCGACGGCGAGCCTGGGCTGGCGCGTTTGCTGGCCGTCATCGCCGACGAGCAGCCCGAGACCATCGTCGTCGGGCTGCCCGTCTCGCTCGACGGGCGCGAGCACGCCCAGGCGGCGAGGGCGCGCGTCTTCGCGCGCCGGCTCGCCGCCGCCACGTCCGTGCCCGTGACGACGTACGACGAGCGCTTCACGACGCGCCTCGCCGAGCGGCGCGGCGGGCGCGCGCCGGCCGACGCCCGCGGGGCCGCCATCATTCTCGAAGACTACCTGCGTGCGCGCGAGGCGCGCGCCGCTTCAGCCGATGCCTGACGGGCCCCGCGACGACCTCTGGGCCGAGATCGAGCGCGGTCCGGCGCCGTCCGAGACGCGCCGCGTCTACCGGTCCGCCGCGGACGACCCCGGCGCGACGGCCGGCGCTCGCGGTCGTGGCGCGGAGGGGCGCGGCGGGGGTGGCGGCGGCGGGCGCAGCGGCGATCGCGCTGCGCGACGCCGCCGTGGGCGCCGCCGCCTGCTCGTCGCCGTCGTCATCCTCGTGCTGCTCGTCGTCGCCGGCGCCTTCGCGGTGCGCGCCTACTTCGCGCCCGGCGAGGTGGGGGGCAAGGTGAAGGTCAGCATCCCCGAGGGCTCGACGCTCAAGGAGATCGCCGCCCTGCTCGCCGAGAAGGGTGTGGTCGAGCACGCGAACGCGTTCGTGTACAAGGTCAAGGGCGACGGCCACGAAGACGACCTCAAGCCGGGGACGTACACGCTGCGCGTGAACGAGCCGTACGAGAGCCTGGTGGCGATGCTGCTGGAGGGTGTGAAAGCCCCGACGGTCGCTGTCACCCTCCCGGAGGGGCTGACCATCGAGGAACAGGCGGCGCGAATCGCCGATGCGGTGTCCGGGTTCGACGCCGAACGGTACGCGCGCATCGCGACCGACGGGTCGGCGGCCGTGAAGGTCGAGGGCCGGCCGACCGACACGAGCCTCGAGGGGCTCATGTTCCCGGCCACGTACGAGGTGCGCGACAAGGTGAAGCCGCGCGCCTTCGTCGACCTGCAGCTCGAGACGCTGCGCGCCAACCTCGACAAGGTCGACATGGCGCGCGCGCGCAAGGCGAACCTCACCGAGTACGACGTGCTCGTCATCGCCTCGCTGATCGAGGGTGAGGCGCGCGTCGCCGAAGAGCGTGAGCTCGTCTCGGCGGTCATCTGGAACCGGTTGCGCGAGGGCATGCTGCTGCAGATCGACGCGGCGATCCAGTACGCGCTCGGCGAGCGCAAGGACGCGCTGCTGTACGAGGACTACCAGGTCGAGTCGCCGTACAACGTCTACAAGCACACGGGGCTGACGCCGACGCCGATCAACAGCCCCGGGCTGGCCGCCATGCAGGCGGCCGCGAACCCGGCGCGGGTCGACTACCTCTACTACGTGGCCCGCGCCGACGGCACCGGCCGCCACTACTGGTCGCACGACTACGACCAGTTCCTGCGCGACAAGGAGCGCGCCGCGCAGAACGCCGCCGAGGCGGAGTAGCGGCGGCAGGGGAGAGGGCGGTGGCGCTCTGCCGCCGCGCCGCGTCGCGTACGTCGCGGTCGCTGCCCGGCGTGAACGTCACCGTTCCGCAGGTTGCCGCGCGGCAGGATGTGGGCCACGCTGGCACGAACAAGCAGCCAGCGACCTGCAGGCGGCCCGGCCGCCGCGACGAGGGGGTCCTATCCCGGGCGACGCCAGCCAACGTCCCAGCGCGACGACGCGTCTGGTGGGCATCATCGGATGGCCGGTCGAGCACTCGCTCTCACCGGCCCTGCACGGCGCCGCCTTCGCGGCGCTGGGCCTCGACTTCGCCTACGTCCCCCTGCCCGTCGCGCCGGACCGCGTCGGCGAAGCGGTGCGGGGTCTGCGCGCCCTCGGCTTTCGCGGCGCCAACGTGACGATCCCGCACAAGGGCGCCGTGCTCCCGCATCTCGACTGGCTCGAGCGCGACGCGGCGCTCGCCGAGGCGGTCAACACCATCGTCGTCGTCGAGGACGGCGCGCTGCGCGGCTACAACACCGACATCGCCGGCTTCACGCGTGCCTTGGACGAGGCGCTCGATGAGCCCCTCGCGCCCGGCGCGCCCGCCCTCGTTCTGGGCGCGGGCGGCGCGGCGCGCGCGGCTGCGCTCGCCCTCGCGCGCCGAGGCGCCTCCCTGACCATCGTCAACCGGACGGCGCCGCATGCTGCCCGCCTCCGCGACCTGGTCGCGGCGGCGGTGCCCGGCGGCGCCGTCTCCGTCGTCCCCTGGGACGACCTCGACGAGGCTCACGTCAGCGCCCAACGGGTGCTCGTCAACGCCACGTCGCTGGGCATGGAGCGCGCAGGTAAAGTACCCCGGGCTTTGGCCGATAACGTGATTGCGGGGCAGGTCGTCGCCGATTTCGTTTACACCAACGGTCTGACCGGCCTCCTCGCCCAGGCGCAGGCACAGGGCGCCGCAGTCGTCGACGGACTGGCGGTGCTCGTGTACCAGGCGGCGGCGGCGTTCGAGCTCTGGACGGGCGTCGCGGCGCCGGTGCAGGCGATGTGCCGCGCCGTCGGCAGATAGGGGGCCATGCGTGGCCGGCAGCAAGCGAACGAGGAAGGCGCGAGGGAATGCAGGAGACCCTGTGAGCGACGTCCTTTCGGCCGCCGAAGAGGCGAGTGTGGAGACGCGCGCCGTCGTCCACGAGATCAAACACCACGCCGGACCTCGCCTCGTGCGCGGCGCCGCGCCCGTCGACGCCGCACCCGCGGACGCTTCCGCCGACCCGGTCGACGTGGCCTCCGCCGGCGGCAACGGCAAGAACGGCAAGACCGCCGCCCAGGCTCTCGAAGCCGCGCTCGCCACGGTGGCCGAAGTCGAGCCGGCGCTCCTCGTCGACGACCTCGCGGACATCACCGCAGCCGACCTCGTGAACCCTCCATCGGACGACCTCGTGGGCGCGCCGGGCGAGGCCGACGACGCCCCTACGCCCGGCGCGCCGCACGCGCACTACGAAGAGCTGACGCTCGACATGTTCAAGGCGCCCAAGGCGTCGAAGCTGCGCCTGGGCGACATCATCGTCGAGATGGGCCTCGCGAGCCGCGAGAAGGTCGACGAGGCCATGGCGCTGCAGGCCGAGACGCGCAAGCGGGTCGGCCAGCTGCTGGTCGAGCAGGGGACGATCTCGCTGCTCGACCTCACCAAGGCGCTGGCGACCAAGTTCGGCGTGCCCTTCCTCGACCTCACGGCGGTGCACGTCGACCCGTCGGCGGCGCACCTCATCGAGGAGCGCCTGGCGCGCCGCTACGCCGCGCTCCCCGTGCGCTTCGTCGAAGACAAGCTGCTCGTCGCCATGGCCGACCCGCAGAACCTCTTCGCCCTCGACGACCTCGAGATCATCACCGGCTACGGCATCGTCGCCGCGATCGCCAGCGAAGAAGACATCTTCACCGCGATCAGCAAGACCTATCGCGAGCGCGAGGTCGGCGAGAACCTCGAGCAGCGCGCCATCGAGGCCGAGCTCGACGAGCCCGTGTCGGACATCCGCGACGCCACCGAAGAGGCGCCGGTCGTCAAGCTCGTCAACAACGTGATCGCTCAGGCGGTCGACGACGCGGCCAGCGACATCCACTTCGAGCCGCAGGCCAAGGAGCTCGTCGTGCGCTTCCGCATCGACGGCGTGCTGCACGAGATCATGGCGGTGCCGCGCCGCCTCCAGTCGGGCGTCATCAGCCGCCTGAAGATCATGGCCGACCTCGACATCGCCGAGCGCCGCGTGCCGCAAGACGGGCGCATCGGCCTGGTCGTCGGCGGCAAGCCGATCGACATGCGCGTCGCCTCGCTGCCCACGGTGTACGGCGAGAAGATCGTCATGCGCCTGCTCGACAAGTCGAACGTCATGCTGTGCCTCGAGGACCTCGGTTTCGCCCCCAAGGCGCTCAAGCGCTTCCAGCGCTCGTTCACGCGCCCGTACGGCGCGATCCTCGTGACCGGCCCGACGGGCTCGGGCAAGTCCACCACGCTGTACGCGGCGCTCAACATCCTCAACTCAAGCGAGAAGAACATCATCACGGTCGAGGACCCCGTCGAGTACCGCCTCAGCGGCATCAACCAGGTGCAGGTGAACACGCGCGCCGGCATGACCTTCGCCGCGGCGCTGCGTTCGATCCTGCGCTGCGACCCCGACATCGTGATGGTCGGCGAGATCCGCGACCGCGAGACGGCGCAGATCGCCGTCGAGTCGGCGCTCACCGGGCACCTCGTGCTGTCCACGCTGCACACCAACGACGCCCCGGGCGCCCTCTCGCGCCTCACCGAGATGGGGATCGAGCCGTTCCTCACCGCGTCGGCCGTCGACTGCGTGCTCGCCCAGCGCTTGGCGCGCCGGCTCTGCGCGCACTGCCGCGAGCCGTACACGGCGACCCGCGAGATGTTGCGCAAGAACCACTTCCCGGCCGAGGTGCTCGACAGGGACGACATCACCCTGTACCGTGCCAAGGGCTGCACGCGCTGCAACGGCACCGGCTACAAGGGCCGCCTCGGCCTCTACGAGGTGATGATCGTGAGCGAGGCGGTGCGGCGCCTGACGGTCGAGCGCAAGAGCGCCGACGAGATCTCGCGCGTGGCCGAGGCGGAGGGCATGAAGAGCCTCCGCGAAGACGGCATCGACAAAGTCCTGCAGGGGATGACCTCGGTAGAGGAAATCGCCCGCGTCATCGTGTAACTATCCAGTGGCAATCACTCCCACAGCGAGGTAGGCAATGGATCTGGTCGACATTCTCCTGGAAGTGCTCGAACGGGATGCGAGCGACCTCCACCTCACCGTGGGGGCGCCGCCCATCATCCGCGTGAACGGCGTGCTCGAACGCCTCGACTACCCGCGCCTGAGCGCCAACGACACGCGCGAGCTCGTGTACTCGATCCTGTCGCAAGACCAGCGGCAGCGCCTCGAGAACGAGTGGGAGATCGACTTCAGCTACTCGGTGCCCGGACGGGCGCGCTTCCGCGTGAACGCGTACTTCCAGCGCAACTCGCTGGGCGCCGCCTTCCGCCTGATCCCCATCTCGATCAAGAAGCTCGAGGAGCTCGGCCTGCCGAAAACGTTGCACGAGCTCACGCGCAAACCGCGCGGGTTCGTCATCGTCACCGGGCCGACCGGCTGCGGCAAGTCGACCACGCTGGCGGCGATGATCGACGAGATCAACGAGACGCGCGACGAGCACATCATGACGGTCGAAGACCCGATCGAGTTCCTGCACCGCCACAAGAAGTGCATGGTGAACCAGCGCGAGGTGGGCGCCGACACCAAGAGCTTCAACCGCGCCCTCAAGAGCGTGCTGCGCCAGGACCCGGACGTGATCCTCGTCGGCGAGATGCGCGACACCGAGACCATGGCCACCGCCCTGACCGCGGCCGAGACCGGGCACCTGGTGTTCGCCACGCTGCACACCCAGGACGCGCCGCAGACGGTCGACCGTATCATCGACGTGTTCCCGCCCTACCAGCAGGACCAGATCCGCGTGCAGCTCTCAACGACCCTCATGGGCGTCTGCACGCAGCAGTTGCTGCCGACGTCCGACGGGCGCAGCCGGGTCGTCGCCTGCGAGCTGCTCGTGCCCACCCCGGCGGTGCGCAACCTCATTCGCGAGGGCAAGACCCACCAGATCTACTCGGTCATGCAGACCGGTACGGCGCACGGGATGCAGACCATGGACGCCGCGCTGAGCGACCTCGTCCGGCGCGGCGTGATCACCCGCGAGCTCGCCCTGCGGCGGTCGAGCACGCCGGAGGACCTCAAGCGGCTGCTCGGCCAGCCCGCCATGCCGGCCATGGCCGGCGCCACGGCGGGGCGCTGAGGGCCGGGGAGGGCTGACACATGGCCAGCTACACCTACAAGGCGCTCGACCAGCGCGGCATCTCGGCCACCGGCGAGATCGAGGGCGAGAGCAAGGCTGCGGCCGCGGCGGCGCTGCGCAGCCGCGGCCTCACCGTGCTCGACCTCAACGAGGCCAAGAGGGGGCTCCACATGGAGTTCACCTTCTTGCAGCGCATCAAGCCCAAGGACCTCACCGTCTTCTCGCGCCAGTTCGCGACCATGGTGAGCTCCGGCCTCTCGATGCTGCGCTGCCTCTACGTGCTCGAGGAGCAGACCGAGAACAAGAAGCTCGCCGCCGTGATCGGCCAGCTCAAGAACGACGTCGAGGCCGGCCTCAGCCTGTCCGACTCGCTCGAGAAGCACCCCAACGTGTTCAACAAGCTCTACGTGAGCATGGTGCGCGCGGGCGAGATCGGCGGCATCCTCGACGAGGTGCTCAACCGCCTCGCCACGCAGCTCGAAAAGGAAGACAGCATCCGGCGCGCCGTCAAGAGCGCCATGGTGTACCCGATCATGATCGGCACGTTCGCGATCCTCGTCCTCATCGGCATGGTCATGTTCCTCATCCCGATCTTCGCCGAGATGTACAAGGAGCTCGGCGACGCCAAGCTGCCCACGCTGACGCGCATCATGATGTGGTTCTCGGAGCTGCTCACCGGTTACTGGTACATCATCTTCCCGATCATCATCCTGATCGTCTGGCTGCTGCGCCGCTTCAAGCGCAGCGAGCGCGGCCGCAAGCTGTGGGACCGCACCAAGCTGCACATCCCCATGGGCATCGGCGAGATCGTGCGCAAGCTCGCCGTGGCGCGCTTCTCGCGCACCATGGGCACGCTGGTGACCTCGGGCGTACCGATCCTGCAGGCCATCGAGATCACCGGCCAGGCGGCCGGCAACGTGGTCATCGAAGAGGCCATGAAGGACGTGCAGCAGAGCGTCAAGGAGGGGCAGTCCATCACCGGCCCGCTGGAGAAGATCGCGGTGTTCCCCGCCATGGTCACGCAGATGATCTCGGTGGGCGAAGAGACGGGGTCCCTCGACGCCATGCTCGCCAAGATCGCCGACTTCTACGAGGACGAGGTGAACGCGAGCGTCAAGTCGCTCACGTCGATCCTCGAGCCCATCATGATGCTCGGCGTGGGCGGCATCGTCGGCGTCGTCGTCATCTCGATGTACCTGCCGATGTTCAACATGATGAACATCGTGTCGGAGTAGCACCGGAGGCGCCCGTCCCGTGGACAACGAGCAGCTCCTTCGCGTCTACTCGGCGACGCGCTCGCCGGCGGCGCTCGACGAGCTCGTGCGCCGCAACCAGAACCTGCTGCACCACATCCTGAAGCGGTTCTCGTACGCGCACGAGCCGTACGAAGACCTGCTGCAGGTCGCCAACCTGGGGCTCATCAAGGCGGCGCAGCGCTACGACCCGGTGCACGGGGCGCGTTTCTCGACCTACGCCACGGCGATCGTCGACGGCGAGCTGCGCCACCACCTGCGCGACGCGCTTCTCATGCGCCAGCCGCGGTGGGTCAAGAAGCTGTATCGCGAGATCCAGGAGAAGTCGGCCGAGCTCATGCACGAGCTCGGGCGGCCGCCGACGCTCGCCGAGCTCTCCGAGGCCCTCAACGTGAACGAGGAGGGTATCCTCGAGGTGACGGCCCTCTTCGCGCGCATCGACCTCCACAGCCGCAACGAGCCGTTCGACGACGACGACCTGGCGGTCGGCGCCGACGCCGGCCGCGTCCACGCCCTGCGCCTCGAGACGTTCGCCCTGCCCATCGAGGACCGCATCGCGCTCTACGCGGCGCTCGACAAGCTCTCGGCTTTCCAGCGCCGCCTCATCTACCTGCTCTTTTTCAAGGACCTCACCCAGCACGAGGTCGCGCAGGAGATGGGGCTCAACCAGAAGAAGGTCTCGCGCGAGTCGATCAAGGCGCTCGACAAGCTCAAGGCCGTGCTGGGCAAGAAGGTCTTCTAAGCGCCTCGGTCGCCCGCTCGTCGACCACCTCCTAGACGTTCGTACCAGTCCAGCGTCCGTGCAGTGGGGCAGAGTAGGTGCGAAGCTCAAGCCCACTGCCGTCACTGCCGACAACACTCTCGACGTCGGACGTGTCTAGCGGGAAGGGAGGCCCGGCATCATAGGTGGCGGAGACCGCAGAAGGCCAGAAGGGCGCGCAGGTATCCGTACGAGCGGCACGAACGTAAGCGCGACTATTGCAGTCAAGGTACAGCAGGCAAGACACAAGGAACAGGGGCCCGCAGCGGGCCGAAGTACGAGAGAGGAGATGGACACAGCATGATGCGTCTCACCAAGAAGCAGAAGGGCTTCACCCTCATCGAGCTGCTCATCGTCATCGTCATCATCGGCATCCTCGCCGCGATCGCGATCCCGATGTACCTCAACCAGAGGGACAAGGCCAAGGACTCGGCGACCAAGGAAGCCGTGCACAGCATCCAGATCGGCGTCGAGACGTACGCGGTCGACCACAACGACATGTTCCCGCCGGCCGGTGAAGTCGCCGCTGGCGGGGCCGTTGCCGGCTTGATCGATAAGTGGCCGAACAACGCGTTCACCGGTGTCGCGATGGTCGATTCCGCCGCTGACAGCAACGGCGACTTCGACTATGCGGGCGTCGGCACCGCCAACACTGGCGGGGAGTTCCCCGACTTCACGCTCAAGGGCTGGTTGAAGGGCGGCACGACCGATTTCGTGGTTCGCTGAGTCTCAGATCCATCGAAGCAAGCGAGGGGGCGGGGCCGCAAGGCCCCGCCCCTCCTGTCTCCGAGCTTCGCGGGGCACGGCCTTTCCACACACCCCTCGACAGCGCCAAGCGGCCGGGTGCGACAGGGACCGGCGCGCGACCCGCGAACATTGACCTGCACATGACCCGCACCCGCCGATGACTCCGATCACGACCAGCACCCCGCCCCTCGCCAGCCTGCGCGCCGTCACCAAGACGGTCGTCACGGGCCTCCGTCGCCGCCGCGTGACCATTCTCAAGGGCGTCGACCTCACGGTCGGTCGCGGCGACGTCGTCGGCCTCGTCGGCCCGAACGGCGCCGGCAAGACGACGACGGTCAAGGTCTTGCTCGGCCTGATGCGCCCTACGACCGGCGAGGTCGACCTGGCCGTCGAGGGGCTGGGCGACGTCGGGTACCTGCCCGAGAACCCGTACTTCTACGACTACCTCTCGGGGCGGGAGTTCCTCGCCTTCTGCGGCCGCCTCTTCGGCATGGGCGGGCGCGCGGCGGAGGAGCGCGCGACCGAGCTGCTCGCCGACGTCGGGCTCACCGATGCCGCCGGCGTGCACCTTCGCAAGTACTCGAAGGGCATGCTGCAGCGCATCGGCATCGCCCAGGCGCTCGTCAACGACCCCCAGCTCGTGCTCCTCGACGAGCCCATGACCGGGCTCGACCCGATCGGGCGCCTCGAGGTCAAGGGCATCATCCAGCGCCTGCACGACCAGGGCCGCACCGTGCTCTTCAACTCGCACATCCTCGCCGACGTCGAGGAGCTCTGCACCGGCATCGCCGTGATGAAGGCGGGGCGCATCGTGTGGGCCGGCACCGTCGAGCGCGCGCTGGCCGAGAGCCCGGATGGCCTGGAGCCGTTCTTCATGCGCGTGGTGGGCGGCGACGGCGCCAGCGCGCCGGAGGCGACGCCGTGACGCAGGTCGCCGCCATCGCCCTGAACACCTTTCGCGAGACCGTACGCGACCGCGTGCTCACCGTCATCGCGCTGTTCGCACTGCTCATGATCGTCGCCGGGCTGTGGCTCGGGAGCATCAGCCTCGAGCAGGGCGGGCGCATGATGAAGGACTTCGGCCTCGTCGCCGTGACCGCCTTCGGCGTGATCATCGCCGCCTTCATCGCCGCCACGCTGGTGCGCAAGGAGGTCGAGAAGCGCACCGTCTTCGTGCTCTTCTCCAAACCCGTGAGCCGCGGCGGGTTCGTCGTCGGCAAGTTCCTCGGCCTCGCGGCGACGCTCGGCGTGGTCGTCGGCGGCATGGGGCTCTTCCTGTTCCTGATGACGCTCGCCGTCGGCGGGGGCGCCTCGGGTATGGTGCTCGTCGCCACGGCGCTCATCTACCTGCAGGTGCTCACCGTGGTCGCGGTGGTCGTGTTCTTCTCCACGATCACCTCGGCGATCCTCTCGAGTATGCTGGGCCTCGGCGTGTTCGTCGCCGGCCAGCTCAGCCATAATGTGCTCTCGCTGAGCCGCATCGGGGCCGGCGCCGTGACCGAGGCCGCCTCGTGGGTCGTCTTCGTGCTCATCCCCAACTTCAGCGCCGTCGACGTGAAGGCGGCGGCCGTGGGCGAGCAGACGGTCGACTGGGGCGCGGTGGCACTGTGGGGCGTGTACCTCGTGGCCTACATGACCGTGGCGCTCATCGGCGCCGCGTTCGTCATGCGGCGCAAGGAGTTCTGATGCGCCGCGCGCTGGTCGCTCTGCTCGCCGTGGCCTGCGTGGCGCTCGTGGTCGGCTACCAGGTGACGCGGCCCGAACAGGCCGCCGGCAAGCCGCGGGTGTTCGTGCCCTCGGCGTCGTTCTTCGAGGACTTCTCACCGGCTTTCCGCACCTCGATCGCCGACGCCTACTACCTGTACCTCGTCCAGTACTACGGCGAGCACATCAAGACCGACCAACGGCTCGACTCGGTGCCCGACCTGGTCACGCTCATCACCGACCTGAGCCCGCGCTTCGTCAAGGCCTACCAGTTCGGGACCTTCGCGCTGCTCGACGCGGGGGAGCCGGGCGCGGCCTACGAGCTGCTCAAGCGCGGCGCCGAGGCGAACCGCGACGACTACCACGTGCCGGCACTCGCGGGGTTCCTGGTGTACGCGTTCGGGCAGGGCGAGGACAAGCTGCAGATCGCCGCCGACTGGTACGCGCGGGCGGCGGCCGTCGAGGGCGCCCCGGCGTACCTTGGCCGCCTGGCCGCCACGCTCACGGCCAAGGGCGGCGAGCGCGAGAAGGCGGCGCTCATGTGGGCGCAGGTGTACGCCGACGGTGACAAGTACTCGCGCGAGAAGGCGGTGGCGGCGCTCGACGAGCTGCTGCCGGCCGACCCGGCCGAGCGCGCCGCGGGCCTCGCCGCGCTGCGCGAGGCGATGCCGGCCGAGCGCTTCGACATGTTGCGCGACGACCTGGGGGTCGGAGGATGAGCGAGTGGAAAGGGCGGTGCGCTGACGCCACCCGGAGCGCGCCGCCGGCTGCCGGGTTCAGCCTCATCGAGGCGCTCATCGTCATCGTGATCATCGGCATCCTCGCGGCGATCGCCGTGCCCATGTACATCGGGCAGCGCGACCGGGCGAAGAACGCCGACGCGGTCGACGGCGGCAGGACGATCATGCTGGCCGTCCTCGCCTACGCCGTGGAGCAGGACGGCGACGACGTCTGGCCCGCCACCGCCGACAAGGCGCTGCTCGTCGGCGCGGGAGCGATCGTCGCCTCGGACTGGCCACACGACGCGTTCGGCGCGGCCGGCGACGACATGCGGCCGGTCGCCGGTCCCGGAGACACCACGCCGGGCCGGTACCTGTACCGCGAGGCGCCCAGCTTCGCGACGACGGGGAGGCACCAGATCGTCGTCTACCGCAAGAACGCCGGCGCCTTCGTGATCCCCTGACGTGACCCCCCTGCTCGTCGCCATCGCCGTCGTCTACGGCCTCATCATCGGCAGCTTCCTCAACGCCTGGGCGTGGCGGCTCGCCAACGACGAGAGCATCTGGCGGGGGCGCTCGCACTGCACCGCGTGTGGGGTGCAGATCCGCGCCTACGACAACATCCCGGTCGTCAGCTGGCTCGTGCTGCGCGGCAAGTGCCGCGACTGCGGGGCGCCGATCCACTGGCGGTACCCCGCCGGCGAGGCGCTCACCGCCGTCCTCTTCGGCCTGGTGGCGGCCTACGACGGCCTCTCGTGGTGGCTCGTCCCGCACCTGGTCTTCGTCTCCGTCATGATCCTCGTGAGCCAGGTCGACCTCGACATCCAGATCATCCCCGACGTCGTGATCCTGCCGGCGGCGGCCGTCGGCTTGCCGCTCATGATCTGGCTCGATCACGACCCGTGGTGGGAATGGCCGGTCGCGGGCGTTGGGGCGGCGCTTTTCCTCTGGGCCATCGCGTTCGTCTACCAGCGCGTGCGCCACATGGAGGGAATGGGTCTGGGCGACGTCAAGATGGCCCTGTGCATGGGCGTGTACCTTGGGGCGGCGGTGATCCCGGCGCTGTTCCTGGGCTTCGTCGGCGGGGCCGTGGTCGGGGTGGGGCTGATGATGAGCAAGGGGACGGACGCCAAGGCTGCCGTACCCTTCGGGCCGTTCCTGGCCGCCGGGGCGGTCGCGTGCCTGTTCGTCGGCCGCTGGCTGATCGAGGCGTACCTGGGGCTGGCGCTGCCCGACCGCTGAGGGAGCTGCCTGGCCGCGGCCGCCGGGTAACGTGAACCGGGCGCGCGGTGAGCGTCAACCGGAGACGGCGGTCGTCATCCTTCCGCGCGGGCGGCTTCCGCTCTATCTTCGTGAGGCTCTCGCCGGACTCCCGCCCAGTGACCGCCCCCGTCCCGTGAGCTGCCCCCAGTCCACGAGCCGCCCGGCCCCGCGGGCCGCGTGAGGAGTCGTCGTGCCGTGTCGGGCTTCAACATGGCCTTCCGCAGCGTGCTGGCGTAGCCGGCGGCCTTCCGTACAGCCGCGGCGCGGCAGGCGCTCTCCTGCCGCGCCGCGGCTCCGCGGGTTCACCGTCGTCGAGTGCGTGGTCGTCTGCGCGATCGTGGGGCTACTGTGCGCGTTCGCCGTGCCCTCGGCCGTCAGCGCCCGGCGGGCACTGGGCGCCGACGCGGGGGCGCGCCACCTGACGCTCGTGCTGCGCGAGGCGCAGGCCCGCGCGCAGGCGGGCGGTGCGCGCATAGCGGTGGGTGTCGCGCCCGACGGGTCCTACGAGGTCGCGCGGCAGGCCGAAGATGGCTGGCGCGTCACGGAGCGCGGCGACCTGCTCGCGCGCGTCTCCACCAACTACCCGAACGCGCGCGTCGAGTTTGGCCGCGCCGGCTGGCCGCTGCTGCCGGGCACCGCGACGCCGCGCGCCGGCAGCTTTGTTCTCGGCGCCGGCGCGCACACCCGTACGGTCGTCGTGCAGCTCACGGGGTGCGTGCGATGCCGGTAGGGAAGTGGAGTCGGTGTGCGCGATACGGGTGTCGCGGGCCCGCGCGGCCCCACGCCCCACGCGCGCGACACCCGCGTCCCGCACAGGCCGCCGGTCTCACGCTCATGGAGGTCATCGCCGCGACGGCCCTGGTCATGGTGACGTGCCTGGCCGTCACGACGGTCGTAGTCGCCGCTGGGCGCGCGGGCGCGAGGGCAGAAGGGGTCGGGGCCGCCGACGAGGCGCTGCGCGCCGAGGCCGCGCGTCTCCGCGCCCTGCCGTTCTTCGCGCCGCTGCCCGCAGCGTGGCCCGCCACGCGTGTCGCGACGGCGCCGAGCGCCGTGGGCGAGCTCTTCCCGCACGCCGACACCGCGTACAACGGTGAGAGCCCCGGCTACGTCGCCTCCGGCGACCACGCCGGGGCCTTCCTCTCGTCCAGCCTAATCGGCGAGATCTCGGTCCGCCGCACGGCGTGGATGGCGCGGTGCGGCGACGACGGCTGGAGCCGTGTCGACACGGGCACGGTCGCCGGATGGACGGCGTGGTCGAGCGCGGCCATGCCTGCCGAGGCGCTCGTCGTTGTGCTCGAGGCCGGTGCGCCGAAGAGCGGCGGGCCCGCGCCGCCGCCGACCCGCGCACTGGTGCTCGTGCTCGCGGCCGAAGGTCGCCCTGCCGGTGCCGATCCGGCTGCGCTGGCGGCCGCCGAAGAAGGGACGGCGCCGTGACGTCCCGGCCGGCCCGCGTGGGCCCGGGAAGCTCCGGCGCCCGGCACAGCGGCGAACGCTGGCAGCGCGGGCTCACGCTGGTCGAGTTGCTCATCGCCGCCTCGCTCGCCTGCGGACTGCTCGCGGCGGCGTGGGGCTGGGTGTGGACGGCGGCGGCCGTCGCCCGCAAGGCCGACGGGGCGGCGCAGTATGCGACCGCGCAGGCGTTCGCGGCCCGCATGGTGCGGGCCGACCTTCAGGCCTGCGCGGCCCTCTGTCCGCCGGAGGTGGGCGTCTGCGGCCCTGCGCGACTCGGCCTCCTGTGCCGGGACCCGCTCAGCGGGGTGGAGCGCCTCGTGGTGGTGGCATGGGATCCGGTGCGGGGCGTCGTGTGGCGCAACGCTGCCGGCTCGTACCTGGCCGAGGCGGTCGAGAGCTTCGGCGTCCGGTACTTCGGCGCCGACGGGGAAGAGGTCGTGCCCACCGGCGGGGTACTCGACCGAGACGAGCGCGACCGCGTGCGACGCGTCGCCGTGACGTGGGGTTGCGCGGCCGGCGTGCTCCTCGTTGAGGAGGACCTGCCATGAGGACGCAGCATCCGTCGCTTCCGGGTGTCGAGGCGCGCGGCGATCAAGGCTTCGCCATGCTGGCCGCGCTCGTGGTGGTCGTGATCGCCGTCGTGTTCGCGGGCGTCGCGGCGGCTGCCGCTCTGGGCACGCTGCGGGTGACGGCCGGCGACGGCGGGTCCGCGCGAGCGCGCGCCGCCGCCCTCGTCGGCACCGAGCTGGCGCTGCACCGCGCCAGCTGGCGGCTGCTGCCGCGGGACGCCTCGACCACGTGCACGGTCGACGCCGGGGCTCTTGCCGACGGCGCTGGGTCGTCCGCGAACGTCACCCTCGAGTCGGTCGAGCCCGCGAGTCTCGGCTGGACGGTGCCCGGCCGGCTGGTGCGTGTGACCTCGCGGGCGAGCGACGGCACCGCCGAGGCGTCGGTCGTGTCGCTCGCCTGGCTGCGCCCGTCGGCCGTCCCTCGCGGCCTCAGCGTGGCCGAGGACGTCGACGTGCAGGCGACCCTCACTGTCGGTGGTGCCGGGCTGTACGCGGGCGGGGTCGTGCGCGGCCGCGAGCACGTGAGCTTCGTCGCCGACGGCGAGGGGGACGGGGAGGAGCCCCCAGCCGACTTCGCCTGGGGCGGCCTGTGGCCGGCCGCCGGCGTGCACGCCGGCGGCGGCATCTGGGCCGCCGGCGCCGACGTCGGCGCGCTCGTCCCGCTGCCCGAGCCCTACGTCCACGACACGGTCGGCACCCAAGTGCTGCCGCTGGTCGAGCTTCCGGACGCCGCGTGGCTCGCGTCCGCCCGGGCCCACGCGCTCGACCCGGGCGAGGCGCTCGCCGGCGGCGTCCTGCGCCTCGACCGCCTGCCGCCGATCTTCCCCACGGGCGAGCCCGGCGCCGCCGAGGCGGCCGGCCGCGCCGACCCGGCCGCGGGCTACGTCGTGCACGTCGACGCCCGCGGCCTCGACGGCGGCCTCGTGGTCACCGGGGTGCGCGACCCGACGTGGTGCGCGGTGAGTGTCGTCATCGAAGGCGACGCCGTTCTCGGGTCGCCCGTCGGGGCCGAGTGGCCGCCGCCGGGACCCGGCGAGCACGGCGCCGGAGCGGCGTTGCAGGGCGCCCTCGTCATCACCGGCCACCTGCAGGTCGCAGCCCCGAGCAGCGTCGCGGGTCACGTCGCCTGCCGGCGGCTCCTGGTCTCGGAACCACTCTCGCTCAGGCTCGAACAGGCCTGGCGCGAGGCGCCTCCGGCGGGCCTGCTCGAGCCGGTCCTTCTGGCCCGCGAGTGAAGCTTCCCCGGTGGGATTCGGACGACGACGGTCGAACTCTTGTGTACGTCGTCAGGCGGGTGTGTAAGAATACGGCCGCGCCGCAGGGCAGGGGCGCGGGCGACGCGTGGCGAATTGATGCCCTAAAGCACACGATTCAACCTGCCGACAAGGCCGTAGAAGGCGACTGGGGACGCTGGGAGTGCGCCTATGGCAATGAACGGAATGAGCGTCGGGATCGATCTTGAGCAGTCCTCCATCGCGGGGGCGCAGATCCGCGGCGCGAAAACGGGACAGACCCTGACCGCCGCGGCGGTGAGGGCCCTTCCCGAAGGTCTTGTGTTCGAGGGCGAGGTCGTCGACGTCGACGGGCTTGCCGCTCAGCTCAAGAGCTTCTGGAAGGAAGCCGGCTTCTCCGGCCGCCGCCTCCGCTTGGGGGTTGCGAATCAGAAGATCGTCGTCCGCACCATGGAGTTCCCGATCATCGACGAGAACGAGCTTCAGGCGGCGATCCAGTTCCAGGCCCAAGAGGCCATCCCGATACCGCTCGACGAAGCCGTCCTGGATTACCAGGTCCTCGCCACCGTCCCCGGTGAGGAGGGCGCGGGCAAGCAGAAGGTCCTCATCGTCGCTGCCCAGCGCGACATGATCGCCCGTTTCGTCGAGGTCGCCAAGAAGGCGAACCTGCAGGTCGAGGCGATCGACCTCCAGGCGTTCGCCCTCACGCGGGCGGTCGCGCCGGCGGTGCCGTTCATCGACCAGGGCGGCGGCGCCCAGACCTCCGAGGCCACCGCGCTCGTCCACATCGGCTCGGGCATCACGAACCTCGTGGTCGCCGCCGGCGGCATGCCGCAGTTCACGCGCGTCATCAACCTCGGGTGCGAGGCGCTCGTGCAGGCGCTCATCACTCACCGCGGCATCAGCCACGACGAAGCCGACGCGCTGCGCCTGCGGGTCGGGGTCACCGGAGGCACCGACCAGCCGACGTCCGACCTCGAGCCCGAGACCGTCGCCGAGGTCCACCAGGCGCTCGACGCGGCGAGCGAATCGTTCGCCGACGAGATCCGGCGCTCGATCGACTACTACCACTCGCAAGACCCCGGGGGCCAGATCTCCGGTCTTCTGATCACCGGCGAGGGCGCGCTCACGCGCCACATGCCGGAGTACCTCTCGGAGGCACTGCACCTGCCCGTCAGCCTCGGCAACGCCGCCCAGCGCGTCACCGAGAACAAGACGAAGCTGTCGCAGGCCGAGCTCGAGACGATGGCGCCCCGTCTGGCGATCGCCATCGGCCTTGCACTCGAGGACGAGGAGTAGGCGATGGCGATGAAACGCATCAACCTGCTGCCGCCCGAAGAGCGCGCCAAGGCGCGCCGCGAGCGTGGCCTCACGTGGGCGCTCGTCGCGCTCGTGGCGCTGATCGCCGTCCTTGGCCTCGTCTACCTGTGGCAGAACAGCAAGGTGGGCGACAAGGAGGCCGAGCGCGACCAGCTCGAGGCCGACATCGCCGCCGTGCAGGCCCAGGCCGCCGAGCTGCAGCCCTACGCGGTGCTGCAGGAGAAGCGTACCGGCATGACCACGACGGCGAAGGCGCTCGACGACGCCCGCGTGCCGTGGTCGACGGTCTTCGAAGAGATCAGCCTCGTCATCCCCGAGAACGTCCGGCTGCAGTCGCTGAGCTGCACCGTCCCCGAGATCATGCTGCCGGGAGGCACGGCGACCGCGGAGACCGCCGAGGGCGGGGAGATGGCGGCCGACATCACGTTCACCGGGCAGACCTACGACCACAAGGACGTGGCCGAGTTCATGACTCGTCTCGGTCTGCTCCCCCAGCTCACGAACGTCCAGCTCGCCAGCTCGACGAAGGCGGCTGCGAGCACGACCACCACCGGTACGACGGGGCCGGAGCTCACGACGTTCACGGTCACGGCTTCGCTGCGCCGCTACCTCACGCCACCACCCACGACGACCGCGGGAGGTGAGTGATGAAGACCCGCGGCAAGGAGATCTACATCATCGCCGCCGTCGTCGCCGTCGTCATCGCGGTCGCGTGGTACTTCCTCCTCTTCAACCCGACGCGGCAGAAGCTCGGCGATCTCGACGACCAGGTCGCCGCCGACAAGGCGGCGCTGACCACCGCGCAGCAAGACCTCGCTCGCCTGCAGTCGTACAAAGAGACGGCGCCGCAGGCCCAGGTCGACATCATGCGCCTCAGCAAGATGCTCCCCGAGGACGAGGGCATCCCGACGATGATCGTCGAGCTCACCAAGACCGCCCAGCTTTCGGGCGTCAAGCTGACGAGCATCTCGCGCGGCGAGACCCAGGAGGGCAGCCCCTTCGGCGTCCAGACCGTCACGCTGGCGCTCAGCGGCCGGTTCTTCGACATCCAGGACTTCCTCTACCGGCTCGAGAGCTACGTGCGCTTCCAGAACTCGACGTTCAGCGTGACCGGACGCCTGGTCCAGGTCGCCAACGTCGCCCTCACCGGCGGTACCGGCACCTCCACCACGACCACCACCGTGGGCACGACGCCTCTCACCGTGACGGTGACGCTCAACGCCTACGTGTGGGGCGGCGCGGTCCCGGCGCCCGCTGAGACGACTGCTCCTGCGACCGGGGAGAGTGCCCAATGATCGGCTCCAAGCGCACCATCCTCATCGTCGCCGCGGCTCTGCTGCTCGGCGCGCTGGCTGCCGTGGTGATCGGCGTCGGCCGCGAGGGCTCCGCGACCGGCCTGGGCAGTAGCGACACGGCCACGCAGGGCAGCATGCTGCTGGCCGAGGACGGGACCGAGACCACCGACGAGGCGGTCATGATCGACCCGGCCAAAGAATCGATCACCCTCGACAAGTTCGTCGTGAAGGACCCGTTCATCCCGCTCACACAGCCCAACACGGGCACGGGGACGAGCGGCACCGGGACGCCGACCGATGCGAAGGTCAAGGTCAACGGTCTGGCGTACACCGTGGACGTCGGCGACAAGGTGCCGTCTTCCGGCGTGTTCAGCATCGCGTCGATCTCGTCGAGCGGGGTGACCTTCGCGCTTCCCGAGGGGCAGGAGTTCAGCGACGGCAGCAACTCGGTGACGGTGGCCGTCGGCGAGTCGGTGAAGGTGACCGACTCGGCCTCCGACAAGTCGTACACGCTCGAGGTCACAAGCGTCGGCTACGGTGACGGCGGCGGCAACGCCGCGACCGGGGGCCACACGGTGTCGCTGGTCAGTGTGAGCAAGCAGGACGGCGTCGCCATGGCCACTCTTGAGGTCGACGGTAAGACGTACGCCGACAAGAAGGAAGGCGACACGTTCAGCACGGGTTGGGGCGACGTCAAGATCGTGAGCATCAACGTCGGCGCGCAGTCCGTGGTCGTCATGCACGGCGACCAGACGCTGACGTTGTACGTAGGCTCGGTGCTGACGAAGTAAGGCATGGCCCGAGGGCGGCGCGTCCGGCGCGCGGCGCAAGAGAAGAGGGCGACGGGGCGGCCGTGAGGCCGCCCCGTCGCCCTTTGCCTTTGCCACCTTCGCGACTGGTGTATATCCTCGACGTATGGACGGGTTGCGCTGGCTCACCGCGGGGGAGTCCCACGGCACGCAGTTGACGGCGATCCTCGACGGTTGCCCGGCCGGGCTCGCCCTCTCTGCAGCCGACGTGGACGCGCAGTTGGCGCGCCGTCAGATGGGCTACGGGCGCGGTCCGCGTCAGTCCATCGAGCGCGACCGCGTCGGCATCGTCGGTGGCGTGCGTCACGGGCGCACGACGGGGGCGCCGATCGCGCTGGTGATCCCGAACCGCGACGCCGCGAACTGGGGCGACGTGCTGGCCGTCGAGGCGGCTGCCAACGCCGCCCCCGGCGATGCAGCGCCGAGCGCCTCGGGCGATGCCGGCGGATCTGCCGCCTCGGGCAGCGACTTCGGCGCCGGCGCGCGGCCCGTCACCGTGCCGCGACCGGGCCACGCCGACCTGGGCGGGGCCCTGCTGTACGAGCACGAAGACATGCGCGACGTCATCGAGCGGGCCAGCGCCCGCGAGACCGCCGCGCGGGTCGCCTGCGGCGCCGTCGCGCGGCGGCTGCTCGCCGAGGTCGGCTGCTCGGTCGCGAGCCACGTGGTCGCGATCGGGGACGTCGAGAGCCGCGTGACCGTCTCGCCCGAGAACGTCGGCCGTGTCGACGACGACCCGGTCCGCTGCCTCGACGGCGGCGCGGCGACGCGCATGCGCGCCGCGATCGACGCCGCCGCCGAGGCCGGCGACACGCTCGGCGGCGTCGTCGAGGCCGTCGCCTTTGGCTTCCCCCCCGGCGTCGGGTCGTACGTCCAGGCTGACCGCCGCCTCACGGCGCGCCTCGCGGCGGCCGCGATGAGCGTGCCGGCGATGAAGGGTGTCGAGATCGGACTCGGGTTCGCCGGCGCGCGCCTGCCCGGCTCGCAGGTCCACGATCCGCTCGCCTGGGACGACGCGCGCGGCTACCACCGCACGAGCAACCGCGCCGGAGGGGTGGAGGGCGGCATGTCCACCGGCGAGCCCATCGTGCTGCGCGCCGCCATGAAGCCCATCTCGACGCTTCGTAACCCGCTGCGGACCGTCGAGCTCGGCACGCATCGCGCCACCGAGTCGCGCTACGAGCGCGCCGACGTGTGCGCCGTGCCGGCCGCCGGCATCGTGCTCGAGGCGGTCGTCTGCCTCGCGCTCGCCGACGCCCTTCTCGGGCGCTTCGGCGGGGCGACGGCGGCCGACGTCGTCGACGCCGTCGCGGCGTTCAGGGCGCGGTGCGCGCGCCGCTGATGGCCCCGGCCGGTACATCTTCGCCGGCCGACCCGACCGCCACCGGCGTCGTCCTCGTGGGCTTCATGGGGTCGGGCAAGAGCCACGTCGGCACGCTGCTCGCGCGAAGGCTCGGCCTGCCCTTCGTTGACGCCGACGCGCTGGTCGAGGCCGACGCGGGACCCATAGCGACCATCTTCGAGGAGCGCGGCGAGACTGGCTTTCGCGAGGTCGAGCGACGCGTCGTGCTGGGCGCGCTCGCCGACCTCGCCGACAGGCCCGCCGTCCTCTCGCTGGGAGGGGGCGCGGTGAGCCACACTGACGTCCGGGCGGCGCTGCGCGCCGCCCCGTTCGTCGTGTGGCTCGACGCGCCCGTCGAGGTGTTGTGGCGCCGCGTGACCCGCGCCGCGCGCCGCGGGCGCCGCGTGCGGCCGCTGGCTGCGGACGAGGCCACCTTTGCGGCGCTCTACGAGCGTCGGCTGCCGTGGTACGAAGAGGTCGCCACGGCCGTCTTTCGCGGCGCCGGCGAGCGCTCCCCTGAAGAGGCGGCCGGCTGGGTCGCCGACACCCTGCGAGGGCGGCGATGACGGTGCGCCTGCGCGCCGACGTGCCGTCGCGTGCCTACGACGTCGTCGTGACGCGAGGCGCGCTCGACGAGCTCGGCGCGACGCTTGCGCCCGTGCGCTCACCCGGGCAAGCGGTGGTCTGCTGCGACGCGAACGTGGCGCCGCTCTACCTCGAGCGGGCCGGCGCGAGCCTGTCGGCGGCCGGCTTCGCCGTCTCGCACGTGGTGATCCCGGCCGGGGAAGCCCAGAAGAACCTCGACCGCGCCGCCGAGCTGTACGGCGTGCTGTACGACCGCGGCGTGCGCCGCCGCGACGTCGTCGTGGCGTTGGGCGGCGGCGTGATCGGCGATCTCGCCGGTTTCGCCGCCGCCACCTACCTGCGCGGCGTCGGGCTCGTGCAGGTCCCGACCACCCTGCTCGCGCAGGTCGACGCGGCGGTGGGGGGCAAGGTCGCGGTCGACTTTCGCGCCGGCAAGAACCACGTCGGCACGTTCTACCAGCCGCTGCTCGTCGTCGCGGACCTCGACACGCTGCACACCTTGCCCGTGCGCGAGTTGCACAGCGGCGCCGCCGAGGTCGCCAAGTACGGCTTCCTGGCCGGCGGTCGCCTGCTCGAGTCAGTCGAGGCGCTGGCCGAGACGGCTCACGACGGCGAGAGCGCCCTGCGGCGCGCCTTCACGGTGGAGGTCGTCGCCGGGTGCGTGCGCGAAAAGCTGGCCGTCGTCGCACGCGACGAGCGCGAGGAGACGGGCGCGCGCGCCGCGCTCAACCTGGGACACACGATCGCGCACGCCGTCGAGGCGGCGACGGACTTCGAGCGGTACGCCCACGGCGAGGCCGTGGGGATCGGCCTGCGGGCGGCCCTGCGGCTCTCGGAACGGCTGTGCGGGCTCTCAGAGGCGGAAGTCGCGCGCGGGCTCGCGCTCCTCGACCGCCTGGGACTGCCGTCGGGCTTTCGCGGCGCCACGGCGGCGGCCGTGGTGGCCGCGACGGCGCGCGACAAGAAGGCCGGGGCAGAGGGCACGGAGTTCGTCCTGCTGGAGCGCTTCGGGCGGCCGCGCCTGCGTGTGCAGGCGCCCGCCTCGCTGATCGAGGAGGTGGTCACGTGGCTGAGCGCGGCATGACGCCGTTGCGGCTGTTGCACGGGGTGAACCTGGACATGCTGGGACGGCGCGACCCGGCACACTACGGGACGCTCACGTTGAGCGAGCTGGAGCGCCAGGTCGCGCGGCACGCCGAACGCCGCGGGTTCACCGTCCTGCCCTTCCAGACCAACTTCGAGGGCGAGATGGTCGAGGAGCTGCACCGCATCGCCATCGAGGGCAAGGGGGCGGCGATCATCAACCCGGGCGCCTGGACGCACTACAGCTACGCCGTGCGCGACGCCCTCGAGATCGTCCGGGTCCCGGTCGCCGAGGTGCACCTCTCCGACCTCAGCGGGCGCGAGGAGTTCCGGCGTCACTCGGTGATCGCCGACATCGTCGCGGTACGCGTGAGCGGCGAGGGTGTGGATGGCTACTTCAAGGCCTGTGACGCCCTCGCCGACATGGTCGGCCTGGGGGTGGTGTGATGGGCGCGGACACGGGCGACCGCGTCGCCCGGTGCCGCGCCCTCCTCGACGAACTACGCCTTGACGCCGTCGTCGTGAGCGACACGGCGGACGTGCGCTACCTCTCGGGGTTCCGCGGCGAGGACGCGACCCTCGTGGTGGGCCGCGACGCGGCGCTCATCGTGACGGACTCGCGCTACGTCGAGCAGGTCCACGAAGAGGTGGACGGTTTCGAGCTCGTCAAGGTGACGGGGGCCGACCTCCTCGCCGAGACGGCGGCCGCCGCGGCGGGGCGCGCGGGGCCGGCGTGCGACCTCGGCTACCAGGCGGACGCCGTCACGCACGCCGGGTACCGCGCGCTGCGCCGCGTCCATCGCGGCCGGCTGCGCGACGTGCGCCGGCGCGTGAGCAGCCTGCGCGTCGTCAAGGAGCCGGCGGAGGTCGCGGCGATCCGCGCCGCGGCGGCGATCGTCGACCTTTCGCTCGCCGTCGTCGTGGCCGAGGGCCTGGCCGGGCGCCGCGAGTCCGACGTCGCCTGGCGCCTGCTCGAGGAGTACCGCGCCCGCGGCGCTGAGGGCGAGTCGTTCCCGACCATCGTCGCGACCGGCGATCACGGCGCGCAAGGGCACGCGATCCCGGGCGACCGGCGCATCAAGGCCGGCGAGCTCGTCGTGATCGACACCGGTGCGCGCGTGGACGGCTACTGCTCCGACATCACCCGCACCTTCGCCGCGGGGCGTGTCTCGAAGGCTCACCGCGAGCGCTACGCCGTGGTGCTCGAGGCGCAGCTCGCCGGTCTGACCGCCGTGCGCCCCGGCGCGCACGGCCGTCGCGACGTCGACGAAGCCGCGCGCGCCGTGATCACGGCGGCGGGCCACGGCGAGCACTTCGGCCACGGCACGGGTCACGGTGTCGGGCTACGCGTCCACGAGGCGCCCATGCTGGGCAGAACGGCCGGCGACCGGCTCGCCGAAGACATGGTGTGCACCGTCGAGCCGGGCATCTACGTCGAGGGCGACGCCGGCATCCGCATCGAGGACACCGTCCTCGTCACCGCCGGTGGCTGCGAGCGGCTCACCTTCTTCCCAAAGGAGCTGCAGGTCGTCGCCTGAGCTATCCGCCGAGCGATCCGCTCCGCTACCCGCGCGGTGAGGCGTGCGGTATCAT
The DNA here is from genome assembly GCA_002347645.1 of Thermoleophilia bacterium UBA2241. Lineage (GTDB taxonomy): Bacteria > Actinomycetota > Thermoleophilia > UBA2241 > UBA2241 > UBA2241. Next base: position 5,657 of record DDYF01000018.1, on the reverse strand, counting down.
CTTCCTTCACGCGTGCAGGCACGATCCGCGGAAGGACCCAGGGAGCTCATGGCTGACGTCGTCAACACCAACCAGTTCAAGAGCGGCATGGCGATCGAGATCGACGGCGAACCGTACACGATCGTCGAATCGCAGCACGTCAAGCCCGGCAAGGGTGGCGCCTTCGTGCGCACCAAGGTGCGCAGCATCAGGACGGGCAACGTCCTCGACAAGACCTTCCGCGCCGGCGAGAAGTTCACCCGCATGGACACGCGCTCGCGCGCGTTGCAGTATCTGTACTCGACCGAGACCGAGGTCGTGCTCATGGACCCCGAGTCGTACGAGCAGCTCTCGGTCTCACCCGGCATGGCTGAAGAGGCCATGAAGTGGGTCGTCGAGAACATGGACGTCCAGGTCTTCTACCTTGACGGCCAGCCGATCGACGTCGAGGCACCGACCACCGTCGAGCTCGAGATCACCCACACCGAGCCCGGCCTGCGCGGCGACACGGCGCAGGGCGGGTCCAAGCCCGCGACGCTCGAGACCGGGGTGAGCATTCAGGTCCCGCTCTTCATCGAGCAGGGCGAGCGCATCAAGGTCGACACGCGCACCGGTGAGTACCTGAGCCGCGCCTGACGGCGCGTCCGGGCCGCCAGGAGACGCCATGAGAGCGAGACGCGTCCGCATCACCGACACGAGCCTGCGCGACGGGCACCAGTCGCTCTGGGCGACGCGCATGCGCACCAGCGACATGCTGCCCGTCCTCGAGCTCATGGACGACGTCGGCTACAACTCGCTGGAATGCTGGGGCGGCGCCACCTTCGACGCGTCGCTGCGCTACCTCGACGAAGACCCGTGGGAGCGCCTGCGCCTCATCAAGAAGCACGTCCCGCGCACGCCGCTGCAGATGCTGCTGCGCGGGCAGAACCTCGTCGGCTACCGCCACTATGGCGACGACATCGTGCGCCGCTTCGTCTACAAGGCGGCCGAGAACGGCATCGACGTCTTCCGTGTCTTCGACGCCCTCAACGACATCCGCAACTTCGAGACCGCGGCCGAGGCCATCAAGGAGACCGGCAAGCAGTTCCAGGCCGCCGTGGTCTACACCATCTCGCCCGTGCACTCGCTCGACCACTACATGGACGTCGCGCACAGGCTCGTCGACATGGGCGCCGACTCCATCTGCATCAAGGACATGGCGGCCCTGCTGAGCCCGTTCTACGCCGAGCAGCTCATCGGGCGCCTCAAGGACGAGATCAAGGTCCCCATCCAGCTTCACTGCCACTACATCGGCGGCCTCGCGCCCATGACCTATCTCAAGGCGATCGAGGCCGGGGTCGACGTGATCGACACGGCGACGGTGCCGCTCGCCTTCGGCAACTCCCAGCCGGCCACCGAGATGGTCGTCACGGCGCTCATCGGCACCCCGTACGACACCGAGCTCGAGCTCGAGAAGCTCTTCGAGATCGCGAAGTACTTCGAGGGCGTGCGACGCGAGACGCACCACGACCGCGGCGTGACCTCCCTGACGCACATGCAGGTGTACTCGCACCAGGTGCCGGGCGGCATGATCTCCAACCTCGAGAGCCAGCTCAAGGAGCAGAGCGCGCTCGACCGCATGCCCGAGGTGCTGCAGGAGATCCCGGTGGTGCGCGCCGAGGTGGGCTTTCCGCCGCTCGTGACCCCCATGTCGCAGATCGTGGGCACGCAGGCCGTGCTCAACGTGCTGTCGGGACGGCGCTGGCACATCGTGCCCGACGAGATGAAGCAGTACCTGCGCGGCAAGTACGGGGCCGCGCCGGGGCCGGTGTCGCAGGCCATCCTCGAGCGCGTGCTCGAAGGCGAAGAGCCCATCCGGGTCCGTCCCGCGCAACTCATCGAGGAGACCCTCGAAGACTACCGCGACGAGATCGGCGAGCTCGCGCGCTCCGAAGAGGACCTGTTGAGTTTCGCCTTGTTCCCGCAGACGGCGCGCGCCTACCTCGAACGGCACCGCGTCGGCCTCGAGAGCGACGTGTTCGGCATCCACGAGCGGTACCTGAGCTCGCAGCCGGGCGCCGCGGTCAAGGAGGAGACGGCCGACAGGGTCGGGCGTCTCCTCGAGCTCGTGGAGCAGAGCGACCTCGACGAAGTCGTGATCGAAGAGGGCGACCTGCGCATGACGGTGCGCAAGTCGGGCGTGGCGGCCGCTCCCGCGGCCGCGCCGCCGGCCGGTGCCCCGGCCGCGGCGGCGGGATCCGTCGTGGCGGCCGCCGACGAGGCAACGGCGTCGGAGAACGGGTACCACGTCGTGCGCTCGAAGTGGGTCGCCACCTTCTACCGCTCGCCGGGGCCGAGCGAGCCGTCGTTCGTCGAGGTCGGGGACCATGTCGAGCTCGGCCAGACGCTCTGCATCCTCGAGATGATGAAGATGATGAACGAGCTCACGGCCGACATCACCGGCGTGGTGCGCGAGATCCTCGTCGAGAACGGCGCCACCGTGCAGTACGGCCAGCCGCTCTTCCACATCGAGCCCGCCTGAGGCGCGGGGCGCCGTCGCGAGGTGCGCCGGCTGTGAGCGCCGCCCGCCCGCCATCCGGGGAGCCATGCCGGTGAGCGTCGTCCGTCTGCCGTTCGGGGAGCCACGCCCGTGAGCCCATCACGGCCAAGCCGCAAGCAGGCGCGTCGCGACGCCCTCTTCCTGCTCTACCAGCGCGAGGTCACGGGCCGCCCGGTGGCCGAGCTGATGGCCGGGCACCGCCTGCGTGAGGGGTACGCGCCGGACGGCTTCACGAGCGAGGTCGTCGGCGGGGTGCTGAGGCGCGCGGTTGAGCTCGACGCCACGCTGGCCGCGCACTCGACCAACTGGGCGCTCGACCGGCTCGCGCCCCTCGAGCGCAGCGTGCTGCGCCTGGCGCTCTACGAGATCGAAGAGGGACTCACCCCGCCGGAGGTGGCGATCGACGAGGCGGTGCGGCTGGCGCGCCGGTACTCGACCGACGAGGCCGGCGCGCTGGTCAACGGCATCTTGGGTGCGATCGCGCGCGAGCGCGAGGCGGCGAACGGAAGAGGGCCGGGGTCGCCGGACGCGAAGAGCGACGATGGCGGCGTGCCCGGCGAGGAGGGGCAACGTGGCTGAAAAGAAGCACGACCTGGCGCGCCTGCGCGAGGTCATCGACCAGCTCGACGAGCTCGCCACGCGGCTCGGAGGATCGTCGTCGGCCGAGGTCGAGATGAGCCTGCTCGAGCGGGCGACGGAGCTTGCCGACGAGGCGGGACGGCTGCTCGAGGACCTGGCGGGGGAGACCGGAACCTGATGGCGTATCCGGCCGACCTGCTCGGGCTCGTCGAGGGATACCTCGAGGTGCTCGACTTCGGTGTCGACCCCCGCGCCGCGCGTCTCGTCGAGGCGATGCGCTACTCGCTGCTCGCCGGGGGCAAGCGCGTTCGGCCGGTGCTCACCCTGGCGACGGCGCGGAGCAGGGGTGCAGACCCGGCGCTCGTGCTGCCGGCGGCCGCGGCGCTGGAGCTCGTCCACACCTACTCGCTCATCCACGACGACCTGCCGGCGATCGACGACGACACGCTGCGCCGCGGCCATCCCACCTGTCACGTGGCGTTCGGCGAGGACATCGCCATCCTCGCCGGCGACGGCCTCTTCGCCGAAGCCTTCAATCTGCTGCTGCTGACGCAAGCCGGGACGGACAACGCTCGCCTGGGGGCGGCCGCCGAGGTGGCGCGCGCCACGGGCGTGCGCGGCATGGTCGGCGGCCAGTACATGGACGTCGTCGGGCAGGCGAGCGGCGACGACGACCTGCGTGTGCTGCACGCCCTCAAGACCGGGCGCCTCATCGAGGCCGCCGTCGTCTGCGGCGCGCTGCTCACCGGCGCCGAGGGCGACGCGGTCGCGCCATACCGGGCGTTCGCCGCCGAGCTCGGCTTGCTCTTCCAGATCGTCGACGACATCCTCGACGAGGCCGGCGACGAGGCCGAGCTCGGCAAGAGCGTCGGCAAGGACCGCGCCCAGCGCAAGGTCACGTACGTATCGTGGCACGGCCTGGAGGGGGCGCGCCGCCGGGCGCTCGAGAGCCACGCGCGCGCCGTCGAACGCCTCGCCGCCCTGCCCGGCGACACCGCCGACCTGGCGGCCGTCACCGACTACCTCCTGCGCCGCCCGCGCTGACGCGGCGGACGGCGACGGTAGAGTCCCCGGCCTCCCCGCCGGTTTCGTGGGGTCGCACGGCGCGCCGCTAGGACAGGGCGCATCCCGATCGAGACGCGCGCATCCTGCTCTTGGTGTCAGGCTGAGTCCGCTGGGATCCCGACGGTGGTCGGGTAGCCTGCGGCTCGGCGGCGGGGTGACTCGCATCCTGCGTGTCGCCCCACGAGGCTGGCCGACAGGGGTTCTGTCCCCCGCTGCCTGCCGCAAGGCTCGTCGGCGTGACCTGATAGGAACCTGGCCGAAAAGGCCCCTACCAAGACCTGTCCGCCGGCGGACCCGCGCGTCCGGAAGATGGGTCCGAAAGGGGAACAGGCATGATGGTACTCGGGATCGACCCGCACAAGAAGAGCCACATCGTCGTGGCCCGGCGTGCGGCCACCGGCGAGCTCGTCGCCGAGGCCCCCGTGCCGTCCACCGAGCGCGGCAGTGAGCGCCTGATTCTTGAAGCCGCGTTTGCCGGACTTCCGGAGATGAGAGGCACACGAACGGCCCAGAAACCGCTTGTGAGCAGGGGAAAGGGCAGTTGGAGGCGGGGGAGGTCGTGTTACTACGCCGAGCCTGAGGCAGCGGCGCTCTACGCGGATGTCGGTGCCAGCTCGAAGTCGCTGAAGGCGGGCGGCTCGGGCAGCTCCAGGGCCGCGAAGATCCGCCGCTGGCCGGGCGTCGTGAGCGAGCGCTTGGCCACCCGGCCCTCGCCGGTCTCTAGGGTCACGAGGTGCATGCGCTCGAGCTCGTCGCGTGCGCATCGCCAGGAGTCCCCGGTGGCGTTCTCGACCACGCGGATGAGGAGCAGGGCGAGCCAGCAGAGCTGCACGTGAGCGCGGATGCGGTCCTCGCGGTGGTGGAAGACCGGACGCAGACGAAGCGCCCCCTTCATGTCGCGCCAGCCACGCTCGACCTGGTAGAGCTGCCGGTAGGCGGCGGCCAGGTCGGCGGGGCCGAGGGTCTCGTCCGAGGTCCTGAGCAGCCACTTGCCGTCGAGCCGTGCCTCGCGCCTCACGGCCGCCTGGTCGAGGCGCAGCAGGCCCTCCTTCGTACGCCGCAGCAGGCGGGCAAGGCCGGGCTTGGTGCGCAGCGTCCCGACGAGCTCGTCGCGGCGCCGGCGGCTCCACTCGTCCGAGCCCGCGATCTGGCCCTCAAGGTAGGCGACCAGGTTCTCGCGTACCCGGCGGTCGCGCTCCGCGGCATCAGGGTTGTGGCAGACGACGAAGCGCTCCTCACGGGCGCCGTCGCCGAGGCGCACCTCCTTGACGCGCAGGTTGCCGGCGACCGTCTGGTAGCGCCCGGCGCGTCCCATCGCGGTGCGCGACTCCTTCGAACCCGAGCGCAGGCGCTCGGCGAGCACGTAGTGACCGCCGCCGCGCTGCAGGTAGGCGCGGTTCGCGGCCGAGTTGAAGCCGCTGTCGGCGACCCAGACCACGCGGTTCAGCCGCCAGCCGGCGAGGTCGTCGCGGATGGTGCGCATGATGAGCTGGTC
>DDYF01000035.1 GCA_002347645.1 Thermoleophilia bacterium UBA2241 | reverse complement strand
CCGAGGAAGCACCCCGCGACCAGTCCCCAGCTCAGCGCCATCATGTTCACGATGAACGTCCACTGCCGCTGCGCCAGCACCACCGACAGCACGATGAACACGAGCACCAGCGCGCGCAACAGCATCACCTCGGCCTTCTTGCCGAGGTCCTTCTTGAGTTCGCCCTTGACCAGGTCGATGGTGATCGCCGACCCCGAGATCATGACCAGGCCCGCGAGCGTGCTCATCGAGGCGGAGAGCACCAGCAAGAGGATCAACGCGACGAGCGCCTCGGGCAGCGCCTCGGTGAGGACCACCGGCATGATCTCGTCGAAGCGCTTGGCCTCCGCCAGCCCGGCGGTCCCCGGGAACAGGCGGCTCAGCGCGCCCGTATAGTACGCGCCGAAGGCCATGAGCGCGGCGAAGAGCGTGGAGATGACGATCGCCGGGCGGATCGCCCTGGTGTCGCGGATGGCGTAGAACTTGTGCACCATCTGCGGCAGCCCCCAAACGCCCAGGCTGGTGAGAACGACCATCGAGAGCAGCACGATGCCGGGCGAGGCGAAGAAGCTGTCCCATGTGAGGGGCGAGAGGTTCCACGGGGGCCAGACCTCGGCCGCGCCGGGCGCCAGCTCGCGCAGCTTGTCGGCGGCGGCCCCGATGCCGCCCACCTCCGGAGCCCGGACGACGTACCCTACCATCAAGATCACGCCTACCACCATGACGAGGCCCTGGATGAGGTCGTTGCGCGCGACGGCCAGGTACCCCCCCAGCACCAGGTACACCCCGGTGAGGGCGGCCATCGCCCACAGCGCGACCGTGTAGTCGATCTCGAAGACCTCCTCGAACAGGTACGCGAGCCCGGTGTAGACCGACGCCGAGTACGGGACGAGGAAGACGAAGATGACGAGCGCCGCCGCGATCTTGAGCCGCCGGGAGCCAAAACGCTCCTGGAAGAAGGCCGGCATGGTCATAGCGCCCAAGCGCGCCGTCATGACACGCGTACGGCGCGCCAGCACCAGCCAGGCCAGCAGGCTGCCGACCAGCGCGTTGCCGACCGCGATCCACACGGCGGGGAGACCGAAGCCGAAGCCGATCTTGCCCGCGTACCCCACGAAGAGCACGGCGCTGAAGTACGTCGTCCCGTACGCGAACGAGCTGAGCCAGGGCCCGACGTCGCGAGCGCCGAGGAAGAACTGGTCCACGTCGGCCGTGCGCTTGCGGCTGTAGATGCCCACGCCGACCATCACGCAGACGAAGGTCACGACCACGACGTACTTGATCACGCTGACCCCCCGGGTCGGGTTGCCCGGCGCCGCGACGGCAGCGTCGCAGGCCTCTTGGGCGACGGACGGCCGACACAGGCTACACGAGCCCGGGAGCGCGACGCAAAAAGACACGCAGAGGATGTGTCGAGGACCCTGGTGCTCGCGTCGCGCGCCACAGAAGATGCGGGGCGGCTGAGTGGCTATTCAGCCGCGCGGGCGCCCGCCCCGCTCACTCGTAGTGGATGGCCTCGAGGATGTCGATGCGCGCCGCCCGTCGCGCCGGAAGGATCGCGGCGAGCACGCCGACGACTACCGCGATGACGAGGAAGACGACGAGCTGCGCACCGGGCACTGAGAACTTGATGCCCATGCCACCGAAGCGCGTCGTCACGACGTAGGCGAAGACGATGCCGACGAGGATGCCGAGCACCCCGCCGATGACCGAGGTGATCACGCTCTCGTAGCGGACACTCCTCCTGATCTGGCGTCGCGAGGCGCCGATGGCGCGCAGCAGGCCGATCTCGCGCGTGCGCTCGTACACGCTCAGCACGAGCGTGTTGACGATGCCGAACAGCGAGATGATCACGCTCATCGCCAGCAGCCCGTAGAGCAGATTGAGCAGCTGGTTGATGCTGCCGACCATCATGTCCTTGTACTCCGCGGCCGTCATCACGTCGGCGGTCGGCACGTCGGCCAGCGCGCCCTCGAGCGCCGCCTTGTCCGCTCCCTGCGCCCCGGTGGCCGTGACCAGCACCATGTACAGCTGGCTGCGGGGGGAGAGTCGGTCGTACGCCGCGTCACCGACGGTGATGCCCACCAGCATCATCGGGTCGCGGTAGATGCCCCGCACCTCGAAGCCGGCCTTCTCCCCCTCGGGGCTCTGGACGCTGAACGAGTCGCCCACCTTGACTCCGAGCGACCTGGCCGTCTGTTCCTCGAGGAGGGCGCCGTCGGTCCCGAGCTTCGGCAGGACGGTGTCGTCGCCCTCGATCCAATCGAAGCTCCAGACCTTGGAGAAGGTGGAGGGCTCGACACCGTTCAGGGTGGTCGTGGTCTTCTTGGCACCGCCGGTCTGCACCACCTGGATGTTGACGCCGGCGGACGTGTCGACGGCCGGTACATACTCCAGACGCCTCGCCGTGTCGCCGGGGAGCGTCAGGTAGTTGGTGGCGGCGACGACGTAGTCGGCGCGTACCACCTGGTCGAAGCCGTCGACGAACGAGCTCTTGAGCCCCTGGGCGAAGACGGCGACGAACACCACGACGCCGAGGCCGATCATCAGCGCCGAGGCGGTCGCGGCTGTGCGCGCGGGGTTGCGCATGCTGTTGTCGCGCGCCAGGCGGCCGCTCGTCTTCGCGACGCGGGTCAGCGGCCAGCCGATGAACCCCGCGACCGGCGCCACGAAGTACTTCGAGAGCATGGCGACGGCCACGAACAGCAGCACGGCCCCGACCGCCATGGCCAGCAGCCGCTGCGTCGTCGAGCCGACGCCATACATGCCGTTCACCATACCGAGCACGCCGAGAGCCGCGACCGCGGCCGCGACGTACGGCGTGAAGCGCGAGTACCGTGCTGCCGGCAACGTCGCCCCCTCCTGGAGCGCCGCGACCGGGGGCACGCGCGTCGCACGCAGGGCCGGCACGACCGCGGAGAGCAGGGTGATACTGATGCCCACGACCAGGCCCACGATCACCGTGCGCGGCTGCATCACCAGGCTGCTGGTCGGGATGTCGACGTTGAGCGCCTTCATCAGCGCGTTCACCCCGGCGGCGAAGCCCATGCCGACGACCAGACCCAGCACCGACGCGAGCACGCCCATCACGAGCGCCTCACCGGTGATACTCCACATCACCTGCCGTCGCAAGGCGCCCAGGGCGCGGAGCAGGGCGAACTCCCGGCGCCGCTGTGCCACCGTCATGGAGAAGGCGTTGAAAATGATGAACGCGCCCACGAGCACGGCGACCCCGCCCAGCGAGAGCAGGACGGGATTGATGAAGGTGCCGAGGGCGTCGCTGATCTGCTGGCTGGCGTCGGCGGCGGCCTGCTCACCGGTCTTGACGTCGGCCTCCTCGGGCAGGGCGGCGCGGAGGCGAGTCGCCAGCGCGTCAGGCGAAACGCCGTCTGCGGCGGTGACGTCGATCTCCGAGACCTGTCCGTCCAGGTCGAACCACAGTTGCCCGTCCTCGAAGGTCGTGTTCAGCAACAGGGAGCCTCCCAGCGAGGACTCGCTGGCAAAGGTGAAGACGCCGGACACGCGGGTCTCGTACGTGCCGGTATCGGCGATCACCGTGACCGGCGAGCCGATGCCGAGCCCCTCGTCCTCGGCGAGCCCCTTGACGACGGCGATCTCCCCGGGCTTCGTCGGCGGATCGCCCTCCACGTACGACGTGGCGCTCATCGCGCTGGGGACGTACGAGAAGAAGAGCGTCGGCGAGCCGCCCGTCTCCACGACCTCGCCGTCGACGGCGATGGCCCCCATCCCCGAGATGTAGCCGTTCGCCTCCTTCACCCCATCGACCGCGCGCACGTCCTCCACCATGGATTCGGGCAGACCGCCAACGGCGGCGCCGTAGTCGCTGGAGAACGACGACGTGCGCGTGATCGTGACGTCGGTGCCCTTGAACGCCTCGGAGTAGATCTCGTCGAAGGCCCGGCTGATCTGGTCGGTGAAGACGTAGGTGCCGCTGATCATCGCGACGCCGAGCAGGATCGCGAGCGCCGTGAGGAACGAACGGAGCTTGTGCGCCAGCAAGCTGCGCCACGCGATGCGGATCATCGCCGGTCCTCGAGCGACTTGATCACCTCGAAGATCTCGTCGCGCGCCATGCGCCCGCAGTCGTAGACGATCCTGCCGTCGTGCAGAAAGAGCAGGCGGTCGGCGATGGAGGCGGCGTGCGCGTCGTGCGTCACCATGACGATGGTCTGTCCGAAGTCGTCGACCGACCGGCGCAGCAGGTCGAGCACCTGATCGCCCGTCTTCGAGTCGAGGTTGCCCGTGGGTTCGTCGGCGAACAGGACCGCGGGGCGGCCGACGAGGGCGCGCGCCACGGCGACGCGCTGCTGCTGTCCGCCGGAGAGCTCGGCCGGCTTGTGGTCGAGCCGGTCGGCGAGGCCGACGGTGTCGATCAGCTGGCCGACCCACTGCCCGTCGCCCTTGCGCCCCGCGATCGTCATGGGCAGCTCGATGTTCTCCTGCGCCGTCAGGGTAGGCAGCAGGTTGAGGGTCTGGAAGATGAAGCCGATCTTGTCGCGGCGCAGTTGGGTAAGCTCGCGCTCCTTCAGGCTCGTGATCTCGATGCCGTCGACCTCCACCGTGCCGGCAGTGGGCTCGTCCAGCCCGGCGAGGATGTGCATGAGGGTCGACTTTCCCGACCCCGACGGGCCCATGATGGCCGTCAGGCGGCCGCGCACCATGTCCACGTCGACACCGCGCAAGGCGTGCACCGCCGCGTCCCCCTCCCCGTAGTCGCGGGTGATCCCACGCGCCACGACGACCGCGTCCGCCGCGTCCAGATCGGAGGCTTCGCACGCAGGTCCGGCCGGCGCTGTCTGCGTGGCTTCGCGATCCATCGTCTCCATCGTCGTCCTCTCCCCTCCCGGGGCCCTGTCCCGGTCGTCTCGGACGGACGGCGGCCCGCGCGTCACGCACGGGCCATTCGTCCTGCTCCACTGTTCCCAACGCTCGAACGCGCGCAAACGACGCGACGTTGGCCCAGGCGAGCGCCGGGCGGGGGCGGGCCTTCGTCCCGCCCCCGCCCGGCGCTCCCGCTACGCCTCGTCGCGCTGACCCGTATCTGGCTCACCCTCCGAGAGGGCCGCATCCGGCGCCTCGCCGGGCACGTCCGGCGCCGCTCCCTCGTCGCTATGCTGAGGCTCCTCGCCACGTGCAGCGACGTCGTTCTCAGCCGTCTCTGCGGCCGAGCCCGAGACCTCGACCGTGGGCTCCTCCCCCACGGGCGCCTCGACCGTGGGGGCTTCGACCGTGGAGGCCTCGACGGCAGGCGCCTCGGCCGTGGGGGCTTCGACCGTGGGCTCCTCCCCGGCCGGTCCGGCGGTCGTCGGCCGGCCCTCGGTGGTCTGCGGCGGGTACACGATCCAGCCGTACTGCGGGTGCAGGTACGCCTGCGTGCCGATGGGCGCCTGGGCGATGGGCGGCTGGGCGTACGGTGACTGGGGGTAGCCAGGCTGCACGCATGGCGGTTGCGCTACTGGCGGTTGCGCGACCGCCGGTTGCGCTCCGGGCGACCCAGGAAGCGCGGGCTCCGCGTAGCCTTGCGGCGGATACGCCGGACCCTGCGGCGGATACGTCGGGCCTTGGGGCGCGCCACCAGGCGCGCCGTACGGGCCGCCGGCGGGGCCACCCGTGGGTACGCCGCCGTTGCGCAGCGCCTTGCGCTCGAGGCGCCAGGCGTTCCACGCGAGCACGGCCGCACCGGTACCGATGAAGACCATCGCCACGTTGACCACGACGCCCAGTCCGGGCACCCGTCCTACGATGCTGGTGGCCACGACGGCGGTCGCGACGGCGGCCATCAGGTTGCCCTTGAGGCGATCGCCGAAGAGCCGTTCGACAACGGCGGTGCCGACCGCCGCGACCACGAACGGCGTGAAGAAGAACAGCAGCACGACCGCTGCCGGCACCACGACGATGAGTCCGACGATCGTCACGGCCAGCACGACCAGCGACACGGGTACGAGCACGATGACGTTCAGGGCGCCCCAGCCGAGCGAAGCGCCCGGACGCGTCATGACCTTCTGCCCGACCGCCCGCATCTGTCCGGGCATCAGAGCCGCGGCGAGCAGCCCGAACAGCAAGAAGACGACCGTCGACACCAGCCAGCCGGCGAACGACGCGAAGGGGCTCAACGCCGACCAGCCGCCGCGCTCGCTCGCCCACTCCCAGGCGTCACCGAAGTTGCCAAGGTCGACGATCTCGATGTCGCCCTGGACCGCGGCGCCGGTCGCGCGCGTCAGCTCACCATTGATGACGACGACGCTGGCGTTCTGGCGGGCCATCTCACCGCCCACGTTCGCCGTGGAGCGGAGTATCACGTCGCCACCGACGGTGACGACGGTCTGGTCGACCGTGCCGGCGATGGTCACGTCGCCGCCGATCGAGACCACCGTCTGTACGCGCTCACCGCGCTGCACGACGACCGGGTCGCCGAACTCGACTATGACCTGGCGCTCCACCTGCTTCGTCTGGGCGACGCCGGGAGACGGGTCGCCCGGGGCGGCGCTCGCGCTGCTCGCGCCGCCCAGCGTCGCGAGCATCAGAACGACGGCGAGTGTGGCAAGCGACAGTGCGCGCCTCCAGCTACGGGCTTTCATGGGGCCACCTCCAGCGAGAGGGTTCATGTGCTAGTCGGGTCGTCGGTGGACGCCGGTGGTACCGGCGGCGGCCAGCCCTCAGGCGGCAGCGTCGGCTGCCATCCGTACGGCGTCCGGACCCACAGAGGCTGCGGGACTCGAGGGGCTGCCGGCGTCTGGGCCGGAGCTTGGGCCGGCGGCGTGTACGGTACTGCGACTGGAGGTCGGCCCTGCATCCAGGCCGGCGTCTGGCCCTGCGGCCACGCCGCCTCGCCCTGCCACACGACGGCGGCCGGCACACCCACAGGCTCGCGGGCTGGCTCTTCGGTCTCCTTCTCAGGCTCGCCGCGCAGCAACGACTCGGCCAGACGCCGCGACACCCAGGCCCATGCGTTCAGCAGATGCAGCCAGCCGAACAACGCCAGCAGTCCGACGGGCACCAGCGCGAGGGCCACAGCCCAGGAATCGACGCGTGCTCCGGCGATGTGCAGGGTGCCGGTGAGCTGCAGGAACGGGGCGCCCACGAACGCGATCACGAGCGCCGCGCCGGTGATGCAGAGCACGAACGACACCAGGCCCATCGGGAACTTGAGGAACAGGAAGGCCAGGTCCGTGTAGGTGACGCCGGCGCCGAAGTGCGCCTTCAAACGGCCCCAGACGTCGTCTGCGCGCTCCCACGGTCGCGGCGCACGCGCTACGTCGGCGCCGAGCAGCCGTTGCGCGAGCACGCGCTCGAACGAGGCCAGGAACCACCACGCCGCGGCAGTGAGGATCAAGATCGGCACGCCGACCAGGACGATGACCAGACTGATGCCCACGGACAGAGCCGTGACGAGAAACACGAAGTAGGAGAGGCCGAGCGGGAAGGCGAGCCAGTGATAGGCGAAGTTGAGCCACGTCTCCCGACGCGCGATGACGCCGAAGACGGTCCGTGTCGGCGATTGCGGCTGTGCGGCCGGTGGAGCCGCCACGGGCTGCATCGTCACCTCGCCTCCTCCCTCGCGTCCCGGAGCCGGGCTCCCGGCGCCGCGGACTTCGTTCCTCTGCCTGCCCATCCTAGGCTCGGATCGCGCGCGCGTCGTCGCCCTGCGGGGGTACTCCGGGGGTCAACCTCAGGAGGATTCAGGAGTGACCCCCTCCGGGTGCGCCACCCCCTCAGGCGCCGCGCCCGGGGAGCTCCCTGCTCGAGAAGGCCGGGCCGGCTGTCGCGTAGCCGGCCCGGCCTCTGCCCCACCCGGCCTCTCGGCCGGGCGCGCGCCCTCGGGAAGGGGGGTACCCTCGGGCGCGGGATCGTGGGCCTCCGTCACTCGTGGTGGATGGCCTCCAGGATGTCGATGCGGGCCGCGCGCCGCGCGGGGAGCACCGCGGCCAGCACGCCGACCATCACTGCGACCGCGAGGAGCATGACGAGCTGCGCGTACGGGACCGAGAAGACGAAGCCTTCCTGGGCGTACCGCGTCGTCACCACATAGGCGAACACGATGCCGATCGCGGTGCCGAGCACGCCGCCGATCGCCGAGGTGATCACGCTCTCGTAGCGCACCATGCGGCGAAGCTGGCGGCGGCTGGTGCCGATGGCGCGCAGCATACCGATCTCACGCGTCCGCTCGTAGACGCTGAGCACCAGCGTGTTGACGATGCCGAAGACCGAGATCGTCACACTCATCGCGAGCAGGGCGTAGAGCATGGTCAGGATCATGTCGACCTGGCCGACCACGGACTCCTTGTAGCTGTCCTGCGTGTAGATGGTCTGCGTCGGGAAGTCGGCCAGCGCGACCTCGACGGCAGCCTTCAGCCGGTCCGGATCGGTGCCCGGCGCGCCACGAGCCATCACGAGGTCCTTGTCGGTCGGCACGCCGAGCTCGCCCATCAGCGACGTCGAGACGGTCACGCCGGCGAACAGCATGGGGTCGCGATAGACGCCGAGGATCCTGACCGTCGCCGTGTGGCCGCTTGCGACGGTCACCTTGATCGTGTCGCCAACACCGACGTCGTGGCCTTTCGCGTATCCCTCGTCGACCACCGCTCCGTGGTCGCCGAGCTCGGCGAGGAGCTCGTCGCTCGCGTCGCCGCGCCAGTCGAAGTGCCACACGTCGGTCCACCGTGTCTCGTCGATACCGTTCAGGAAGGTGGTGCCACGACCGGCGACCTTCGCCTGGGCGAAGGTCGCCCCGGCCACCGTCTGCACTCCAGGCACGGCGCGCATCGCCGCGACCCCGTCGGCCGGCAGCGTCTGCGCGCCGGTCATGTCCATGGCGACGACGTCCGCGACGACCGCCCTGTCGAAGGTGTCGGTGAACGACGCCTTGAGACCTTGGGCGAACACCGCTACGAAGACGACGAGGCCCAGGCCGATCATCAGCGCCGCCGCCGTGTTCGCGGTGCGCGCGGGGTTGCGGCCGGCGTTCTCACGCGCCAGCCGTCCCGGCGTCCCACCCAGCCGCTCGAGCGGCCAGCCGATGACCCGCGCCAGCGGACGCACGACGTGGCGCGCCACCATGGCGATGGCGACAAAGAGCAGCATCGCGCCGAGGCCCATCTCGAGCAGGCGCGTCGTGGTCGCCGCGTCGCCCCAGAAGCCGAGGCTCACAAGGCCGCCGCCCAGCAAGGCGACGATGATCGCGCCCGGAGTCGCGAGGCGGCTCAGCCGCGACGCCGGCAGCGCCGCGCCCTCTTGGAGCGCCGCCACCGGCGGGATCCGCGTGGCGCGGACCGCCGGTACGACGGCGGCGGCGAGCGCCGTGCCGATGCCGACGACGAGTGCCACCACGACGGTGCGCAGCTCGAGGACGAGACCGGCGGCCGGGAAGTCTGCGCCGAAGGCCTTGAACAGCTGGTTGATGGCCTTGGCCACGCCGAGGCCGGCGAACAGACCCGCGGCCGAGGCCGCCACGCCCAGGAGCAGTGCCTCGGCGATCACCGAGGTCAGCACCTGGCGGCGAGAGGAGCCGAACGCACGCAGCATGGCGAACTCGCGCCGCCGCTGGGCAATGGTGATAGAGAAGGCGTTGAAGATGATGAAGGCGCCGACGAAGACGGCCACGCCGCCGAAGGCGAGCAGGGCCGGGCGCAGGAACGAGTTGATCGAGTCCCCGACCTCGGCCGAGCTGTCGGCCGCGGCCTGCGTCCCCGTCTTGACCTCGAGCGAGGCGGGCAGTGCCGCCCGCGTGCGTGCGGCGAGCTCCTTCGGCGTGACTCCCGGCTCCGCCGTGAGGCTGATCGAGGTGAGCTCGCCGCGCATGTCGTACCAGCGCTGCACGTCGGCGAGCTGAGCGCCGATCATGATGGTGCCGCCCAAGGACGAGCTGTCGCCGAAGGTGAAGATGCCGCTCACGGTCGCGGGCACGGTACCGTGGCGGGTCGCGAGGCCGACCTGGTCGCCGACCGACACGTCGTTCCCGTCGGCGAACCCGGCGTCGACGACGACCTCGCCGGCCCGCGCCGGCGCGGCGCCGGCCGTCCAGCCGACCTTGCTCCACGCCGCGTCCTCCGTCGACATGATCAACGTGGGCGCGCCGCTCGTCTCGACGAGCTCGCCGTCGACGACGGCGGCGCCCATCGCCTCGGCCCCGCCCGCCGCGGCTGCCACGCCGTCCACGGCGCGCGCCTCGGCGAGCAGGCTGTCGGGCATGGTCAGGACGCCCGACTCGTCGTCGAAACCGCCCACGGCGTTCTTCGGCGTCACGACGACCGCCGTACCCTCGTAGGCGCTGCTGAAGATGCCGTCGAAGGCATTGCTGATCTGGTCGGTCAGCACGTAGGTGCCGCTGATCATCGCCACGCCGAGCAGGATCGCCAGCGTAGTCAAGGCGGTCCGCAGGGGATGGCTCAGGAGGCTGCGCAGGGCAAGGCGGCTCATCGCTGCACCTCGAGGGACTTCATGACGTCGTAGATGTCGCTGCGGGTCATGCGCCCACGGTCCTGGACGATCTCGCCGTCCTGGAGGAACAACACGCGGTCGGCGGTGGTCGCCGCGTGGGCGTCGTGCGTGACCATGATGATGGTCTGGCCGAGGTCGTCGACGGACCTGCGCAGGAGCTGCAGGACCTCGTCGCCGGTACGCGAGTCGAGATTGCCGGTCGGCTCGTCGGCGAAGAGCACCGCCGGGCGACCCACGAGCGCCCGGGCGACTGCGACGCGCTGCTGCTGGCCGCCGGAGAGCTCCGAGGGCTTGTGCGAGAGCCGGTCGGCGAGTCCGACCGTCTCGACGAGCTCGGCGAACCACTTCCGGTCGAGCTTGCGTCCCGAGATCGTCAGCGGCAGCGCGATGTTCTCCGCCGCCGTCAAGGTCGGCAGGAGATTGAACGACTGGAAGATGAAGCCGACCTTGTCGCGACGCAGCCTCGTCAGGTCGCGGTCCTTGAGACCGCCGATCTCGCGGCCGTCGATGGCGATCGTGCCGGCCGTCGGGCGGTCGAGGCCGGCGAGGATGTGCATGAGCGTCGACTTGCCGGATCCCGACGGACCCATGATCGCGGTGAACTCGCCGCGGCGCAGGTCGACGTCGGCGCCCCGCAGCGCGTCGACGGCGGCGTCACCCGCCCCGTAGCGCTTGGTGACGCCGCGCGCCGAGACGACGGCGTCACGGCCCGCGGAGCGTGCCGGGACGCCGTGCACGTGCCGCGGCTGACGCACCGGCCACGCGGTCCCATCCGCGGCCCTCGCGCCGGGCTCGACCGCACCGGGACTCCTGACCTTTTCCTTCGTCATGACTGGGTTCATCGTGCCCTCCGGCGCATCGTGCCGCGAAGCGCCCCAGCGCCTCGCGGGCGTTCTCATATCGATGAAGGAAGGCTACGGGCGAACCGGGGCGAGGGCGTCGCCCCGGTGGGGTCATCGCCGTGGTGCGAGGGGGGCATCTTTGGCCGCGCCACGCACCCCCCAAGGGGGCGGGAGGCCTACCCCCGAGGTGGACGGCATCGCGTGCGGCGGCGCACGCCGGCCTCCACGGCCGTCGTGGCTCGTGGAAGCGGCCGAGCGGTCAACGGCCGCTGCGGGGTCAGTGACCCTTGGGTTCCACCAGCCCGACGTCGTAGGCAAGGATCACCGCCTGGGCGCGGTCGCGCAGCCTCATCTTGTAGAAGATGCGCTTCACGTGCGTCTTGACGGTGCCCTCCGAGAGGAAGAGCTTGGCGGCGATCTCGGTGTTGGACATGCCGAGGGCGACGAGCCCGAGCACCTCGCGCTCACGGGGCGTCAGGTCGTCGAGCGCAGGCGGCGCCTCGCGCTCGTCGGCGGGGCGCCGCGCGAACTCGCCGATCAGCCGCCTGGTGATCGACGGCGCGAGCAGCGCATCGCCGGCGGCCACCACGCGGATGCCCGCCACGAGGTCCGCGGCCGGCGTGCGCTTCAGGAGGAACCCGCTCGCCCCGGCGCGCAGCGCCTCGTACACGTATTCGTCGAGGTCGAACGTCGTGAGGATGAGGACGCGCGAGCTGTCGTCGCGCCCCAGCGCGACGATCTCGCGCGTCGCCTCCAGGCCGTTCATGCCCGGCATCTGGACGTCCATGAGCACCACGTCTGGGTCGAGACGGCGCGCGAGCGTCACACCGTCGCGGCCGTCGCCTGCCTCGCCCACCACTTCCAGATCGGGCTCGGCCTCCAGGATCAGGCGCAGGCCGGCGCGGACAAGCTGTTCGTCGTCGACCAGGAGGATCCGGATGCTCATGTGACCTCGCTTCTCACGTGGTTGACGTCGTCACACCGGCCGGCGAGCTTCCCGCGACAGGAGCGTCCTGGCGCCTCTCGCCGGGCGTCGCTGCGCCACCGCCCATCGTCCCATACGGCAGCCGTGCCCACACGCGGAACCCCCCTTCGGTGCGTGGCCCGACGGCAAGCTCACCGCCAAAGAGCAACACGCGCTCGCGGATACCGATCAGGCCGCGGCCGCCGCCCGCCTGCGGCGGCGCCGCCGCGCCGCGGCCATCGTCGACGACCTCGATCTCGAGCCGGTCGTCTGACCACGTCATCGTGACGCGACTGCTCGCCTTGCCCGCATGCTTCAGCGTGTTCGTCAGCGCCTCCTGCACGATCCGGTACGCCGACAGGTCGAGGCTCGTGGGAAGCGGACGCGGCGTGCCGGCGACCTGCAGGTCGACCGGCAGGCCTGCCTCTCGCACCTGCTCGACGAGGTCGCCGAGTTGGCCCAGGCCCGCCTGCGCCCGGAAGGTCTCGTCGTCGGGTCCGCGCAGGATGCCGAGCATGCGCTCGATATCGCCCAGCGCTTCGCGCCCCGCGCCCTCGATGTTCTCGAGGGCCTCCTGCGCCAGGACGGGCTTGCTCTCGAGGAGTCGCCGTGCGCCGCCGGCGTGCAACACGATGACGTTGAGCGCGTGCCCGACGCTGTCGTGCAGCTCGCGCGCCAGCCGGACGCGCTCGTTGGCGACCGCCTCACGGGCGCGAGCCTCCCGGTCGGCGGCGAAGAGCTCTGCCCTGCTCTGGGCGCGCGCCGCCACGGCCCGGTAGAGCCGCACGACCACGCCCGTCGTCCAGGTGAGCGAGTAGGCGACCCACGCGACCGCCATGTCGATCCACTCGACGTCGCCGGCCATGCCGACGAAGAGCACCACGAGCCCCACCGCCGCCACGAGCGCGGCCGCGACCACGTCGCGCACGCCGCCAAAGGCCGCGGCGACGAACAGGGCCGCTCCCGCCGCCCACATCCCCGCGTTCACCGGGGCGTACCCGAGCAACGCCTGGGCGAGCACGCCGCCCATGACGACGCACAGCGCCGGCAGCGGCCAGCGGCGCACCAAGACGAGGGGAAGGGACGCGACCAAGACGAGGGCGGTCAGCCATACGTCGTCGGGGCGGTAGGCGGCGGTGTCGACGGCGCGCACGAGCGTCGTCACAAGGCCCACGAGGGCGAACGCCAGCGCCAGGAGGACGGCGCCTAGCGTCGGCTGCGCGAGCCGGCGCAGGGCGGACCGCACAGGCCGCTCCTCCGGCGCGACGTCAGCTGTCGTGAGCACGCGCATGGGGCCTTGATCTCGTCATCGGAACCGAGTCTAGACCGCCAGCTGTTTCGCCTGCAAATACACGACAACGACCGTCCGCACCGCGAGACCGCCGCGCTTCACGCTGGTGGCCCCGCCGCATCCATCGACGCATGCTCACGTCGCGCCCGTCCTCGGTGTGCGCCCACCAAGGAGCCTGGCCCCCTTCGCGCTGCCCGCGGCGTCCTCCGCCGCGCGCTACCCTGCGCCGGGCAGAGGCGCCCTGACGGCAGCGGTAGTAGAGTGGTGCGCGAGGAGGCCGTGCACGGCGAGACGGCGGAGGCCATGGACGCCGATGGAGTCAGACTGCTGGAGGCCGACGGCAAGGGGCGCAAGCTCGCCAAGTGCCTGAACGACGCGGACCCGGCGGTACGGCGTGCCGCCGCCGAGGCGCTGGGGCGCTTGCGGGCCGGAGCGGCCATCGTCGGCCTCACCGAGCGGCTGGCGCTGGACGACGACCCCCTCGTGCGCGCCGCGGCGGCCGATGCCCTGGGGCAGATCGGGGGCGCCGCGGTCAGGCTCCACGCGGGGCCCCGGCTCTCGCGGTCCGCCTACGACGACCCCGACCCCTCGGTGCGCACGTCCGCGGCCGACGCCCTCGTCAGGATCCGGCGCTGACGCCCGCGCGGCTCTCCCCACGCCGCGCATCGCTGCGCCGCGGCCCGGCGCGAGACGAGACCGAACAAGGTCCCTCAGACGGGCGAAGGGTCCCTCACTCGGCAGCCGTCGTGTACCCCATGATCGCCTTGACCTCGAGGTACTCCTCGAGGCCGAAGCGGCCCCACTCGCGGCCGTTGCCCGACTGCTTGTAGCCGCCGAAGGGCGCGCTCGCGTCGGTCGGCGCGCCGTTGAGATGCACCATGCCGGTCCGCAGGCGGCCCGCGACGCGGCGCGCGCGCTCGAGGTCGGCCGACTGCACGTAGCCGGAGAGGCCGTAGTCGCTCGCGTCGGCCAGCTCGACGGCGTGGTCCTCGTCGCGGAACGGCGTCATGCAGAGGACCGGCCCGAAGATCTCCTCGCGGAAGATGCGCATCTCGGGAGTGACGTCGGCAAAGACCGTGGGCCGGACGTAGAAGCCCCGGTCGAGCCCGTCCGGCCGCTCGAGGCCGCCGGCGACGAGACGGGCGCCTTCGTCCATGCCCGACTGGATGTGGTCGCGCACCGTCTCGTACTGCTTGCGCCCCGCCACCGGGCCCATGAACGTCGCCGGGTCTTTCGGGTCGCCGACGACGAGCTCGCCGACGACGCGTGCCGCGACCCGGATCGCCTCGTCGTAGATCTCCTCCGCGACCAGCATCCGCGTGGGCGCGTTGCACGACTGCCCGGAGTTGTGCATGCACTCGTGCACGCCCCGGGACACCGAGCGCGCGACGTCGACGTCCTCGAAGACGAGGTTCGCCGACTTGCCGCCGAGCTCGAGCGAGACGCGCTTGATCGACGGCGCGGCGGCGGCGCCCACGACGCCGCCGACCGCCGTCGAGCCGGTGAGCGAGATCATGTCGATGAGCGGATGCGTGGCGAACGTGTCGCCCAGGGCGGCGCCGGCGCCGTTCACCATGTTGAACACGCCGGCGGGATAGCCGGCCTCGTCCACCGCCTCGGCGAAGACGAGGGCCGAGAGCGGCGAGAGCTGGCTCGGCTTGAGCACCATGGTGCAGCCGGCCGCCAGCGCGGGACCCACCTTGCAGGTCACCTGGTTCATCGGCCAGTTCCACGGCGCGAGCAGGGCGCACACGCCCACCGGCTCGCGCCGGACGCGCGTCGTGCCCCAGTCCTCCTCGAAGCGATAGTCGCGCAGCGCGTCGATCGCTTCCTTGAGGTGACGGGCGCCGGCCAGCACCTGGCCGCGCCCGGCGAGCCCGCGCGGGATGCCGACCTCGGTCATCATGGCCTCGGCGAGCTGCGGGATGCGCTTCTTGTACGCCTCGCGCAGCGCCGTGAGCAGGTCGAGGCGCTCCTCGCGAGAGGTCTGCGCATACGCGTCGAACGCGCGATGGGCCGCCTGTACCGCCGACTCGACGTCGGCGGCCGAGGCGGCGGCGACGCGCGCGACCTCCTCCTCGGTCGCCGGGTCGACGACACTGATCTCGTCCCCGGGGTGGACCGGCTCGACCCACCGCCCGTCGATGTAGAACCTCGACTCGTTGCCCACGATGCCTCCCGGCTCCGCGTCCGGCAGAGGACTGTGCTCTCACGATGGCCGGACCTGTGATCTCGCAGTAATCGCAGGGATGATACCGGGCGCCGGCACTCCCGGCACGACGTGGCAGCGCCGGAGGATGGCGGCCGCGGGCGGTGACCTCCGGACGTGGCCGGGCATATGGAGAGATGGTGGAGGCGGCGGGAATCGAACCCGCGTCCACGGGCGCCTCGGCGGAGTCTCTACAAGCTTAGCCGGCGCATTTCATCTCGCTCGCGGCCCCCGCGTCGGCCGGGTGCCGGTCACCAGCCCCGATCAGTCTCGGGTCTGCCCGGTCGGAGCCGGCCGGTCAGACCCCAGTCCGCTGAGTGACGCCACGGTCCCGGACGCGGACCTTCCGGGTGTGACGGGCCAGCCTAGTTAGGCAGCCAGTGCGAGATTGCTCTCGGCAGGTGTGTTGTTCCGGCAGTTTAACGAGGCCACCGGACCTCGGCTTGCTGCTCCTGCCTCGGTACCACCCATGTCGAGACCAGTTCGCCCCCACGGGTGCCGGGCATGCGCACGCCATGCAGTATACCACCCCTGTGCGACGCGAAACCGCCGCCCGAGCGGGGAAACCCCTGCTCGGGCGGCGGTTTCGGCGGTCGTCAGTCTTCTACGGTCTGGACTTCGCGCCGGTCGCGACGCTTGAAGTACAGGTTACGGCAGAGCGGTCCTTCACCGGCCGCGTAGCAGCTCTGCACCGCCACGGAGCACTGCGGCAGCGGCTGGCGCGCGACCTTCACGACGCCGAAGCCTCCCTTGCCGCGCTCGATGTCCTGGAACATCTGCAGGTCGATCTCGTGCGGGAACACCTTCTCGATGCACCCGAAGAACGTGTGCCCGTCTTCGTTGAACGCATACAGAAAACGGCAGTTCATGGCGAGGCAGGCAGCCGGATAGACCACCTTCTCGCATTCCGCAGAGCACTCCTGGCACTCGAGCATCTCTTGATCTTCAGCCAACGGTCTCAGCCTCCCGCATACAAACGGCCGGCGCTCATAGCCGGCCCTCGCGCATGGTAGCACGTCATCTCTCGCGTGAAAAGGGGTTTAAGCGTAGGTTCATGAAGTTCATTCAGGGGTGGGCAGGAAGAACGACCTGCCCAAGGCTCACGTTGACACCTTCGCACCGCCCCCGCGAGAATAGGGGAGTCATCCGGTCCGGTCGCACACGGGACCACCCGCCGTCAGCGGCTCGCGGGCGTGGCCGGGCCGTCTCCGTCGCCAAGGAGGTGCCAGCAAGGGATGGACGCCCTGATGCTCTCCCGTATCCAGTTCGCCTTCACCGTCGGCTACCACTTCATCTTCGTGCCCATCAGCATCGGGCTGGCCCTGATGGTCGTCCTCGCCGAGCGACGCTACTACAAGAGCGGTATTCCCGCCCACATGGCGGCGTCGAACTTCTGGATCAAGCTGTTCACGACGACCTTCGCCATCGGCGTGGCCACCGGGTTGACGATGGAGTTCGCCTTCGGGACCAACTGGGCGGGCTACTCGCGCTTCGTCGGCGATGTCTTCGGCGCCCCGCTCGCGGCCGAAGGCCTCCTCGCCTTCTTCCTCGAGTCGACCTTCCTCGGCGTGCTGCTCTTCGGACGCCGCAAGGTCTCGCGAGGCTTCTACTACGCCGCGGCGTGGCTGGTCCTCATCGGCGCCCACATGTCGGCCGTGTGGATCCTCATCGCCAACTCGTGGCAGCACACGCCGCGCGGCCACGAGATCGTCGACGGGCGCGCCGAGCTCGTCGACTTCTGGGCCGCAGTCTTCAACCCCTCCACCCTGCCGCGCCTCGCCCACACGCTCGCCGGCGCGTGGATCACCGGTGCCTTTGTCGTCGCGGCCATTGCGGCATGGTACCTGCTCAAGGGGCGCAACACGCGGTTCGCCAAGCAGGCCCTGACGTCGGCGCTCGTCATCGGCCTCATCGTGTCCGCGGCCATGCCGTTCATCGGTCACTGGCACGCACTCGTGGTCGCCGAGGAGCAGCCCATCAAGATGGCCGCCTTCGAGTCGGTCTACGAGACTGAGAAGAACGCCACGTTATGGCTCGCCGGCTGGGTGCAGGACGACGGCAGGAGCGTGACGGGCATCGGCATCCCCAGCGGCCTCAGCCTGATGCTCGGCCTTGACCCGGCTCACGAGGTGCCCGGCCTGTCGTCGGTGTCGCCCGAGGACCGGCCGCCCGTGCAGCTGACGTTCCAGAGCTACCACCTCATGCTCGCCTTGGGCTTCCTCTTCGTCGCCATCATGTTCGTCGCGCTGGTCATGCACGTCACGGGTCGCCTCGAGAAGGCGCGCTGGATGCTGTGGGTGCTCGTCTGCAGCTTCCCCCTGCCGATCCTCGCCCTCAACATGGGCTGGACGGCGACGGAGGTGGGACGGCAGCCGTGGATCGTCCAGGGCCTGCTGCGCACCAGCGACGGCGTGTCGCCGACGGTCACCGCGGCCGAGGTCTGGACGACGCTCGGCCTGTTCGCCTTCGTCTACGCGGTGCTCTTCGTCGCGTGGCTGCGCATCTTCACCGGCATCATCGGGAAGGGACCGCAGGACGTCGCCGAGATGGTCGAGCAGGAGAAGACGGGCGTCGAGCCCGTCACGGCGAGCTGAGGGGAGCGGCGTCATGAGTCTTGCAGACATCTGGTTCGTGCTCGTCGGCCTGTTGCTCGCCGGCTACGCGGTGCTCGACGGCTTCGATCTGGGCGCGGGCGTGCTCTACCCGTTCATCGCCCGCGGCGAGGACGAGAAACGCGTGGTGCGCGCCTCCATCGGCCCCGTGTGGGACGGCAACGAGGTCTGGCTGGTCACCGGGGGTGGCGCGTTGTTCGCCGCCTTCCCCGCCGTGTACGCCATGGCCTTCAGCGGCTTCTACCTGGCGATCATGCTCATGCTCTTCGGCCTCATCCTTCGTGCCGTCTCGCTGGAGTTCCGCCACCGGGACGAGAGCTGGAAGGGGCTCTGGGACTTCTTCTTCTTCATCGGAAGTGCGGCGCCGGCGTTGCTGCTCGGCGTCGCCGCCGGCAACGTCATCCGCGGCGTGCCGCTCGACGAGGTCGGCGACTACACCGGGAGCTTCCTCGAGCTGCTCAACCCGTTCGCGCTGATGGTGGGGCTGAGCGGCCTGGCGATGTTCATGAGCCACGGTGCGGCATGGATCGCCGTCAAGGCCGAGGGCGCACTCGAGGCGAGGGCCCGCGCCTGGCACAGCGTCCTGCAGGCCGTCTACGTGGTCCTCGTCGTGGCGACGTCCATCTACGGCATCAGCGCGGTGACGCGCCATGCCGACAACGTCCTCGAGCGGCCGGTCGGCTGGCTGGCGATCGTCGTCTTCCTCGCCGCCGTGGGCTACGGCCGCTGGCAGATGCGCAGGCCCGAGGGCAGCCTGAAGGCGTTCGTCGGTTCGGCACTCAGCATCCTTGCGCTGGCGGCGATCGCGGCGATCGGCAACTACCCGGACATCGTGCCCGCGCGCGGCACGCCCGACTCGACGAGCCTCACCGTGGAGGGCGCCGCGTCCGGCGACACCACGCTCACGGTCATGCTCATCATCACGATCATCGGCTTGCCGCTGGTGCTGGCCTACACGGCCTACCTGTACCGCGTGTTCCGCGGCAAGGTGAAGGTGGCGCCGGGCGACTACTGAGCCGACGGCGGGTGGCCGAACGCCGCCAAGCCCGGTGGCCGGACGACGGCGGGCCCCACCTCGGGAGCGCGCTCGCCGACGATCGCTGCCAGCGTCGCGGCTGCCGAGCGGCTCGTCGCCGGCCGGTCGTAGCCGCCCTCCAGGGCGAGGGCAAGCCGGCCGTCCGCATGCCGCTGGGCGAGGGCGAGGACGCGCAGTCCCATGACGGCGAATCCGTCCTCGCTCATACGCAGGCTGGCGAGGGGTTCGTCGGCGTGCGGGTCGAATCCCGCCGAGACGAGCAGCGCCTGAGGGGCGAACTGATCGACGGTCGGCTCGACGACCCGCTCGAACGCCAGGGCGTAGTCGCCGTCGCCGGCGCCGACCGGCAACGGGATGTTGACGGTGAAGCCCTCGCCGTCCCCCTCCCCGCACTCGCTGAACCAGCCGCTGCCCGGGTACAGCGGCCACTGGTGGAGCGAGCAGAACAGCACGCGGGGCTCGTCGTAGAAGGCAGCCTGCGTGCCGTTGCCGTGGTGCACGTCCCAGTCGATGATGGCGACGCGCTCCAGGCCGCCGGCCAGCAACGTGCGGGCGGCGATGGCCACGTTGTTGAAGAGGCAGAAGCCCATGGAGCGGTCGGGCGTGGCGTGGTGGCCCGGCGGACGGACCAGCGCGAACGCCGCCCGTCCCTCGTCCCACTGCTCGAGGGCGCCGAGCACGCCGCCGGCGGCGAGAAGAGCGATCTCGAAGCTCTTCGCCGAGACCGGCGTCTCGTGGTCCATCTCGCCGCCGCCGCTCTCGGCGATGCGCCGGACCCGGTCGACCAGCGCCTCGGTGTGGACGAGCAGGAGGTCGTCGACGGTCGCCGGGCGAGGGGCGACGACGGTCAGGTCGGCCCACAGGTCGCACGATCGCAAGTGCGTCACGATCTCGGTCGCGCGGTCGACGCCCTCGGGATGCCCGTCCGTGTCGTGCAGCTCGTAGTCTTTGCTCCAGACGATGGCCGTGTCCACGTGCGCACCCCTCTCCCGTTTCGCGACCCGGGCCGGCGTGCCGCGCCGCGCCCTGCGCCGGGCGACGGACGTCGCCGAGCGCAGACTCAAGACTAAGGGAAGGCCTCGCCGGAGGGAAGCACGGTGCGGCGGCGATGCCCCGCACACCGGCGGCGACGCTCAGTCGGCCGGCAGCACGCCGCGTTCGGCGAGGTAGCCGCGCGCGAGGCGCTCCCAGAGCTCCACGGCGGCGCGCACCTCGACGCCCTCGGAATCCAGCCCGTGCTGGATCGCGAGGCCGTCCACGATGGCGATCATGAGCATGGCGAACGGCAGCAGACCGCGCCGCAGGCCCTCCTCGCCGGCCGCGACCACACAGCGCAGCACCGTCTCGCGGTACCCCCTGTAGAGCTCGGCCACGCGTCCGCGCAGGCGATCGTCGCGCAGCGCGTAAGGGAGGATGGCGAAGAACGAGCGGTAGGCCTCCAGGTCGCCGGCGATCCGCACCTCGCCGTCGATGAGCGCGTGCAGGCGCCGGTGACCCATCGGCAGGCCCTCTGTCTCGGCGAGCAACGCCCGGTTGGCCTCGTGTGTCAGCACGTCGACCACGGCGACAAGCAGGCCGTCCTTGCTCCCGAAGTAGTACCCGATGCTCGCCTTGGGCTCCCCGGCAGCCTCGGCGATCGCCGAAAGCGTGAGCGCCTCGTACCCACCCTCGGCCAGGAGCCGTCGGGCGGCCCCGAGGATCTCGCGCGCCACCGGTGGCAGGAGGTCGACCGGGTCCGCGATGTCCAGCGAGCTGGGCATACCTTCGCCGCGCGCAAGACTACGGCGTAGCCTGTCCGTCGGTCTGGGCATGACCTCCTCCAAGGGTCTTGCATGCTGCTGGCAACATGAGTAGAATACTCTTGTCCGTCCGGACAAACAAGTTCCATGACCGGCACGACGCGCCCAAGGAGGACCGATGACTCTCGACGCCAGCAAGCCGCTGCCCCCACTCACGCGCTTTCGCGGCCGGCACTTCCTCAGCGATCTCGACTACTCGCGTGAGGAGCTCGAAGCCCTCATCCATGTCTCGGTCAAGCTCAAGGCGCTGTGGAGGCAACGCCCGCTCACGCCCTTCTTCCCCGGCCGGCACCTGGCGATGATCTTCGAGGCCGCGTCGACGCGCACGCGCGTCAGCTTCGAGAACGGCTTCGCCGAGCTCGGCGGGAACGCCCTCTACCTGCGTCCCGGCGAGATCCACCTGCCCGGCCGCGAGACGATCGCCGACACGGCCCGTACCCTGTCGCAGTACAACGCCGCGATCGAGATCCGCAGCAAGAAGAACGAGACCGTCAACGAGCTCGCGCGGTGGTCCACCGTCCCCGTCATCAACGGCATGGACGCCGACCGCCATCCCTGTCAGAGCATGAGCGACGTGCTGACGATCTTCGAGCACGCCGGCCGCCTCGAAGGCGTCACCTTCGCCTACGTCGGCGACGCCGCCCACCCCTGTAACTCACTCGCCACCACGCTGACGAAGCTCGGCCTTCACGTGCGCATCGGCAACGCCGCCGGCTACGAGATCCGCGACGAGGTGCGCGACAACGCGGCCCGTCTCGCGGCCGAGAACGGCGGGTCGTTTCTGCTCACCAACGACCCGCTCGAGGCCGTCGACGACGCCGACTTCGTCTACACCGACTGCTGGTGGTGGACCGGCCAGGAGGACGAGTACAAGGACCGCGTCGCCGCCTTCAAGCCGTTCCAGGTCAACACCGGGTTCTGGTCGCACACCCAGCCGACGACGAAGTTCATGCACTGCCTGCCGGCGATGCGCGGCGAGGAGGTGGTGGACGAGATCGCCGACGGCGAGATGTCGATCATCTTTCCCCAGGCGCAGAACCGGATGCACTTCCAGAAGGGCCTCATGCTGGCGCTTATCGGCATCGACGAGCTGCCGGCCGACCCCGACCTGCAGGAGATAGGCCGGGCTCTGCTCTCCTGAGGCGGGCGTAGGCATCGCCCGGCCACCACAACGAGAAAGAAGGTCATCGTGTCAGCACCTATCGATCGCGTAGCGTCGGGGGGGACGCTTGACGCGCAGCCCAAGGTCTTCGGGCTGTTCAGCATGGTCCTCTTCAGCGTGTCGGCGATCCTCGTCGCCGACACGGTGGGGGCATCGGCCGCCATGGGCGTCCAGGGCCTCGGCTTCTGGATCATCCTCGGCTTCCTGTTCTTCATCCCGTACGGCCTGGTGACCGCCGAGCTCGGCAGCGCGTGGCCGGACGAGGGCGGCATCTACGTGTGGGTCAAGGAGGCCTTCGGCCCCGCCTGGGGCACCGTGACCTCGTGGATGTACTGGGTCAACGTCGCCCTCTGGGCGCCGTCGGTCTTCGTCCTGTTCGTCGGCTCCCTCGAGGTCGCTTTCGGCGTCGACGTCTCACCCCTGTGGGAGGCGGTCATCGTCATCGCCCTGGTGTGGGCCATCGTCCTCATCGGCATCCTGCCGCTCTCGTGGAGCAAGTTCGTCCCGAACCTGAGTGCGGCGGTCAAGGTCATCGTCCTGGTCGGCCTCGGCGCCATGGGCATCGCCTACGCGGTCAAGCACGGCGTCGCCAACTCGTTCGCGCTCGACCAGTGGATCCCATCGTGGAACGAAGACAGCCTCTCGTTCCTGCCCATCGTCATCTATTCGTACATGGGCTTCGAGCTCATGAACTCGGCCGGCGGCGCCATCAGGGAGCCGAAGCGCGACGTGCCCAAGATGATCGTGCTCGCCGGCGCCGCGATCCTCGCCGTGTACACGTTCGCCACGTTCGGCATCCTCGCCGCGATCCCCACGGAGGACGTGAGCATCGTCACCGGCATCGTCGACGCTCTGCAGCTCCAGTTCGACGAGGTCTTCGGTAGCGCGGGCTGGGTCTTCGACCTCGCCGTCGTCGGCCTGCTCTTCACGTTCTTCGGCAACATGGTCACCTGGTCGATCGGCGCCAACCAGACCATCGGCGCGACCGGCCTCGACAAGACCGCGCCGGGGGTCTTCGGCCACATCAACAAGCGGTTCGGCACCCCCGACTACGCGTTCGTGCTCATGGGCGTCATCGCCACCGCGATCACCGTCGTGGCCTACGCCCTCGACCCGGACCAGGCGAACGTGTTCTGGACCCTGTTCGCGCTGTCGTCGATCGTCTTCCTGATCCCGTACCTGCTGATGTTCCCGGCGGTCCTCGTGCTGCGCAGCAAGCAGCCCGACAGGCCGCGCCCGTACGTGATCCCCGGCGGCGCGGCGGGTGTGTGGATCAGCGCCGTGCTCTGCGAGCTCGGCATCCTGCTGACGGTGGCGCTCTTCTTCTACTATCCGGCAGAGGGCGTCTCGAGGGCGACGTTCTGGGCGGTCACATCGGGCGGGACGGCCGTGTCCCTGCTCGTCGGCTGGTGGCTCTATCATCACAGCCGGCGTTCGGCGGCTCGCTGACGACCTCGCGGTGAAGGAGCGCGCGGTGACGCAGACATCCGGAGACGGCAAGACCGTCGTCGTCGCCCTGGGCGGCAACGCGATCCTCCAGCCCGGCCAGGTCGGGACCTTCGAGGAGCAGCTCGTCAACGTCGACGGGGCGACACGGCGCATCGCGCAGATGGTCGCCGACGGCTACCACGTGGTGATGACCCACGGCAACGGCCCGCAGGTCGGCAACCTGCTCATCCAGCAGGAGGTCGCCTCCAAGCTCGTGGCGCCGATGCCGATGGACGTCTGCGGCGCCATGAGCCAGGGGCAGATCGGCTACATGCTCGAGCAGACGCTGCAGAACCACCTGCGCAAGCGCAAGCTCGACGTGCCGGTCGTCACCTTGCTCACGCAGGTCGCGGTCGACGCCAAGGACCCCGCGTTCACGAACCCGTCCAAGCCGGTCGGCCCCTTCTACGACGAGGCCAGGGCGAAGACCATGATGCTCGAGCAGGGCTTCGCCATGAAGGAGGACGCGGGTCGCGGCTGGCGCCGCGTCGTGCCCTCGCCGGAGCCCGTCGAGATCGTCCCCCGCGAGGCGATCGTCGACCTCGTGCGCGACGGTGTCATGGTGGTCTGCTCGGGCGGCGGCGGGGTGCCTGTCGTGCGCGCTCGCAACGGCGCCCTGTCGGGCGTCGACGCGGTCATCGACAAGGACCTTGCCGCCATGCGCCTGGCGCTCGACGTCGAGGCCGACATCCTGCTCGTCCTCACCGACGTTCCCAAGGTCTACGTCGACTACCGCGGCCCCGACCAGCGCGCCCTCGGCGTCGTACCCCTGCCCGAGATGGAGCGGTACGCCGCCGAGGGCCACTTCAAGGCCGGCAGCATGGGCCCCAAGATCGACGCCGCGATGCGCTTCGTGCGCCGCGGCGGCGAGGCCGTCATCGCCAGCCTCACCGAGGTCAACCGGGCCATGGCCGGCAGGGCCGGCACGCACATCGTGCCGGCGCCCGAGAACGGAGCGACACAATGACGAGACTCCTCGCAAGCACGCCGTGCGCCGACGGCTTCCGCATGCCCGGCGAGTTCGAACCCCACGCCCGGACGTGGATGCTCTGGCCGCAACGGCCTGACAACTGGCGTCTGGGCGGCAAGCCGGCCCAGCGCGCGTGGGTCGGGGTCGCGACGGCGATTGCGCGCTTCGAGCCGGTCACCGTGGGAGCGAACCACGATCAGTACGAGAACGCGCGCATGATGCTGCCAGACGACATCCGCGTCGTCGAGATCTCAAGCAACGACGCCTGGATCCGAGACTGCGGCCCGACGTTCGTCGTCGACGACAAGGGGCAGGTGCGGGCCGTCCACTGGGACTTCAACGCCTGGGGCGGCCTCTACGACGGGCTGTACTTCCCCTGGGAGAAGGACCAGATGGTCCCGCTCAAGGTCGCCGAGATCGAGAGCGTCGATCGCTACAAGGCCCCGCTGGTGATGGAGGGCGGATCCTTCCACGTCGACGGCGAGGGCACGGTCATGACGACGGAGGAGTGCCTCCTCAGCCCGGGCCGCAACCCCGAGCTCTCGCGCGAGCAGATCGAACAGCACCTGCGCGACTACCTGAGCGTCGAGAAGGTCCTCTGGCTGGAGCGCGGCATCGACCCGGACGAGACCAACGGCCACGTCGACGACGTCGCCTGTTTCGTGCGTCCCGGCGTAGTGCTCGCGGCGCTGACCGAAGACAAGGACGACTGGCGGTACGAGCTCCTGCAGGACAACCTCGCGCGCCTTCGCGACGCCACCGACGCCCGGGGGCGTCGGCTCGAGGTCCATACCGTCCCCATGCCGGCGATCATGGAGATCACCGAGGAAGAGGCCTGGGGCATCGACACGGCGGAGGGCAGCATCCCGCGCCGACCCGGCGACAAGACGGCCGCCTCGTACCTCAACTTCCTGATCTGCAACGGCGGCATCGTCATGCCGAGCTTCGACGACCCCAACGACGCCGTCGCCAAGGCGACGCTCGAGCGCCTCTTCCCGGAGCGCGACGTCGTGACCGTTGCCGGCCGTGAGATCGTGCTCGGCGGCGGCAACGTGCACTGCATCACCCAGCAGCAACCGCGAGGCTGATCGTCCCCCGCGGGGCGGGCCACGCAGGCGTCGCCACACAAGGGCCGGCGCAGACGTCCCCCTCGTCCGCGCCGGCCGCTCTGTCACTTGGCGGCGCGCAGATCCTCCGGCGCCGCCGGGTCGCAGCAGGCCGGCGGCGCCCCGCCCGGTACGAGTTCCTTACCCCACGGCTCGCAGTCGGACTCGAGCAGGTAGCCACGCGCGCGGAAGAAGGCACGCGAAGCATCGTTCCCCACGAGGACCTGCAGCTTCGCCTTGAGCGCCCCGCGCGCGAGGAACCTCGCCTCGAGCTCGTCCATGAGGCGCGAGGCGATGCCCTGCCGTTGGCTGTCGGTCGCGACGGCGAGGTGGTAGACGTACGCGCGGCGACCGTCCCATCCGCCCAGCGCGGTGCCGACGAGCCGGCCGGCGGCATCGCGCGCGGCCAGCTGCAGGTCGGGGTCGCGTGCCACCAGAAGCCCCATCTGCCTTGGCTCGTCGGACGGGCGCAACCACATGCCGGTCGAACGCCAGAGCGTCCGCGCCTCTTCGAGGTCGTCGAGCGTGAAGCGCTCGAGCCGCACCTCGAGGTCTGACGGTCCCACCCCCTACCTCCCCTCAGCACATCCGGGCCGTCGGGATTCTACCCCTGGAGATTGAGGAAGGACCGGCGTTGGTAGAATCCCGGCAGCCGGTCGGCGGCCTCCCCGCCACCGACATCCGAGCCACAGATGGGAGCGTCATGGACACCTTCGAGGCGATCCTCGCGCGACGCAGCGTCCGCCGCTTCACCGCTGAAGACGTGTCGGCGCCGCACGAACGCGTCCTGCTGGAGGCGGCGTTCGCGGCCCCGAGCTCGTCGAACGGCCGGCCGTGGCACTTCGTCGTCGTGCGCGACACGGCGACGCGCGCCAGGCTCGCCGGCGTGCACCAGTGGTCCGGCCTGCTGGCGCGTGCTCCGCTGGTGATCGCGGTGCTGGCGCGGGCCGACACGAAGTACTGGGTCGAGGACTGCGCGGCGGCGACGGAGAACATCCTGCTTGCGGCGACGGCGCTCGGTCTTGGCAGCTGCTGGGTGGGCATCTGGGAACAGGGCGAGATGCCGAACCCCGACGAGGTGGAGGCGCTGACGATCCTGGGCACGACCGCTGACTGTCACCGCTGCCTCTGCCTGATCGGCCTCGGCCATCCCGCCGCCCTGAAGGCGCCGCGGACGCAGTTCCAGCCATCGAAGGTCTCCTACGAACGCGTCGGCCGCCACGCACGGTGACGCGATGACCGCGAGCCGCGAGAGCCGCGTCGAGGCGCTGGCGCGGGACCTTCTCGCCCTGACGCGCACGGCCAAGCCTTCGGTCTTCTCGCCCGAACGGTGGCAGGGCGAGATGATGGATTGGGCGATGAGCGACGAGCGGCTCAAGGTGGACCTGCTGCGGTTCGTCGACGTCTACCCCACCCTGCGCAGCCGCAGCGAGATCGCCCGGCACCTGCGCGAGTACTTCGCTCGCCAGGGCGTCGAGGCCCCGAAGGTGCTCCGCTGGGGCGTCAACCTCACCGGGCGGCGCTCGCCGGTTGCGCCGCTCGCCACCGCCGTGATCCGCCGCCAGATGAAGGGGTTCGCGCAGCGCTTCATCGTCGGCCGCGACGCGGCCGACGCCGCGGGAGTGCTGCGCGACCTGCGTCGCGAAGGAGTCGGCTTCACGCTGGACGTCCTCGGCGAGGCGTGCGTCAGCGAGGTCGAGGCCGAGCAGTACCAGCGCACCTACCTCGACCTCATCGACACCCTCGCGCGCGAAGCACGCTCATGGCCCCCGGTCGCCGTCGTCGACCGGGCTTCGTGGGGTCCGCTGCCCCGCATCCATCTCTCCGTCAAGCTCACCTCGCTGCACTCGCAGCTCGACCCCGTCGACTTCGAAGGCAGCGTCACCGCCGTCAAGGACCGGCTGCGCCCGATCATGCGTCGGGCGATGGACGAGGGCGTCGCGCTGACCATCGACCTCGAGCAGGCCCGCTTCCGAGGACTGACGTACGAGGTGTTCACGTCCCTGCTCGACGAGGACGAGTTCCTCGCCTACACGGACGCCGGTGTGGTGCTGCAGGCGTACCTGCGCGACGCCGACCGCGAGCTCGACCGTCTGCTCTCCTGGGCCAAGAGCGGCGGACGACGCTTCCACCTTCGCCTCGTCAAGGGTGCGTACTGGGACTACGAGACCGTCGTCGCCGCGCAGGAGGGCTGGCCCGTCCCCGTGTTCACGCACAAGCCCGACACCGACGCAATGTACGAACGGCTCGCCGAGACGATCCTTCGCGACCCCGGGCACGTGAGGCCGGCGTTCGCGAGCCACAACGTGCGCTCCCTGGCCGCGGCCGTCGTCACGGCGCGCGAGCTCGGCCTGCCCGACGACGCGTTCGAGATCCAGACGCTGCACGGCATGGGCGAGCCCGTCAAGCACGCCGTGCGCGAGCTCGGTCTGCGGCTGCGCGAGTACGCACCCGTCGGCGACCCCGTCCCAGGCATGGCCTACCTCGTGCGCCGGCTCCTCGAGAACACCGCGAACGACTCGTTCCTGCGCCAGACCTTCGTCGAAGGCGTGGCCGCCGACGAGCTGGTGCGGGCGCCGGCGCCCTCGGCCGCCTTCGGCCGCGGCCCGGCGCCGGCACCACCGATCCTGCCCACCGACGAGACGGCACCGGCGCCGTTCCGCAACCACCCCCTTCCGTCCTTCACGCAGCCCGACGTACGGGAGGCCTACGACGCGGCGTTGACCAGCGTGCGCGCCGGGCTCGGCGGCCACCACCCGCTCGTCATCGGCGGGCGCGAGATCGACACGGCGAAGCGCCTGACCTCCGTGAACCCGGCGCAGCCGGACGAAGTGATCGGCACGACCGCCTACGGCGGGCGAGCGGAGGCTGAAGCCGCAGTCGCCGCCGCTCGAGCGGCCTTGGCGGCGTGGCGCGACACGCCGGCGCGCGAGCGCGCCGGCGTGCTCTTCCGCGCCGCCGAGCTCGTGCGCAGAGACGCCTTCGACCTCGCCGCGCTCGTCACGCTGGAGGCCGGCAAGACGCGACGTGAGGCGAGCGCCGAGGTGGGCGACGCCGTCGACTTCCTCGAGTTCTACGGTCGCGAGATGCTCCGCCTCGATCCAGCGCGGCGCGTCGGCAGCGCCCCCGGCGAGCATAATGCGTCCTCGTACGTACCGCGTGGCATCGCCCTCGTGATCTGCACCTGGACCTCGCCTCTCGCCCTCCTGGCCGGCGCAGCCGGTGCGGCCCTCGTAGCCGGCAACACCGTGATCGTCAAGCCCGCGGGTCCGACCCCTGTCGTGGCGGCGAGGATGATCCGACTGCTCGCCGAAGCCGGCGCCCCGTCAGGCACCGTGAACTTCCTGCCGTGCCCGGGCGAGGAGGTCGGCGACTTCCTCGTCCGCCACGCCGGGGTCGACGTCGTCGCGTTCACGGGATCCAGCGGGACCGGAACGGACGTCATCGGGCGGGCGGCACAGAACCTCGCCGGCGACGGGGTCAAGACCGTCGTCGCGGCCATGGGAGGTCAGAACGCGATCGTCGTCGACGCCGACGCCGACCTCGACGTGGCGGTCACCGAGACGGTGGCGTCGGCGTTCCACCACGCGGGACAGACGTGTTCAGCCGCCTCACGGGTGATCGTCGTGCAGCAGGCCCACGACGACTTCTTGCGCCGCCTGGGCGCAGCCACGCGCAGCTTGCGCGTCGGCCTGCCCGAGGCGCCGGGTACGCGCCTCGGCCCTCTGATCAGCGCGGCGGCGAGGGAACGCGTCGAGGGGTTCATCGCCCAGGGCATGAAGGAAGCACGCCTTGCGGCGACGATCGAGCCGCCGCCGGGCGGATGGCCCGGCGGCGGCTTCTACGTCGCCCCGCACATCTTCGCCGACGTCGCGCCCGACGCCACCATCGCGCAGGAGGAGATCCTCGGCCCGGTGCTCGCGGTCATGAAGGCGAAGGACATCGACGATGCCCTGCGTCTGGCCAACGGCGTCAGGTACGCGCTGACCGGCGGCCTCATGTCACGCAGCCCGGCCTCGATCGAGCGCGCGCGACACGACTTCCGTGTCGGCAACCTCTACATCAACCGCGGCATCACCCGCGCCCTGGTCGAACGTCAGCCGTTCGGCGGGTTCAAGATGAGCGGCACCGGAGCCAAGAGCGGCGGGCCCGAGTACCTCTTGCACTTCCTCACCCCGCGCGTGATCACCGAGAACACGATGCGCCGTGGGTTCGCGCCTCCGGATGCGATCGTCGATCGCTGACCGCCGGACGGCGCGAACCCTCTCGCCGCCCCCCGCGTCTCCCCGCCAGACCAAAGCGGCCGCCCCGGCGGCCCTTGCGAGGAGGAGACCATGAGAGGCAAACGTCTGTGGGTCGTGATCCCGGTCGCGCTTGTCGCGCTGCTCGCCGTCTTCGCCCTCGTCGGCGCCCTTGCGAGGAACGCCGGCGAGGGCGACGATTCCAGAGCCACCACGTACGGCAACGTGGAGCGCTCCGTCTACGACGGCGACGAGAGCACCGTCGCCGGGGCGGCGCCCGACCAGGCGCTCGGCCAGGCCAAGGAAGCCCTCGACGCCGGGGGATCCGCCGAGGACGGCGGCACCGGCGAGGGCGTGTACGCCGACATGCTGCCGGCGACGTTTCCCGGCGCGCACTACCTCATCCGCAACGGTTCGATCACGCTGACGGTCAAGCGCCACGAGCTGCGCCCGGCCATGCAGCGGGTCGGTGCGATCACTCTTGGCATGGGCGGTTACGTCCTCTCCAGCTTCGTGGGCAGCGAGACCGCCTGGTACGGCGGGGCAGAGCCTCTGGCCGACGATGCAAGCGGCGCCGCCACCGGGCTCGAGTACGACGAGACGAGATCGTCGCAGAACATCGGCGGTCAAACCGACGTCCTGCAATACGGGACCGTGACCGTACGCGTCCCCGAGGCCAGGTTCGACGCGGCCGTCGAGCGCTTCGCCAAGCTCGGCGAGGTGGTCGACTTGACCACCTC
Source organism: Thermoleophilia bacterium UBA2241 (assembly GCA_002347645.1). Classification (GTDB taxonomy): domain Bacteria; phylum Actinomycetota; class Thermoleophilia; order UBA2241; family UBA2241; genus UBA2241. The sequence goes on along the minus strand of DDYF01000035.1, from coordinate 9,104 downwards.
CGCCGAGGACGTCAGCGCCCAGATGGTCGACCTGCGGGCTCGCCTGCGACACGCGAAGGCGGTCGAGAAGCGCCTGCTCGGCTTCCTCGACCAGGCGAGGACCATCAAGGAGACGCTCGCCGTCCAGGACCGGATCGACCAGACGCAGCTCAGGGTCGAGCAGCTCTCCGCCGAGGTCGCCCGCCTCGGCGAGGTCACGAGCTACGGCACGATCACCGTGTCGATGCACGAGCACGGCGTCCCGCAGCCGGGCGCGATCGACGAGTCCGACTCCTTCTGGGGCGCGTTCACGAACTCACTCGGCCTCATCGCCGACGGTGCCAAGGCGAGCGCCGTCGCCCTCGGCGCGCTGCTTCCCTTCTTGGCGCTGGCTGCCGTCGCCGGAGTGGTCGCCTACTACGCGCGCCGGGCCATCCTGCGTCGGCGCTCGTCGCGCACGCCGCAGGCGCCGCAGGCTCCGGCCACCCAAAGCTAGTCGGATCGGCGTGGCGGCACCCGGCGCCTGCCGGGCCGCGTGCGGGCGGGCCCCGGGTGCGACCCCCTTCAACCGGGGCCCGCCCGCACGTCCGACCCCGGCACACGTGCGCGCTCATGGGGCCGGTTCCCCGCGCGTGAGGCTTCGGCGGTCGCCGGGTACCCTCCGCTTACACACGGCGCGGCGAGCGCAGCCCTACGATCTGCGGGAGGCGACGGTGAAAGCGGTCAGGATCCACAAGTACGGAGGACCGGAGGTCCTGGTCTACGAAGACGTGCCCGACCCGGAGCCCGGCCAGGGACAGGTCCTCGTGCGCGTCGAGGCGGCGTCGGTCAACCCCATCGACGTATCGGTCCGCGAGGACCGGTTTCCGACGCCGAAGCAGCCGCCCAAGATCATCGGCTCGGACGGTGCGGGCGTCGTGGAACGCGTCGGTGCCGAGGTGACGGCGGTCAAGGCCGGCGACGAGGTGGTGTTCAGCGGCCTGGGCGTCGGCAGCGAGGGCAGCTACGCGGAGCGCGTGCTCATCGCCGAGGCGCAGGCCGTCGTCAAGCCGCCCGGACTCTCCTTCGTCGACGCCGCCGCGATGGGCATGGTCTTCCCGACCGCCTACTACGGCCTCGTCACCCGCGGCGCCCTGGGGGAGGGCGAGACGGTGCTCGTGCAGGGCGGCGCCGGCGGCGTGGGTTCTGCCTCGATCCAGCTCGCCAAGGCGCGCGGCGCCCGCGTACTCACCACCGTGAGCGGCACCGAGGCGGCCACCCTCGTCCGCTCCCTCGGCGCCGACGAGGTCATCGACTACAAGGCCGACAACGTCGCTGCCCGCGTCGAGGAGCTCACGGACGGGCGCGGCGTCGACCTGGTGCACGAGCTGGTCGTCAGCGCCAACCTGCCCGGCGACCTCGATCTGGTAGCCAAGGGCGGCCGTATCGTGTGCACCGGGCAGGGTCCCTCCCCCGAAGTGGAACTGCCGATCGGCGCCGCGCTGGCCAACGACGTCACGCTGCTGTTCATGAGCCTCAACAACGCTGGACGCGCCGGCGTCGCGGCGATCACGCGCGAGATCGCCGCGATGGCGGCGCAGGGCACCGTGCGCGCCGTCGTGGGCGCGACGCTGCCGCTGCGCGACGCGCGTCGCGCCCACGAGCTGCTCGAGGGCAGTCACTTGGGCAAGATCGTGCTGCTCCCGCGCGGCTGACGCCCGCGCGAGAGGCGACCGGACGCGGCTCGCGGTCAGTACCCCTTGCCGTTGCCGCGAATGGCCTCTTCGCGCTCCTTGCGCAGGGCGAGACGCGGCAGAAGGGCCTCGATGACGGCGGCAAGGGTCTCGAGACGGTCGGTCTCGGAGAGCGATTCGAGCAGTTCCTGCTTGAGCGCCGCCCCGAAGTCGACGGCGGCGGCGATACGGTACGAGAGCGGTCCTTCGCCTGCCGGGTCGCTCGGGCTCTCGATCTCCATGAGCACGAGCATCTTGCGGAACGCCTCCAGCACGCGCCGCTCGAGCTCTGGCGGCGCGTGCTCGGTCTCGTCCTCGACGAAGACGACGACCCCGCGGAGGTACTCCGTGGCGGGGTCGCTCGGCTGCACGAGGTCGACCAGGCGAAAGCGGCGGCGCCCCCGCACGAGGATGTTCATGCGGCCGTCGTCGAGCTCCTCGAGGACCTCGGCGACCGCCGCCGTACACCCGAGCTCGCGCACGCCGTCGTCCTCGCCGAAGACGATGCCGAACTCCTCGTCGCCGTCGCGGCGCTCGTTGACGAGCAGCTTGTAGCGCTCCTCGAAGATGTGGAGCGGCGCGACCTCGCCGGGCAGCAGCACCATGCCGAGCGGGAACAGGCCGATGATCGACGGTTCCGCGTCCTGCATCTGCTGGCCTCCCGCGGCGTGGCCGGGCGCTCCCCGGATAGGGCTAGTCTACCCCGCGCCTCGCGACGTACATTGTGTACTCGTGACGCCTGCCCCCGACGTGGTCGTGCGCCTGCTCTTCGCGCAACTGCTCGAAGACAGCCGTAAGGCGAGCGGCGAACCAGGCGTACCGTTCCGGAGACCAGAAGGCCGCGACGCCTCCGAGGCGCAGGCTCCGGCGCGTAGACTGCAGCCCGGCGTCATCGTAGAGACCGGCGTTCGCCGCGCGCACCAGCCAGTCCGGGCCGTTGTCTGTGTCGAGCGCGACGAGGTCGAACGACCCGGGACTCTCTCGCATCACGTCCGCCACGTCGGCCACCACGACGCGGGCGCGCCCCGCGGCTTCGCCGGCGGTGAGCCGCGCCGCGCGCCCTGCTCCGTAGGCGCGGAACCAGTCGACGACGATCGGCTCGTACTCGGCCACCGTGACGCGCTCGACGCGCTGCTCTGCGAGCGCCGCATCGAGCGCGTACCCGAGGCCGAGCCCGCCGATGAGCACCTCGAGGCCGCCACTCGGCGCGGCCGCTGGCGCGAGATGCCGCAGACCGGCCGTGACGAGCGCCTCGCTCGATGCCGCATTGGCGCTCGAGATCAGAAAGGTCCCGCCGGCGATCACCTCGAGATCGGCGCCGTGACGACGCAGGACCAGCTCGCCGCTGCGCCCGTCGGCCCGCTCGAGTACCACCGTCCCGGGAGCGTCGCCACCCTTGGCGTGGTCCGCGTAGGTCCTCACGGGAAGCCACGCCTCGATCGTGCGCGATCGGCGGGCGCGCGGATCAGCTCTTCCCCGCCAGGTAGCGGCCGATCACCTCGTCGCAGTGCCGCGCGACGTCTTCGGGCAGGGGCGGCACATCGCTGGCGGCGATGAGCTCCTCGGCGCGCGCCGCCGCATCTTCGACCAGGGTACGACCGGCGTAGCTCTCAAATGGCTGCCGCCGCCAGAGGGCGGGCTGCCAGAGCTCGCCCGCACGGTAGAACCGGCGCGTGCTCTTGCGGCCCAGGTAATGGCCGCCGATCCCGACCTCGACGATGTCGTCGAGCAGGGCGGTGGTCGCGTCGACGGGGTCCTCACGCAGAAAGCGTTCGATCGCGTTCACTGTGTCGGCGTCGAGCACCGCCTTGGCGAGACTCGCCGTCTGGGCGCTGTCGAGGAGACCGAAGGCGAGCAGGACCTCGCACCCGGCCATGGCGCACGCGAGCCCGGTGAGCATGCCTTCCGCTCCCGCCTGCAGGTCGCAGGCCTTCGCGTCGGCGGACACGCCGCTCCCTTGGCTTAGGAGCCCGTAGTGCTTGCTCATCTCGATGCACAGTAGGTTGATGAGCGCGTCCTCCGGCGCACCCGCCAGGTAGAGGCCGCTGCGCATCTCGGCCACCGCCGAACCCACCCCTGAGACCAGGGCACAGCCCGGCACCGCGAGCTGGAAGAGGACCACAGCGCTGAGCAGCTCGGCCATGTTGAGGACGGACGTGCCGAGGACGCTCATCGGCCCGGTGGTGCCCATCTGCGGCATCGGCAGGACGAAGACCGGGGCCCCGGCCCTGGCCATGGCGATGTGCGCCTCGGTCATCTCGCGGTCGTGCTGCAGGGGTGCGATCGTGCAGTTGGTCACCGAGTAGATGGGACGCTCGCGAAGGGGGGCGCCGGCGATCGCCTCGAGCATATCGAGGAACACCGGCGCCTGGTCCGGCACGCGCACCTCGTCCTGCAGGTGCTTGCGGCCGAAGGTGTAGGCCGTCCGCGCGATCTCCAGGTTGCCGGCCCTGGGATCGACATCGCCCGGGGTGATCGTCGCCCACACGAAGTCGATCTCGGGGATCGCGTCGTACAGCGTGATCATCCTGCGCAGGTCGTCGCGGGTACCTTCGTGACGTTCGCCGGTCACGTCGTCGAGCATGTAGGTCGCGGCGCCGTCGCTCGTGTAGAGCATCTCGCCGGCGCCGACCGTGCGGTCGTAGGCCGGGTCGCGTCCGGCGAGCAGGACCTGCTTCGGCACCTGCCCGAGGCAGCGTTCGACCAGCTCCCACGGCAGCTTCGCCGTCAGGTGCTGGCCGTCGACCCGCGCCCCGGCCTCCGCCAGCAGCTCCGTCAAGGTCGGCGTGTTGTAGGCGACGCCGACCTCCTCGAGCACGCGCACCACCTGCTCGTGGAACACCTCCTTGTCGGCGTCGGACAGGTACTCGAGTCGCACCCTCGTCACGTCCTCACCCCCCCTCTCTCTCGCCGACCGTGCCGGCGAGCTCCTTGACCATGGCGAAGGGCGTACACGTCACCCCGTACTGCGGGCATTCCGGGCAGCCCCCGAGCAGCAGCGCCCTGCGCGCGGGGTCGGCGACTTCGACGTAGCCCTGGTCGAGGTAGAACCCCGGGATGCGCGCCGTCAGGTACAGCCGCGTGAGACCGCGCCGCCGGGCCTCCGCCTCGAGCGCCTGGACGAGACGCGCCGCGATCCCCTGCCGGCGCCACGGCGCGGCCACCGACATCCAGTTCACCGTGTACATGCCGCGCGAGAGTTCGAGCGTGATGCCGCCGACGATCTCGTCGGTCTCGTCGTCGACGGCGCACCAGGCGGCGAGCGACTCGTCGTCGTCGCGCTCGGACTCGTCCAGCCCAGCCTCCACGCCGAGCCGCTTCACGGTCGCATAGTCGTCGGTCGGCCGGATCACGATCATTCCGGGGCTCCCGGCGCGTCGTCGCGCCAACGCACGCGTCCCGCGGGCGCGCCGACCGTGCGCGCGTAGCGGTCTATCACGTCGTCGATCTCGTCGGTCACGTCATCCGGCAGTGGAGGCACCTCGTGCGCGGCGACGAGCTCGCAGGCTGTCGCCGCCGCGTCGGCCAGCAGGCTGTGTCCAGCGTACTGCTCGAAGGCCTCGCGCCGCCAGCCGCGCGGGCGCCAGAGCTCGCCCGCGCGCAGGCGGTCCCGGGTGCTGCGGCGGGCGAGGAAGCGCCCGCCGATGCCGACCTCGACGAGGTCGTCGACAAGCGCCTCGGCGGCGCCGACCTCCTGTTCGCGGACGACCCGCTTGATGGCGCCGACCGTGTCGCAGTCCAGCACTGTCGTCGCCAGGCTCACCGACTGCGCCCCGTCCACGAGACCGAAGGCGAGCATCGTGTCGGCGCCCGCCAGGGCGCAGGCGAGACCCATCATCATCGCCTCGGCGCCCGCCTGGTGATCGCTGACCTTGGCGTCGCCGGACCCAGCGCTGCCCAGGACGGGCAACCCGTAGAAGCGGCTCATCTCGATCCCGATGATGTTGATGAGCCCGCACTCGGGCGTGCCGGCCAGATAGAGGCCGGTACGCATGTCGGCGACGCCGGCGCCGACACCCGAGATCAGCCGGCAGCCCGGCTTAGCGAGCTGGAAGAGCACGACCGCGGAGAGCAGCTCGGCGAGGAGGATGACCGAGGTGCCAAGCGCGGTGATCGGCGACGTCGTGCCCGCCAGCGGCATCGGGAGGATGAGCACCGGCACGCCGGCGCGGACCAGGGCGATCGTCGCCTCGGTCATCTCGCGCTCGTGCTGCAACGGCGCGACCGTGCAGTCGATGGTCGAGAAGATCGGGCGCTCCCAGAGCGATGCGCCGGCGACAGCCTCGAAGATCTCGATGAGCGGCGCCGCGTGTGCCGGGTCGCGCACCTCGTCCTGCACGTGCTTGGAGCAGTTGGCCAGCGAGATCGCCTCGATCTCGAGGCCGGCCGTGAGCGGGTCGAGGTCGCGGGCCGAGATCGAGGGCCACGTGTAGTCGACGTCGGGAAGGGCGTCGAACAGGCGCATGACGGTGCGCAGCGCCTCTGCGGAGCCCTCGCTGCGCACCCCTGTCACGTCATCGAGCATGTAGGTGCCCGTGCCGTCGGTGCAGAAGGTCAGCGACCCGTCGCCGATGACGACGTCGTGCCGCGGGTCGCGCGCCGCCAGCAGGACCTCCTTCGGGCACGTCGCCAGACAGCGCTCGACGAGGTCCCAGGGCATGCGCGCCGTGAGGCGTTCGCGGTCGACCGGCGCACCGGCTTCAGCCAGCAGCTCGATCGCCTCCGGTGTGTTGTAGCCGATCCCCACGTCCTCGAGGACCCGGACCACCTGCTCGTGGACAAACCGGCGGTCGGCGTCGCCGAGGTAGCTGACCGTCGGCCGGGTCAACGTGTCACCGCCGCGCATAGGTCCTCGTCATCTCGTGGTCTCAGCCACCGCGCGTTCACGGCCGCCGCGCCTCGTGCGCGACCAGGACGGCGGCAATCTCGCGCTCGGCGGCCTCGTCGAGCGGCGCGACCTCATGGGTCGCAAGGAGCTGCTCGGCGCGCTCAACGGCGCGCGCGAGCACAGCCGAGGCCGGCCCGGCGGCCGCGGTTGACGCGAGCCCGGCGGTCGCCGCGGCGCCGCGGGCGAACACCGCCGGCCGCCACACCTCGCTGCGCGCGTGCTCACGCGTGCTCCGGCGCCCGAGATAGTGGCCGCCGATGCCCACCTCGATGATGTCGTCGATCAACGCGGTCGTCTCATCGATGGGGCTCTCGCGGATGTAGCGGCGCAGGGCGCCCACCTGGTCGGCGTCGAGGACCATCTTGGCGAGACTCGTCGTCTGTACGCCCTCGAAACCGCCCGCAGCGATGAGCGAATCGGCCCCCGCAAGCGCCGCGCAGAGGCCGGTCATGCCTCCTTCGGAACCGGCCTGGAAGTCCGCTGCCGGGGAATCGGCCGACATACCCACCGCCTGTGTGAGCAGCCCGTAGAAGCGGCTCATCTCGAGGCAGATCATGTTGATGAGCCCGATCTCCGGGCTCGCCGCCAGGAACCCCCCGCTGCGCATGTCGGCGACCGCCGAGCCGACGCCCGACACGACGGGACAACCCGGCTGCGAGAGTTGGAAGAGGACGACGGCCGAGAGCAGTTCGGCGAAGTGGACGATGCAGGTGCCGAGCAGGGTCATCGGCCCCGTGGTGCCGGCCTGCGGCATCGGCAGGATGAAGATCGGCACGCCGCGCTTCGTGAGTTTGAGGCTCGCCTCGGTCATCTCGCGGTCGTGCTGCAACGGCGCGATGGTGCAGTTCGTGACCGAGAACACCGGCCTCTCCTGCAGCGGCGCGCCGCTCGCCGCCTCGTACATGGCGAGGATCGGCTCGACAAGCTCGGGCGAGCGGATCTCGTCCTGGATGTGCTTGCTCGTGTTCCGCAGGCAGGTCGCCTGCATCACGAGCGGCATCATGTGGACGTCGACGTCCGCGGTCTGCGGTGACGGCCAGTGGGTGTCAAGCTCGGGCAGCGCGTCGACCAGGCGCGTGAAGCGCGCGAGATCCGCCTGCGTACCCTCGCGCCGCTCTCCGCTGAGGTCGTCGACGACGTAGGTACACATCCCGTCGCTGGTGGTGACGAACGCGTCGCGCCCAAGCAAGCGGTCGCGGGACGGATCCCGACCGGCGAGCAGGATCTCCCGCGGCACGGTCGCCAGGCACCGCTCGACCAACTCCCAGCCGAAGCGGGCCGTGAGCCGCTCCCTGTCGACCTGCGCGCCGGCCTCGGCGAGCAGGTCGATGGCGAGCGGCGTGTTGTAGGCCACGCCGACCTGCTCGAGCACCTGCATGGTCTTTTCGTGGATGAACGCCTTCTCGGCTTCCGACAGGTACGTCACCCGCGCCCGTGCCATGTCGCCTCCAACCCTCGTGATCCCCGCGAAGCCGCCGCGTCCACAGCGGGAGCGGCGAGCGGTCGGCGCCCGTCGCGACCTCGACAGGACTCGGCCGTCGCGACCGGCGTTCTCACGACCGCCGGCAACGCTAGCATACCTCGTGACCCATTCGATGCTTTTCGCACACCGGATGCGCACTTTGCCCAGAAATCGCACGTGGGCGGCTCCGATACCGCGCGAATAGTGCACACGAGCGGCCGCCGCAGGCCGATGAGAAGAGCGTTCACCGGCGCATCGTACACCGGTGGACGACCGGCGCCGGCTCGGTCGTCAGTACGACGAAGTGCCCGTGACTCACGTCACGGGCCCTTCTGGTAGTGAGGACGCTCCTCGCCCGCGGCCGATCGCGTCGGCACAACGACTGAGGCCCGCGAACCTGTCGGTCCACGGGCCTCAGTCTCACTGATCCGGCGGCGTCCTACTCTCCCGCGGGGTCACCCCCGAAGTACCATCGGCGCAGGAGGGCTTAACTGCTCTGTTCGGAATGGGAAGAGGTGTGACCCCTCCGCTATGGCCGCCGAAAGCCTGGCGCCGTCACACTGGGCGCGCACATCTTGTGCCGGTACGGGCACGGACCTGAAAACTGCAGAGCGGCTGGGAAGTTCAAAGTCAAGCCCTCGGGCAATTAGTACTCGTCTGCTGAACACATTGCTGTGCTTACACATCGAGCCTATCAACCAGGTGGTCTACCTGGGCCCTTACTCTCTCTAGGAGATGGGAGAACTCATCTTGAGGTGGGCTTCCCGCTTAGATGCTTTCAGCGGTTATCCCTTCCAGACGTAGCTAGCCAGCAGTGCCGTTGGCACGACAACTGATACACCAGAGGTCTGTCCACCCCGGTCCTCTCGTACTAGGGGCAGCCCCTCTCAAATCTCCAACGCCCACAGAAGATAGGGACCGAACTGTCTCACGACGTTCTGAGCCCAGCTCACGTACCGCTTTAATGGGCGAACAGCCCAACCCTTGGGACCTACTTCAGCCCCAGGATGCGATGAGCCGACATCGAGGTGCCAAACCTCCCCGTCGATGTGAACTCTTGGGG
>DDYF01000048.1 GCA_002347645.1 Thermoleophilia bacterium UBA2241 | reverse complement strand
GGCGGGCGGCGGCCGAGGCCGCCGCCCGCCTCACACGTCGTAGTCGCCCGGGAGGCGGCGCCGACGTCGGTCGCGCGTCTCGCGCGCGCCGCCGCGTGACCGGTCCTTTCGCCGCTCGCCCTGGCGCCGGTCCATGATGACCTTGACGTTCGGGTTGTCCTTGTAGTGTTCCACGAGCCGGAGGAAGGCGTCCTCGCCGAGCTCGGGCGGCACCACGCAGTAGATCATCTCGCCTCGCCTCTCGATTCGGGCATCACTCTAGCAAATGGCGTTGCCGGCTCGCCAGAGCCACAGCGCCCACGGGTCCACGGGCGACGGGCTCCGGGAGGTCGGCGGGGGCTCCGCGGTGCCGCGCCGACTGGCGGTCCGTCGATCCGCCGCGACGCGCGGGCAAAGGGGAAGGGCCGGGATCATCCGGGGCGCCCGCTCTGCGGGCTGTCCCGGGCGACCCCGGCCCTCTGAAGGGGGTACCGGTTCTTTCATCGGCACGCGGGCCGATACCTTTAGCGCCTGGGCGAAGTCTGCCGAATCCGACAACAGGTCGCTCTGCTAAGCTCTCTGCGCCGCGCGAGCGCTTCGCCGACGCGAGCGCCGGCGCCGCCGGCGACATCGTCGCCGGCGGCGCCGCTCCTTGGCGCGGCGAGTCGAGGAAGGAAGGACGATGTTCCCGCGTTACGACGACGTCATCGCCGCCGTGCCGGCGTACGAGCGCTTCCTCAGCGTGGACGAGGTGGAAGCGTCGACCGACCGGTTGCTGGCGGCCCACCCCAGGGTCGAGGCGTGGAGCGCCGGCATGTCGCGTGCCGGGCACGACCTTCGCTGCCTGGAGATCGGCGGCGGGCCGCTGCGGGCCGTCCTCATCGGTGTCCCTCACCCGGAGGAGCAGGTCGGGACGCTCGTCCTCGACTACCTCCTCGAGTCGCTGGTGGACACGGATCTCGCCGAGCGGCTCGGCTTCAGCTTCTCGGTCGTCAGGGTCATCGACCCAGACGGCATGCGCCTCAACGAACGCTGGTTCGACGAGCCCGGCGATGCCGCCGGCTTCCTTCTGCGCCAGTACCGGCCGGCGTTCGTCGACCAGTTCGAGTGGACGTTCCCGATCGAGTACAAGAACTACGCCTTCGCCGGGCCATTGCCCGAGGCGCGCGCGGTGATGCGCGTCGTCGACCGCGCGCCGCTCGACATCTACATGGGCCTGCACAACGCGCACGGCAGCGGCGCGTACTTCTACGTGTCGCACGACGACCCGGTCCTCAACGACGATCTCGCCGGCGTCCTGGACGCGACCGGTCTGCCGACGCACCGCGGCGAGCCCGAGATGCCGTACCTGCGGGCCTTCCGCGACGGCATCTTCGAGGCCTTCGACTTGCGTGACGACTACGAGTACTTCTCGCGCTACGGAGTCGAGCCGGCCGCGGCCCTGCAAGGCGGCACGTCGAGCGACGCCTACGCGCAAGGCGTCTGGGCCTGCTTCACGCTGGTGGCCGAAGTCCCCTACTTCACGAGCCCGAAGGCAGGCGACCGGTCGCCTGGGGGGCTCACGCGCGGCGAGGCTGTGTTGCGCGGCATCGAGGTGGAGCGCGAGCTTGCGAAGTGGCTGCACGAACGCTACGTGCAAGCCGCCGCCGAGTTGAGCGGCGCATCGCCGTGGCAGCGTGCCCTGCACGCCTACCTTACAGGTGTGAACGACGACCTGCGCGCACAGACCGAGATGGTCGCCCGCGAGCCGTTCTTCGCCGAGGAGGCGACCGTCGCTCAGCTCTTCAGCTCGCTCTACCTGCGCGAGTTCGACCTGCTCGAGCACGTCGGCCACCTCGCGAGCATGGCCGCCGCGGAGCCGCGACAGAACGACGGGCTGGCCGCGGTCCGGACGGCGTGCGAAGAGAAGGTGCGGGAGCGCTCAGCGCAGCTGGCGTCGGCCGGAGCGATCGAGCCGACGCCGCTGCGTACGCTCGTCCAGGCACAGCTCGCCGCGCTCCTCTGCGCGCTGGATGCGGTGCGCGAGCGCTATCGCCCGGCGCACCCGAGGCTTCGCGTACCGCGCGCGTAAAGGGAGAGAGCGGCGGGTCAGTCGGCGGCGAGCGTGGCCAGCTCGTCGAGCTGGCCGGGGTCGCCGCCCAGCACCGTCGCCGCGGCGCCCTCCACGCGCCCCGCCATCGCGGCGACGAAGTGGCGGGCGACGAGCAGCTTGCGGGCATCTCCCTGCGCGTCGCGCAGGAGCAGGTAGCCGCAGGCCACGTCGATCGCCATGTCGACGAGGCGCCTGCTGTGAAAGTCGCGGTAGCGCGTGTCGTCGAGGGCGCGCACGTGGTCGACGGCGGCCTGCAGGCGCGCGCGGGCGTGGCGGACGCGCGCCAGCAGCTCGGGCGTTCGCGCGTAGTCGCCGGCGTCGTACTCGTCCAGGCGACCGGCGAGCGTCCCGGAGAGCACTCCGCCGATCGCCGCCACGACCTGCAGCTGCGTCGTCCCCTCGTAGATGTTGGTGATGCGCGCGTCGCGAGCGTGGCGCTCGACGGCGAAGTCGCGCATGTAGCCCGACCCGCCGTGGACCTGCAGCGAGTCGTAGGCGACCTGGTTGGCCATCTCGGTGCAGCAGGCCTTGGCGAGCGGGGTGTAGAGGCTCGCGAGCCGGTTGAAGCGCTTGAGCTCCGCGCGCAGGTCCTTGAGCTCGGCGGTCGGGGCGGCGCCCGGGCCGGCCGGCGGAGCCCCGCCGGCGTCCGCGGTCGGCGCCGTCACGCCGGGCGCCGCGTTCGCTGCGGCGAGCTGCGCGATGCGGTGCTCGAGCCCTTCCTTGAGATCGACGATCAGCGCCGTCTCGTAGAGCAGGGCGCGCGCCGCCTCGAGGCTCACCTTCATGTCGGCCAGCATGGCCGCGACCGGGGTGAGCGTCGCGATCGGCGCGCCGAACTGCACCCGTTCGCCGGCGTACTTCACGGCCGCGCGGCAGGCGGCTTCGGCGATGCCCTGCGCCTGCGCCGCGATGGCGAGGCGGGCGCCGTTCATGAGGCTCATGACGTAGGTCGTGAGGCCGCGGCGGCGTTCGCCGACGAGTAGCGCCGGCGCGTCGTCGAACTGCAGTTCGCAGGTCGGCGAGCCGTGGATGCCCAGCTTGTCCTCGAGTCGCCGGATGCGCATGTGCTCGTCGCGCTCGTACAGGAACATGCTCAGGCCGCGGGCGTCGGTGGTGCCCTCCTCCGAGCGCGCCAGGACCAGGCTTACCTGGCCGCAGCCGTTGGTGATGAACCGCTTCACTCCGTTCAGACGCCACGTGCCGTCCGGCTGTTCCGTCGCCCTGAGCTGCACGTTCTGCAGGTCGCTGCCGGCCTCAGGCTCGGTGAGCGCCATCGAGCCCGTGACCTCGCCGCTCGCGAAGCGTGGCAGGTACGCGTCCTTCATCTCGTCCGAGGCAAACTTGTTGAGCGTCTCGGCGATGTCCTGAAGGCCGAAGATGTTCATCAGCGACGGGTCGGCGCGCGACACCATCTCGACGATCATCACCGAGACGGTGATGGGGAAGTTGAGCCCGCCATAGGCACGCGGCAGCGTGATGCCCATGAAGTCGGCCTGGCGCAGGCGCTCGAGCGACTCGGCGATGCCGGGCGCGTAGCACACGTCGCCGTCGGCGAGGATACTGCCCGCGCGGTCGACGTCCTCGGCGCGCGGCGCGACGAAGTCGCCGGCGATGTCGCCGACGATCTCGAGCGCGCGCCGGTACGAGTCGCGCGCGTCCTCGTGGTCGCGCGGGGCGTACGCGAAGTCGCGCGCCTGGGCGTAGTCGTCCTCCCGCCAGGCGACGATACGCGTCAGGTCGAGGCGTTCGAGCTGGGCGACGAGGTCCGGGTTGTCGGTGTAGAAGTTGGGCATCAGGCGCCGCCTTCCGCTGCACTCGCGGCGCCCGCCACTGCGGCGCTGCCCTTCGTCCGGTAGGCCTTGATCAGCAGCGGGATGACCTTGTGCAGGTCGCCGACGATGCCGTAGTGGGCGACCGAGAAGATGGGCGCACCGGGGTCGCTGTTGATGGCGAGGATGCGCGCCGACTGGTCCATGCCGGCGCGGTGCTGCACCGAACCGGAGATGCCGCAGGCGACGTAGAGCTTGGGGCGCACGGTCACGCCGGTCTGTCCCACCTGGTGGTCGTGGGCGATCCAGCCGGCGTCGACGGCGGCGCGCGAGGCGCCGACCACGCCGCCGAGCGTCTCGGCGAGCTGTTCGACGAGAGCGAAGCCCTCGCGCGAGCCGACGCCGACGCCGCCCGAGACGACGATGCGGGCGCCCTTCAGGTCGACGGTCTTCTCCTCCTCCACACGGCGCACGACACGCACGGCGAAGTCCCCGTCAGGCAAGAGGATGGGGCCGTCGGCCGCGGCAACGCTGCCGCGCCGGACGGCCACGTCGACGATCTCGCCCGTGCGCGCCTCATCGGGCTCGGGCATCACCATGACGCCCTCGCGCACGGTGGCCATCTGCGGCAGGTGTTCGGGGCTCACGATTGTCGCGATGATGTTGCCGCCGAAGGCGGGACGGATCTGGTACAGCAGGTCCCGCGTGACGACGCCCTTCAGCTCGAGGTCGCCGATGCGCAGGTCGGTGCAGTCGGCGGTGAGGCCCGTGCGCAACGCACTGGCGACGCGCGGGCCGAGGTCGCGGCCGGTCGTGGTCGCGCCGTAGAGGACGATCTGCGGGCGCTGTCGCCGGACGAGCCCCGCGACGAGGCGCGCATAGGGCAGCGCGAGGTACTGCGCCAGGTCGTCGTGGTCGGCGAGGTAGACGGTGTCGGCGCCGCGGGCGACGAGGGCAGGCGCGAGGCCTCTCACGGCCTCGCCCGCCCCGGCCAGCACGGCGCCGACCTTCACGCCGAGCCGGCCGGCGAGCTCGCGGGCGCGGCCCAGCAGCTCGAGGCTCACCTCGGCCGCGATGCCGTCGCGCTGCTCGACGAAGACCCAGACGTCGCCGGTCCGTACGCAGCTGCGTGCGGCCGCCTCAATGTCGGGTACCCCTGCGGTGCCCCCGACGACAGCCGGCTTGCGGCGGCTATCCAAGGATGTGCTCCTCGATCAGCTCGTGCACGAGCTCGGCGATGCCGGCCTCGCTCGGCTCGACCATGCGCGCCTCGCTCTGCGCCAGGACGACGCTCTCGATCTCCTTCACGCGCGTCGGAGAGCCGCGCAGACCGACCAGGTCGCGCTCGGCGCCGACGGCGGCGTGGTCCCACTGCACCACCTTGGCGCGGCACACCGGTCGGCCGCTGCGGTCGAGCATGCAGACCTGCGCCTCGTCGGCCCCAGGGTCGAGGTAGCTGTCGTCGTACGCGGGCATGGCCTCGGCAGCGATGTCCTTGTACACCATGGCCAGCTTGACGCTCGGCGGCCGCGGGTCGTTGGCCTCGGAGGTGATCGTGAGCAGCGCCGGGAGCGTGCTCTCGAGGGTCTCGAAGCCGCCCTCGACCGAGCGCGTCGCGACCACGCGGCCCCGACTGGCGCCGGCCGCATCCTTCTCGCTAGCCGCGTCCTTCTCGCCGGACGCGCCTTCGCTCGTCGTGCCGACCACGACCTCGTCGATGCGGCTCACGCAGGTGATCTGCGGCACGCCCAGCTTCTCGGCCGTCTGCGGCCCGACCTGGGCGGTGTCGCCGTCGATCGCCTGCCGGCCGCAGAGCACGAGGTCGAACTCGCCGGCCTTCTTCACCGCCTGCGCCAGCGCATAGCTCGTCGCCAGCGTGTCCGCGGCGGCGAACGCCTTGTCGGTGAGCAGGATGACCTCGTCGGCGCCGCGGTAGAGCGACTCGCGCAGCACGGCGACGGCCGCCGCCGGCCCCATCGTGATCACGGTCACCCGTCCGCCGTGACGGTCCTTCAGCTTCAGCGCCTCTTCGAGCGCGTTCAGGTCCTCAGGGTTGAACACCGTCGGCAGAGCGGCACGGTTGATGGTGCCGTCCTCCTTCATCGCCTCACCCGTCACGTTGGCAGTGTCGGGGACCTGCTTGACGAGGACGACGAGGCGCAGCGGCCGGGGGATATCGGGGGCCGGGGCCGTCATAGGGTCGGTACGGTACCAGAAGCCGCGATGAGCGGCAAAGACCACCCAGGGATGTGCGCGAGAAGACAGCGGTAGCTCGACGCCCTCCGGCGCGATCACCGAGGGGGGTTTCCGCCCGCCGCCGCGGCCCCTTGACGGCCGTGGAGATACTCGGTATATACACCACAATACTGAGTATACGGGGACGCGACATCGGAGGTCGTCTCGTGTCAGTCAAGTCGGCCCTTCTCGCACTGCTCGCACAGGAGCCCACGTACGGCGCCCGACTGCGAGCAGAGTTCGAAGCCAGGACCGGGGGGACCTGGCCACTCAACGTCGGGCAGGTCTACACGACGGTGGCGCGGCTCGAGCGCGACGGACTGGTGAAGGCGGCAGGCGCCGCTGACGAGGAGGGACGCATCTCCTACCGGCTCACCGAGGCTGGTCGCAGGGAGGTCGCTCAGTGGTGGCTCTCCCCCGTCGACCGCGACTCCGCCCCACGCGACGAGCTGGCCATCAAGCTGGCGCTCGCCGTGACCGTCCCCGGCGTCGACGTGCGGCAGGTCGTGCAGACGCAGCGCACCGCGACCCTGCGACACCTCCAGGACCTGACGCGTCTCAAGAAGCACGCCGGCGACCAGGCGCCGGACGGCGCCGGCGGCGCCGACATCGCCTGGCTGCTCGTGCTGGAGAACCTGATCTTCTCGGCCGAGGCGGAGGTCCGCTGGCTCGACCACGTCGAGGCCATGCTGGCCCGCGAGGCGAGCGAGCCGCGGCGGCACAGGATGGACGTCCCCGTGGCGAGCGACGACATCACTCTCGGGAGGACTGCGCGATGAGTGGAGAGCTGATCCTCAGATTGGATGACGTCAGCCGCGTCCACGGCGAAGGCGCGACGGCGGTCCGCGCCCTCGCGGGGGTCACTATGGACGTGCATGCCGGCGAGTTGGTCGCCGTCATGGGCCCGAGTGGGTCCGGCAAGTCCACTCTGCTGAACGTCGCGGGCGGCCTCGACGCGCCCACGGGCGGGCGGGTGTTCATCGCGGGATGGTGCATCGGCGACCTCAAGGGCGACGCTCTTGCCCGGCTGCGCCGCCGCCGGGTGGGCTTCGTCTTCCAGGACCTCAACCTCATCCCGTCGCTGACAGCAATCGAGAACGTGGCGCTCCCTCTGGAGCTCGACGGCCGGCGTGTGCGCGAGGCCAGGCGGATGGCGAGAGCCGCGCTCCAGCTCGTCTCGGTCCCCGAGCTGGCCGACCGGTTCCCGGACAAGATGTCGGGTGGCCAGCAGCAGCGGGTCGCCATCGCGCGCGCCCTGGTGGGCGACCGGCGTCTGGTGCTGGCCGACGAGCCGACCGGCGCCCTGGACTCCCACACCGGCGAAGAGGTGCTGCGGGTGCTGCGCGAGCGTTGCGATGCCGGCGCCGCGGGACTGCTCGTCACGCATGAGGCACGCCACGCGGCGTGGGCCGACCGTGTGATCTTCCTGCGTGACGGCGTCATCGTCGACAGCACCGGCACGTCCGCCGTGGCGGAGACGCTGCTCGGCGCGGCGGTCGTTTGAGGTCCCGGCGATGACCAGCCGCATGCGCTCCCAGCGAGCGGGCGATGAGGGAGCATCCCTGGGCGATGCGCCGACGCCTCGTCGCGGGCCCCGCGGCCCCCGTTCCCGCTTCGCTCGCTGGAGGGCGAGCTGGCGAGTGGCGCTGCGCATGGCCCGGCGCGACGTGCGCCGGTACAAGGGTCGCAGCGTCCTCGTGCTCGTCATGGTGGCGGTCCCCGTCGCCTTGCTCGTCGCAGCCGTCTGCTGGGTCGGGATCGGCGGCGTACACGGCGAGGACCTGATCCCCTCGCACATGGGCAGCGGCCGGGCGTTCGTCCATATGCCGGAGCAGGCGCGGGTCGTGCAGTCGCCTGAGGCAGACTGGTACGACTTTTCCCAAGCGTCCGTCAAGTCGGTGCCGGGGTACGTTGAAGGGCACTACGGCACCGAAGTGCTCCAGCGAAACACCAAAGCGATGGAGCGACTTGTCGGCGGCACGCTGATCCCGGTCGCGGAGGTCGACGCGCGCTTCGTCGTTGACGAACGCCGCATTCGCATCCGCGGCCTCGTGGTCGACGGTCGCGACGTGGACCTGGGGGAAAAAGTCCAGCTCACGTCGGGCCGCTGGCCTCGCGACCAGACGGAAGTCCTCGTGACCGCGGTTGGTACCGACAAGGGCATGCCGAACGAGGGAACGGTCGCCGTCTCCTTCAGCGGCGAGGATCGGGAGGTCGACGTGGTCGGGACCGCCAGCGCGCTCAGCGCTTACGGCGAAGGCCCCGACTTCGTCTCGCCTCGACTTTGGGGGACCGTAGATGTGTCGACCCAGGCCTGGATCCTCAAGCGCGACGAGCCGATGCTTTGGCCCGAGGTGCGCTCCCTGAACGAGTATGGCATCGCCGTGGTCAGCGCGGCCGTCCTGCGTGACCCCCCCGACAGGAGCGAGTTGGACCCGCTAGTCCTTGAGCAACTCGATCGCGAGCGGGACGTGACACGCCAGGTGTCGGCCCTCGGCGCCGTCGCCCTCTTC
This sequence comes from Thermoleophilia bacterium UBA2241, assembly GCA_002347645.1. Lineage (GTDB taxonomy): Bacteria > Actinomycetota > Thermoleophilia > UBA2241 > UBA2241 > UBA2241. The sequence goes on along the minus strand of DDYF01000048.1, from coordinate 27,326 downwards.
CTTGCCGTGACCCTGCTGGTGGCGCCGGCGTTCGCCGTGGGCGCCGCTCGCCAGCGGCGCACGCTGGCGTTGGCCGCGTGCAACGGCGCCGAGACCCGGCAGTTGCGTCGTTCGGTCCTTGCCCAGGCCCTGATCCTGGGCGTGGCGGCCGCGCTCGGCGGGGCGGTGGTGGGGGGCGGCGGACTGAAGGCCGCGATCGGCATCTGGCGCTCCACCCACCCGGACACGACGGTCGGCTCCTTCACGGTCCCGTGGCTGGCCGTCACTATCATCGTCGCGTGCGCCGCCCTGAGCACCCTTACGGCGGCGCTGCTCCCGTCGCTGCGACTTGGTCGCCTCGACATCGTGGGCGTGATGCGCGGACAGAACGTGTCGGCGCCCGCGAGCAAGCGCCTTCCATTGCTCGGCGCGTTGCTCCTCGCCGGCGGCGGGGGCTTTCTCGTCTACAGCATGTGGACCGGCCTCGACGAACGATTCAGTGCAGCGGCAGCGGTCGTTCTCGTGCTTGGCGCCCTGCTGACAGTGCCGACGCTGCTGATCGCGGCAGGCGCCTTCGCCTCGCGACTGCCCGTCGCGGCGAGGATGGCGACCCGTGACGTCGCCCGCCATCGCTCCCGGTCCACGCCGACGGTCGCCGCCATCCTGGCCGGCGTCGCCGCGCTCACCACGATGAGCATCGCCCTGGTGAGCGACACCGAGAAGCAAGCCGGTGAGTACCTGCAGCAGACCCTGCAGGGCGAGGGATTCGTCATGTGGGACTGGGGAGGGAAGGACGCAAAGCCGCTGGTGACGCGCACACTGCGACACGTGGCGCCAAGCCTGCTGCAGGTCCCCCTGCTCGTGGTGAGGACGGACGAGGAGCGGTTTGCATCGAGAGCGAGGCGACCGTTCGTTACCGCCGTGTCGCCGGGCTCTTCCGTCGTGGCTTCGCTGAACAGCAGGCTGCACGGGAGCGACGCCTCCCAGGTGCTCGGTACACAGGACAGCTACAACGGGCGAATCATCGCTCTTCCGGCCGGCGAGCTGGGGCGCCGATTGGGGCTCAGCCCCTCGGAGCGCCGCACGCTCGCTCAGGGGGGCATCGCCACGATCCATGCGTCGCTGATCCACGATGGCACGCTGGACATGGCCACCGGGACCGCGCTCTACGATCCAGACGCGATGGAGTACACGGACCTCGCCGTCGACGACCAAAGGAGCATGCCGGCGGTGACACTGCCCGTGAGCGTCACGGAGAACGGTTCGCTGCCACTCGCCGGCACCGGCACGGGAGCGGTCGTGACCGTAGAGACGGCGCGGCGGCTCGGCTGGCCGCTGGTCGAGGAGGGAGTCCTGTTGCGGGATCCTGAAGGCGCCATCGACGCCAAGCTGTCGGAGACTCTCGACGAGTACCTGGCGGACGACGCCTACGGCTACGTCGAGCAGGGCTTCGTGCGCAACGACACGCTCGCGATGGCGGTCGTCTTCGGCCTCGTGGCCGCCCTCCTGCTCGCCGTGACGCTGATCGCTACCGCGTTGTCGCTGGCCGAGCAGCAGTCCGACATGGGCACCTTCGCGGCGGTCGGGGCCACGCGCGGCACGAGGCGGCGGTTCGCCGCCGCTCTGGCGGTCACCGTCGGACTGGTCGGCGCTGTGCTCGGCATGGTGGTCGGTCTCTTCGCCGGGGTCGCGGTCGCCCAGCCGCTCACCGCCAAGACCTGGGATCACTTGACCGGGATGCAGGTCGCATCAGACCCGGCGCTGGCGATCCCGTGGCTTCCGCTTCTCGCCGTCGTGTTCGGCGTACCCCTCCTGGCGGGGGCGTTCGCGGCCGCAGCCGTGCGGCGAGCGCCGGCGATGACGCGCCGCGCGGACTGAGCTCCCAAGGTGTGGCGACCACGCGTGCCGGGTCGCGGCTCTACGGCCGCCGCCAGTGCAGTCCCGGGAAGAGAGCGAAGTCGCGGTCGGCGCTGACGACCTCGGCACCCGTCTCGATGGCCAGCGCCGCAAGGTAGGCGTCGGTCACCAGGTCGCCGCGGGCGGCGGCCGCGCTACAGAGCTCCTCGAAGAGGCGCACATGGTCACGCCCGGGGTTCAACAGCAACGCGTTCGGGTGGCCGAGCAGGGAGTGCAGGAAGGCAAAGGCCTGCTCGCGCGTGTCCGGTGGCGAGAAGACACGCGGGTGCGTGAGGATTTGGACCACGCCGATGAGCACGGGGGCACAGAGCCCGAACGGCTCGTCGCCGGCGTAGACCGCGCGCAGCCAGTCACGACAGCGCTCGTGGAGCGGGCTGTCGGAGCGGTGCGCAGCGATCAGGACGTTGAGGTCGGGGAGGAGCACGAGTGGATGGTCAGCGCTGTCGTTTGCGCTTCGATCGACGGCTCGGGGCAGCGGCCGGAGTCTGCCTGGCCGGAGCCCGGGTCCGCCGCGTCCGTCGAGTCGGCGAAGCGCCCCACGGTCCCGTCGGCCCTGTCGACGTAGCCGGCCAGGGCGGCGTTGCTCGAGAGGTCGACGCCGGGCGCGACGCCGCCGCCACCGACGATGGGGAAGTCGAGCGGCCTGGTGGCGGCCTGATCGCGCCCGCGACTCAAGTGCTCGCGAAGCGCCTCCTCGATCAGCCCGCTGAGCGTGCGATGCGTCTCCGCCGCGCGCTTCTTGAACTCGCCGAGGACCTGTGAGTCGATGGTCAGCGTGGTCCGCATGAGGCCCTCCATGGGCGTCAGCATGGACGTGACGCATCATAACATCAATGCATCACTTGATTGACGTTAGCTGCCTGTCGCGGTGGACCGCTCGAGGTATCGGGTCCGCGGTGGGTGCGGCGCCCTCTTGGGACGGCCGTGCCTATGCGGGGGCCACGGTCTCCGGATCGGGTCCCGCCGCCAGCACCTGCGGCGCGACGTGTCCCTCGTACTGCCGGAAGTTCTCCTGGAACATGCGCGCGAGGTCGCGGGCCGACCGGTCGTAGGCCTCCGTGTCGGCCCAGCTCGCGCGCGGGTCGAGGACGCCATCGGCCGCGCAGTCGCAGTGGTGCGGCACCAGCACCTTGAAGACGGGGTGCGGGGTGAAGCCTGCCTTGGCCAAGGTGCCGCTCACTGCCGCCGAGATGAGCGCTCTCGTGAGCGCGATGCTCATCCGGTGGCCCACGCCGAACGGCCCGCCCGTCCAGCCCGTGTTCACGAGCCAGCAGTCCGTCTCGTGCCAGCTCAGGCGTTCGGCCAACATCTCCGCGTAACGGCTCGGGTGCAACGGCATGAACGGCGCCCCGAAGCAGGTCGAGAAGGTAGGCCGGGGCTCGTTGACGCCGACCTCCGTACCGGCCACCTTGCTGGTGAAGCCCGACAGGAAGTGGTAGCTCGCCATCTCCGGGGTCAGCCGCGAGATGGGCGGCAGCACACCGAAAGCGTCGCAGGCCAGGAAGAAGACGTTGCGGGGGTGGTCACCGACACCGCCCAGCACGGCGTTGGGGATGTGGTCGATCGGGTACGTGGCGCGCGTGTTCTCGGTGAGGAAGTCGGAGCCGTAGTCGATGGCCCGTGTTTGCGGGTCGATGACGACGTTCTCCAGGATGGACCCGAACTTGATGGCGTTGAAGATCTGCGGCTCCGACGACTCCGAGAGACGGATGGTCTTGGCGTAGCAGCCGCCCTCGAAGTTGAACACGCTGTGGTCGCTCCAGCCGTGCTCGTCGTCGCCGATGAGACGGCGGTCGGGATCGGCGGACAAGGTCGTCTTTCCGGTCCCGGAGAGGCCGAAGAACAGGGCGACGTCCCCCGATTCGCCCATGTTCGCCGAGCAATGCATCGGCAGCACGTTCCGCTGCGGCATGAGGTAGTTCATGACGGTGAACACCGATTTCTTGATCTCACCGCCGTACATGCTTCCGAGGATGAGCACCAGCTTGCGGGTGAAGCTGATGCCCACGAACACTGAGGTGCGGGTGCCGTCATAATCCGCGCTCGAGCGGAGGGCCCCGCAGTCGATCACGGTGAAGCCGGGCTCGAAGTCGTCAAGTTCGATGCGCGTCGGACGCACGAAAAGGGTGTTGGCGAACAGCGTGTGCCAGGTCGCGTCGGTGACGACGCGGATCGGCAGGCGGTAGGTACGTTCGGCGCCGGCGAAGCCGTCGAAGACGTAGAGGTCGCGGCCGTGGAGGTAGCCGCGTGCCTTGTCCAGCAGCCTGTCGAACAGCGCCGGCGTGCAGGGCAGGTTCACGTCTCCCCAGCAGACACGCTCGGCGGAGTCGTCCTCGACGATGACCCGGTCGTTGGGCGAGCGCCCGGAGGGCTCGCCAGTCTTGACGACGAGCGCGCCGTTGGCGGCGAGGATGCCTTCGCTGCGCGCCAGCGACCGTGCGATCAACTCGGCGGGCGGCAGGTTGCGATGCACAGCGCCACTTCCGCCGAGTCCCAGCTCCTCGATCTGCGCGCGGATCGCGTCCTCGCCCGTCGGTGCGTTCGTCGTCACGGCGCCCTCCCATGGCTGCATCCCGGCGTCGCCCACCACATGCCGGGTGAAGCGTACGGTACCAGAAGTCGAACGGTGCGCGAGAGGGGGACGGCGCGGGCGGCGGCATCGCCGCCCGCGTGTCGCCACAACGGCTCGCGCGTCCGGGCCGGTGGGTACACCGTCGTATGGAAACCGGACCGATGGAGTCTGAGATGAGCGGCGAGGCGCGACGCGATCACGCGGGGCTTGGGCGGGCGGGAGGTCATGCGACGCAGGCTGACGCGGGGCCGCGCACCAGACGGATCACCCTGTCCCTCGGAGGGCTGTCGTGGGCCAGCGAGAAGCTCGTCGTCGAGCGCGCCCTGCTGGGCAGACCCGGTGTCCTCGGGGCCGACCCAAACCCGGTCGCGCAGTCGGTGACGGTCACGTACGAGCCGTCCGTCACCTCCGTTGAGGACCTCCGCCACTGGATCGAGGAGTGCGGTTGCCGCTGCCGCGGGGAGTCGCCGCCCGCGCCCGACATGCACGCAGGCCACGAAGCTGCCGCCGCACCTGCCGCCCACGACGAGCACGCCGGCCACGACATGGCCGCGATGGTTCGCGACCTGCGGCGCCGGTTCGCGGTCGCCGCTGCACTCGCCGTCGCGATCGCCCTCTACTCCCCGATGGGGCACGACACCCTCGGTCTGGACGTGCCGACGCCCTTCGGTCTCAAGGCCGACCTCATCCAGTTCTTGCTGAGCCTCCCCGTCGTCTTCTGGGCGTCCTCACTCTTCTTCGCCGGCGCCTGGAGGGCGCTGCGTCACGGCACGCTCGACATGATGGTGCTGGTCGCGGTCGCCATCGGCGCGGGCTGGGTCTACTCGGTCGCCGCCACCTTCTTCATCGACGGCGAGGTGTTCTACGAGGCGGCGGCGTTCCTCGCCGCCTTCGTGCTGCTGGGCCACTGGTTCGAGATGCGAGCCAGGGGCGGCGCGAACGACGCCTTGCGGAGCCTGCTCGACCTTGCGCCGCCGAAGACCCTCGTCATGCGTGGGGATGAGCCGGTCGAGGTGCCCACGGCTGAAGTGGTGGTGGGCGACGAGATGCTCGTCCGTCCCGGGGCGAAGATCGCCGTCGACGGTACGGTGATGGCTGGCTCGAGTGACGTGGACGAATCGATGGTCACCGGGGAGAGCCTGCCGATCGTCAAGGGCGAGGGCGACACCGTGGTGGGCGCCACGATCAACGGCAACGGGACCTTGCGCGTGCGCGCGTCGGCGGTCGGCGCCGACACGGCCCTGGCGCAGATCGTGAAGCTGGTGCAAGCCGCGCAGAACTCTCGCGCCCCGGCGCAACGCCTGGCCGACAAGGCGGCGTTCTGGCTCGTCCTCGTGGCGCTCGTCGGCGGCGCGGTGACGTTCGCCGTGTGGCGCTGGGCCGCCGGCGAGACCACGGTGACCGCGCTCCTGTTCGCCATCACGGTCGTCGTGATCACGTGCCCCGACGCGCTCGGCCTGGCCACGCCGACGGCCGTCATGGTCGGGACCGGCCTGGGCGCGGAGCGCGGCATCCTCTTCAAGAGCGCCCTGGCGATCGAGCAGGCGTCGCGCATCGACACCGTGGTCTTCGACAAGACCGGGACGCTCACGCGCGGCGAGTCCGAGCTCACCGACGTGGTGGCGGCGGGTGGCGCCGGCGAGGCGCAGGTCCTGCGCCTGATCGCCGGCGCCGAGTCGCATAGCGAGCACCCGGTGGCGCGGGCCATCGTCGCGCGCGTCGCGCGCGACGGCGTCACCGCGCCCGCGCCCACCTCCTTCACCGCGGTGCCGGGCCACGGCGCCGTGGCCGAGGTCGACGGGCATCGCCTCGTGGCGGTCAACGCGCTGCTGCTGAAGCGGGCGCGGGTGGACTAGTTGTGGCGGTGAGCTCTCGCGAGAGCGAACCGGCGCGAGGCACAACGTTGACTATGCCGGTGACCGGAGTAGCTTGGAGGCGCAGGAGGCCCGGGCCATCACGGTGCCGCGCGCACGCGCACTGGAGGAAGGAGGCGCGCATGGCTCATCTCACGCAGACCACCATGTTCGGCATCCCGGTCGAGGCCCTCGACAAGGTCGTGAGGGACGTCGCCCGCGTCCCGGAGTACTGGGTCGGCATGAGCGGCCCGGTCAGGGCGTTCGGCGACGGCGGGCCGGGGAGCAAGGCGGAGTACACGATGTCGATGCTGGGGGCGCACTGGCGCGTCGTCAGGCGCACGGTCGAGGAGCGGCATAACGCCGACGGCAGCACCGACTGGCGCTGGGAGCTCGCCGGTGGACTCCCTGGGTGGATGACCTGTCACCACGAGCCCCGGGAGGACGGTACGACGGCGACGACCGAGTTCGAGTACGCGCTGCCCGGCAGCACCCTCGGCAGGCTCGTCGACCGCCTGTTGATCGAGAAGCGCGCTCGCCGGGACTTCGAGGAGAGTCTGGAGAACCTGAAGTACGTCGCCGAGTCGTCGGTGGCGAAGCCGATCGCGAAGGCGGCGTGACCGCGGGCCACGCCTGCCGGGCCTCCTGCGGCGCTGTCAGTCGACGAGCACGAGCGCGAAGTAGCGGTACTCGCTCTCCCGGGTGCGCACGACGTCGATCTTCCAGTCGGCGTTGCGCACCGTGGTGTACACGTCGATGCCGCAGGCCTCCATCGACGGGCGCGCCTTCTCCGGTGTCGGGCAGTCCTTGCCCTCGGTGCAGGCGCCGCAGATGTCGCAGGGACCGGCGCCCATCGTCCACGACTTGTGGAAGCCGGCGAGGAAGAGCTCGCGCTCGAGCGCCAGGGCGGCGTCGTTGAGGCGCCGTGACTCGGCGTCGGACCTGTCGTAGCCGACGATCGGTCCGACGCCCAGGAGCACGGCGCGCCTGAACTCGCCGAGCACGCGCTTCGTCTGCTCGACGCTCGGCGCGCCGTCGGGCGGGCAGGTCCTGTACACGCCCGGCTCGTCGCAGCCGTAGAGGCACTTCATGCGCACCCATTCGGCGACGACCACCTGGTCGGTGCCGATGACGGTCGCCTTGTCCGCGCCGAGCTCGACGGCGCGCTCGCACCACTTCGTCAGGTCGTCGTCCACGGCTCCCCCTTCACGTCATCGCCGGCGCGAGGCAGTCGCGAGGTACCCATCCAGACCGCCCGTCCTCGACCTCGCACCAGCACCAGCCGCCGGCCTCCTCGCCCGCGAGGACGACGTCGCCGGGGGCGACGTCCAGCTCGCGGGCGTCGTAGTCGCGGAGCGCGCGGCGGACGTCGCGCCCGGCGGCCCCGCCCGACTCGTCCGGTCCGCCGCCGGCAGGCCCGAGGAACGCCTCCGGCGCCCATCCCTCGCGGCCGTCTGGCCCTGTGCACCAGAGGTAGTCTGGCCACGTCGTGTCGCGGCGGCCGACCGCCACAAGGTCGCCGGCGCGCACCGCGATCGGGTCGGCGTGCGACGCTCGGTGCGCGCGCAGGACCCGCCACCGGGTCCCCCCTCCGCCGTTCGTCACGCTCGGCCGTCCGCTCACGGGCTCTACGCTATCATTGGCCTGCATGAGCTCCCCGTTCCCTTCGACGAAAGCCGACCACCCATGACCGACGCCGTCGTCCGATTCGCCCCGTCCCCGACCGGCTACCTGCACCTGGGCAGCGCACGGACGGGCCTCTACAACTACATCTACGCGCGGCAGCACGGGGGCACGCTGATCCTGCGAATCGAGGACACCGACCCCTCTCGCAGCACCGACGAGGCGATCGCCCAGATCCTCTCGTCGCTCAAGGAGATGGGGATCGACTGGGACGAGGGGCCGGGCGTGCCGGGGCCCCATGGGCCGTACCGGCAGACGGAGCGCGCGGACATCTACCGCGAGTACGTCGACAGGCTGCTCGCCAGCGGCCACCTGTACCCGTGCTTCTGCACCGCCGAGGAGCTCGAAGCGGAGCGGCAGGCGGCGCAGGCCGAGAAGCGGAACTGGGTCTATTCGGGGAAGTGCCGCCGGCTCGGCGCCGACGAAGTCGAGCGCCGCAGGGCGGCCGGCGAGCCGCGCACCCTGCGCTTCAAGGTCCCGCCCGGCAAGACCGTCTTCGACGACATGATCCGCGAGCCGGTCGAGGTCGACAACGACCTCATCGGCGACTTCATCGTCCAGCGCTCTGACGGCACCATCGTCTACAACCTCGCCGTCGTGGTGGACGACGTCACCATGGACGTCACGCACGTGATCCGCGGCGACGACCACATCAGCAACACGCCGAAGCAGATCCTCATCTACGAGGCGCTGGGCGCGCCGGTCCCGAAGTTCCTGCACATGCCGCTGCTCTTCGGCACCGACCGTAAGAAGCTCAGCAAGCGGCATGGGGCGACGAAGCTCGAGCAGCTCACGGCGCAGGGCCTGTTGGTGGAGGTGGTGCGGAGCTACCTGTGCTTCCTGAGCACGGAGTTCGACGAGAGCATGATCACATGGACGCTCGAGGATCTTACGCGCGACTTCGACGTCGAGAGGCTCAGCCCCAGCCCGTCGATCTTCGACCCCGACAAGCTGCGTTGGATGAACGGACGGTTCATCCGGCAGATGGGCGACGAGAAGCTCGGAGAGCGGCTCGTCGCCTACCTGACGCGGGTGGGCTTCTACGGCGATCCGGCGGCGGTCGAGAAGGCGGCGGCGGAGGGGCCGCAGGCCTTGGCCGCCGCCGTCGAGAGCGCCGAAACGGCGCACCAGCCGGCAACCGCGCCGACGGCCGAGCAGGCGAAGCTGACGAAGGTGGTCGCGCCGCTGGTGCGTGAGAAGGTCGACGTGCTCGCCGACTTCATCCCGATGGCCGGTTTCTTCTTTCGCCCGCTCGCTTTCACCGACGAGGCCCGGCAGCGGCTCGCCGGCACGGACGGGGCGGCGGCCACGCTGGCGCGCGCCGCCGCCGGCTTGCGTGCCGTCGAGCCCTGGTCGGTCGAGTCGATCGAGGCACTGGTGCGCGGATTGCCGGCCCGGCTCGAGCTCAAGCCGAAGGCGGTCTTCGCCGCACTGCGCCTCGGCATGAGCGGCCAGAGCGTCACGCCGGGCCTCTTCGAGAGCCTCTGGGCGCTCGGCCGCGACGAGGCGGCCGCGCGCCTCGAACAGGCCGCGACGCTCGCCGGCTGAGGCCGCGAAGCTCTCCGGCTTCGATCACGCCGCCCGCCCGCCGGGCTCGGCGCCGGCGCGATGATCCACGTGATGATGTTCGGCGGGCGTGCGCTGCTCACGGCCGGCAGGATCGGACCGCTCTCGACGGCCCTCCGGACGACGTGGGGTCGCTGATCGGCTTCGCCCAGTCGTTGCTCGGCAGCAGGTGCTGGACCGGGGCACCCAGGCAGGACGCGCGTTGGGCTGGTCTTCCGTTCGTGCAAGTTGCAGCTGTGCGCGCCAGTGACGATCTTGCGGAGCGAGCCTGTTGGGAGCGACCGTCACCAGCGTCCGCACCTGCAAGTTGCACGACGTGAGACCACGGCACACGAGGATAGGGGACCGTCCTCGGGCCTGACGGACCGGCGAGAGGCGCGCGCTAGTCGCCCTGCCGCAGGATCTCGGGCAGGCGTCTGAGGTCGGCGATCGTCGGGACCCGGGGAGGGTCTTCGGGCGGCCCCCCGTCGTCGGATGAGGCTCCGTTCGCCGCCGTCTCACGGCGGAACCAGACAGCCTTCAGCCCGGCGACGATCGCGCCGGCGACATCGTTCGCGTAGTTGTCACCGACCATGACGACCTGGGCGGGATGCAGGATCGCCTCGGGGCGGCGTGTCTCGTCGCTTGGTGAAGTCGTTCGACCCGCCGCGTCGTCGGCGCGTAGCCCGTCGAGCACGGCGGCGTAGAAGGCCGGGTCGGGCTTGCGCGCGCCGAGGTCGTGCGACGAGAAGACGCGGTCGATGTAGCGTTCCAGCCCCACCCGCTCGAGCGCCGCCATCACGTCGTCCGCACCCGAGTCGTCGGCGTTCGTCGCCACGCACAGCCGAAAGCGGCCGTGCAGCGCCGTCAGCGCCTCGGCTGCGCCGGGCACGGCGGCGACCTGCGGCCACGCGAGCATCGGCCCGGGTCGCCCGTCGTCGACCATCAGCGTGTTGCCCCAGTCGAACAGCACGACCCGCACGGGCGTGTCGGCGGCGGGCTCGGCCGCTTCCTCGTGCGGCGCCACGAACACCGCCCAGAGCGCGAGGGCGAGCGCCGCGCCGAGCATCCAGCCCGCGACGACGTCCGTCGGCCAGTGGACACCCAGATAGACTCGTGACAGGCCCATGAGGCCGGCATAGCCGGCCGCCGCGGTGCAGACCACGAGGCGAGGCCCCCGACCGAGGCGTGGCGACCCGTCCGGTCGTGACCCTCGTGCCACAGCCCAGACGACGAGCGCCAGTGCCGTCACGAACGTCGTCGTGGTCATCGAATGCCCGCTCGGAAAGGCGTGCAGGGAAGGGTCGTCGATCGCGCGCGGCGGCACGGGCGTATCCCGCCCGAAGCCGGCCTTCAGCAGGTGGTTGAGACCCCAGGACACGGCGGTCGCGGCGGCAACGAAGACGCCCTCGCGCCGCCGGCCCATTCGCCATAAGACCACGGCCGTCACGATCACGATGGGACCGATGAGGTACCACTCCCCGAGGTCCGTGAAGTGGGACAGGAACGGCGTGAGCGGCGTGACGCGGTGCTCCGCCGCGAGGCGGCTGAGCCATTCGTCCAGGCCGTCGGTCTTCCCCGAGACCACCGCGAGGGCGACGACGGCGGACCCGGCGAGAAGGACTGCCGCCGCGAGGAGCGCGCGCCGGCGAGCGCTCATCAGCAGCCGGGGCAGACGAGGCCGCCGAGCAGCGTCGGCAGCTCGTCGAAGTGGCGCACGAGGAGGTCGGCAGTCGATCTCTGGGCGTCGCGGTCGTTGGCGCCCACGAAGTGCACGGCCATCATGCCCGCCGCCTGGGCGCCGGCGATGTCGGTGCGCTGCATGTCCCCGACGTGTGCCGCCTCGCCGGCGCGCACATCCAGTTGCCCCAGGGTGTGCTTGAACACACGCACGTCCGGCTTGCTCATGCCGTGCTCGTTGGAGAAGTACAGGTAGGTGAACGGCTCGAGTATGCCGTTGCGTGCGAGGAGCTCGGTCAGGACGCTGCCCGGCGAGTAGCCGGTGTCGCAGACGACGGCCAGCTTGTAGCGTTCGGCGAGGGCGGGCAGTGCCCCGAGCGCCCCGGGCGTCGGCTCCGGAGGGACGTCGAGGATCAGGCGCTCGAAGTACTCGACGGTGCGCCCGAACGCATCGTCCGCAAGGCGCACTCCGAGGGTGGCGAGTGTCGCGCCGAGCGTCTCGGTCGCCAGCGGAGTGCGCTGCTCGTCGCGCCAGACGCGCTCGAAGTACTCGAAGCCGGAGGCGAGCGCGTCGGTGAGTCTCACGTCGGACGGCGGGGAGCCGATCGCCTCGAGCTCGGCGCGCAGCCAGTCCTTGCGCCGCCGCTCACGCTCGCGCCCGCGGTGGTCGGTGAACAACGTGCTCCAGAAATCGAACGTCACGGCGCGCAGCATGGGTCAAGGGTAGCAGAGGGTGGCGGGGCGAAGGCGGGCCGCGTCGCTCGTGACGCCGCCTCCCGCGCGGAGTACTCTCATGGCCGTGGCGCACACGGAATCCAAGAGAGCAGTCATCGCGGCGATCGTCGGCAACGCCGCGATCGCCGTCATCAAGTTCGTCGCCGCGGTCATGACCGGCAGTTCCGCGATGCTCTCCGAAGGCATCCACTCGCTGGTCGACACCGGCAACGGCGCCCTCCTGTTCCTCGGCATCAAGCGCAGCTCGCGGCCGCCCAGCGTCACGCACCCGTTCGGCTACGGCAAGGAGCTCTACTTCTGGAGCCTGATCGTCGCGATCAGCATCTTCGGCATCGGCGGCGGCATGTCCATCTACGAGGGCATCCTGCACATCCAGCACCCGAGCCCGCTCAAGGACCCGACCATCAACTACATCGTCCTCGCCCTGGCGATGGTCTTCGAGAGCTTCTCGTTCACGGTGGCGTACCGCGCCTTCAAGACGACCAAGGGAGATCGTAAGGCGCTCAGCGCCATCCACCACGGCAAGGACCCGAGCCTCTTCACGGTGCTCTTCGAGGACTCGGCGGCGCTCGCCGGCCTGGTCGTTGCCTTCGTCGGCATCTTCCTCGCCCATCAGCTCGAGAACCCCTACATCGACGGCACGGCATCGATCCTCATCGGCAGCATCCTCTGCGTCGTCGCGGTGTGGCTCGCCTGGGAGAGCAAAGACCTGCTGGTCGGCGAGAGCGCCGATCCGCATCTGGTCGACGACGTGCGGCGCTTCGCCGGTGACGACCCGGTCGTCACCGGCGTCGGCGCCGTCCTCACCATGCACCTCGGGCCCGAGGAGGTCCTGCTGAACCTCGAGGCCGAGTTCGCACCGGGGACGCCGGCCGAGGAGATCCATGCCGCGATTCACCGCATCGAGGAGCACATCACCGCGGACCACCCCGAGGTCAACCGCATCTTCATCGAGGTCGAGTCGCTGCGCGCGCTGAGCGCCGACGGGGCACGGGTCGTCGAGGACGGTGGCAACGTGGGCGGCGGTGAGGGCGGCGTGCCTGCGGCACCCGGCGCCTTCCCGCCGCCCATCGAGCCACCGCGATGAGCGCTTGCCCGCGTTTGCCGGCGGCCCACGAGGCAGACGCACGGTACCGCCGCGCCCGCGAGCTTGGAGCGGGCGGCGACCGCGCCGCCATGGTCGCTGAGTGGCTCGAGGTCTTGCGTCTCGACTCCGCCGCGCCGCCGAAGCGACTCATGGGGACTGAGGAGTTCGAGGCGGTGGCCGAGGCGGCGCTGGCCGAGCTGCCGCAGGATCTGCTCGCGCGGCTGGGCAACGTCGCCGTCATCGTCGCCGACCGGCCGTCGCCCGAGATGGTGGCCGACGGCATCGACCCGCGCGTTCTCGGTCTGTATCACGGCGTGCCGTTGGCCCGCCGCTCCGTCAGCTTCGGCGCGCCCTACGCCGACACGATCCACCTCTTCAGCGTCAACCTCGAGCGCGTCTGCACGACGCGCGCCGAGCTCGCCGCGCGCATCCGCATCGTCGTCCTCCACGAGACGGCGCACTTCTTCGGCTACAGCGAGACCCAGCTCCGCGCCATGGGTCTCGCCTGAGCCGTCGGATGGCCAGCCGGCGCCCGGCTCAGGTAGGGTCGCGGCCGTCGGCCCGCGCGAGCGCCGCGGGCGTCCCGGATGGCGTGACGGACCCCGTCGCCCTCTCCCTGGCGGTCATGCGCACGGGCGCGGGCTGCGCCGGCGGCTCCTCGATGCTCACGTCCGTGCTGCCGCACGCCGGGCACATGAGGGCCGCATCGCGCGCCCAGCCCTGTTCGGCAGTCTTGAACGGGTAGCCGCACTCGCGGCAGCGGAACGTGCGCGCCGTCATCAGACCCTCCTCCAAGATGTCCAGCGCAGCGTTCGGCACGGATGAGCCGGGCTCCTGCTTGTGCGGTGCGCCCGGCAGGGGGCACGGCGTCGTCGCGGTGCTCGGGGCGCGTGCGCCGGGGGGGTGGAGGGCGGCTGTGCCGGGTCAGGTCGGCTCGGGCGCACGAAGGACCTTCTCGAAGGCGACCCAGCCTCCGGAGTCACGCATCCCGACGTGCTCGTACACCTTCCAGGCGGACTGGGAGGTGCGCGAGCTGACGGAGAGCCCGACCCGGGTCACGCCGCGGGCGCGGAGGCGGCAGACGGCGTGTCGCAGCAGCGCCTCGCCCAGTCCGCGTCCGCGGTGCTCCGGGTGGACGCCCAGACTGATGATCCAGGCTTGGTCTTCGTACTCGCGGCTCAGGCACATGCCGACGAGCGTGTCGCGCTCCTCGGCGAGGAACCAGAGCGAAGGGTCGAAATCGGGCTCGCGGAGGAGGTCGGCCCAGCGCTCGAAGCTGACGGGCTCATACGTCTTGTACTGGGCCCACGCGAGGTTCTGCAGCGCATGGCAGGCCGCCGTGTCGCGGCCGATCTCGAACGTGCGCACGGAGACGCCCTGCGACCAGATCGGGGCGGGCATGTCGTCAGTGAGCTCGGTCTCCATCTCGGCGTAGTGGTGCCCACGCGTATACCCGGCCGCCTCGAGCAGGCGGTGCGCCGTCCCGTTGGATCGCCGGGGCGCCTGCCAGACCGTGACCTCGATCGCTTCGGAGGCCGCCGGCTCGCCGCCAGCCGCGCGAGCTGCTTGGGTGGTCGCCTGCTGGAGGGCGCGTGCCTCGGCGAACTCCCGCAGTGCCGTCCCGATGCCGCGTCCGTTGCCGTCGGGATCGACCATCACCTGGATGTGCTTCTCGAAGGTGTGGGCGTAGCCGACGATCCGCTCGGCAGCGGTGCCCGGCGGATCGCCAGGCTCCACGGCGACGCGAGCGTCGTCGGCCAGGACGAAGCCGGTGCCGTCCCACTCGGCGAGCACGTCGGCGTCGTCGGTGTCGGGCCGCCCGAACTCGGCCACGTCGCAGGCGCGCATGAGCGCTACGACCCCGGCGAGGTCGTCGCGCCGCGGTGCGCGGATCACGAATCCTTCCGTCATGCGCCCGGCACCTCCGTGATCGAGGACGACGGCGAAGGCGACGGCTCGGGCGACGCGGGCTGCGTCCCGGTCGGCGTCGGCGTGGGTGAGGGCTCGGGTGCCATGCCATAGCGCTTCAGCAGGCGCACGGTCTTGTCGGAGAGCAGGCGCTGGAACTTGACGCGCCCGGGCTCGACCAGGTGTGCGAGGTCGAAGAAGTCACGGTTCACCAGCCCTGCCGCGCGGACGAAGTTGACGAAGGGGATGTCGTACTCTCGCGCGAGCGCCTTGCAGCCGCGGTGATAGCGCGCGATGGGACGGGAGAAGGCGTCGCCGATCACCGCGATGTTCCGCGGGAGGTCGAGCATGACGGGATGGAAACCGCGCCGTTTGCAGACACGGATGAGGCGCTCGAGTTGCCCCAGGTTGTACTTGCAGCGCGCGGTGAAGACCGGGTAGCGCCGCTTGAGCCAGTCGCTGACGAGCGCCCGCTTTCGGGCCAGGGTGAGGATCCTGGCCTTGCTGTAGTGGTGCTGGCTGTGGCGGGCCGACTTCACGGGGTCGGGCGTAAGCGGCACCACCTTCCTGGTGTAGGGCGAGGTGAAACGACCCAGGTTCACGCCGATGTAGACGATCGTCGGGATATCGGGGAGGGCCTTCACGAACGCGACGTTCTCGTAGAGGGTCTGGTTGCGCGACCCGATGTTGTAGGCGACGACTGCGGGGCCGCCCCGGCGAACGACCTGGCTGGCCCAGTCCACGTCGCTCACCGTGCACTCACGGGCGCAGGACCCGCCGGCGAGGAGGACGAGCGGGACCGCGGGCCGTATCTCGTTCACTGCGGCGATGACGTCGAGGGCGTGGTACCAGTCGGAGCCGCCCATCAATCCCTTGGTGTCTCGTTCGAGCGACGACTCGCGGCCGAGGGCCTGGGCCGGGCCGGCTCCGCCCGCCGGCCACACCGCCGCCGACAGCGCTGCAACGAGCGCCAGTGCGAACGTCGCCGCCAAGATGAGGGTGAGCTGTCGTGTGAATCGCGCGTGTCTCATTCGATTCCCCAGGTGGCGACAAGCTTATCAGGCCCATGAAGGCGCCCCCGTCGCCGTTCGCTTCGGTGACCCCGGGGCGCCCCGCGTCTCAGTCGACGAGGCCGGCGACGTCGAACGAGCCGGTGCCCCAGGGGGAGGCGGCCACGGCGTCGGCGACCGCTTGCGCGTCGTTGCCGGCGCGCAGGGCGGCGAGGATGCCCCCGTAGAGACCGTTGTTGAAGGTGTTCACGGTCGCCGCGAGGCCCTGCGCCCAGCTCAGGTAGGTCTTGACCCCGACGGAGTTCATCGAGGTGGCTCCCGGCATGCGCCAGGTCGTGTTGAGGGGGTTGTAGGTCGCGCTGTTGTACCAGTGCCCACCCTCGGCCATCTCCCACGCGATGATGGCCGCCAGGTTGGCCGTCGTGCGCGGCATGCCGAGGGCGCGCAGTAGCGCCTTGGCCCACGTCACAGGCGTGTGGCCGCCGGGCGGCGCCTTCATGAGGGTCGCGGGCAGGCCGGCGGCGAGGGCCTGCTCGAGGCGCTCGGTGAGCCCCCCGAGGAGCACGCGCCGCTCGTCCAGGGTCGCCGCCACCGCGGTGCGCTGTTGGTCGAGTTCGTCCTCGATCACGAGCGCCTCGGCACGTTGCCCGTCGAGTGTGGCGGCGAGACGCTTCGTCGACGCGGTCATCTGCTCGAGCTTGAACTCCTCCGCCTGGTCGTTCTCGGCGATGCGTTTGAGCAGGCTGAGCCCGGACTGGAGCTCGGCGAAGCCCGAGGACGACGCGATGACGTCGAGGACCGACGGTTCTCCGGTCTTGTACATGGCCGCGAGCCGCTGGCAGACCAGGGCGCGTTGAGTCTCGAGGACCTCCTCGGCGCGGGTCAGTTCGAGTCGTGTGCGGGTCAGGTCCCGGTTGAGGGCGTCCAGTCGTGCACGGGCGGCGTCGTACTGGGTCGAGAGTCGCGCGAGATCGGCCTTGAGGCGCGCCATGTCGGCACGGGCCAGGCGCGCCTCTCGCCGCAACTCGGCGATGCTCGGCGCCTTCTCGACCTTCTCGACGGTGAAGACGCCCTCGGCCGCACGCGCCAAGGCGGGCGCGACGAGCGTCGCGAGGAGCACGGCGAGGCAGGCGGCGGCGCGCGCGGCGCGCCGTGCGCCCGCGTGCGCCGCCCACGCTGTCTGGACGTGAGTCCCCATCACCTCAAGTGTATCGGCTCGCCCGGCGTCGTCTTTACGCTCCATCGTCCGCGATGCGCACAGTCTGCCACAGGCGGCGACCGGCCGTGCGCCACGACACGGGGCGGAGAGAGGGATCACCGGCACTCGGGGGCGTGCGTCGCGTGCTACCCTGAACAGGCGCACGGCTGCGAGACCGGGGTACGAGACCGGGGGGGGTCGAAGGTGAAGAGTTCGAGCGGTCGATCACGGCGAGAGGCCGCGCACTCCTTCGTGGTGCTGGCCTGCGTACTTGCGGCGGGCGTGACGCTCGCGCTCGCGAGCGCCGGGCCCGTCTCTGCCGCCACGCTCGACCAGCTCTCCGACCGCACCCACAAGGCCACCATGCTCGGCCGTCTCGGCTTTCATCCCAAGCTCGTCTTCTTCGGCGGCTCGCGCTCCATGCGCCTCGAGCCCTCCTACGCGTATCAGAGGTGGGGTCTGCGCGGCTTCAACGCCGCGGTCCAGGGCTGTAAGCACGAGGACGTCTGGGCCCTGATGCACCACATGGTGCGTCGCGCGCCGAAGCAGAAGAAGCACGTGGTCTGGGGCATCCAGCCCGGCGCGTTCTTCAGCAACCAGATCTTCGACGTGGGCCTCATCAGGGACGAGCGCCTGCGACGCTACTTCCCTTCGGATGTGCGCGCGACCCAGGGTGACGGCCTCGCCCACCGCTGGGCGAACCGGACCTACGTCCGCGACGGCGCCGTCGTGTACGACAACTTCGACCGCAAGGAAGCCGCGGGACGGACGCTCAGCGAGTCGCTGGCCATCTACATCCGGCGCGCCCTGCGGCAGCGCAGCGACGCGGATACCATCCCTGCGACGATCACGCGCACGCGACGCTACTTCGAGAAGACGCTTGCCTACATGAACGAGCACGGCTGCGAGCCGCTCCTGATCATCATGCCGATCCATCCGAAGGTCATCAGGGCCGTCCGCGACGAGCACTGGGACAACCGGCGCGCCTCCTTCGCCGAGTACCTCGCCGCCCTGCAGGAGATCCACCGCTTCACCGTGCTCGACTTCACCTTCATCAGCTCCTTCGACGGCGACCCGGCGGCGTTCTACGACGGCGTGCACATGAAGCGGGCGAACGTGCGCCGGTTCCTCCGGACGGCCGTGCGCAAGGCGCCGTGGGCCTTCGGCCGGGCGCCTTCGCCTTGGGACCGACCGGCGCCCGCGCCGACCTCGACCCCGACGCCGGAGGAGTCGTCGGCGCCGGTCCTCTAGGCGTGGTCGCGCCCGGTGCCCGCAGGCGCCGGGCCCGGCCAGGGCACCGTCGGGAGCGCGCTCGTCCCGATCTCGTCCGCCGCCATGGTCCGCGACCGCACGACCACGGTGCGCGCGGCGAGGTCGCCGAGGCGCTGGCGCCTGGGCGTCAGCCACACCAGCGTCGCACCCACCAGGTAGGCGGCGGGCAGCCAATCGACGACCCGCAGCAGCGTGCGCACGAACGCCGCCCCGTAGCCGACGCGGCCCCCGTCGGTACGCACCACGCGCAGGTCGAAGAAGCGCTTGCCGAGCGTTTGCGTGAAGCGCGCCTCGCCGATCCAGAAGTACAAGAAGGCCGCGGCCGAGAAGATGATCCACAGAGGCCAGCTCGGCGGCTCCTCGCCGACCACGGCGAACTCGCCGGCGCCGACGAGGACCAGGTAGACGAGGAGGCCGATCCCGAGGAACACGGCAGAGAGGATCACGAAGTCGACGGCGAGGGCGACGAGCCTTACGCCGACGCCCTCGCAGACGCGCACGCGGTCGCGAGCCCCGTCGCGAAAGCCGCTCAGGCCGGTGCGCGGGTCGGCGCCGCACTCGGGGCAGCGCGGCGCCTCGGCGGTGACTCGCCGGCCGCAGCGCGCACATGCGATCGTCTCTGCGCTCAGTGGTCCTCCGCTCATCGGTCGCCGAAAGGTCGAGGGCAGGGGCGAGGTGGGAGCGACGGGCGCTAGGCCGTCGCTCAGCCGGTCGTGACCGGCGGCCCCTCGCCGTGGGCCGCCTTGACCGCGGCCTTGAGGACGTGACGCGCGCGGTCGGCGTCCGGGCCTTCGCCGAAGCCGAAGAAGACCGTGCCCACCCGGCCCTGCACACCGACGACGCCCTGGACCTCGATCCCGTGGTCCGGCATGAGGCCGAACGCCGGGCTCTTCTCGTAGTCCGTCACCTCGAGCTTGGCGAGCAACTCCGACCTCGCGAAGGCCTCATCGTCATCCGTCCCCTGCGCCCAGAGCAGGCGCGTGGCGGTGACGACGACTGCCTGCGTCAGCGACGTGAAGCCGGCGCCCGCCATGCGCTCCATGAGGCCCGGCTTCTTCGTCCGTCGCGATGTGGTCTCGAAGCACACCAGCGCGCCCGCCTCGGCGCCCTCGAGCTCGTGCTCCTCAATGTGGGCGCGCAGCGCCGCGAGCAGGTCGGGCCTCAGCTCGATCGTGTGGCACACGCGCGTCTCGCGTGCCCAGCTGGTCTCCATGGTCTCCCCTCGGTCGCCGGTGGCATGCGTGTACCTTCGCCCCCACGGGGGTACCCGTCAACATGCTCGAGCGCGAGACGCCGTCACACGCGGAGGAGGCACTCGGCGCGGCGTCATGACGCCGCGCCGAGTGCCTCCTCGAACTGGCTCGCGTAGAGGGAGTGGTAGAAGCCGCGGGCGGCCATGAGCTCCTCATGGCTCCCCTGCTCGACGATACGGCCGTGGTCCATGACGAGGATGACGTCGGCGCCGCGGATCGTGCTCAGGCGGTGGGCGATGACGAAGCTCGTGCGATCCCGCATGAGCTCGGACATCGCCTCTTGGATGAGGACCTCCGTGCGCGTGTCGACCGAGCTCGTCGCCTCGTCGAGGATCAGGACGTCGGGGTCTGAGAGGAAGGCGCGCGCGATGGTGAGGAGCTGCTTCTCGCCCTGCGAGACGTTGGTCGCGTCGTCGTCGAGGACGGTGTCGTAGCCGTCTTCGAGCGTGCGCACGAAGTGGTCCGCGCGCGCGGCGCGCGCGGCGGCGAGGACCTCTTCCTCGCTCGCCCCCTCGCGCCCGTAGGCGATGTTGTCGCGGATCGTCCCCGTGAACAGCCAGGTGTCCTGTAGCACCATGCCGAAGAGGTCGCGCAGGTCACTGCGCGTCATCCGCCGAGCGTCGATGTCATCGATGAGGATCGCCCCCTCGTCGATCTCGTAGAAGCGCAGGAGCAGGTTCACGAGTGTCGTCTTGCCTGCGCCGGTCGGCCCCACGATGGCGACCGTCTGGCCGGGCGGCACGTCCAGGCTGAGAGACTCGATGAGAGGGGCCTCGGGCAGGTAGCGGAACGACACGTCGCGCAGGGTGATGTGGCCGCGCGTGTGCTCGAGCCGGACCGGCTGGGTGACGTCCGGCTCCTCCTCGGTCTCGTCGAGCAGCTCGAAGACGCGCTCCGACGAGGCCGCGGCGGACTGCAGCACGTTCATGATGCTCGCCGTCTGCGCGATCGGCATCGTGAACTGGCGCGAGTACTGGATGAACGCCTGCACGTCGCCGAGCGAGATGCGGCCGTTGGCGACCATGACGCCGCCGACGACGGCGACGGCTACGTAGTTCAGGTTGCCGATGAAGTTCATCACCGGCTGGATGGTGCCCGAGATGAACTGGGCTTTGAAGCTCGATTCGTACAGGCGCTCGTTCTGCTCGTCGAAGACCCCGATGACCTCCTGCTGGCGGCCGAAGACCTTGACCACATTGTGGCCGGTGAAGACCTCCTCCACGTGGCCGTTGAGGTCGCCGGTGCGCTCCCACTGCGCGGCGAACTGCTTCTGCGAGCGCTTGGCGATGAAGAGCGTCACGGCGATGGAGACCGGGACGACGAGCACTGAGATCAGGGCCAGGAGCCAGCTGATCCAGAGCATCATGATGAGGACGCCGACGATGGTCAGCGCTGCCGTGATGAGCTGCGTCAGCGTCTGCTGCAAGGTCTGCGAGATGTTGTCGATGTCGTTGGTCATGCGGCTCAGGACGTCGCCGCGCGGGTGGTCGTCGAAGTACTTCAGCGGCAGGCGTGCGAGCTTCTCGTCGACCGCCTGCCGCATCTTGTACATGGTGCGCTGGGCGACGCCGGCCATGAGGTACTGCTGCAGCCACGAGAAGGCCGCGCTCACCAGGTAGATGCCGACGAGGGCCAGGAGGGTCATGCCCATGGCGTCCCAGTCGACACCCTGCCCCGGGCGCAGCGTCATCGCCGACAGCATGTCGGCGACACGGTCCTGGCCGCGAGCGCGCAGTCCGGCCACGGCCTCGTCCTGCGTCACTCCGGCCGGCAGCTGCTGGCTGATCACGCCCTCGAACAGGATGTCCGTGGCACGACCCAGGACCTTCGGCCCGATGGCGGCCAGGGCCACGCTCGCGACCGCCAGCACGACGACGACGATGATGAGAACGCGCTCTTCGGCGAGCAGCCCGGCCAGCCGGCGCAGGGCGCCCTTGAGGTCCTTTGGCTTCGCGACCGGCACCATGAGTGCGTGACCGGGCGGGCCGCCGCCGGGGCCGCCCGGTCCGCGGCGGCCCGGCCCTCCGGGACCCGCCGCCGGCCTCGCCGCCTCGCCCCCGCGCGCGCTCATGCCGCCCCCTCCGCGGCGTCCGTGCCGAGTTGCGAGGCGACGATCTCCCGGTAGGTCTCGTTCGTCGCGAGCAGCTCGGCGTGCGTCCCCATCGCGGCGATGGTGCCGTCCTCGAGGACGATGATGCGGTCGGCGTGCATGATGGTGCCGACGCGCTGGGCGACGATGATGACGGTCGCGCCGGCGGTCTCCTTCTTCAGCGCCGCCCGCAGACGCGCGTCGGTCGTGAAGTCGAGGGCCGAGAAGCTGTCGTCGAAGATGTTGATCGGCGCGCGCTTGGCCAGCGCCCGCGCGATGGCCAGGCGCTGGCGTTGGCCTCCGGAGACGCTGGCGCCACCCTGCGCGACCGCGGCCTCGAGCTGCTCCGGCATCTGCTCGACGAAGTCCCTGCCCTGCGCGGTGCCGAGAACGCTCCAGAGCTCCGCGTCCGTCGCGTCCTCATCGCCGTGGCGCAGGTTGTCGGCCACGGTGCCGCTGAAGAGGAACGCCTTCTGCGGCACCAGGCCGATCCTGCGCCACAGGTCCTTGAGCGCGTACCTGCGCACGTCGACCCCGTCGACCAAGACGCTCCCTGCGGTCACGTCGTAGAAGCGCGGTATCAGGTTGATGAGCGTCGACTTCCCGCACCCGGTGCTGCCGACGATGGCCACCGTCTCTCCCGGCCGGGCGACGAAGCTGATTCCGCTCAGCACGGGCTCCTCCGCGTGAGGGTAGCGGAACTCGACGTCGCGGAACTCGACGTGCCCGCGCACCGGCACGTCGCGCGCGGGCTCGGCCGGGTCGGCGATCGATGGCTCCGTCTCGAGCACGGCCTGGATGCGCTCGGCCGACGCCGCGGCGCGCGGCACCATCACGAACAGGATCGTGGCCATCAGCACCGAGAACAGGATCTGGATGATGTAGGTCAGGAAGGCGGTGAGATCGCCGATCGGCATGTCGCCGGCGGCGATCTGCTTGCCGCCGAACCACATGATCGCGACCGTCGACAGGTTCAGGACGATCCCTACCATAGGGAACATCAGCGCGAACAGGCGGTTCACCTTGAGCGTCGTCTGCGTGAGGTCCTCGTTCGCGGCCGTGAAGCGCTCCTCCTCGTGCTGCGTGCGGTCGAACGCGCGGATCACCCTGATACCGCTGAGGACCTCGCGCGTGACCTGGTTCACGCGGTCGATCTTCGCCTGCATCGACGTGAACAGAGGCAGCGCCGTCCGGACCATCATGGCGATGAACGCAAGCAGGATCGGGATCGCCACCAGGACCACGGACGAGAGCGAGACGTTGAGCCGCACCGACATGAAGATACCGCCCGCCATCATCATCGGGGCCATCAGGATGACGTTGAGGATCATCAGCACGACCATCTGGACCTGCTGCACGTCGTTGGTCGTGCGCGTGATGAGCGACGGGGCGCCGAAGCGGTTGACCTCGGCCTGCGAGAAGCTCTCCACCCGGCGGAAGAGGGCGCCGCGCACGTCGCGGCCCAGTCCCATCGAGACGCGGGAGCCCAGGTACACGCTGGCGATGGCGGCGAGGACGAAGAGCAGCGTGACGACGAGCATGACGGCGCCGGTGCGCAGGATGTAGCCGGTGTCGCCGGGGACGACGCCGTCGTTGATGATGTCGGCGTTGAGCGTCGGAAGGTAGAGGCTGGAGACCGCTTGGATGAAGACCAGGCCCACGATGACGACGATCTGGCGCCAGTAGGGGCGCAGGCGCGCGCGCAGGAGCCGGATCACGGGGTCGCCTCGTCGTCGAGGGAGCGCGCGATGCTCGCGCTCAGCTTGTCAAGCAGGCGCGCGAGCTCCGCGCGCTCCTCGGGCGCCAGCGCAGCCGTGGCCACCGGGATGTGGTCGGTCAGGGCGGCGCGCACCTCTTCGGCCAGCGCCCGCCCCGCCTCTGAGAGGTGCACGCGCGTGACGCGCTGGTCGCTCTCGTCAGCGCGCCGCTCCACGAGGCCGGCGCTCTCCATCGAGCGCAGCATGCGGGAGAGCGTCGGCGGTGCGACGTGCATGGCCTGGGCCAGATCGCGCTGCGAGATGCCGTCGTGACGGGCCAGGATGTTCAGGCAGACGCCCTGGCCCGGGTGGACGTCGGAGTCGCCCAGCCGCTTCTTCATGAACTGCCGGTGTAGGCGCACGGCGTTGCCGAAGGCGCGAAAGACCGCGACCGAGGCCTCGTCGAGGTCCTTCAGGTCCGGCGGGATGCCGGCGGGACCGTGGGGGTCGTGCGATACGTGGTGCATCGGGGGAGCGCGCCTCCGGCGTCGATTCGCGGTCGAAAAGGTTAGCAAGCTAACCGTTAGCACGCAAACCATCACCGCGCAGCGGCACTCCGCGCAACGAGGCGCCGCGCGGCCGGGCCACCCCGTCTGGCCCCTCGCCCGCGCCTCGCTTTCGCCTTGGAGCGCATCGACGCCGGTGTAGCATCGCCGCCGGATCACGAAGCGACCAGGAGGAGGCCCGGATGGGCGCGCCTGTCAAGGACCGGGTCGACATCGACGCCGTGGCGGCGGTCGACATCCGGGTCGGGACCATCGTCGCCGTGGGCGACGTGCCGGGCTCGAGCAAGCTCGTGCGCCTCCAGGTCGACTTCGGCGACTTCCGGCGCACGATCCTCGCCGGCATGAAGAAGGAGCGCGAGGACCCGCGCGAGGTCGAAGGGCGCCAGGCCCTCTTTGTCGTCAACCTGGCGCCCCGCGCGATGGCGGGCATCGTCTCGGAAGGCATGCTCTTCGACATTGGCTACGAGGACGGCATCACGCCGGTCCTGGCGGTCCCGGAGAAGACCGTTCCCAACGGCGTCCGTGCCGGTTAGCAGGCCCCATGAACCCGACGATCGAGCTGATGAACGCGCGCTGCTCGACGCGCGTCTACGACCCGGCGCCGCTCAGCGACGAGGAGAAGCGCGCGACCTCGATCGTGCCTACGCCGCGCACGGCCACAAGCCCGGCATCGCCAACTACGTCCAGGACGTCTACGCGCGCAAGTTCGCCGCCGACTTCTCCGCCGAGATGAACCGGTCGGTGAAATGGTGGATGGACCGCTGGACGGGGGGCGTCGAGTCGCGTCGTCGTCAACGTGGACAGTGGCCGAGAAGATGCGCCTGAAGCCTGGGATGACCGCGGTCCTGCTGCACGTGCCGGCAGAGGTGCGGGACCGGCTCGGCGTGCCGGACGACGTCGACGTCGTCGACGACCCCGCGGCTTCCGGCCCTGCCGGTACCGGCTTCCTCCTCGCTTTCGCCTCGACGCAGACCGAGGCCGAGGAGCGTCTCCTCGACCTCAAGCCCTTCATCGGTGAGAAGACGCTCGCCTGGCTGGCCTATCCGAGGGGGTCGAAAGCGGCCGGACGCGACTTGAGTCGCGACACGATCTGGGCCTTCGCCCGGACCGTCGGCCTGACGCTCGTCACGAACATCGCCGTCGACGAGACGTGGTCGGCGCTGAGGATCCGGTCGGCCTCGGGCGGCTGACCGCAGCGCGGAACGGGAGACACGAAGGAGGGGCCGTGAGCAGGCTCCTTGCCTGCACACATGGCTGCTGCGGAACGGCGAGCTCGGTCAGGATGCCGAGAAGGAGCGCGCCCCCCCGCTCTGCTCGCCGCGGTCGCCGTCACTGGCGGTCGCCGCGGAGGCGACCGCCTCGTCCACCGTGTCGTACATGTCCGCCGCGGTGAAGTCGACCTTGAGCTCGTCGCTCACCAGCAGGTCGTAGACGTCCGCCACGGCCTCCGCGACGACCAGACGCACCTCCCGGCCGGCCAGTTCCTGCTGGAGTTCGCCGAGCATGCGCCCGGCCGTGACGTCGATGTCGGGGACCGTCGAGGCGTCGATCACCACGAGCCGTGTGCCTGGTTGGCGTCGGAGCAGGGTGCGCACGCGCTCGCGAAAGCGTTCGGCGTTGGCGTAGAACAGCGGTGCGCCGAAGCGGTAGGCGAGCACACCCGGGGTGGTCCGCGCCCCCGTCACGCGGGCGACATCGTGGTAGCCCGCCCGCCCCGCCACCTCCCCCAGGACCGCGTCGTGGGGGCGGCTCGTGCGCCAGAGAAAGTCGAGCAGCGAGAGGCCCATGGCGATCACGACCCCCTCCAGCACGCCGATCGCCACGACGCCGGCGGCCGCCGACAGAGCGATGGCGAATTCCACCCGGCGGACGCGGAACAGCGTGCGCAGGGTGCGCACCTCGATCAAGCGCAGCACGGCGGCGATGACGATCGCGGCCAGCGCGGCGACCGGGACGTACGCGAGCGGCCCGGTGAGCACGAGCAGCACGATCACCATGAGCGCGGCGGCGGTCAGCCCGGCGACCTGCGACTTCGACCCCACCGACTCGGCGACGGCGGTCCGGGCGGCGCTCGCGCTGGCGGTGATGCCGCCGGACACCGCCGAAGCCACGTTGGCCGCGCCCAGGCCGATGAGGTCGCCATTGGCGTCGACCTCGTAGCGGCCGCGGACGGCGAAGGCGCGCGAGCTCACGAGCGTGTCGGCCGCCGCCAGCAGGGCGATGGCGGCGGCGGCCGGAAGCAGGGCCGTCACGTCACTCCACCCGACGTCGGGCAGGGCCAGCGGCGGGAGCCCCGAGGGGATCTCGCCGAGGACGCGCACGCCGTGATCTTCAAGGTCGAAGACGAACACGGCGAGTGCGCTGACCGCGAGGGCGAGCAGCGCGCCGGGGACGGCAGGCCACCGGCGGCGCACGATAAGGACCGTGACCAGGACCGCGACGCCGATGACCGCGGAGGTCCATTCTGCCGCGCCGACACGCCGGGCGGTCTCGTAGTACTGCTCCAGCGTCGAGTCGCCTTGCGGTGTGTGCCCGAGCAGCCGCGGCAACTGGCTGGCGATCACGACCAGTGCCAAGCCGGCCTGGTAGCCGAGGAGCACGGGCTCCGAGAGGAAGTCGGCGATCAGGCCGAGGCGCGCGGCGCCGGCAGCCAGCAGGATGACGCCGACCAGCAGTGTCAGCGCGCCGGCGAGCGCGGCGTAGCGCAGCGGATCGCCGCCGGCGAGCGGCGCTACGGCGGCCGCGAGCATGGCCGCGGTCGAGGCGTCGAGCGCGACCACGAGCTGGCGTGACGAGCCGAAGACAGCGTAGGCCGCGAGCGGCAGGATGCAGCTGTAGAGGCCGGCGACCGGGGGCATGCCGGCGAGCTCCGCCATCCCCATGCTCAGCGGGATGGCGAGGGCGACGATCAGCACCCCCGCCGTCAGGTCGCGCGACAGCCACGAGCGCTCGTAGCCCCGCAGGGACGTGAGGACCGGTAGTCGGGCCAGGCGGTACATGGCCGCTACTCTAGCGATTCGGTGGGCGCCGGCGAAGCCGGCTCGCGGCCTGCGCTCCGATCCACGCCGCCGGACCGGGCGCCGCGGCCGGCGCCGCGAGGGGCGGCTTCGGGCCCCACGGCGGGCGCCACGGGGACTCCGGTCACTGCCGCCGAGCCTGTCCGGCCGCCTCGTGCGCTAGGATGCACCTCCAGACCGAGACCACCCCGGCGACAGGGAAGGGACGGAGCCCGTGACACCGATCGAGCGTATCCAGGCCGAGCACGGCATCGTCGGCCGCGAG
>DDYF01000037.1 GCA_002347645.1 Thermoleophilia bacterium UBA2241 | reverse complement strand
TGACAGCTATAGGAGCATCAACGCCGTCGCCGGCGGCGGCACAGCCGACGAGATCAGGACTGCCGTCGGGGACGCCCTCGCCCTCGAGCTCGAGACGCTCGCCTCGTGGGGAACGTGGTACGAGGAGGCTGTGACCAGCGCGAGCGCGCTCCTCGCCTCGCCTTCCAAGGCCTACATGAACCGGCAGAACGTCGCCGTGCGCGACGTGCAGCGCATGACCGCCGAGGCCGAGGCCAACGCCGTGGCGATCGCGGCGAGCCTCGTCGCGGCACTCTGAGCTAGCGACACGGGAGAGGCGGCGGGACGCGGCGAACGCCGCGCCCCGCCGCCTCATGCGCGAACGGACCTCATGCGCGAACGGTCACGCCGCGCGCCGCGCCCGCACGTCCGTCACATCGGCGGGACGCTGGTCCTGCTCCGTCTCGGCCGTCTCATGCGTCGAGCCCAGAGCCGACGCCGTGCGCGCCTCCCCACCGTGAGTGAAGAGCCCGTGGACGGCGACCAGGGAGGTGCCGACCATCACGAGCGACCACAGGGGGTACGCCTCGGCGAAGAGCAGTTGCCCGAGGCCGAACAAGCCGGCCACCAGCACGCCGAACCAGCGAGCGGCCTCGGCGCCCGTCGCAACGGCCGCGCCGGCGAGGATGCTCGCCACCCCGAGGCCGAAGATGATCCAGCCCCACGTGTCGAGGTCGCTGAACCAGAACGTGGCGCCCGCCGCGAAGAGCCGCGGCTCGTAGACGGCCAACAGCCCCTGGATGACGGCGAACGCTCCGGCGAACATGAGGATCACGGACGAGTAGCCGGTGCGGCCCTTCATCCGATTCGAGAACGTCTCCATGACAGCTCCTTGCATCGCTGTACCGTGCATGAATGCGTCATATGACGACAGAGGTTTCGTGCCCCAAATGACTCGAAACCTCACATGGCTGTCGTTACGGTCGCACGCGGACCGGACCGACAGGGCGGCGGTCGGCCCGACAGAGCGAGCTTCCCGAGCCGCTGTCCTCCCGCCGGTGGTAGGGTCCAGGCAGTCTCCAGGAGGTCCCGTCATGTGCGCGTCCAGCCTTACCCCGCCGTTCGTCGCCGAGGTCGACACCCCGGCGCTCGTCCTCGACAAGACGAAGCTGCTTGACAACATCCGGCGCATGGCCGACTTCGTGTCGGGCGGGCCGGCGAAGCTGCGCCCGCACGCCAAGACGCACAAGTGCGTCGAGATCGCGAAGCTGCAGCTCGACGCCGGCGCCGTCGGCATCACCTGCGCCAAGGTCGGCGAGGCGGAGGCACTCGCCGACGGCGGCATCCCCGACATACTGGTCGCCAACCAGATCGTCGGGCCGCTCAAGATCGCCCGCCTCGTCGCCCTCGCCCGCCGGTGCGTGCTGGGGGTGGCGGTCGATGACGCGCAGAACGTGCGCCGGCTGTCGGAGGCGGCGGCCGCGGCCGGCGTCACCGTCAGGGCACTCGTCGAGGTCGACGTCGGCATGGGCCGCTGCGGCGTGCAGCCCGGCGCGCCGGCCCTCACGCTGGCGCGCCAGGTCTTGTCCTCGCCGGGCCTCGTCTTCAGTGGGTTGCAGGCGTACGAAGGCCACCTCCAGAACGTCACCCCGTTCGAGGAGCGCACGGCCCGTGTGATAGAGGACATGCGGAAGGCGCTCACGGCGAAGGAACGCATCGAGGCCGCGGGCATCGCCGTCGCCGAGGTCAGCGGCTGCGGGACGGGGACGCACACGATCACCGGGCGCCTGCCGTGGATGACCGAGTTGCAGTGCGGGTCGTACGCAACCATGGACGCCCAGTACCGGGCCGTCGGCGGCGCCGACTACGAGAACGCACTCACCGTCCTCGCCACCGTCATCAGTCGGCCGCGCCCAGGCATGGCCGTCGTCGACGCGGGGCTCAAGGCCGTGACGCCGGAGTTCGGCGACCCGACCGTGCTCGTCGAGGGTGCCGCATGGCACGACTTCTCGGAGGAGCACGGCGAGGTCGCCGTGTCCGGCCCGGCCGAAGGACTCCGCGTGGGCGACAAGATCCAGGTCGTTCCACGGCATGGCTGCACGACGGTGAACCTCTACGACAGGTTCCATGTCGTGCAGGACGGCGCGCTGGTCGACACGTGGCGCGTCGCCGGGCGCGGCCGCAGCCAGTAGCGCTCCCGGCTCAGATGGCGGCCGCGACGAAGGCGGTCCAGAGCATCACGAGAGCGAGGAAGAGCCGCTGCAGCAGCCCGGCCATGTCGCCGAGGCCGCCCAGAGCGCGCGAAGGCGCGGCCGACGCCGGCCGGGCGACGCTGAGCGTGAGCGGGAGGGGCACAGGCGGAGCGGCGGGTGTGGCCGCCGCGGTCTCGCCCGCCGCTCCGCCGCCGGCTCGCGCCGCGACGTCGCCCGCCTCTTTCGCCTTACGCTCCGCCGCGGCGTCGCGCGCGGCCGTCGCGAACCCCGCGAACTGGGCGGCCAAGGCAGCCGCGGCGGCGAGCGCCAGGACCAGCGACCACCGCCCCACGCCTGCGGCCGCCTCGTCGCCGTAGAGCGCGAGCGAGACCGCGATCATGCCGATCACCGCGCAGACGTAGGCGACGGCGGCGATCAGCGCGTGCGCCTTGCCCTTCCCGGTCGGCTCCTCTCCCGGCATGTCGGTCGAGTACACGGCGAGGAGCGCCGAGCCGAGCCCCCACACCCACAGCAGCGCAAGGCCGACCGTGGACCGTGCTCCGGCCGGGACGGCGAGCGGGATGGCAGCGACCAGGAACAGCGCGGCCGCGCCGCGGGCGATGAAGGCGGCCTTCATGAGCCAACCGTGAGGCCCGCGCGCGAGCCCGCTCATCCCCATGCTGAGCGGGCTCTGCTCGGGCGTCATCACCTGGGCGATCACCACGAGCACCGCCCAGGCGACGACCGCGGCGATGCACAGGACTGACAGGGCGGGCATCGCCGGTCACCTCACGGTGTCGACGGGTCGTGCCGGTGCAGGAAGGCCTGCATCGTTGCGCCGCCACCCTGGCGGTATCCGCACGCGTAGATCGCCGCATCGTTCACGCGAAGCACGCTGTAGAACTCGTCGATCCCGCTCGCCGGCCCGTCGTAGCGCCAGATCCGGTCGGCGCCCGTCCACGGCGTCATGCTCGTGGGCGGGAAGCTGACGACGACGGCGTTCGACTCGGACCCCTCAGCCGAGGTGTACATCGTCCCGGCACACCAGTTACGACCGCGGCGAGCGAACAGACGAGCAGGACACGGCGCATGGCTCCCTCCCAGGGTGTTGGCGACTCGCCGCGCATGATACGCCGTCGGCCTCCCTCGTCCGCACATCTTCGTCGCGAAGGCGTCGCCGCACCAGGCCACACCCGACCCCACCGGCGCCGCGCCCGATGACAGCGCAGCCGGCGTTGTCCCCGCGGACAACGGCTCTCGTCAACAGGACCACGACACCCCGACATCCCTGCAAACCGCACCTTCCTGCCGCCGGCAACACCCGCATCTCGCGTTTGCCGCCCGGCCACGGTCGTGAGAAGCTCGGAAAGGTGCCTGAAGGGGTCCGGAAGGGGGTCCACCTCACGCCGCTACGCACATGGCCCGCCAGCCACGCGCTCGCGCCGGCCACGATGTCGGTCACAACGCGGTCACGCCGCGCCCTGGTCTGACCGCTCCGCCAACTCACGAGGAGGCAGAGACGATGCGAAGAAAGACCGCCCGGTTCACGCTGCTGATGACGTGTGCCCTCCTGATCCTTCTGGCGCTCGTGCCCACCGCGACCGCCAAGCAGGCCACGAAGAAGAAGCCGGTCGCGTACGACAAGCTCACCGCCACCGGCGACTGCCTGCGGCCCTTCACCCTGCTGGGCTACATCGACGGCGACATGATGAACCTGTGCACAGTGTCACCGAAGGCCGAGGTCTACCGCGTCGCCAACCCGGTCAAGCACACCTTCAAGTACGTTGGAAAGCTCGCGCCGAGCAGTCGCTCGGCCGGCAAGTACGCCAAGGCGGGCCTGGTCGGCAAGTACGTCGAGCTCTGGGACAAGGACGGCGACGCGGTCGTCGACCGAATCCTCGTCGTGCCGCGGACGCTCAGCACGGTCTACTGGGACGCCGACATGTACTGGCTCGCCGGCGTCGGCGAAAGCTCCGACCCGATGGTCGACGATGCCACCGGCATGGAGCTGTACGGCAAGGAGTACCGGCTGCCGATGGGCGAGCGCCAGCTGGTCGGGTACGGCATCGGGGACTGGAGCGGCGTCACCGACTTCTCCAATCTGCCGGACGAGACTTACTGGCCCTTCATCGACTACTACAACACCACCTCTGACGACAGCCTGACGATCCTCACCGGGTACCGCAGCAGCATGCAGGTCACCAGCGGCACCTGCGGCATGGCGTCGGCGCTGAGCGCGCTCGACTGGTTCGGCCTGCGCGGCGACCTCAACGAGAAGGACATGATCGCCCTGCGGCAGCCGAACAGGCGGTGGGGCGGCTTCACCGACCTGGCGCAGATGGTCAGCGTGTTCGAGAACCTGCCCAAGGCGGGCATCACCGGTGGCTGGAAGCTCCAGTCGAGCTTCGACGACCCCTACGCCCTGTTCGACCCCGCGTGGGTCGAGGGTACGCTGCGCGGCGGGTCGCCGATCATGGTCGGCTGGAACAGCTGGGGCGCCCACTGGCAGGTCATCGTCGGCTGCGACGACATGGGCACCGAGGGCACGAACGACGATGTCCTCATCATGATGGACCCGTACGACAGCACCGACCAGGACAACGACGGGTACACCATCCAGTCGTACGAGCGCCTCGCCTACGGCGTCGGCTTCGAAGACGTCGACCTGAGCGACGAGGGCGAGTACTGGCACACGAGCTACCTCGTGGCCACGCCCAAGAAGTGGAAGCACCGCCCGGCCATGGGCGCCGGCATCCCCGACGACCCGACCAACGTCGGCGACTTCAGCGACGACCACAAGATCCCGTACGGCGACGCCGCCGCCGACCTCGCGCTGTACTACCCCGACGAACTGCCGTGGGTCGGCGACAACGGGCTGGCCGGCGCGGCCACGGGCGGCTATGAGCGCTCCGGCGACTACGACAACTCGCCGTACTTCAAGTTCTTCGACTGGTTCGACGCCGAGAGCACCGACAGCTTGACGCTGCTCGAGGGCTTCCGCACGACGCAGCAGGCGACGGAATGGACCTGCGGCCCGTGCTCGGCGCTGATGACCATGGACTGGTTCGGTATGAACGACATGGGCCTGACCGAGTTCGACCTCGCACAGATGCGCCAAGGCGGCGCGACCGGGGCGACACTGGCCGACGGCGAGAAGGAGATCTTCCAGAACCTGAACGCCGACTACGGCCAGGACTGGGTCGTCTTCACCATGCGCGACTACTTCGCCGCCAATCCCGAGGCCTGGGTCGGCGACCTCATCCCGGAGCTGCTCGCCAAGGGCATCCCCATGATGATCGCCTGGGACGAGTGGGGCGGCCACTGGCAGGTCATCATCGGCTACGACGACATGGGGACGGAGGCGACGCAGGACGACGTGCTCGTGCTCGCCGACGCCTACGACACCAACGACCACAACCAGGACGGCTACTTCCTCGAGCCGTTCGAGCGTCTGGTCTACGGCTGGACGTTCCGCATGGACGAGGACGGCACCTTCGCGGTGGCGTATCCCGAGAGCCAGTTCCCGGGACTGAGCTTCCTGGACTGAGCAGGACGCAGACCCGGGCGGTCGGTAACGTGAGGATCGCACGGCAGTGAACGAGCAGACAGGGGCGGGGCCGGCAACGCCGGCCCCGCCCCTCTCGTCTGCAGAAGTGCCGGCTGCGGCCGGCTGCGGACTCCGGCGCCGAGCGGCGACCGCTACGCCGACAGGCGCTGCCCGTCAGCTGGGCCGCCCGCGGCCTGCAGCAGGCCCGGCAGCGCCGCCGCCCACGCGCGAATGGCCTTCCAATCCCGATCGTCGCGAGCGCCGACGCCGTGCAGCGGGCTCGCCGGCAGCGCCGTCAGAAGCCTGTCGGCCACTCGCAGGTGATGCGGGTCGTACTTACCGACGAACATCTCGGCGGCGACCGGCTGCAGCCAGCCCAGCTTGACGAGCGCGTCGTCCAGCTGCCCGCGCGCGGCGGCGATGTCATCGTCGGCGCTCAGCGGGCCGCAGGCGAGAAGCGCGACCGGCAGCCGCTCAAGCGCCGTTCGCTCACGCTCGAGAAAGCGCACCGCGTCCTTCAGCATGGCGCCCACGTAGAAGGGCGCGGCGAGCACGACGCCGTCGTGGCGGTCGCCGACGACGGCGTCCCGCACCGCCTCGACCTCCACCGTGAGCCCGTGCTCGCGCAGCGTCGCGGCCGCGGCTTCGGCGACCTCGCGAGTCGAGCCGTACCGCGTCGCGTAGGCGACCAGGATCGTGCCTGTCATGGTCCTCATCTCCCGTTCCGCGGACGGTGTCCGCTCAGGCTTTGTGTGTTTCGGCGCCCAACCACGTGCCGGCTCGGTCCGTCCAGACCCTTGCGCCGGAGGCGGCCTCCGCGCCGTCCCAGGCATCGCGCGCCAGGCCAAGGGCAGCGGTCACGACCAGGAGACCGAAGGCCATGCAGATCACGGCGACGACCAGCGCCGCGCTTTCGACGCCCCAGAAGTAGCTGAGCATCGGTATGCCGGGCAGGAGCAGGAGCCACGTCGCGAGACACGTGGCCAGCGCGGCCGGCCACAAGGCGACCAGAGGCGGCAGAAGCGCCGCCGCCCGTCCAGACGCGAGCCGCCGGGCCGCCCGCGCGCGCCGGGCCGCGAGCGGCGCGCCACCCAACTCGGCGGCGAGGCCCACAAGAACGCCGAGCAGCGGCGGGCCGAACCCGCCGCCCACGAGCAGCAGCACCGCCGAGAGGCCGATGAGCACGAGCCCGCCGCGTCGGCGCTGCACACCCGTCACGGCCCATGCCAGCACAGCACACGAGACGAGGATGCTGAGGATCCCGGCGGCGAGCAGATCGGGCACGACCGTCAGGGCGGGCTCGCCGCTCTGGATGCGGAAGAACGCCGAGTCCGGCCAGGACTCGATCACCAGTCCGGCCGGCCTGACGCTGCCCTGGAGGACTTCCCCCAGGCCGTGCTCGATGCCGGCGAGCGCCGCCAGCGTGCCGAACACCGCGGCAAAGGTACGTGTGGCCGGTCCCATACCGCCTCATCCTCCCTCGACGACGCCGGCCACCAGGCGGCGGACGGCGGCGAGCGCCGCCGCTTCGGCGTCTCCCTCCGGATCGTCGCGCAGCCTGCGCACGGCCTCGGTGCCGATCGCGACCACGAACGCCGCCGTCGTCTCCGGGTCTTCCACGTGCAACTCGCCATAGGCGTTGCCCTGCTCGATCAGCCCCTGCACCATCGGGGCGAACACCTGCGCGTTGACGTCGTTGACGATCTCGGGCGGTTCCGAATCGTCGTCGTACGGGTTGGCGCTGAAACCGCGCCGCGCATCCGCGAACGCAGCGGCCACCGCCTGCTCGATGCGTTCCAGGACGGTGGGCGCGGTCAGCAGCGACTCCACGCGATGCCGCTGGTCCCGCGCCCAGAGCTCGACCGCGCACCGGTACAGCTCCCTCTTGCTCGGGAAGAGCTCGTAGATGGTCTTCTTCGAGATGTGCAGCGCGCGCGCGACGTCTTCTACCGCCGCGCGCCGGTAGCCATAGCGCAGTACGAGTGAGCGGAACTCCGTGGCGATCTGGTCCTTGGTGGCGGGCACGCTGACTCCTTGTGTACGCAAAAACGCCTATCGTATTAGCGTACCTTCTAGAGCCAGGGCGGCAGATGTCAAGTGGCGGCGCACCGAGCAGAACGACCAGACGCGACAACTGGCGAGAACGCGACTCCAGCGTGGCTCCTCAGCCCGAACGACCGCGCGCACTGACGGAGCGTTCCATCGGCCTGCGCGCCTGCCGTTGTACGCGGCCGGAAGGGCGGTCGACCGCCGAGCCGCGCGAGTCCGACGTGCGCGAGGCCCTGCGAGGAAGTTCAAGCGTTCGCTGGGCGGGGACGCCGGTCGGTGGCGCTCGACAGAGCGCGTCAAGCCTTCTTGAGGAGCCCGAGCTCGCGCGCCCGCGCCACGGCCTCGTCGCGCGACGCGACCTGGAGCTTGCGGTAGATGGCTCGCAGGTGTGACTTGACCGTGTTGCGCGTGACGAAGAGCTGCTCGCCGATCTGCACCTCGTTCATGTGCGTGGGCAGCAACTCGAGCACGCGGCGCTCGGCCGACGTCAGCGCGTCGGTGCACGAGACGTCCTCGACCGCCTTGCGCAGGCGCTCGGCGCGCGGGCCCAGGATGCCGGGGTCCGGATAGTGCCGCAGGAGCTCGGCGGCGCGCCGGGCCCAGCCCTGCGCCGCCGCCACATCGCCGCGTTCCAACGTCGCCTCACCCAGGATCACGCTCGACAGCAGGGTCAGCCACGGATGCGGCACCATCGAGTCGAGAGCCCGCGCGACGCGCGCCTCGATCTGGGCAAGACCGGGGTCGCCGTCGTGGGCCAGCAAGCGCGCCCGCGCGAGCAGCATCGGCAAGCTGCGACGGCGCGTGCCGATGGGGCGTTCCTCGAGCAGGGCGGCGGCGCGGTCCGTGAGATCGCGCGCCGCCCCCCATTCGCCACGGTCGGCGGCGACGATCGCGAGTGTGCCGAGCGCGCCGAGCTGAGCCGAAGGGTTCGAGACCTCGCCCTCACGCACCGACCGCCGGAGCGCCGCCTCTGCGTGCTTCCCGGCCCCCGACAGCCAGCGCGCGACGCCGAGCGCGCCCTGCGCGTCGGCGTGCCAGCTCGTACCGGGACGGCTCTCGATCTCTGCGGCGAGCTCGGCGTCGGCGCGCATCCGCCCGACCCCGTCGAGTCCGAGATTGGCGCGCAGCAGCGCCTGCGACGAGCGCAGCGAGACGGCGCCGTCCGGCGAAGGCTCGTCGCCGACGCGCGCGCTGCACGCCGCCTGCCCCCAGCGCCTCCCCGACCGGACGTCGCTCAGCGCCGTCAGCACCCAGCCGGCGCACAGCGTGAGGGCCGGGCGTCCGAGGATCTGCTCGTCGGTGAAGGCCTGCAGCCAGCGCCGCACCGTCTCCGCCTGGCCGCGGTTCCACATCCCCGGCCACGCGGCGGAGACGGCGCCCGCGGCCCTGTCGGTGTCGTCGCCCGCCATCCAGTGGTGCACGGCCTGGTCCACGTCGCCGTTCGCGCAGTACCAGTCGGCGGCCGCGAGATGGAGGCGCCGCTCCTCGTCGGGAGCGCGGCGCCTCAGCTCGGCGCGCAGGAACTCGGCGAAGAGGTGGTGGTAGCGATAGGCGCCGCCGCCGAGCGGGACGACGAACAGGTTCTCGCCGGCAAGGCGGGCGAGCATCTCGTGGGCGTCGTCCCTGCCCGTGACGGCGCGACACGCGGTCGTCCCGGCCTGCTCGAGGACACTCGTGCGCAGCAGGAAGTCCTGGACGTCGCCGGACTGCCCCTCGAGGACCTCGGCGGCCAGGTACTCGGCGATCTCGCGCTGGTCGCCGTGCAGGTCGCGCAGCCACGCGCCCGCGTCGGGACCCGCGTCCGGACCTTGCCCGCGGGCGCGCCCCGCGAGCGTCGCCAGATAGAGGCCGGCCGCCCACCCCTCAGTCGCGGCGAGCACCGCGTCGAGCGTCGCCCCGTCGACCGCGTCGCCGTGCTCGGTCAGCAGTGCCGAGGCCTCGTCGCGGTCGAAGGCGAGGTCGCCGCCGCGGATCTCGAAGACGTCGCCGCGCGCCCGGAGGGCGGCCAGCCTGAGGGGCGGGTCCTGGCGCGTGCCGAGCGCCACCTGGGCGCCGAGCGGCAGAGCGTCGAGCAACGCGCGCACGACGGCCCAGCACGCCGTACTCCGCAGGTGATGCGCGTCGTCGAGGACGAGCAGGAACGGCGTCGCCCGGCCGAGCGCCTCGGCGAGCCGCGGCAGGACCTGCTCCTCGACGGGAGGCGAGGGCAGCTGAAGCAGGCGGGGCAGGCCGGGCTCAAAGGCCGCGATCGGGTCGAGCGCGTGGACGAGGGATGTGAGGAAGACGACGCGGTCGTCGTCGGCTGCGTCGAGGGTGACCCACGCCGCAGGCCGGGTGTCCGCGTCGACCCATTCGAGGAGGCAGATCGTCTTGCCGGCCCCCGCCGGCGCCGACACGACGATCAGAGGCGCCGCGCACGCCGCGAGTGTCTCGAGCAAGGCGCGCCGCGCGACGAGAGGCAGGTGCGGCCGAGGCGGGCTGAGCTTCGCGCTGGGGGGCTGAGTGCGGAGGTGGTCGCGGCCGGGTGTGCGTGCGGCTCCGGCAGCCGGCGAGCCGCCGTGGTCACCGCGCCGGGCACCGCCCGGGGCGTCGCGCACGACATCGCTCGCGGCGCCGCACGGCGCGCCGCGAGGAGACCCGTCGTCTGGCCGCGCCCGATCCCGTGTACGCCCCACGGCCCCTGCCTTCTCGGGGGTGACCGCTCTTCACCACTAGTCTAGGGACGGGGGCCTCGCAGTCAACGGTCGCGTCGGGGGCCGCGGACGGCGAGGGGGCCGCCGGAGCTACCCCCGGGCGGCCCCCTCATGGAGCGGCCGTTTCGCCGGGCCCGCGAGCCGCCGGAGCCGCTCGCGAGCCCATCGACGCCTCATCGCTTCGAACCGGCGATCAAGTTCAGCGGGTGCGCGTTCTCGACCTCACCAGGGGCGAACGAGCGGGCCGGAGCCTGGGAGACGTACGCTTGCTGCCCGCTCAGCACCGTGCCGATCACCAGGTTGTGCCGCGTGACCGCCTCAGTCTGCGCGGCGCCCGTCCCGGCGTCCGGGATCAGCTCGGGGTGAGCCCTCAGCATGGACCACGGTTCCTGCGCCGGCGCGGCGACCGCCCCGGTGGCCGTGGCGGTAGTGGTGGTGGTCGTCGCGCTCTGCTCTTCCCAGGGCTGGTTCACGATGACCAGCGCCCCGGCGGCGACCGCGGCCGCGACGAGGAAGATGGCGATCGACTTGTACGGCAGATGGATGTGCGGCCTGTGTGCAACGGTGACGCTCATGACTCCTCCGCTCCCCGAGTCTCCTTGCGATGACGGGACGAGCGTAGGCTTCGCGGCGAAGTCGCACATCACCCAGACCGGGTGGTATTCGGACGGGAAATCGAGAGCGTGACTCAGCCGGATGTGGCGCCCTCGTGGCGCAGCACCACGGAGGTCTCCACCTGGCGCTCGGGGATGTGCCAGTAGCGCCGTAGCAGGCGGTCGTTCTCGCCCGGCGTCACGAGCCTGAACCCATGCCGCTCGTAGAAGCGGACCGCCCAGAGGGCGTCGGCCCACGTGCCGACGAGGAGCGGCCGACGCGGCGGGCCCTCGTTGCACGGGGCTGTTGCGGCATCCGGCGTGCCGTCGACCCGCCGCAGCCTCAAGAGGTGCTCGAGCAGGCAGCTCCCGACGCCCCGCCCCTGGCGTTCGGGCAGCACGTAAGCGTGGCGGATGAGCGTCACATCGTCGACATCCTGGCTGCCCATCAGCCCGCACAGCTCGCCGTCTTCGTCCCACCCCCAGAAACGCACCCCGGCGGCGATCTCGTCGCGCAGCCCGTCCGCGGGCATGTACGGGATGCCGTAGCGGTCGGCCGGGATGACCCCGTCGTAGGCCGTCGCCGCCGCGTTGATGACGGCGAGCATGGAGGAGAAGTCGGCGTCGGAGCAGGGCCGGATGGTCACCGGATCAGCCTACATGAACGTCCACCCCGACCAGCATGCCCGGCCGGCGCTCGTGCGCCAGGTCGTCGCGACCCGGCGCGTCGCGTCTCCTGCGTCACTCCGTGCGCGCGGTCTGCAGCTCGGTGACGCGGCCGAGCAGCGGCAGCGTGGCGGCGGAGACGAGTGCGACGAGCACGAGCGGCACCGCCGCCTCCAGGACGACCACGCGCCCGGGCGCGACGCCTTCAGCCAGCACCCTGCCGCCCCGCGCCAGTCGCGACAGCGTGCTGTGCGCCTGACCGAACCGGCCATCGCCCAACGGACTCGCCGATACCTCCCCGGGGTATAGGCATCCACATCAACGATCTGGACGCGTCGACGACCTGAACTCGTCGACGCTCTGACTATCTGGACGAGAGGAAGCGTCATGTACCTGATCAACTTCTGGCACACGACCCCCGATTACACCGCGTGGAAGCATATGTTCGACAGCGACCCGCTCGGCCGCGAGACCTCCGGCGTACGCGGCTACACGCTCACGCGACCCGTTGACGACGAGCAGACCGTCGTCGGCCAGCTCGAGTTCGACACCCGCGCCGAGGCCGACGCGTTCGCCCTCCGGCTGCAGGAGGTCTGGCACGGTCCCGCGCGCGGCATGGTCTCCAACGCCGGCCTGCGCATCTCCGAGGTCCTGGAGCACAAGCGGTTCCGCAGCGAGGCCGAACGGCGCGCGGCCGGAGCCGGCGGGAACGACAGACCGCTGCCCGGTCGCGTGACCGGGGGTGGAGCAAGGACTTCACCACCGGCGGCGAGACGTACGAGGTCGTCTTCGTGGCGGTGGAGAAGGTCGCCTTCACCGACTGCATGAAGGTGCTCAAGAAGGACCGCATCTACCCGTTCGACCAGCTCGTCGAGGCCCACCGTTACGTCGACCAAGGGCACAAGAAGGGGTGCGCGGCGACCGCGACCGGGTGAGCCATCGTCTCGGACGTCGGCGCCGCAGACGGAAGGACGCCGTCGCT
Source organism: Thermoleophilia bacterium UBA2241 (assembly GCA_002347645.1). Classification (GTDB taxonomy): domain Bacteria; phylum Actinomycetota; class Thermoleophilia; order UBA2241; family UBA2241; genus UBA2241. Next base: position 5,268 of record DDYF01000037.1, on the reverse strand, counting down.
CTGCGACAGAAACGAGTCACAGCGCGAGAACGTCCACTCGTGGCTGGCGCGAACGTCAACCGACGACGCCCGTCAGCAGCTCGTCGTCAGCGCCAGGGCCGCGCTACCGTCACGCCATGCGCCGTCCCGCCGTTGATTCGCTGGTAGCACCGTGCTACTATGACCTTGCCGCCGAGCGATCGCCGTGAAGCGTCGTCCGCCCTACTTCGACCCCCACGAGGTGGCGCGGCTGGCGCTGGGAGGCCGCGTGGTCGTCACACAGCGCGTCGTGTCGTGGCTGATGAATCACGACTACGACGTCGCCGAGACACTCGTCGAGGTGCTCTCGAATATCGGCGCTCACGGGAGATGGATCGGCTCGGTCGTGCTTCGCAGCAGCGAGCCGGCGGACGAGTACGTGGTAGTCGGGCTCGAGGAGGAGTGGTACGTGAAGTTCAGCGTCGATCGTGGGCAGGTGATGATCCATGTCTGGTCGTGCTGCTGGGATGGCGCCGTCCACTGAGCGGGCCGCCACCGACAGACCGTATCCGAAAACATGCGCGGCGTGTGGCGGAGAGATCGACGTCCGCACCGGGGCCGTTGCTACGGACCTTCGCGGCCTGACGATACAGGTCGACGGCGTCGAGCACGGCCGCTGCCGCGGTTGCGGCGAGGTCTACCTCACGCTCGCCGCGGCCAACGCGGTTCAACTCGAGGCCGCGCGGCGGCTCCGCCGGGCGCGCGGCCTCCTCGCCCCCGACGAGATCCGCGCCATCCGCGCCTCGCTCGGGCTCTCTCAGGCAGCCTTCGAGCGGCTGCTAGGCACGGGTCCCAAGACCTTGGTGAGGTGGGAGAAGGGTACCGTGTTCCAGAGCGCGACCGCCGACAGGCTCATGCGCCTGATCGCGGCGCGCCCGGAGCTCGCAGCGCTGTTGGAACGCGACGAAGGCGACAGCGCACCCTGAGGCCGCGCGTCGGAGGAACGCTCCTCGGCTCAACCCTTTTCGACGGCGACCTGAGGGCGCAGAGAGCTGATGGCGCGCGTAGTTGGCTGCGCGGATGGTGAGGGCGAAGTCGGCGCTCCGGCTGAGCTCGCGATTCACGCGCCGGTACGGCTGGATGACGCCCAGCCTCTTGTCGGGGCGCAGGCGCCGCCCGGCACGCATCGCCGGGACCAGGTCGGTGTCGCCGGTCATCAGCACCGCCGTGTCGCAGCGGTCGCGAGCCAAGAGCTCCAGCAGACGCGCGCCGATCGCTACGTCGGTCTCCTTCTCCTCCCACGCGAGGTAGCGGCCGCCACACAGCGGGCAGACGAGGGTCTTCGCTTTGAACTGACCGAGGTGCACGTCGACACCCGCCGTTTGCAGCGCAGAGAAGTAGGCGACCTGCCGGGCCACTGTGGAGGGGTGGCCGGCCTCGCGATGATGCGCGACGGCGGAGAAGTAGTCGATCGTCGTGATCGCGCTGCGACCGGGCAAGGCGTGGATGTAGGAGCCACACAGGCTCGCAACGTCGAGCCGGCGCAGGCGGCGACCGACGACCGCTTCGGCGTCGAGCGCCGAGTGGTGCAGGTTGAGACCGTCGACGAGAAAGGCGCAGCGGTTGACGATGACCCCCGAAAGGAAAAAAGCCCCGGGGTCGCAACCCCGGGGGGGCCACGGGATATACCCGTGGGGGAGAACCTCTGCAGTATGGCACCGGAGGTGCTTGGCGTCAAGAACTCGCTGCAAATGTCAACCTTTCGCCGTCGATGATGGATGCGATGGCCACGGCAGATGGCGGACCGGACGCCGGTCACCCCCGGTCGAACGCCATGAACCCCGGCAGCTCCGGGTCGATGTCGTGCAGGCGCGAGGCGGCGACGGCGGCCGTGGTCTCGGCGAGGCGTCCCATCTCGAGGAGCCGGGCGAGCAGCGACGCGAGATCGGCTTGCGCCCGCGAGCCAGTCCTACGCGAGCCGCGGGTGCGCCTCCCTCAGCCAGGCAAGAACGTGTCCGCGGAACGCAACGGCCTCACGCAGCAGTTCGTCCACGTCCGACGATGAGACGACGCCGGCGCGGTCGTAGTCGCTCGCGTTGCGCAGGGTGCGGCAGGAGTCGAAGTAGGTCGCCAGGTCGCGGACGTCTTCGCCCATGATCTCGGGCAGCGCCTGCAGCGTGACCGCGTGGTGCCCCCGACGGGCGGTGGCGCGATAGCCCGAGGCGGCCAGGACGACGGACGCGAGGCCCAGCACGGCCGAGTAGGCGATGGCGAAGCGGCGGTCCGAAGAGACGGCGGTCACCCGCGTGTCCTTCATGTCGCGGTCGACCACGGCGAACAGGTCGGCGATCTCGCGCCGCGAGGTGCGATGCCGCGTCAGGGCGCCCGACTCAAGCCAGCGCTGCAAGCGTGTCGTCGTCACCGACCAGCCAGACACGAGGGCCGGCAAGGACCGAGGCGATGAAGTGATCGCCGGCCTTGCAGCGAGCGACGTACTCGTCCGGCGAGAAGAGGGCGGGATTCAGCTCGCGGCCCAGCTCGCGCGCCGCCGACGAGAGAGCAGCCGCAAGCGCCCGCCGTGAGACCGAGCCCACAACGAGAACATCCACGTCGCTGTCGGGTCTCTCCTCACCGCGCGCGAACGAGCCATAGACGAAAGCCGCGTCTACCCCCTGGCCCAGTTCGACCAGTGCGGCACGCAGCGAGCCCTCCGCGCCGAGAGTCGTGAGGACGAGACTCCGCAAAGCTGGGAACCCCGGGTTCGACGCCACTGCTCGGTAGTACACGCGGTTGCCGTGTACGCGACTCTCTACGAACCCCGACTCCACAAGGCGTGCCAGGTCTCGCTGCAACTGGCGCAGGTGGGCACCGGTCAGCCGCTGCAGCTCGCGCTGGTAGAACTCACGCTGAGGCTGAAGCACCAGAACGCGCAGCAGCAGTCCGATGGTCGCCGAGGCGAACAGCGCCGTGATTCCCTTTTGACTACTCTGTGTTGTCATTTGACGACGAATACTAGTCGGTACCGGACGAGATGCGCAAGGATGGATGGCAGACCCAGTCCGAATCGACGGTGTCAGCGACGTGAGGGGCATGGCCCCAGTGTGACCGCTCGCGGAGTCCGGGCCAAGGGTGACGAAGGCGTCCGAGGGTGGACGTTGCGCGAGGTCACCAAGTCGGCTAGTGACCGTCGAACGCGGCCGTTGTCTCGGCGAGGCGCCAGAACGAAGAAACCCCCGGGGTCGCAACCCCGGGGGACCCACGGGATATACCCGTGGGGAAGGATGGATCCAGTATCCGCGGACGGCCCAACGCGGTCAAGGTCGGCAAGGAAACGTGAACACCCCCCGGGCAGCCCTCAGCGCGCCCCTCGCGGCAACTGATATCGCGCGTAGGTAGTCGCCCTTATGGTGAACGCCGCGTCGGCCACCGTCTTGAGCTCCGCGTTGGCTCGTCGGAACGGGAAGATCACCGCCAGCGTCTTGCTGGGATCGCGATCTCGTGAGGTCCTGAAGGCTGGAGCCAAGTCGGTATCGCCTGTGACGAGCACCAGTGTGTCGCAGGCGTCGTCGCAGACGAACCGGGTCATCGCGGCGCCGATCGCGACATCTGTCTCCTTCTCCTCCCAGCGGGTGAACCTGCTTCCGCAAATGGGGCAGCGGAACGCACGTGCCTTGAACTGACCCATCCGCACGCGGGCCCCCGATGCCTCGAGTGCCGCGAAGTAGGCCGTCTGCCTTGCGACCGTGCCCGGGTGTTCTCGTTCGCGCTGGTGCGCCAGGGCCGAGAAGTACCAGACCTCGCTGGCCTGAGCCTTGCCGGGCAGCGCGTGGAGGTACGAACGGCACAGGCCGACGACATCGAGCCAGAAGAGCGACCGTCCGAGGACGCGCTCGCCCTCGCGCAGCGAGTGGTAGACGTTGAACCCGTCAACGAGGAAGACGGTGCGGTTGACGATTGACCCCCAGAAAGAACGAACCCCCGGGGTCGCAACCCCGGGGGGCCCACGAAGCATGCCCCGTGGGGTGGTTGAAACCAGTATGCCCCGGCCAAGCCCGTGCGTCAAGAACCCGCTGCAAATGTCAACCTTTCGGCAGCGCAGCGGGCTGGGGACGACGGCGGCGCGCGGATGGGGGGACGGCGGCCGCGGGCAGCAGCGGACACCCGTCAGCCCTGCTCGAACGCCATGAACCCCGGCAGCTGCGGGTCGACGGCGTGCAGGCGGGAGGCGGCGTCGGCAACGGTGCGGCCGACGGTGGCGCAGAGGGCGGCGACGACGGCGAGGGACTGCTTGGCATCCCCGGCCTCGGCGAAGTCGTCGCTCAGGAACGAGATGGAGAGGGCGTCGTCGAGGTGCGCGGCGACGGCGGCCGTGGTCTCGGCGAGACGCCCCATCTCGAGGAGCTGGGCGCGCAGCGACGCGAGATCGGCCTGCGCCCGCTCGCGCGTCCGCGGCGGCTCCTCCCCCTCCGCCACGTAGTGGGCGATGAGGCGCGCGAGACGGCCGGCGAGGGCCTGCGGCACGCCGGCCTCCTCCAGGTCCGCGGCCTCGAGCTCCCCGGCGCGCAGCTCCGGGCAGCGCGGGTTGATGCAGATCCAGAGGCAGCCGTGCTCGTCGAGCGTACTCACGTTGGGGAGCATGGGCTCGCCGCAGGCGTCGCAGGTCATGGCGAGGAGCTCGGTCATGGCGGCCTCCCGGAGCCGGTGGTGGGACTCAGGGAGAGGATGCCACGATCAAAGTAGGATCGTCGAGCGTCAGCCCTACTCGGCGATGAACCGTCTGGCGTGCGACCAAAGTCGGTCGCGCAAGGAGCCCAAGCGCGCGTCGTCAAGCTCAAGGAAGAAGAAGCTGACGACGAAGGGCCCGTCACCTTCGTCTTCGAGTTCGCTCACGAGGACCGCGGGTCTGAGGGTGACGTCTGCATTATCCAGCTTCAGACGATAGCCAAGCTGACAGGGGCTCGTGTGGAACATCCACGGCCACGGCGGCTCCGTCCGGCTGCCGACTTCGACTGTCTCGTCAAAGGACCAGGTCCCTCCATCTGCACACGGAACGTCAAGGTAGCCGTCGTAGGGCCAGTCGATCTCCAGCGGTGACGCTCCTTCAGGTCGCGGATACGCCGTGAAGGGAACGAAGACGTCCGTGTACTCAGTCTCACCTTGGAGCCACTGCCCTATGGCCGCTCCCGAAAAGTGGCAGCCCTCGTTCGATTCGCCGAACAGCAGCGCGCCAAGCGGCATGAACTCGAACAAGCCGTCACTGCCCTCCTCGTCGAAGGCAGGGGCGAATGTGTTCGTCAACCCAATAGTTGA
>DDYF01000021.1:79057-83534 GCA_002347645.1 Thermoleophilia bacterium UBA2241 | reverse complement strand
AGCAGGGCGACGTCGACGAAGCTCCCCGTTTCGGCTGCGCGGGGGGACGGCGGCACGGCCGTGGCGTCGGAAGGCACGGCTTCAGGAGCGGATGGGGTCGGCACGGAGGGCTCGTCGGCCATGGGCGCGTCAGTCCTTTCGCTGCATCGGTGCGGCCGACAGCCGGTGGACGGCGTCGACCAGGAAGCGCACGTTCTCGGGGTCGATCTGAGGTACAAGGCCGTGCCCGAGGTTGAAGACGTGCCCGGGACGGCCGGCGGCCCGGCATAGTACGTCGGCGACGCGCTCCTCGATGACCGCCGGCGGCNNCCAGTCGACGCCGTAGACGTCCGCACCGGCCTGCGCGACGAGTCCGAGCATCCCCGACGCACCGTTGGCGAAGTAGATGACCGGGGCGCCGTGGCCGCGGACCTGGTCGACGACGTACCGCACGTGGGGCAGGACGAAACGCTCGTAGTCGTAGGGCCCTACCCAGCCGACCCAGGAGTCGAAGAGCTGGACGGCTTGGGCGCCGGCCTCGATCTGCGCAAGGAGATACCCGGCAACGACCTCGGCGAGCAGTTCCATGAGCCGCGAGAACGTCGCAGGGTCGTCGAACATGAGCGTCTTGGCCCGTGCGTGGTCGCGCGAGTGACCTCCCTCCACGATGTAGCTCGCGAGCGTGTACGGAGCGCCGGCGAAGCCGATGAGCGGTGTCTTGCCGTCGATCTCCCGACGCACCAGACGCAGCGTCTCCATGACGTAGTCGAGCTCGACACGGGGATCGATGGCGCGCACACCCTTGACGTCGCGGCCGCTGCGGATGGGGTTCTCGATCACGGGCCCGCCCTCGGGCGCGAAGTGAAAGCCGATACCCATGGGCTCAAGCGGCAGCAGGATGTCGGCGAAGNNGGCGAAGACGATCGCCGCGTCGAGCTCGAAACGGCGCAGCGGCTGGAGCGTCACCTCGCAGGCGACGTCGGGCCGCTTGCACATCTCGATGAACGAGAGCTTCTCGCGGATCGCGCGGTACTCGGGAAGGTAACGCCCGGCTTGGCGCATCAGCCACACGGGCGTGGAATCAACGGGACGGCGCGCGCAGGCGTCGAGGAAGCGCATGGTGGTCACCCCTTGCACTGGAGCGACGCGCTCACGCCGCTCGGGTGAGCCATTCTAGCAAACGGCGGGATCCCCACCGGGCAGCCCGGTTTGGCGCGCGGAGGAACTGTCTGGCACCGCGACGAACGGCGCCGCGGTCACGTGACCGGCCGGTAGCCCTCGCCCATCGCGGCATTGCGGCACGTGTGGCAGGCGATGATGGGCGTGGTACGGCGGCGCGGAGAGACGAGCCGGTAGCGCTGCGTGGGCTCCGGCAGCTGCGCGCCGCACAACTCGCACCGGACGATGGAAGCGACGGGGCTTCCGGGGTGCTCGGCGCCGATCGTCGAGTCGTCCTGAGCGACCGGGTGTAGGGGCTGGATCTGACCCATGGTCCCTCCTCGCCGTCGCCGGGGCAGCACTTCAAGTATCGGTAGACGTCGCCGGAAGATAAGAGTCTTGTGCCCGCTTCCTCAGCCAGTGTAACCAAGACCGACAACGGGATCCGGCATCCGACTGTCGAGTCGGCAGGCCTCCCGAAGGGTCGGTCCCATGCGATAGCTGCCAGACAATCGGACCCGCACCACCGTCACGACCCGGCAGGACTTCGTCGGCGCTGGGGGGAATAGCTCCCTGAAGCTTCATCGAAGCCTGCGACGACCCGCCCGCGACGGGCCGGCCCTTGTAGGCACGGGAGGATCATAGATGAGACGCGTCGTTCTTGTGGTGGTGCTGGCCATGACGGGGCTCGTGCTCGTGGCTTCACCGGCCGCGGGCTTGCGCGACACCCCCAAGAACACCCCGCCTCACGGCACCGCCTGGACCACGTCCGCGCGGTCGGCCGCACACGCCGCAGGACCNNACTCAGGAGGAGGCATGGCGGGAGCGGAGGTGGATCTTTGGTGCGACAACGGCGCCGGCTCCTACGTCTTCGTCGGGCGCACCTACACAGACGCAAGCGGCTCGTTCGGGTTCACGAGCGTGCCTGAGACCGCCGACGCCTACATCGCGGTGTTCGTGGACGGTGGAGGCGCCTACCAGACGTGGGGGAACGTCGTCACAGCGGCCGGCCCCAACGTGTTCAAACTGCAGCCGGGCGCCAGTGCGGTCACCATCATCCGCTCCCCTGACCCTCGCTGGAGTACGTGGACGCGGGCGCGCATCGAGACGTGGGGGAGTGCAGGAGGGGGCACGACGTGGATCGAGGGGGAGGCGGGCGCCGCGCTCGCGATGCCACCGGACGTCACCTACGCGATCGCCTATCCCTTCGGCAACCAGGGCATCGAGTGGCGACCGGCCAGCCCTGTGCCCATCATCTCCGGCGCGACCACGGGAGAAGCGATGGCGTTTGACCAGGCCGACGGACGAAGCGCACGGCTCGCGAGGCCGCGCTGGAGATCCGGCAAGCCCGGGGCGACGATCAGGATCGCGCTCGAGAACTGGCCGCTGGGGTACAGAGCGTCCTTCTACGGCTACTCACAGATCGCGAGCGATATGGTCAAGCGCTGGTCGTCATCGGTCAGGTCCGATGGGACGAACACGGCGGCGACGCTCACGATCCCGGCGACCGCCCGTCCAGGCTACACGTACGAGGTCCACACCTATCGTTCCGACGATCGTCGGAGCTACCTCGACCTGACGACCGGCTTCCAGGTCTGCACGCTCAAGTCGAGTAGGGCCGTGGTGAACAAGGGCCGGCGCATCAAGCTCAGTGGCGTGGTGCCGACCCAAGACCACTGGGGCACCCACGAGGGACAGACCAAGCGGGTCACCATCTACAGGCGTACCCGCCCTGCCCCGGGTGCGCCTACGGTTTGGGACGCCACGAGTCAAGGCTGGACCAGGGTCGCACGCGTCACCGCGAACGGCTTCGGCCGGTACAGCGCGTATCTCAGGCCGCGGCGTACCGCCTGGTACGTGGTGCGTTACCCGGGCGACGACTGGTACTGGNNACCTCGGTGCTGAAGGTGCGCGTGCGCTGAAACGACGCGAAGACGGCTGCGCAAGCGACCACCGTCGCCATCCTCGACGACACCGACCGCCTGCAGTCTGTTGTGCGGCGCGTCCCTCGGGTCGATGATGGGGCCGATCACCAAGGGGAATCGTGCGGCGCAACGAAGGACGCCCTCGAGCCTCGAACTTCCGGAGCGACCCTACTGGAGGAAGCATGCACAAGACAGTCTTGGCGGCGACCGTAGCCCTCCTCACGACGCTGTGGCTGTCGGGGGCGGCGCTCGCCGCCGGCCTGCCCNNCGCCAAGCTCGCCGGCACGGCCGTGCTCAACGGCCACATCTACACCTACAGCGGCACGCCCGTCGAAGGCGGCTACGTCTACGCTGAAGCCTACGACGACGGGGCCAGTGCTTGGACGTCGGCGGAGTCTTCGACCGACGTGAGTGGCGCCTACAGTCTGGCCAACCTTGCCGCGGCCAACCAGGCGGGGTACCTCTTCGCCAGCTCTCCCGCCGAGCCCTGGAGCGTATACAGGTACTCCGCCACCTGGGCCGATCCCGGCCCGACGACGTTCGACTTCCGCGCCGGTCTGGTGACGACGACGGCCGTCCGAGGCAGCGTCTGGCCCGGCTGGGACTACATCGAGAACGAACTCTTCGGATATGACGCGGCGTCGAACATTCTCGCCGAGAGCTACGTGTTCGGCGGCAATAGCGTGGTGGTGGGCGACTCCTATGCGCCGGGCGGTTCCTACGACACTGGAGCCATGTACTTCTGGTCCGACCAAGGTATGGAGTACTACCCGGCGGCCGGTGTGACTGCGGGCATGCGGAGTGCCCAGTCTGTCAACGTGTCCCAGGATGACGCGCAGCGGATCTTCGTGACGGCGCCCTACTGGGCCTCCGGCAAGCCGGGGACCACGGCCACCATCCGCCACTGGAACTTCCCGGCAGACTGGAAGCTTCAGTTCTGGGGGTGGCCGGACGCGCCCACGGGCGGCACCAAGAACTTCGGGACCGCCGTGGCTCCCGTCACCGACCCCTTCAGCAAGAAGTTCAAGATCCCGACGACGGCGCCGGCCGGTTACCAGTACAGATTCCAGACCGACCACGCCGACGGACCACTCCTCCTCACCACGCCGTTTCAGGTCTGCACGCTCAAGGCCACCAAGACGGCCATCAGAAGGGGCGCCCGCATCAAGCTCAGCGGCGTGATCCCGACCCAAGGTCACTGGGGCAGCACGCCGGGCAAGACCAAGTACGTCACCATCTACAAGCGGACGAAGTCCGTCTCCTCAGCGCCGACGGTCTGGGACGCAACGCGGAAGGGCTGGACGAAGGTCGCCAGGGTCAAGGCCAACGGCCTTGGCAAGTACGCGAGCGCGTATCTTAAGCCAACGCGTACGACCTGGTACGTCGTCCGCTACCCGGGCGACGACTGGTACTGG
>DDYF01000021.1:0-79051 GCA_002347645.1 Thermoleophilia bacterium UBA2241 | reverse complement strand
GCCACAGGCAGCCGCCCCCCCGCCGTATGGAGAAAACCTGCGCCGAACGGCGACCGACGACACCAGGCTGGTATACTCCCACTCTTGTGTGCGCCGGCACACACGAATCACTGACCACCCGCCCCTGCTCTCGTGCGATCCAGCTTCGCCGGGGCACTTATCCCGACGAGCAGATGTATAAGCGTTCATGATTTGCAGGATTAGGCCGAGTTATCCACAATACACAGGTCGTCGACGACCGCGAGGGAGCTCATGAGCAAGAGGTTCACGAAGACGCCCGACGTTCCGCGCACCGATCGCGGTGTCCTGCTGTTCCGCAGTTGCCTGGTGTCGGCGGAGTATCCGGGTGTCGAGTCGTCCACCAAGTGGCTCTTCGAGCGCCTCGGCATCGAGTACACCGTCAACCNNGAGCAGACCTGCTGCACCGGCCTCGGCTACTACTCCGACCTGATCCCGATCCAGACGGCCGTCGGACTCGCTGCGCGCAACGCCTGTGTCGCCGTCGACGACGGGCATCCCGTGATGAGCTACCTCTGCTCCACCTGCTACGCCGTCAACAAGAAGGCACGCAACATCCTCGACGTCGACGCGTATCGCGAGCAGACCAACGACGTCCTCGGCAAGATCGGCCGGCAGTACGACGATCGCGTCGCCGGGACCGTCCAGCACAAGCACGTGCTCGACGTGATCTGGGGCGCGCACGACTCCGTGCCGGGCCTCGTTCGCCGCCGCCTCGACGGCGTCAAGGTCGCGACACACCCGGCTTGCCACTACTGCAAGGTCTTCCCCGACGAGACCATGGGGAGCAACGAGAACTTCACGGTGCCGGAGGAGTTGCTCATGCCCGCGGGGGCGGTCCCCACCGGCGCCTACAACGAGAAGTCCCTGCACTGCGGCGCGGGCTTCAGGCAGCGCTTCGTGAATCCCTCGATCTCGCTCGCCGTGACGCAACAGAAGCTGCGCCGCCTCGCCGAGGAGCGCATTGACGTGCTCGTCCACATGTGCCCCAACTGCCACGTCCAGTACGACCGGTACCACGACATCATCTCGGCGACCGCGCACGAGGACTACCCGTTCGTCCATCTCCACGTGCAACAGCTGCTCGCCCTGGCGCTCGGCGCCGACCCCGAGAAGGACGTCGGCGTCCAATCGCACTCGCAGGACGTCGAACCCTTCCTCGAGCGCATCGGCGCGCGCGCCGGTGGCGGCCCCAAGACGGCCGTGCGGGTGAGGCGCGGCGCGGCGCGGCGCGCGCGGCCGAAGGCGGGCGCGCGATGAGGGCCGGGGTCTTCATCTGCGAGTGCGGCGGCAACATCTCCGGCGTGGTCGAGATGGAGCCGCTGGCGGCGCACGCCCGGACGCTCGACGGCGTCGTCGAGGTCGCCGTCAACCAGTTCATGTGCGGCACCGAGGGTCGTGACCTCATCGCCAAGGCGGTCGAAGAGCGCGGCCTCGACCATGTCGTCATCGCCTCGTGCTCGCCGCGCTTTCAAGGACCGACGTTCGAACGCATCGCCCGCGAGCTCAAGCTGGGCGAGAACGCCGTGGCCTTCGCCAACATCCGCGAGGGCTGCTCCTTCGTACACCGCAATGAGCCCGAGAGGGCCCAGGAGAAGGCAAAGCTGATCGTCGAGGCAGCGGTGGCGCGTGTCCGTCACCAGAGCGACCTGCCGCGACAGCGCACGTTCCTGCACCGCTCTGTCCTCGTCGTCGGCGGCGGGATCGCCGGCATGGCGGCCGCCGAGGAGCTCGCCGGCGCCGGCATGGACGTGCACCTCGTGGAGCGCGAGCAGTCGCTGGGCGGGTTCATGGCCAGGCTCGCGAAGACCTTTCCCACCGAGGACTGCGCGATGTGCTCCCTGGCGCCGCGGCTCACCTCCACGGCGTTGGACGGACACATCCACATCCACACGCTCACCGAGGTCGACGAACTCACCGGCCCGCCCGGCGAGTTCCGCGTCAAGCTGCGCCACAAGCCGCGCTACGTCAGCGAGGCCTGCGTGGGCTGCGGCGAGTGCGTCGCCGTATGCCCGGTGAAGCTTCCCAGCCACTACGACCTCGGCATCTGCGCGCAGACCGCCATCTCGCGGCCGTTCGCCAACGCCGTGCCGAGCACGTTCGCCGTCGAGAAGAAGGGCTGGAGCCCCTGCAAGAGCGCCTGTGCCGTGCACACGTCGGCCCAGGGCTACGTCGCCCTGGTGGCCGAGGGCCGGTTCGAGGACGCCTACCGCGTGGCCAGCGAGCCGAACCCCTTCCCCAGCGTCTGCGGGCGCATCTGCACGGCGCTCTGCGAGGTCGCCTGTACGCGCGGCGAGGTCGACGACCCGATCGCCATCGCGAGCCTCAAGCGCTTCGTCGCCGACACCGTCGGGCCGACGCTGCCGGTCGAGCCGGCGCCGGTCATCCACGAAGAACCCGTAGCCATCGTCGGCGCCGGCCCCGCCGGCCTGACCTGCGCCCGCGACCTGGCGCACCTCGGCTACAAGGTCACGGTCTTCGAGGCGCAGCCGGTGGCCGGCGGCATGCTGCGCACCGGCATTCCCGACTACCGCCTGCCGCACGATGTCATCCAGCGCGAGATCGACCAGGTCCTGGCACTGGGCGTCGAGCTCAAGCTCGGGCAGCGCGCCGGCGCGGACTTCACCGTCGACGGCCTGTTCGACGAGGGCTACAGGGCCGTCTACCTCGCCACCGGTCTGCAGAAAAGCGCCGAGGTCGAGCTGCCCGGCGACGACCTCGACGGCGTCACCCGTGCCGTCGAGCTGCTGCGCGAGCTGAACCTCGGCGGCACGCCGGCCGTCGGCGACAAGATCGTCGTCATCGGCGGCGGCGACGTGGCACTTGACGCCGCCAGAAGCGCCATCCGCCTGCAGCAGCAGCGCGGCGTCGAGCCGGACGTGACGCTCGTGTACCGGCGCACCGAGGTCGAGATGCCGGCCAACGCAAGCGAGGTCGACGAGGCCAAGGAGGAAGGCCTCCAGGTCGAGTTCCTCGTGCACCCGCTCGAGATCATCGGCGACGCCGGCGGGGCGGGCGAAGGTTCCTTCGCCAGAGTCGCCGGCATCAAGCTGCAGCGCTGCGAGCTCGGCGAGCCCGACGAATCGGGCCGGCGCCAGCCGATTCCCGTCGAGGGCTCGGAGTTCGAGCTCGCCGTCGACACCGTCGTCTTCGCCGTCGGCCAGGCGCTGGTCGACGACTTCGCCCAGGGCTGCGCGGGCCTGACCGTCGAGCGCGGCCAGATCCGCGTCGACCGCGAGACGATGATGACGACCCGCGAGGGCGTCTTCGCCGGCGGCGACGCGGCGGCCACGGGCTTCTACACCGCCATCGAGGCCGTCGCCGCCGGCCGCCGCGGCGCGGCCGCGATCCACAACCACCTGCGTGGCGCGCGTCTGCTTCCCGTCTGGGAAGAAGCGTGGGACGAGGCGCACCCGAGCGCGGAGGAACTCGAGGGCGTCGAGATCGGCCAGCGCGTACCGATGGCGATGGCCGACGGCCTCGCCCGCCGCGCGGACTGGGCCGAGATCAGCCGGGGCTACTCCGCCGAGGAGGCCGTCGCGGAGGCCGAACGGTGCCTGGACTGCGCGGTCTGCTCCGGCTGCGACTCCTGCGCGCGCGTCTGTCCGTCGGGAGCGATCGACTGGGACCAGCGCGAGACGACCGAGGAGATCACCGTCGGCGCCGTGATCCTGGCCACCGGTCACCGGCAGTTCGATGCTGCGCGCAAGATCCCCTTGGGCTACGGCCGCCACGCCAACGTCATCGACCAGGGTCAGCTCTCGCGGCTTCTTTCAGCGGCGGGACCGACCGAGGGCGAGCTGTACCGCCCGTCCGACGGCAAGGTCCCCAAGAGCGTGTTCATGCTGCAGTGCGTCGGATCCCGAGATGTCACGAGCACCGGCAACGCCCACTGCTCGGCGATCTGCTGCCTGTTCGCCACCCTGAACGCGTCGCTCATCCGCCAGCACCACCCGGACACCGAGGTCACGATCGGCTACACCGACCTGCGCGCGCCCGGGAAGGCCCACGAGGAGTACTACCGCCTGGTCCAGGAGCGCGGCGTGCGCTACGTGCGCGGCCGCGTCGGCGAGATCCTCGAAGAGCAGGACGCGAGCCTGCGCGTGCGCTTCGAGGACACGATGACCGGCCGCAAGCAGGAGGAGCTCTTCGACCTGGTCGTGCTCTCGGCCGGCCTCGAGGGATCCGACGGCACGCGCGACATCGCGCGCGTCGCGGGGGTGCAGACCGGCGCCGGCGGCTTCATCCGCGAGTATCATCCCAAGCTCCGCCCGGTCGACACGCAGCGCACCGGCATGTTCGTCGCCGGCACCGCACAAGGGCCGAAGAACATCCCCGATTCCATCGCCCAAGCCAAGGCGGCGGCGGCGCGGGCCATCGCCATGCTGTCGAGCGGCTTCACGATGACCGCCGCCCAGGTCGCGGCCAGCGACCCCGCAGTCTGCATCGGATGCGGGGTCTGCGAGGCCGCCTGCCCGCAGTCGGCGATCGTGCTGACAGTGGGCACAGACGCGCACTCAGTGGTCGACCCCAACATCTGCCGCGGCTGCGGCATCTGCGCCGCCGAGTGCCCGACTGGCGCGATCCAGCTCGGCGGGTTCAGCGACGCCGAGGTGCTCGCGGAGGCGACGCTCGCATGACGGAGGAACGCTCGATCGTCGCCTTCTGCTGTCGCGAGTGCGCGTACGCGGCGGCCGACGCGAGCGCCAACGCGCGCACGCCGCTGCCGCCCTCGGTTCGCCTCGTCCTCCTGCCCTGCACCGGCCGGGTGAGCCCGCTGCATCTGGTGACGGCGCTCGCCGAGGGGGCCGACGGCGTCATGGTCGCCGGCTGCCTGCTCGGCCAGTGCCACTACCGCGAGGGCAACTTCAACGCCGTCGACAGGGTCGCGTTCGTCCAGCGTCTGCTGGAGAGCGTCAGCGTGGAGCCGGAACGCTGCCGGATGTTCACGATGAGTGCCGGCGAACCGCCCAAGTTCGTCGCCGCGGTCAAGGAGATGGACCGTGTGATCGGCGCTCTTCCACCGCTCCAGCGCAGGGGTGACCCAATCGGCGTCGGCGCCGCTGCCACGAGGGCCGTCTGATGCCCCTCACCAATCGGGGCCGCGAGATCCTCGACCGCCTGCCCGCAGCGCAGCCGCGCACGAGCAGCGCCATCGGCTGCGAGATCCTGCGGCACGAGGAGTTGTGCGTCGGTTGCGGGACCTGCGCCAAGAACTGCCCGTCGGGCGCGTCGCGCCGCGGCGACACGTTCGACGTGCACCAGCTGCTCGACGCCCCGGCGGACAGCCGGCGCGGCGCGCTGGGCGCCGCCCTGCGACGCATCGCGCGCCGCGATCCGACTGAGCTCATCGCGGTCCCGCCCCGCGTCACCGTCTTCCGCACCATCCTGTACGACGCCGAGCTCTGCCTCGGCTGCGGCGCCTGCGCGCGCAACTGCCCGGCCGACGCCATCGAGGCGGTCGCGCCAAGGCTCGCACCCACATCCGCGCGGGAGGTGGCGCCGTGAACGACGCGAGCACCCGCCCACGCGTGCTCCTCTGCGAGTGCGCCGGGACCATGACGAACATCGACTTCCACCGTCTCGCCGCGCACGCTGCGGAGCAGGCCGACGTAGTGCGCGGAGCGCACTGGTGCGGCCGTGAGGGCCAGGCGCAGTTGCTCGAGATCATGGAGGCCGGCGGCGAGCGTCCGCTGGTCTTCGCCGGCTGCTCGGCCGACTTCGCCACGCGCCGCTTTCAGAAGCTGATGGCGCGCGGCCTGCGCATGGAGGTCGCCGACATCCGCGAGGGCTGCTCGTGGGTGCACGGCGACGACGTGGACGCCGTCACGCGCAAGGCGATGGGCCTGGTCGAGGCCGCCGTCCGATACCCCTCGACGACGGCCGAGACCCTTTCACACAGCACACGCGAGAACACGGTGCTGATCATCGGCGGTGGCGTGGCCGGCACGCAAGCCGCCGCCGAGATCGCCCAGATGGGCCACCAGGTCGAGCTCGTTGAGCGGCGGCCGTTCCTGGGCGGCCGCGCCGCCCGCATCGGCTCCGTCTTCCCGACGAACGATTGCGGCCAATGTCTGCCCACCACCGACGATCAGGCCGGTGTGCGCAAGTGTTTCCACCGTAACGTCGCCATCGACCACCCCGACCTGCATGTCTGGCGCCGCACGACCGTCGAGTCCGTCAGCGGTCGCCCGGGCGACTTCGAGGTCGCGCTGCGCCGGCTGCCGAACATGGTCACCGACGCCTGCGTGAACTGCGGGACCTGTGAGACCGTCTGCCCCGAGCCCGCTTCGGAACCGGGACACAAGGCTATCTTCCACGAGTACTACGACGGACGCGTCGTGCGCACGATCGACCTCGACGCCTGCAGTTTCTGCGGCGTCTGTGCCGAGGCTTGCCCAGTCGAAGCGATCGACTTCACGCAGTCGCCCGAGCGCATGACCGTCCACGCCGGCGCTATCGTCGCCGCCACCGGCTGCGTCCCGGCCCCGGACGAGTACGTCGAGTATCTCGGCTACGGCCACGACGGTGTCGTCACGCAGGTGGAGCTCGCTGAGATGCTGCCCGCCTGGGAGGAGCAGGCCGCCCTCGGTCACATGCCGGCGCGCGAGGTCGTGATGGTCCAGTGTGCCGGCTCACGCGACCGCAGGTACCTGCCCTACTGCTCGCGCCTCTGCTGCATGATCGCGCTCAAGCACGCGATGCGCCTCAAGAAGCTGTTCCCGCGCATGAAGGTGACGATCTGCTATCTCGAGCTGAGGACGGCCGGCATTGGTTATGAGAACTGGTTCCTGGCGGCGCGACGTGCCGGCGTCGAGTTCCTGCGCGGCACGCCGCCCGAAGTCCAGTTCGACGCCGACGGCCGGCCCGTCATCGAGGTCGAAGACGTCACAGCGGCGCGCAAGTCGGTGCTACGCCCGGACCTCGTTGTCCTCTCCACCGGACTCGTCCCTCCCAAGGAGAACACCGCGATGGCGCAGATCCTCGGCATCGAGCTCGACGAGGACGGCTTCGTCGAGATCCTCGACCGCAAGAACCGGGCCACCGAGACGACCGCCGAAGGCATTTTCGTCTGCGGTTCGTCCGCCGGACCCAAGGCCCTTATCGAGGTCAGCACCGAAGCGTCGGCCGTGGCCAGCGAGGTGCACAACTTCCTGCGCTCCGCCGGGCGGCGCAGCACGCCGGCATCCGTGGTCGACGAGGCGGCGTGCGTGGGCTGCGACGTCTGTTCGACGATGTGCCCGTTCAACGCCATCACGCTCGTCGACCGGCCGGACGACGCCCCTCGCCCGGTCGAGGTCAAGGACGAGGGCAAGCTCGCGGTCATCGACGAGGGCGTCTGCCGCGCGTGCGGGATCTGCGCCGCCAACTGCCCCGAGCTGGCCATCGCACATAACCAGCACGACGAGGCGATCCTCGGACGTCTGGCCACGCTCACCGACGGTGTCGAGAGACCGATCGTCGGCTTCTACTGCAAGGAGTGCGCCGGCGCTGCCATCAGTCTCGGTGGCCAACACAAGGACAAGTACCCGGAGAACGTGCGTCTCGTCGAGTTGCCCTGCCTCGGGCGGGTCAGCGCGCTGCACATCGTCGAGGCGGTCCGGCTCGGAGCCGCCGGGGTCTTCCTCGCGGGCTGCGCCGAGGACCGCTGCCACTACCGCACCGGCGACGCCAGCGCGGCGGAGCAGAAGCGGGTGGCCGAGGAACTGCTCGCCGAGGCGCGGCTGGCCGTCCCGCTCGAGCAGTGGCACCTGTGCGCCGTCGATCGCCTGAGCGTCGGACGGCGCATCCGCATGTTCGCCGCCAAGGCGACGCACGATGACGAGACGCTGGCGGCGCTGGAGCGCGAGCTCGAGCAGCTCGGCGGCCACTGCCTGTCGCACGCCGATGTCATGGCGGGGGCCGATAGCACCGTCGGCGTGGCTCCGTGCGCCGGCTGCGGGGGAGGTGAGCCCGTTGCGCACGTTCACTGAACGTTCGGACACCCGCCGTGTCGACGACGAGCCCTCCATGCCGACGCGCTACCCGGACCAGGTCCTCGAGGAGTTCGCGAAGCTCGCCGAGGAATGCAGCATCTGCTACCAGTGCGGGACCTGCACCTCGGCGTGCCCGAGTGCGCGCGACCTGTACCGCGGCCCCCGACGCCTCGTGCGCCTGATCCTCGCCGGCGAGATCGATGCGCTCTTCGCCAGCGACGACCTGTGGCGCTGCACCGAGTGCGGTGCCTGCACCACTGCGTGCCGGATGGAGATCGACGTCGCCTCGGTGCTCGCCCGCGTGCGCGCGCTCGAGCGCATACACGGCAGCATCCGCTGCCCCGAGCGCACGGCGGCCGAGGCCGCCGCGCGGCGTCTCGAGCGCCATCCGCGCATAGAGAACGTCTTGTTCGCCGCGGCGATGGCCGCGCGCGGCCACGTGCCGCGCGACGTCGTCGGGGCGGCCGAGGCGGGGATGAAGATCGTTCGCACGCGCCTTCCCGGCCCGAAACGCGCGGCAACCGGGGCTTCGCCGACCCGCCCGACGGTCACGCTCCCCTTCTACGCCGGGTGCTCGCTGCCGCAAGACGGGGAACTGCACGCCCTCGTGCACGAGGTGGCCGCCGGCTTCGGCGTCCGCCTCGACGAGGTGGACGCCGGCTGCTGCGGCCACCCGAGTCGCGGCGCGGTCCCCACGCACTTCACGAGCGATGAGCGCGTCTGGACCGCGTGCCCGGCCTGCGACGCAAGCCTGGCCGAGGCGTCGGTCGACACGGCGCCGCTCTGGGACGCGCTCGTCGAGCGGGCGCGCCGCGAGGGCTTTGCCCTGCGCGCCCGCTCTGCTTCGTTCGTCCCCTACGTCGGCTGTCTCGCCGATCGCGACAAGGCGATCGCCGCACTGGGCGACGCCGCGGAACTCGCCGGTGTCGACATGCAGGTCGCCTACCCGGGCCTGCACAACGCCTGCTGCGGCGCGCTCGGCGGGATGTATCGCGGGGCCACGAAGGGCAGCAAGCGCCTGCTCGAGTTCGCCGCCCAGGCCGGCGCCCCCGTCGTCACCCCCTGCGTGCTATGCCGCGACAACGTGCGTTCCGCCGCGCGCCAGCTGCGCCTGAGCGTCCCCGTCTACTTCTGGCCCGAGTTCTTCCGGGCCGCCGAACCCCCCCGGGAGGAAGCATCAGATGCCTGAGAAGACCCCCGCGGCCGGCGCCAAGACTGCCAAGCCGACCGCCGTGATCGCCGGTGACACGTTCGCCGCGGCACCGCGCCGCGACCCCGAGCTCGTCAGGCGCATCCTTGACGACCCGCGCATGCACGACCACAAGGAAGGGTTCCTGAGCTGCATCCAGTGCGGCGTGTGCACCTCCGGCTGCCCCGCCGCGCGTTTCACCGACTTCGTCCCACGTGAGGTGGCCCGCCGCGCGCTCGAGGGCGACGAGACGCTCCTGACCGACGACTCCGTCTGGTACTGCTACTCCTGCTACACGTGCCAAAGCCGCTGCCCGCGCCACAACAGCGTCGCCGTAATCAACCAGGTCGTTCGTAGCATGCAGGTCGAGAGCGGCTACGGCCACAAGCACGTCGAGATGTTCGCCGAGTGGTGCGGCAACTTCTACGAGAAGGGCATGGGCGGCAACCCCCACGACATGTTCCCCGTCGTGTACGAGGCGTGGGGCGAGCAGTGGAGGCACTTCATGGCGCACCTGCTCGAGATCCGCGCCGAGCTCGGCTTGGGTGATCTCTTCCCACCGACGGACGTCGTGAAGGAAGTCCAGGTCATCTTCGAGGAGACCGGTTTTCTCGACCGACTGCGCCAGGTGCGCGAAGGGGCCGACGGCGGTGCCGCGGAGCCGGTTGAGAGCGAAGCCGCCGAGTAGCCGGGGTCGTGCCGGCCCGGCCTACATGAGACGATCACGAGACGCATCACGACTGCCGGAGGCGACGTGTTCGACATCACCGTACGACTGCCCGCGAGCCTGACGGCGCCCGATTCGGCGCTCGAGCTCGTGCTGACGGCGACGACCGTCCGCGACGCCGTCGACCAAGTCGTGGCCGGCCACCCGCAGATCGCCCCACGCCTCCTCTTCGACGGGCGGCCGCTGGTCAGCTTTGTCCTCAACGGGCGACAGCTGCGCCCGTCCGAGGCCCTGCGCACTGGCCTCGCGCATGGCGACCGGCTCGACTTCGTCCCGCCGGTCGCCGGCGGGTGACCCGCGCCGCTCGCCCGCGGCACCCTCGACGTCCTTCCGCCCTTGGCAGCGGCCCAGCGTCACGCCATCGCGTGAAACCCCGCCGCACGGGGAATGCTGCGGCCACGTCAGGTCCGACGAGCGACAGAGGGCTAGATGACGGCTGCCGGTGACCGCGAACGACGACGAGGCTGGGTCCTCGCCCTGCTGCGCATCCTCATGGGCGGCATGTTCGTCGCCGTCTGGGCAGAGAACCTGCGCAAGGACCTCTACACACCGGACGGGTACCGCGACTTCGTCACCGACCTCGCACAGAAGACCGACGTCACCTGGTACGGCGACTTCATTTTCGACGTGGTGGCACCGAACGCGGCGCTCTTTGCCTACGGGCAGCTCGTGCTGGAGCTCGTCGTCATGGGTCTCTTCCTGCTCGTGGGCTTCCTGACACCGGTCTCGGCCCTTGTCTCCGCCGGCTTCAGCCTGAACCTCCTGTTGTCGAGCTGGGGCGTGCCCGGCGAGTGGCAGGGCACCTACGTGATGATGACCGCGATCCTGCTCGCCGTGGCGATCGGCCAGGCTGGGCGGACCCTGGGCATGGACGCGCTGCTTGCGCGCCGCGACCCCTCGCCGCGCCTGCCCTACTACTGAGCGCAGTCAAGGGTCGGCGTGGAAGCCGAGCAAGCGCAAGTGGACGAGGCACCAGGCGATGTCGCGCACGGCGCCGAAGGTGCCACGCGCCGTGCCGGCGATCTTCGAGCGGCCGGCGCGCGGCCGGTAGCGCGTCTCGCGTACGGCGATGCGCGCACCCGCCAGATGGGCTTTCACCAGCATCTCCGTGGGGAAGGCGTACGCGCGCTCCTCCAGGCGCAGTCGTTCGAGCAGGTCGAGACGCACCGCGCGGAAGGGCCCGTCGTCGGTGACCCTCAAGCCGAACAACAGCCGCAGACTGAAGGCGAGCCACTGGTTGCCCAGGCGCTGGTGCAGCGGCATGCGGCCGCTTGGCGAGATCCGAGTCCCACCGCGCGCGGGCGACGGACCTCGCGTCGCCGCGCTCGCTCCAGGATAGACGGACGCAGCTCGGCGAGCGGCGCGCGGCCGCACGGCCGCGCGCCGCTCGCCGATGACGAGGTCCGCCACGCCGTCGAGGACCGGTCCGGTCAGGCTGCTGACCTGCGCCGGGTCGTCGGTGCCGTCGGCCTCCATGAAGACGACGGCCTCCGCACCGCGGGCGGCGGCCGCGCGAGCCCCGAACAGGCACGGGTAGCCGTACCCGCGTCGCGGCTCGCGCAGCACCTCGCCGCCGGATGTGGCGATGAGCGCGACACTTGTGTCCGTCGAGCCGTTGTCGACGAACAGCGTCCGCTCGAGATGGCCGAGGGAGCGCAGCTCGGCGAGCAGCGCCGGCAGAGCCGCAGCCTCATTCAGGACCGGGACGACGATGACATATCCGATGCGCGAGGCGATCCCCTCTCCGACATCGTACTCGCCTGCCGAGGGCCCGCGTGCCTGGCGGAAGGGGTCGAGCCTCAGTGAAGGGGACACGGCGCCGGGCACTCCTCGGACTCGGGATCATCGCAGCGGGCATCGTCGGGCTGGCCTTCTCGGGCAACCTGTCGATCCACGAGACGCGCTTCGCCGTATTCTACGGGCTCTCGCTGGTCGGCTTCGCGCTTCTCGCGACGGCGGCGCGCAGCCTCCCCCTCCGCGGCATCCTCCTGGCCGCAGTCGTGCTCCGCCTCGTCCTGCTGCCCGGCACGCCCACCCTGAGCGACGACTTCTACCGCTTCCTCTGGGACGGTCACGTTCAGCTCGCCGGCACGAACCCGTACCTGTACGCGCCCGGCGACCCGGCTCTCGACGGCGTCGAGTACGCCGACCGTGACGATGTCGATTTTCCGACGTCGCGCTCGCCGTACCCGCCGCTCGCCCAAGCGATGTTCCTGGGCGTCGCCGCCCTTGACGGCGGTTGGCTTCTGCTTAAGCTGCTCCTCGGCGCCTTCGACCTGGCGACGGCGGCCGCCGTCTGGCGGCTGGCGGACGCCCAGCGGCGTCACATGGCGACGGCACTCTATCTGCTCTGTCCGGCGGTGATCGTCCAGACGTGGGACGGGGCGCACCTGGAGGCGGCGACGGTGTTCTTCGTCGTCCTCGCCGCCGCAATGCTGGTGCGCCGCCGCGACGCCGCAGCCGGCGCCGCCCTCGGCGTTGCCGCGGCCTTCCGCCTCACGCCGCTCGCGCTGCTCGTGCCGGCGCTGCTGGGCGGACGGGCGAAGCCCGTCCGCCTTCTCGCCGGCTTCCTGCCCGCCTTCGCGCTCCCGTTCGTCCCCTACCTCTTGACCGGCGGCGCGACCGGCTCGCAGTTCGAGGCGGGGACCGTGTGGAAGGGTCAGTCCTTCGCCTTCGCTCCCATAGCATGGCTCACGGGCTCCGAGATCGCTCGCGCGCTGTGCGCGGCGCTCTTCCTCGTCGGCGCCGTGTGGATCGCACGGCGGCTTCGGGGCCGTCACCTCACAGCGCCCTCGTTCGCTTGGACCCTCAGCCTGCTGGTCCTCTGCCTGCCCGTCGCCCACGCGTGGTATTGGCTCGCACCCTTGACCCTGGCGCTTGCCGCCGGCCTGCGCGTACCCGTCGCCGCCGGCCTGATCGCCCCACTTCCCGAGGCCTTCGCGCTCACCTGGCCGCCGTGGCTCCCTCCGTGGCGGGAGGCGTGGGCGGTCCTTCCTGCACTGCGCGTAAGGGGGGCGCCCGTGCCGCGCCTTGTGAGAGTCCTTCCATCCACAATACGGACTGTAGTTGTCCGCTCTCGGCACCTGCCCCATACTGGTCCAGCGCGACCGTGGAGCGAAGGAGAGCCGTGACAAACGCCACAGGACTCCGGCTCGAGCCAGGGGCCCACGCGATCATCGTGATGGCGCGGCCGCTCGTGCTCGGGGCCGTCAAGACACGTCTCGCCGAGGAGATCGGCGATGAGGCAGCCCTCGCCCTCTACACGCGCCTGCTGCACGGGACACTGCAACAGGCGGAGCGACTCCGTGGGGTAACGCTCGTTCTTGCGCAGGCGGAGGCGAGCGACGCCGGCACGCTGCCTGCCGGCACCACGCCTCCGGCAGACCTCCTTACGGGGCGACATCGTTGGCAGCAGCTGGGGCAGTGCGGCGAGTCACTGGGCGAGCGCCTCGCGCGCGTCTTCGCCGACGTGTTCGCCGCCGGTGCCGCTTCCGTCGTCGTCGTCGACAGCGACAGCCCCGCCATCCCGCTCGAGTACCTCGAGCGCGCTTTCGTGGAGCTGGACGCGGCGGGGCAACGCCGACTCGTCGTCGGTCCCACCGCCGACGGCGGCTACTACCTGATCGGCACCGACTGCTCCACGTGGGAGCGGCACGGCAGCGACATCCGGGAGCTTCTCATCTCGTCGCCGATGAGCACTCCCACGCTGCTCGCGTACACGCGGCGGGCGGCGGCGGCGCGCGGCATCGGCTTCGCCCAGGTCCCGCTGTGGGTGGACGTCGACGGGTCCAAGGACATCGCGCTCATCGAGCGGCTCGACGGAGCCGCTCCGCGGCGCGGCGAGCCGCTCGATTCCCTGCGCGAGATCTACTTGCACCTGACGCACCGGTGTGGGCGGGCCTGCCGGCACTGCTACGACCGCGACGCGCCTTGGCGCCCGGACGAGCTGGGCACGGAGGAGTGGCGGGCGGCGATCGACCAGTGTGTGGCGCTCGGAGCCTCGAGCTTCGTCTTCATCGGCGGCGACCCACTGCTCCGCGACGACTTCATCGAGCTGGTCGACCACATCACCGGCCGGCACGAAGCGAAAGTGCGGTTCTTCTTCAACAGCTTGATCGATGAGACAGCGGCCACAAGGCTGGCTCGTGCGGGTCGGGGCCTGCTGAGGCCACTGGTCAGCATCGACGGGCCGCGTGAGATCAACGACGAGCTGCGCGGCGACGGTTGCTACGACGACGTCATGGCGTCCATCGCCAACCTGCGCGCGGTCGGCCTCGAACCGGTCGCGAACACGGTACTCGTGCGGCCCGCATTGGCCGGCTTGACGCAGCTCGCGCGCGAGCTGCGCGGTGCCGGGCTCAGCCGGCTCCACCTCATCCTGCCGCACCAGGCTGGAGGAGTGGCCGCAGCCGGTGGCCCCCAGGACGCCGTAGGGGCTGACGGCCGCTTCCCCGGCAGCCTTGACCTCGTCCCCTCCGGCGACGAGCTCCTGACGGCCGTGCGCGACCTGCTGTGCGTCGCCGACGGAATGGGCCTTCTGGTCGACAACCTGCCTTCTTGGCGCCGGCGCCTGGGCGCCCGCAACGACCTCTGCACGGCAGGCTGCAAGGACCTTGCGATCGACCCGTACGGCAACGTCCACGCCTGCGTCATCACTGCGGGCGACCCCGCCTTCGTCGCCGGGTCGCTGCGTGAGCGGCCGCTTGAGGAGATCTGGCGCACGTCCGGAAGCCTGCGCCTGCTGCGCGCCGCGCGCGCCCGCGACCGGGCCGAGTGCCTCGTCTGCCCGATCGTCGACGCCTGCGGCGGCGAGTGCTGGGTTCAGGCACACTACGCGGCACGCGCTCACGACCGGCCAGCCGGGTACACGGCGCCCTTCCCGTACTGCGACCTCGTGCGGCCACTGCTTGAGGAATTGGCCGCCGAGACTGAGCACGCCGAGCCTGAGCGAGCGTGCGACGCCTCGCCGGACTCGACCGCCGCCCCCGCACGCGTCGCTTGCGGCGCCGCCTGCGACGCCGGCGGCGGTCAGTCGTCCGCCGGCGAGGCCGACTACGCGCTCTTCGACTGCATATGAGGCTACTGACGGCGCGGGCGTGTCCCGCGCGCGACGTTCGCCAGGCGCCGGGTGCGACGCAGATCCACGCTTGCTTCACCCCACGCGGAGGACGGCAGACCCGCGTACCCTGTCTTCCTTGAGGTCGAGCAGCGCCTCGTTGGCTTGCTCGAGGTCGTACTCCTGCACGTAGCTGCTCACGGGCACGAGCGCCGCGTCGCGCAGCAGCTCACGCGCGTCCTGCCGGGTCGAGTTGGCGACGCTGCGCACGACGCGCTCGTGATAGATCGACGGGTACTCGATGGCCGGGATGGGTGAGGAGTAGATTCCGCCGAGCGCGACGATGCCGCCCTTGTCGAGACGCCGGAGCGCGTCGACGGCGAGCTCACCGGCCGGGGCGAAGATAATCGCCGCATCGAGGAGGACCCCCGGGTCTTGGGAGGTCTCGCCGGCCCACACGGCGCCGAGCTCGAGCGCCAGGCTGCGATGCCCGGCGCCGCGCGTGAAGGCGTAGACCTCCCAACCGCGCCAGAGGGCGACCTGGATGCAGAGCGAGGCCGCCGACCCGAAGCCGTAGAGGCCGAGGCGGCGCGTCGGCGCGTCGTCGTCGCGCAGCGTGCCGACGTCGCGCGGCGTGCCGCCCGCCAGCGCCGCGCCGCGCTCCTCGGCCAGCGCTTCTGCCTCGGCACCGATCTCGGCGGGGCCGTCGCCCAGCGCGTCCGTGCCCCGGACTTCGGCGGCGCCCGCGTCGAAGCGCCCCGCGCCCGGCATCCCTGCGCCGTCGCCCACGACGCCGACCAGGCGCAGGCAGCGGTAGCCGATGATCCCGGCGCAGAGCAGGGGCGCGGCCGCCATGTCGTCCATGCCGGACGGCAACCGATAGACGAAGGCCGCCGGCGCGACCATGTACTCGGCGAAGCCGCCGTCCACGTCCCAGCCGGTGAAGAGCGCGTTCTCGCAGAGATTCTCCTGGCCGCGGCAGCAGAAGCGGCAGACACCGCACGTCCGGTACAACCAGGGGACGCCGACACGCTCGCCGAGCGTCAGCGGTGGGGCGCCCGGGTCGCCCCCCGGGGCGATGCCTGCGGCGGCCGCCGGCGTCGGGGTAGCGGCGCCCGCCGTCGTCCGGGCCGTGCCGCCCCTCACGGCAGAGCAGGCTGTCACACCTTCGCCCAGGGCCGCGACCTCCCCGACGATCTGGTGCCCGGGGACCACGGGCAAGCGGTGCGGCAGCAGCTCGCCCTCCAGGATGTGCAGGTCGGTGCGGCACACTCCACAGGCCCGTACGCGCAGCAGGACCTCGCCCGCCCCCGGCTGTGGGACGGGCAGCTCGACCAGCCGCAGAGGCCGCTCCGCGGCCGGCAGCGGTGCCGCGAGCTGCATGGCCCGCATCGTCGAGGGCAGGGATCGAACGGCCTCTGGAGCGCACATCAGTAACCTCCCAAACCTCTCAGCTCCCGGGCCCTGTTCCGCTGTGCCGACCGGCGGCCGCGATGCACGCCGTGCGCGGCGCTTCACGGCTCGTCACGCAGAGCCTACGACAGCACGTCCTTGCGCCGGAAGAGCAGCCATGCCGCGGCCGTGAGCCCCGTCGTCCAGAGGCCGAACACGAGCACCGCCTTGCCGACCGGCCGCCAGGCGATCGGG
Organism: Thermoleophilia bacterium UBA2241; assembly: GCA_002347645.1. Taxonomy (GTDB): domain Bacteria; phylum Actinomycetota; class Thermoleophilia; order UBA2241; family UBA2241; genus UBA2241. The sequence continues at coordinate 62,438 of DDYF01000021.1, read as the reverse complement.
TCGCGGAACAGGTTGATGTAGTCGTTGAAGTACGTCGGGAAGACGTACGGCACCAGCCAATCGAAGTAGCTGAACGAGACCAGCAGCTGGATGACGACGTACAGGACCACGGTCGCGATGAGTGCCGTGAGGCTCGAGTCGGTGACGGCCGAGAAGAGGAGCGCCATCGAGATCATGCACGCCATGGCAGCGAGGGCAAACAGCGCCGTGAGCAGGAGCAGGCCGATGCTCTCGGGAATGCTCACCGTGCTGCCCGAGAGGGTGACCAGCGGTTCCAGGCCGAAGAAGATGCCACCGAACAGGAGGCCCCCCGCGACCACGATCAGCAGGCCGACGAAGAGGTACGCGATCGCCGCCAGCCACTTCGTGACCAGCATCGCCCCCCGGTCGATGGGGCGCAGAAGAACGATGCGCAGGGTCCCCAACTCCGCCTCCCCGGCGATCATGTAGCTGGCGACCATGATCGCCGCCAGCGGCAGGAAGAACGGCAGGAGTGCGGCGAGCGAGGCGAGCGGTACGTACATACCGTTACCGACGATGCGCGAGAGGAACTCCGGCCCCTCTCCGGGACCGGGCGGGCTGTCGGCCAGCTTGAGCGCGAGGGTGATCAGACCGGGGATCGCCAACAGGCCGGCCCAGATGACGTACGTGCGCCGCGTGAACAGCAGCTTGATCCACTCGCGGCGCAGCGGACCCCACACGCTCCCGGCCATGGGCGGGAGCGTGCTTCCGTGGCTGTGGCCGTCGGGGCCCACTGCGGGTCCCGTGGCCGGCGCGGCCGGCGGACACACGCACACGCCCCCCGGGCTCACGAGCGCCTCCCGGTGACGCGGCGCGCCAGACCGGCGAGGCTCTTGGGCCTCGCCGTTGAGCGCGCCTGCGTCTCATCCGACGCCGTCAGCTCGAGGAAGAAGTCCTCGAGCCCCTGGTCGGTCGCCGGCACGACGGAGCGCACCGAGAGGTCGTCGGCGACGAGGCGGCGCACGAGCTCGGGAACGTCGTCGCCTGCCTTCACGACGAGGTAGCCATCGTCCTTAGCCACCATGGCCGTCCCGAAGAGCGAACGCGCCGTCTCGGCAGCCTTGTCCTGATCGTCGGTCATGACCTTGACCGCGAGACCCTTGGGACGCAGCTCAGAGACCGGCCCCTGCACGACGACGTGACCCCTGTCGATGATGATCGCCCGGTTGCAGACCTGCTCGACCTCGTGGAGCAGGTGTGAGCTCAGGAACACCGTCGTGCCGCCGCGGCCGAGGTCGCGGACGAGTTCACGGACGTCCTTCATGCCGCGGGGGTCGAGGCCGCTGGTGGGCTCGTCGAGGACGATGAGCTCGGGGGCATGAAGCAGCGCCTGGGCGATGCCCAGGCGCTGCTTCATGCCGTGCGAGAACCCACCGACCCGCGAGTCCGACCGGTCCGAGAGACCGACGATCTCGAGCACCTCGTCGATGCGTCCCTCGCTCACGGGTCCGGTCATGCTGCCAAGCAGTCGCAGGTTCCGCCGCGCCGACATGAGCGGGTAGAACGTCGGATCGTCGACGAAGCCGCCCACGTGGCGCAGCGCCTCCTTGCGCCGGCCGGGGACGCGGTGGCCGCACACCTCCGCGTGACCCGCCGTGGGGTGGATCAGCCCCAGAACCAGACGGATGACGGTGGTCTTGCCAGCGCCATTCGGTCCGAGAAAACCGAAGACGTCGCCCTTGCAGACCTCCATGTCGAGCCCGTCGACGGCGCGCAGCCCGCCGAACTGCTTGGTGAGACCGCGCGTCGTCAGGACGGGCGCGGCACGGCCCGCGCAGCCCTGTTGCGCCGGCCGTGTCGCGCCCGTCGGCGTCACCTCGACCGACTCCTGCGTCGGGATCTCGCTCACCTCAGCGCACGGAAGTCACGAACGCGACGAGATCAGCCTTCGTCACCATGCCTGCCGCGACGAGCGTCACTCCGTCGCGCTCCCACATGACGATGGACCCGAGCGGCGTCACTACGGCCCTCGCCTGCACGCCGCCGAGGTCGATCGTGTCGACGACCTCGGGGAGCTGCTTCATCTCCTCGCGAATGTCGGCCGTGGTCCTGGTCTGGGCGAGCACGATCGAGCCGAAGCCCTCGCCGTACAAGAGGACGGCCGCGGGTCTTATCTCGGAGGGCGAGCCAGCTGTGGCTTCACCGCCATCCCCGCCGCCGAACGCTTCCGCCGCCATGTCGGAGACCGGCGTTCCGAGCGCGTTGACCGGCAGGCCGCCTTCGAACACGTAAGCCCAGCGGTAGGCGCGCGCCTCGTACTCGCGCGCCCAAGCGAGCGGAAAGTCGACCAGCTCGGCGGCCTCCTCGCGCGTGAGCAGGGCGGTGCGCGCGAGCTCCTTCATCCGCTCCATCGCGTCCTCACGCTCGGCTGCCGGCGGCGCCTCTGCGCCTGCGTCGCTGCCCGGCCGCGCGCCGCCTTCGCCCTGGTGGTCACGCTGCGGATCGATCGTCTCGCGTTCGACCTTGGCCCCTTCGGGCGGATCGAACGCGAACACCTCGTCGCCCACGGGTGCGTACGACACCCAGGTGAAGCCGAACGACAGCGTCGCGACGTCGTGGCCCTTCGCGAAGACCTCCACGCGCAACGGCACGTACGTCTCCCCGTCGATCGCCGCCTCGATCTTGCCGAGGGCCGTGTCCGTGGCCGCCGGGGTCATCGTCAGAAGGTACGCCTCGCGGCCGGCGACGAGCGCGTCACCGCTCACTTCGACGGCCAGGAAGCGCGCGGCAGACTGGAGAAAGACGCTCACGCGCTCGGGCGTCAAGGGCTCGTGCGGCACGCCCGGGGACGACGTCGTGCCCGGTACCGCGCCTTCACCCGTCGGCGTGACGGCACCCGGCTTCTCGCCGACCCACTCGTAGAGATGCGCGGTGTCGTCGACGAAGGTATAGGTCCACACGGTCCCGGCCTCAGCGTCGGCGGCGACGACCTGGTCGCCGCCCTGGCCCTGCGACTCAAGGCGCACCTTGCCGTCCTGCGCCCACAGGCGGCCGGAGCCGCTCGCTGTGAGCGGCGAGTCCGCCGGCCGGGCGACGTGGTCGGGCATGAACGGCATCTCGCCGAAGAGCTCGTTCGTCCAGGCGATGTCGCCGCTGATCGCGTCGGGCGCCCGCGAGTGGTCGCCCATGCGGGCGATCAGCTCGGGCGCCGACAGAGCGGGGAGCGCCGGTGTGTCGTCCGCGCCGGCGACCGCCACCACCACCCCGGCCAGTGCGACCAGGCCAGCGGCGGTCAGCGCGATGATCAGAATGAGCTTGCCGCGCATCAGGAGACTCCTTTTCGGGCTGCCGTGCTGACGTTCTTATGCCGCACCGCGGACCATACCGAACCTCGGCCGGAGGCCGTGCGGGGGAGAGCATGGTGGGACGGGTCTCCTCACGGCAGCGTCTGCACGTACTCGGTCCAGCCCGCGACGAACGCGTCCCAGGTCACGCCGAGCGTGCGACGCGTGGTGGCAGCCACCCCGTCGGGCGTGAGGTCCGAGTCGGCGACGCCGAGGATCCACCGCTTGAGATCCTCGAGCCCCCACTCGTCGAGGATGTACAGGACCACCGACCCTGCCTCCAGGTACGCGAGCTGGACCTTGTCGTCCGCGTTGCCGCTCCACAGGCTGCCGAGGCCGATCGCCGTGGCCAGCGGCAGTCGTTCGTTCCCCCCGGCCAGCTCCGCGCGCAAGGCGTCGTACGAGCGCCCGCCCTCCACGGCGACCGCCATGCCCTCCGCGAGGAACATGGGGTCGTTCGCCGTGTCGGCGAACCAGTGGACCGTGAAGGCGTGGGTGAGCTCGTGGGCGAGGAGGCGCGACAGCCACTCATCCTCGCCCTCAAGGGCTGGGGCGAGGATGTTGATGTCGCGAGGCCACCCAAGCTCGCCGGACTCGCGGGCTACGGGGGCCGAGAAGAACTCGAAGCGCTCGTCAGTCGGGCCCCCGCCGAGCGCGTCACGGAGCTGCGCTCGCGTCGCGTAGAGGTAGAGGACGACGGCCCGGTCGGGGTCGACGCCCAACATGGCAAGCTCGCCGCGAGCGGCTCCGGCGGCCGTCGCCAGATCCTCGGCAAGGTCGGTGTACTTCGGCTCGGTGATGATGACACAGGCGTCGTGCTCGACGACCCGCGGCTCGTCGAACGCCATCAAGTACAACTCGCGCGCCGCCTTCGGCGTCGCGTCGCCGGTCGCCACGACCCGGGGGCCCATGACCTCGAGATCCAGCACGCGCTCGGCGACCAGACGGTCCGCGGGCCCGGCGCCGGCGAGTGTGCCGAGGAGCCGGATGTCGTACCGTCCGCCTCGCGACGGGATGGGCTGAACGACCGCCTCGAGCGTCGTCCGGGGCAGCCCGGAGAGCGTATCGAAGAGGTCCGCCATCGCCCGGCGCGCCGCGTCGCCGGATGCGGGCAGGGCGACTCGCCAGGCGTCTTCGTCGGCCGCCCTCAGCGCCGCCACGGCCTTGTCGACGGCCGCCTCCGCCTCCGCAGGACGGGCCGCCCGGGTGGCCGGCCCGACGGCTGGTGACGCCTCGTCGTCGAACGCCACGGGCAGCGCCACGGCGAGCGCGACCAGCACGCCGGCACTGGCGAGCAGCGCGACGGCAGCGACGAAGGCCGCGTGCGCGGCACTTCCACTCTGTGCGCGAAGCCGCATCTAGTGCCCCGGTTCGACGACGTCGGTAGGAGGGCGCCGGCGGCCACCCGTTCGGGTGGCCGCCGGCGCCCTCCTCGGCCATTGTACCCCCCGCGCGGGCGAGGCGCGGCCCCCGCCGTGAGCCATGTGCGGCGACTCGCCGTGTCAGCCTCCCGTTGGGCGGCCCACGTTTGGCCGTATCAGCGGGTGCGTGTACCATCGCGGAGTCATGGACTCCCCTTCGCGCATGGGCAAGCCGTACACGACGTACCGAGCGGGGTCAGGCGAGCCTGTATCGGTGCCCTTGCACGGCGGGGCAGGCGGCGGGGCGCAGCCGCCTCGTGACCGGCGCCCGACGCAGCGCCTGCCACGACGCCCGCGGCGCCGCGGCCAACGCACCCTTTATGTGCTGCTCGCCGTCGTCGCCCTGGCCGGCGCCCTCGCCGGCCTTGCGGTCGCGGGCGTGCTTCCGGGGATCGGGCGCGGTGAGGCGGCGGCTGACGGCACGCGGGTGCGTCAGGTCACACACACGCCGCCGCCCTCCCCGTCCGAGACACCCACTCCGACCCCCAAGCCCACGGCGACCAGCGTCACCATCGTCGCCGGCGGCGACGTCATCGGCGACCGCTCGATTCGCACCATCATCGGCAACCAGGGCGGCGACGCCGTCTTCAAGGGCATCGCCGGCATCCTGAAGCGAGCTGACCTTGCGCTCGTGAACCTGGAGACCCCACTGACCGGCGGCGGCGACCCGCAGTACTGGAAGGACGTCGTCTTCAAGGGCGACCCGCGGCTGGCCAAGGCCATGGCCGACTCCGGCATCGACGTCGTGACCATGGCCAACAACCACGCCGGCGACCAGGGCGACAGCGGCCTCATGGACAGCATCCGCCACGTGCGCAAGGCCGGCCTGAAGGTCTGCGGCGCCGGCGAAGACCTCGCGGCCGCCCGGCTGCCACGCTTCTTCACCGTCGACGGCGTGCGTGTCGCCTTCCTGGGCTTCACCGACGTCCTCCCGGTCGGCTTCCCGGCGACGTCGTCGAGCCCCGGCACGTCGCCGGGGCGCTCCGACGTCGGCGCCGTCAAGGAGGCCGTCCGCAAAGCGGCCACGAAGGCTGACTACGTTGTCGTGGCCTGGCACTGGAACTACGAGTTCACGACGGGTCCGAGCTACCTCGAGTCCTCTGAGGGCAAGGCCGTCATCGACGCCGGGGCCGACCTTGTGATCGGGCACCACCCGCACGTTCTCCAAGGCGTCCAGGCGTATCACGGCGGCTTCATCGCCTGGAGCACCGGCAACCTCGTCTTCGACCACCAGAGCGGCTCGTGTGCGCAGACTATGCTGGTCCGCGCGGAACTCTCGGCGAAGCGCATCGAGGTCGACCTCATCCCGGTGACGATCGCCTACGACGGGCGCCCCAAGCGGACGTACGGCGGCGCCGCGACGATCCTCGCCCGCGTGAAGGCGTACTCGACGAACCTCGGCACCAAGGTGACGATCAAGGACGACCTCGGCCACGTCCTCGTGAAGCGCTGAGGCCCCCGGCCAGTCCGACATCATGTGCCCCGAGCTCTTCCACATTGGCGACTTCACCCTCTATAGCTTCGGCCTCATGGCCGCGCTGGCGCTCATCGTGCCCGGACTGTTCGTCGTCCTGCCCCTGCTGCGCCGCCGGGGCGTCACCCCCGACTTCGCCTTCGAACTGATCTTCGCCGCCGGCATAGGGGGCTTCGTCGGCGCCCGCCTCTACTACCTCGCCGAGCACTGGAGCAGCGTCAGCGACGACCTCCGCGACGCCCTTTTCTCCGGCTACGGCTTCACGTGGTACGGCGGGCTCATCGGCGGCTTCGTCGCCGTGGTCGTCTGGTGCCTCCTGCGCCGCGTCCCGGTGGGGATCGTCGCCAACACCATGGGCCCCGGGGTGGCGCTTGGCTACACGATCGGGCGCATCGGCTGCCAGCTCTCCGGCGACGGCGACTACGGCACCGAGAGCGACCTGCCCTGGGCGATGGGGTACCCCAACGGCACGGTGCCGACGCCGCCGGGCGTCGAGGTCCACCCGACACCCGTCTACGAGCTCATCATGATGGCGCCCATCATCTGGCTGTTGTGGCGTCTCGCAGGCAAAGACAGGTCAGGCTGGTGGACCTTCGGCTGGATGCTCGTCCTCACCGGCGTGGAGCGCTTCATCATCGAGTTCTGGCGCCGCAACGAGGAGGTCGCGCTGGGCCTCACGCAACCACAGTGGGTGGCGATCGCCAGCGTGCTGATCGGGACGGCGCTGGTGCTGTCGTTCCGCTCGCGTGCCGCTGAGCAGGTGCGGGGTAGGCCGTAGCTTACCGCACCGCACGCTAGGTTACAGGTACTGTCGCCTCGCGCAGGGCAATCAGTGCGAGGACCGCTTGGGCGGCCAAACTGGCGGGTCCGGCGGTCAGAATCCCTCACTAGGCCGTGAGTCCCGAATGCGGGCCACGAGTTCCTCAAGCATGAAGTTGGTTGTCAGCGAGAAATGCTCGGCGGCAAGCGACGCCGCCTCCTCTTGCTCTTCGTCCCTGATAGCCCTCACAAGTTGTGGGTGCTGCTGAATGGCCGTTTGCCGCACCTCAGCTGTGTAGGGCTCAGCCCCAAACCCCAGAGTGACTGCGGAGCGGAGTCGACGACTGAGGTCCGCTAGGTATATGTTCTGAGTCGCTCGAGCCACAGCGGCGTGAAGTCGCTCGTCCGCAGCTCGAGAGGCTTCGCGATCGTCGCCGGCCTGGGCGAAGGCGGTCACGGCGTCCTCCATCGCGCTGATATCGGCTTCCTCCCGTCGACTGGCTGCAGTCCTAGCGATCTGCTGCTCCATCAACTGACGAAACTCGAGCAGATGCTCAAACTGCTCCCACTGGGGCAGCAGGACTCTCCGAATCATATCGGCGGATTCGGGAAGCCAATCTGCAACAACGAAGGCGCCGCCGTTCCTTCCGCGCCTGACAGTGACGAATCCCCCAGCCTCCAGACGTTGTATCGCTTCTCTCACAGAGGTCCGACTAACTTGCAGTTTGCCGGCGAGATCTCGAGCGCTAGGCAAACGCTGACCGGGGACGAACTCTCCCAAGGCGAATGCCGTGACGAACCGATCGGAGATGCGTTCCGCTAGGTTCTTCGTCGATAGAGGCCGCAAGAGCGCGTCAACCAGCGGGGCCCCGGGGGGGGCAAACAGAGCATCTGGGCGGATGTCAACTGCTGCCCCCCTGGTCGTGGGCCTATCTTGGCGAGTCACGGCGCTACCGTGCGTGCGGCCAGCCATATCGTCAGTTGCCCCTTTCGCACATTCCTTGACAATCAAGTATGGACCAACCACGCGTCATCAAGAGCGGGGCGGGAGCCGCGTAACCTCAACCCACGACCGAAAGCCTCACTGCGACTGCTGCTGCACTGCTAATCACCGCTTCATCCGTTCTTCGCGTCAACCAGGGCCGGAACACTGCGCAACCGCGCACCCTAGCTTGTCGCCGCCAAGGTGTCGGTCCATCGTCCATCAGGACCTCGACTGGTCATGGTCAGCCGTCAGGAGTACAGCCCGTCTTCTTGACTCAATACGGATAATCCCGAGGGAGTGTGACTCCCCAGAGCGCCTCGAAGAGCTCAAAGAAGTCGTACCTCGAGAGATTGAACTGGAGAATCGCGTTCCAGTCGCTCACATCCAGTGGCTGCACATCCTCCGGATACCACGTGTTCGCGATGTAGCCATACGCGAAGTCGCCCTCGGCGACGGTGCCACCGCCCAGCTTGCGCAGCGTCTGATCGAAGGCTGCCAGATAAGCCCACTCTGCAGGCAATCCTACATAGAACGGAGTCTCGCCTCGCTGCAGCATGGAGAATCCCACGGGGTACCCGTCTTTGGTGAAGAAGACAATGCCGTCGGACGGGCTATCCTCGGTTGTCACCAGTCTCCCGGACGAACGCACCGCGGACAAGGCCGCGTCCGCAGACATGTTGTCTGTCTCCCAATTCACGTAGTCGAGGTCGGGCCTTCTTGAGATCTCTGCCGTAACGAGCTGTTCGGTCTTGACGGGGTCGAACATGGTGGCCGTGTCCGACTTGACCATTTCCATGTTGATGTTCATCTGCTCGGCGAGTTCCTGCGATCCCGGAATGGAGTAAGCAGGGTACGCCGCTTCCCAGATGCTCAACACCTCTGCCTCTTGGCCTTGCTCCTGCGTGTAGATGTAGTGAAGAACAAGTTGATTCTCGAGCTCGGTGGGCCAGCCGATGTAGATGTCGAACCCTTGCCCGGTCGTCTCGTCCGCTTGGACGTTCACGGTGAGGATTCCCTTGCTGCGAGTCTTCTCGAGCTGATCGCCAAGCCACGAACCGGGCAAGTAGGCACCAAAGATCACATCCGGGTCGCTGATGATGGCCGCATCGAAGGCACTCTGAACCTGGTCGACCGTCCCCTCCTTGGAGGAGAAGTACTTGAAGTCCCACCCGAGGGAATTGCAGATGCCTTTGACGAAAGCCACGTTGAATCGAGTGAAGTCGGTTGGCCATGGATTGACGTAGGCTAGCCGTACTTTGGTGACGGATGACGCCTCAACCGCGCCTGGCGGAAGGACGTCAGGACTAAGGGCCTTGATGTCGGCAATCTCGCCGGTGGCCACCGTCGAGTAGACGGAGCCGCTCTTGGCCATGTCAATGACTGCCTGCGATTGTCCGAGAAGATCGGTATTCACCGCCGTTGGCGAAGCAGCCTCACTGCTCTCGTCATCGTCACCACCACATCCCGGCAGGGTGGCCAAGACGCAAATCGCGATGGCGAAGGCCAAGAAGAGCGCCAGATGTCGTTTCAAAATCATCACCATTACCCCCGAGTACCGATTGGAGTGCAGTCCGGCTGGTTTGGGCCGCAAGTCAGCCTCATCATCGACGTACCTGCCTAGCCTTCATCGGTCACTGCCACGCGCGGTCTCCCTCCTCCGGTGAACGGCGTCGTGTTTGGGTGGTAGCCCTTGGGCCATCCGGGATTGCGCCAAGGGAACTGCTTCTGCATCGAACCCGCGACTGGTTGACCGGCAAGCATCACAAGGGACAACTTGTCAAGGTCATGAAGCACCCCGACATCTGAGAGAGGGTCGCCGTCCACAATAAGCAAGTCAGCTTGCTTGCCGACCTCCAGTGTTCCGATGCTCCCTTCAAGACCCATCAACTCGGCACCAGTACGCGTTGCGGCAATCAGCGCCTCGAAAGGCGACATGCCGTACTCCACCAGGTAGTCCAGTTCATAGACGCCATTCGCCATGCCGCAGACCAAGTCGCTCCCCATGGCCACCTTCACACCGTGTTCCAGGCACAGTGCGAGGGTGTGAGCGTGCATGGCATCCGCCCGGCGCGCGTTCTCTAGATACGACTCGCTGCTGCCGAACGCGTCCGCGAACCAGCCATCCGCGTGGGCACGAGTATTGGCCAGCGTCGGGACGTAGTAGGTCCCACGCGCAGCCATCATCTTGACGGTGTCTTCGGGAATGGTGATCCCGTGCTCAATTGTGTCCACTCCCGCCTCGACTGCCTCGGTGACCGAACGACCGTCGCTCCCCTCGCAGTGACAGGAGACGCGCAATCCTGCACGGTGCGCCTCATCTACCACGGCCTCGAGTTCCTCGCGCGTGAAGAGCGGTCGGTCTGGATTGACGGCGGGATAGACACCTACGGTGTCGTTCGCGATCTTGATGAACTGAGCTCCATAATGAATGAGCTCGCGCACCTTCTTGCGCCACTCCCAGGGTCCATCGGCTCGGCTTGAAGGAACGCCAGCTACCGCCACAGTCGACCCCATCTGGGTGACCCCCCCCAGGAGTCAGTCAGACCAGCGGTGGGATGAGCGAACTGCACGCTGGTCTGAGTGCGAGGACCGCGAATCAAACCCTGGTCAATCCCGCGAACGAAGCCCGCCTCCAGCCCCCCCATGTCGCACAGCGCTGTGATGCCGACCTCGAGGCATGCACCCAGATACGCGACCGCCAGACAGGCCATGTCTCCCGCCGACAACGACGGCTGGAGCACCGGCCACATGACCCACTGGTTCGCGTGTTCATGGCAGTCCACAAGGCCCGGCATGATCACCTTCCCTTCAAGGTCGAAGAGGAGGCAGTCTGAGCCGTCATATGGTTGCTCGGACACATCGGAGATAGTGTCGCTCTCGACGACGAGTGTCACGGCGTGGCGAGGCGGTCCGCCGCTTCCGTCAATCAGCTGGCCGTTGGCGAAGACGATTCTGCTGCCCATGGTTACACCCTCTCGTCGCGTGGGATTCTGATTCCCATTAGGGCCATTAGGGGGTAGACGGGGCCGATTCACTCGTCGGCCGATAGCAGCTCCAACTGCTCTTTACGAGCGGCCGCAGCGTTTCGTCTTGCCATCCAAGCGGACAGCGACACGGCAGCGATGAGGACCAAGCCATTGAAGAGCGGCTGCGACCACACCGGGGCTCCGAGGTACTGCATGCCCGATAACGCCACAGCCAGAAAGAGGACGGCCACGACGGTGCCGGGCACGTTGTACCTCCCGGGCGTAATCGTGGTGGCTCCCAAGAACACGGCGGCAAACATTGAGAGAAGCAGACTGTCCGCAGAGCCGACAGTAGCGTTCCCAAGCCGCGAGGCAAGGATGACTCCGCCGATCCCGGCTAGGACTCCCGCCCCCGTGAAAGCCCCGACTACATAGCGTTGAACTGGCACGCCGCTGAGCTCGGCAGCTCGTCGATTGCCACCCACAGCGTAGAGCCGGCGGCCCACGACACGCCGGTCAAGGACGACGTAGGCAACAACGGCGACCGCAGCCGCATACACCACCGCAGCAGGCAGGTAGAGGACTTCGCTGCGTGCGATTTGGGTCAGGCTCTCTGGGGCACCAAGAATCTGCCCGCCGCCCGTGTACAGCAGTTGAACGCCCTCAAGCACGGTTGCCATAGCCAATGTCGCAATCAGCGCCGGCACTCGAAGCTTGACGACGACGAGGCCGTTCGCGAAGCCCACGATCGTCGAGGCCAGCAACGCCAGCACTATAGCAAGCCAGGTGGAGCCCCCTTGGTTGATGATGAATCCCGCACAGACCACGTTTGCGAGACTCGCGTTTGCGGCTGGAGATAGGTCGAATTCCCCGACAACGAACGGCACCATCGCGGCGAGGGCGAGGAGGACGAGCACTGACTGCGTTGCGAGCGTGGCCTTCAGGTTGTCGAGCGTGAAGAACGCATCTGGGCTGAGCGACGAGAACACGATGATTAGCAGGATTAGTAGAACAGGGACGCCGAAGCGAGCGAGCTCAGTCGTGACTGACAGACCACGTCTGCCTCGTTCGCGACCAGACGCGTCGCCAGGGTGGCTCACTATGGCCCCATCCGCGTTGCGTTCTGCCATCGCGCTGTTCCCTCCCAGATCGATCGGCGCCTCAATGGCCGTGGTAGACCGCCTCCGTAACGCTCTCGGTGCTCAGCTCAGTCTCCGCCATGTTCCTGATCAAGTGCCCCCTCCACAGGATGAGCGCGCGCGTGCAGAGCTCAGCGATCTCCTGGTAGTCCGAGCTGGCCACGATCACTGCGAGGCCCTCTCTACTGCACGTGTCTCGTAGCCGTCGGTAGATCTCAATCTTTGCTCCTGCATCAACACCCGCAGTCGGTTCGCAGAGGATCATCAGGCGGGGCAACTTCCACATCCATTTGGCGAGTACCACCTTCTGCTGGTTCCCGCCGGAGAACGTGGACAGCGGACGATTGGGGTCGGGGGGCCGCACGTCGAACTGGTTGAGGATAGGGCGAAGGATCCTCGTCTCGTCCCTGGTCGTCACCCCGCTTAGTGCTCGTGCACGCGGGTTCATGAACACGTTCTCGCGAACTGTCATCTCGGCGGCTATGCCCTCCCCGACTCGATCCGCTGGGACGAAACTCACTCCTCGGAGCACGGCGTCGCGAGGAGAGTGAGGTGAGTAGGTCTGCTGATCCAGCTGCATGGTGCCTTCAGATAGCGCACTGAGGCCGAACAGAGCGCCGGCCAACTCGAGGTGACCGGCATCAGCGAGTCCTGTGATTCCGACGATCTCCCCGGCCCGCACCTGGAAACTCACCGGCCCCACAAAGTCACTCCGCAACCCATCGACCGTCAGTACGACGTCGCCCGTGCCGTGAGTAGGAGCGCTGTCCACTTCGTCAGCATCTCGTCCGAGCATGAGCGAGATAAGATGCTCGCGGGTCAGCGACGACGTCTGCACTGTGGTCACATTCCGACCGTCACGCAAGACGGTCACCCGATCGCACCACGCGAGGATCTCGTCGATGCGGTGCGTGATCAGTACGCATGCCACCTGATGGTTTCGAAGCTGCTCAAGCGTTACGAAGAGGGCCTTCGCCTCGCGTGCCTGCAAACTCGCCGTTGGTTCGTCCAGAAAGATGAGCCGGGCATCCTGGGCGATAGCCCGTGCAATCGCCACCTGTGCCCGCTCCGCCAGAGGCAACTCCTGGACCATCTTCCTTGGGTTGATTGCCAAGCCGAGCCTCTCCAGGGCTTGTTCCGCCAGGGTCTCGGTCTGGGCCTTGTCGATGAAACCCCTCCGCACCGCATAGCCCACTGTTAGGGCGATGTTGTCGGCTACTGAGAGGGATGGAACGAGGCCAAGATCTTGGTGGATGAAGGAGCACCCCTGACGGGCCGCATCTACTTGACCGTAGCGGCGGGGCATCTTGGTGCCGAACAGGTTGATCTCGCCGCGATCCGGCTTCTCGATACCGGCGACTTGGCGGACGAACGTGGACTTCCCGGCGCCATTCTCACCACAGAGGCCGTGGATCTCGCCGACAGCTACCTCGAAATCGACATTCGCGAGAGCTAACGTTCCTCCGTATGCCTTCGTCAAGTCATGGACTTCAAGCGCGACAGGCGCCATCCCGCTCCCGAAGGCAACCTGTTCAGCCGTCACTTGGCCGTCTTCACCTGTGGCGTCTGAGCTCACGGGCACTCCCTTTCCGCAGGTGTGAAACTCGCCTCTGTCGCCCGCCGTCCATTCTCCCTCCCGGCTTGGCTGAGGTTGGCCGGCCATTCGGCGATGAAGCGGGCAAGCGTACGGGCACCCTCGATAACGCTCGCGAGCTCAACGCCCTCATTCGCACCGTGAAGGTTTTTGCTTCTCGGGCCGTAGCAGATGGCCGGACAGCCCATTAGGTTCACGTAGAACCTGGCGTCGGTGGTCCAGGCCGGGTACACAACTCCAGGCGGAGATCCATGAGTGACAGTGTGGGTCGCCACGAATGCCTGAACGAATGGGTCCGTTTCGCCCACTCTGTAGCCCGCAGCCCGAAGTCCTGCTTGACGGATGACGGGCGGGTGATGCTTCAGCCACGGATTGTTGGCACATGCGGCATCCACCGCATCACGAAGTTGTTGCTCGGCCTCTCCAACGCTCCAAGCGGAGGGGAAACCCATACGGACGCCAAGCGACAACACCGAGGGAACGGATGACGGCCAATCGCCGCCGTGGATAGTCCCGATGTTCACCGCGAAACGGCTTGGGCCGCCACGAGGCCGCTGCCCTGCGTTCAGCCGGTCTTCAAGGTCACTGAGCGCCGTGATCACGGGCATAGCAGCCTCAAGGGCATTGACAACCTGTCCGCTCAGGTCCACATGGCCAGCAAGTCCCTCCACTTCGATGTCGAGCCACAGCACCCCGATCCCTCCGAGCGCAAGCTTCAAGTCCGTCGGCTCAAGGACGATGACCGCATCCGCTAGATAGCCGGCACGCATAGTGGCCAGAGTGCCGTTCCCCGTGCACTCTTCTTCTATGACGGAAACGAGGGATAGCGGGCCCTCCAAGCCTTGGGGGTACGCCGTCGAGAGGGCCGCTACTGCAAGGGCGGCCATGGCAAGACCCGCCTTCATGTCGCCTGCGCCCCGCCCCACAAGCCAGCCATTCTTGCGAAGCGGCGTGAAGGGATTCGAGTCCCAGAACCTCATGTCGCCCGTCGGCGCCACGTCGATGTGCCCGTTCAGCAGCAGAGACGGTCGCCCGAATGTTCCTCGTCGACCCGCTACGCTGTAACGTCCCTCGTAGGGGATCCTGGGAATACCCGCAGTCGGCTCGAGAGCGACATCGTCCCGTATGGGAACACGCTTCATGCTGAAGCCGAGTCTCGCGAACTCCGTCAACACGAGTTCCTGGGCAGGACACTCGTCACCGAGCACGCTTGGGGCGGCCACAAGCTGCTCAAGAAAACAGAACGCGTGTTCTGCCCCCGAAGTGACTGCTTCGTCAATCGCCGAAGCGGTATCGGCAGTTAGCACAGCCATACGCCCAACTGAAAGTCCTTATGGTCGGCCTTTAGCCCATTTTGCGCCCAGTATATTGGCCGGTGACTGCGAGGTCAAGGATGAGGTCCCAGTCAGTCACTTGACGCGCGCGACAGGCTTGGGCAAGAGGTGCTTTGCCGTGGGGCGCAGGCACCGCCTGGTGCCCTCCAGACGACAGCTCACACTCGCACAGTCGCAGTATCGTTGACGCTCCCGACGCAGATCTCACTCTGCTCTCGGTGCGCCGTTCGGTCTCGCGACGGAGAGGCGGTGTACCCGCTTGCCAACTTCCCGGACGCGGCCGACGATGCCCGCGCGGCGGGGTCAGAGCGCCGTCCCCAGAGATTCCGGCATAAGGTCGGTGCACTGATGATCGGTGGTCTGCCGGCTGACTACTCAGCGGCCACACACGCCTCCGACGAAGGGCTGTTAGACGAGGCCCGACCGGGCACGGAGTCTGCGGACGGGGGTCAAGCCTACGACCGCATGGGGGGTATGGGTGGCCAGCAGCCGACCGCGGATCATCGCCGCGAACAACTTGTGTGACGGAATGGTTAGCTGGCCGGCACCAAGTAGACCGGGCAGGGCGAGTCTTCAAGCAGGGCGCGCACGACGGGGGCGCGGTCCTCGGCCATGCTGCCCCGCCACGAGACCACGACCAGCTCGGCGTCGAGCTCGCGGACCTCGCGGATGATCGCCTTGGCGGGGTCGCCCACGCGCACGCAGACCCGGTGCCGACCGCCCTCGACGCATTGCGAGAAGCGCATCGCGAACTCCTCCTGCCAGGAGGCCCACTCGTAGTGCTCCTGGTCGACGAGGCGCGGCGCGGGCAGGCTGCCGGGCTCGGTCGGCGAGTCGCTCGTCACGACGTGAAGCATGACGATCTCGCGCCCCCGGGCGCAGAACGCGTCGTCGGCGTGCTGCATAGCTACCGACACCGAAGGGCTGCCTTCGAGCGGAACGACGAGGCGACGGAGGCGCCCCACCGGGCGCGCGCCGGGCCGAACGACGAGCATGGGGACGTCGAGGGCGCCCAGAAGGGCGAGCGCGACGCCGCCGAGCCCCGGAGCAGGCGTCGTACGGGCGCCGAAGGCGACCGCGCCGGTGCCTTCGGAGGCGAGGCGGACGATCTCGGCCACCAGGGCGCCCTCCGTCTTGACCAGCTCGATCCCGTCGAGATCGACGGCCCCGAACGACGGAGGCCTCCCGGGTGCGGCCGGGTCGCTGACGTGAACGGCGCGCAACGGCCACCCGGCTGCGCCGGCCACGGCCCGCGCGTCGGCGAGCAGTCCCGCGTCGCCCGTCTCGCCGCTCAGGGCGACGAGCAGACTCATCGCTTCTCCTTGACCCATGGCCCACCCCCGCTGCGCGCGAACGCGTGACGACCACACGCCAGCGTGCGCTCCTTGCCGTCCAGCACCACGCGCGCCGGCGCATGTTCTACGGTTATACCCAGACGCTGTAGCGCCTTGGCGCCGCGACCACGACGGCGAAGCTCGATCTCGAGGCGCGCGCCGCGGAACCAGAGCGGCAGCGCGAAGCGCCGCCACGACGGCGGAAGCGCCGGCTCGACGGCCAGAGCTTCGCCACGTCGGCGGATGCCGGCGAACCCCATGACGGCGGCCTGCCAGAGGCCGCCCATGGAGGCCATGTGCAGGCCGCGCGCAGCGTTGCCCATGTTGTCGGCGAGGTCGATCGCCGCGGCCATCGCGAAGTCCTCGAGCGCCGTCTGCATGTCGCCGAGCCGTGCCGCGACCGCCGCGTGGATCGCGGGCGACAGGGACGAGCCATGACTGGTGATCGGTTCGTAGTAGTCGTAGTTCGCGCGGACCGCGTCCTTGCCCATCTCGTCGGCGAGCACGTGACAGAGCATCACGACATCGGCTTGCTTGACCACCTTGGATCGCAGCGTCACTTCACGGCCAAGCAACAGGTCCGCGGCCATCGGCCGGGGACGAAGCTTTTCGACGGGGACGTCGTCCATCTCGTGGAAGCCGTCGAACTGCTCGTACACGAGCGTCGCCGGGTCGTAGCCGTCGACGAGCGCGTCCGCCACCTGAGCCCACTGCGCAAGCTCACGGTCCTTGACCGCCAGCCGCTCGCGCAGCGCCTTGGCGCGGCGCCGGTCCGCACCCTCGAGCCACGCGAGCGCCTCGATCGCACGGCGCATGTTCCAGCGCGCAAGCACGTTCGTGTAGGCGTTGTCGTCGACGCCCTCGTGGTACTCGTCGGGGCCCACCACGGTACGGATGTGACGGCGGCCGTCGGCGTCACGGCTCGTCCGCGAGACCCAGAAGCGCGCCGTCTCCAGCAGCAACTCCACGCCCATGTCGGCCATGAACCCGTCGTCGCCCGTCCCCTTCCAGTACTCCCACGCAGCCCATGCGACGTCGGCCGAGATGTGGTGCTCCATGAGTCCCGAGAGGATGGGGATCATCTCGCCGTCGGGGCCGAGCCCGTACGGCGGGGTGGTCTCCACGCCCTTGTCCGCCGATTCCCACGGGAAGAGAGCGCCGCGGTGACCCATGAGCCGAGCCTTGTCGCGTGCCCCGTCGAGATTGCGGTAACGGTAGGTCAGCAGCGTCCTGGCGGTCTGCGGGTGCGAGTAGATGAAGAACGGGAGGAGGAAGATCTCGGTGTCCCAGAACACGTGCAGGAAGTAGGACATACCGCCGAGCCCGCGCGCCCCGATCGAAACGCGATCGTTCGTGGGGTGGCCGGTCGCGATGAGGTGGAAGATGGAGAAGCGGAGGGCGCGCTGGGCCGCGTCGTCGCCCTCGACCACGAGGTCGGCGTCGCGCCAGCGCTCTTCCCACGCCGCGCGGTGGCGTGCGAGGAGCTCGTCGAAGCCGAGCTCCTGCGCGCGCGCCAGGGCGCGGCGGGCGACGTCCGGAGAAGGCGTCCTCGTCCGTGCCGTGGCGATCGCGGCAAGCCGGTCGACGGTCGCCGGCTCGCCGGGCTCGAGGCGGCCGCCGATCACGTCGCGCGCCTGCTGGACGCGGCGTGCGACGGGCGACCCGGCCGCCGGCCGCGTGGCGACGGCGAGCGCGTGCCCGCCGCCGTTTCTGCCCCGCGAGAGCGCGATGAAGCCCGGCGTGTCTCCGAGCGCCTCGAACGTCGTCTCACGCGTCGGCCCGCCGGCGTGGCTGACGCCGACCAGACCCTGCCACACGAGCTGCCCGCCGAAGTCCTCCGGCACGGCCTCGGCGCGGATCGCCATCACGCTGCGGTCGTCGAGCGATGCGAAGCGGGCCGTACGCACGGCGACGGTCCGGCCGGCACGGTCCCGCTGCCGCCAGAAGCGGTAGACGACGCCGCTGCGCATGTCGAGCACACGCTCGTGATCGAGCACCTCGCCGTTGCTGAGCGTGAGGTGCATGTCGCCGAGCTTGAGGCGCAGGCCGGTCCAGTCGGGCGCCGGCACCGGCTGACGAAACCGGGGCTCGCCGGTGCCGTCACCGAAGACGCCGGCGACGAGGGTGGCCGGCGTCGACACGGCCGATCCTTCCTCCAGCGCCCCTCGGGTACCCGTCGCCCCGTTGGCGATCGTCAGCCATGTCTCGACCTCGCGCTCGCGGAAGGGGTCGAAGCCCGGCACGACGAAACGCCAGGCTGGGTCTGAACTCGGGACGGGAAACCGCTCCATCGCGACGCGTCCGCGACGCGCGATCTGCTCCTCGAGGGCCGCCAGCAAGCCGTCCGCGCCACCGCCCAGCGGCCTCACCCCTGGAGGCAGCTCGTCTGTGCGCGCGCCGACCGACATGACCGTCGCGCGCCGCAACTCGGGCATGACGACGGACGGGTCCAGGGCGGTGCGACCCGGCATCGGCCCCGCGCCCGCGACCAGCGCCAGCAGGTCTTCCGGCTCGCGCCCGCGGCCGAGCACGAGGTCGCTCAAGACGTGGCGCAAGGAGTCCGCCGTGTCGGTCAGGCCGAGTTCCACACGCGAGGGCCAGACCACCACGCTCGCGTGCGGGAGCCCGGCTTCCCTGACGAGCTGCCGCGCCAGCGTCGCCACCTGCTCCTCGCCAGGCAGGCCCCGGACGCCGAACACGCGTGGCTCCACGCCTCGCCCGTCCCTCACATCGCCGGCCTCGTGTCCCGGCCGCAGCGCCACGACGCGCCGGTCAGCCGGCGCGGCCGTGACGTCGGCGGCGGCGGCGGCGAGCCGGCCGCCCAGCGCTTCGGCCGCCGCCGCAAGCGCCGCCACCTCCTCGGCGGTCGCCTGGCGGCGTTCGAGCAGGCGGGGACCGGCGGGGCCGACCACGTAGACCTCGGCGCCGCGCGAGAGCAGCAGGAAGAGACGGCCTTCGACTGCGGGCCTCGCGCGGAGGTAGCCGTCGATGACGGCGACGCCCTCGTCGGCGAGCACCGCGACGTCGACGCCGAGCGCCGTCAGCCGTTCGATCGCGCTGCTGAGCCCCGCCGCGCCGAGCGCGAGCGCCAGGTCGTCGCCGATAGCTCCGCCACTCGCATCGGCGGTCGCCGCCTTCCAGTCGACGGCCACCACGGCGAAGTCGCGCCCAAAGGCGTCGCCTGACGCCGCCGCTCGCCGCAGCGTCGTGTCTTCTCTGTCAGCCATCATTCATCACAGGATGCTACACGGTAGACTACTCGCGCCGTCGGGTCGAAGGGGGAGATGACATGCCGCAGTTCGACGTCGCCTGGGTACGCAGCCAGTTCCCGGCTCTGTCACGGACCGTCAACGGCCGTCCCGCCGCCTACCTCGACGGGCCCGGGGGCACCCAGACACCGCGGGGCGTCCTCGACGCCGTGCACGAGTACCTCGTGGACCACAACAGCAACGTGCACGGGTTCTTCGCCACGACTCAGGAGACCGACAGGATCATCCTCGACGCCCGTGCCGCGATGGCCGACATGTTCGGCTGCCGGCCGGACGAGGTCTCCTTCGGGGCCAACATGACGACCTTGTGCTTCATGTTGGCCCAATCGCTCGCCCACAGCCTCTCGCCCGGCGACCAGGTCCTGATCACCGAGATCGATCACGAGGGCAACCGGGGCCCGTGGCTGCGGCTCGCCGAACGGGGCGTCCTCGTCCGCGAGGTCCCCGTGCACACCTCCACCTGCACGCTCGACCTCGAGGCGCTGGAACGCATGGCACACGAGGGTCGCACCAAGGTCATCGCCGCCAACTATGCCTCCAACGCCGTCGGCACCATCAGCGACGTGAAGCGCATCGCCGACATCGCCCGGCGAGTCGGCGCCCTGTCGGTGGTCGACGCGGTGCACTACGCGCTGCACGGGCCCATCGACGTCAGGGCGATCGGCTGCGACGTCCTCCTCTGTTCGGCCTACAAGTTCTTCGGACCGCACGTCGGCGTCATGTACGTTCGTGGCGAGGTCGCCGAGCACGTCGACGCGCTGCGCCTGCGTACGCAGGAGCCCACGCCGCCCGACAAGTTCGAGACCGGAACGCTCAACCACGAGGGCATCGCGGGGACAACAGCCGCCGTCGACTTCATCGCCGAGATGGGCCGCAGGAACACGGACCTCGTCGAGGCCCAAGTCCCGGCCGGGCTCGACGGCCGGCGCCGGGAGATCGTCGCCGGCATGCTCGCGAACGAGGCCTACGAGCAGCCCCTCGCCCGGTACCTGACGAGCGAGCTCGCCGACACCCGCGGCGTCACGCTCTACGGCCCGCCTACGGGTCATCCGCGGACCTCCACGGTGTCGTTCACAGTCGACGGGTACACGGCGATGGAGGTGGCGCGCACGCTCGGCGAGCGCGGCCTGTTCGTCTGGGACGGCCACTTCTACGCCGTGCGTCTCGTGGAGCGCCTCGGCCTCATCGAGAGCGGCGGGCTGGTGCGTGTGGGTCTCTGCCCATATACCACGCGCGAAGAGCTGGAGCGGCTCCTCGACGCCGTCCGCAGTCTCGCGACGTCGGTGCGCTGACATGGCGGCGCGGATCCGTACGGGGACCGGGGCTTTCCGATGACTTCGTCACCGCGCGACGTGAAGCTGTGCCTGCTTGGCTTCGGCAACGTCGCACGCAGCTTCTGCGCGCTGCTCGAGCGACAAGCGCCACTCCTCGCCGAGAAGCATGGCCTTCGTGTGCTCGTGACGGGCGCCGGGACGCGGCGCGGCAGTCTGCTGGCACCGGACGGGATGGCGCCGGGCGCGGTGCTGGCAGCGGCGCCCAAGGGGGCGCCGCTGCCCGCGCCGCCGCGCCCAGCCGACCAACTGCTCGCCGCCTCCGGCGCCGATGTCCTCGTCGAGCTCACCGTCATGGAAGAGGACTTCGCCCCGCTTGCGACGGGTCACATCGAGGCGGCCTTCGACTTGGGCATGGACGTCGTGACCGCCAACAAGGGTCCCATCGCGTGGAACTGGAGCCGCATCTCGAAGAAGGCCGCCTCAACCGGACGGCGCATCCGCTTCGAGAGCACCGTCATGGACGGGCTGCCGGTCTTCAGTCTGTTGGAATTCACGCTCGTTGATTGCCGCCTGCTCGGGTTCGAAGCGGTCTTCAACAGCACGACCAGCGTGATCCTCGACGCGATCGGCCGCGGCGAGAGCTTCGAAGGAGCACTGGGCGCCGCGCAGGATGCGGGCATCGCCGAGGCCGACCCCAGCCACGACATCGACGGCTGGGACGCCGCCTGCAAGGCGGCCGCCCTGGCGAACGTGGCGATGGACGCGGGTATCACCCCTGCCGACGTCGTCAAGGAGAGCCTCCGCGACGTGCACCGCGAGCGCATCGTCAAGGCGCGGGCCGACGGCAAGCGGCTTCGGCTGGTCACGACCGTGTGGCGCGAGGGCGACGAGGCCGGCGGCGCGGCCGCGAGCGGCAGCCCGGCCGGCCCGGTCCGCGCTCGAGTCCGCGCCGCCGAGCTCGACATCGACCACCCTCTAGCCCCGCTCACCGAGGAGTCGCTCGGCGTCGTGCTGCACACCGACCTCATGGGCGACGTCGTCGTGGCGGAGCTCGGCGCCCTCGTGCCGCAGACCGCATACGGCGTCTACGCCGACCTCCTGCACGTGTGCCGGCCCGCCTGACGGCGGGACTCCTTGGGGGGCGCCTCGGTGCCTGTCGGGCGGCGCGCATCGTCAGTCCGTGGCGTCCTCTGCCTCGCCGAGTGGCGGGCCTGCGTCTCCCTCGCCCGTCTCGCCTTCCGGAGGTTGGTGCACCTCGGCCTCGCCGGCCTGCGCGTCATCCTGATTCCCCTCGGCGTCCTCATCCGCCCCGAGGGACTCCTCGATCCGGCGCTCCGCGACACCCAGCAGCAGGATCGTGACGATGACCGGGCCGGCAACGAGCGCGGCCAGCAGCAGGTAGCCGTAGCCGCAGGTGATGCCGATACCCGCCGTGACCCAGACGGTAGCGGCAGTCGTGAGGCCGCGGACACGGCCCTGGGAGGTCAGGATCGTCCCCGCGCCGATGAAGCCGACGCCGGTCACGACCCCCGCGGCGATCCGGACCGCCTCAGCCGCGCCGCCCGCGCCCGTGTCATGCACGATGAGCAGGGCGCTCCCCGTGAGCAGGGCCGAGCCGAGCGAGACCAGCGCGTGTGTCCGCACGCCGGCCGCACGCCGGTGACGCTCGCGCTCGAGACCGATGATCGCCCCCAAGGCGCCGGCGACGAGCACGCGCACCAGCACGTCCCACTGCGTCACGTCTTCCATGCGCCCAGCGTACCCCGGCGGCGGCGCGGCCACGCGTGGTCCCCCGGGCGAAGAGTACCGCCATCCCGGCGCGTCGCCGTTGCCCCCGTTTCATCCGACCGGATACCATCGAGTCGCGACAGCGCCCACGACGAAAGACGAAGGGGGACCATGGAGACAGCGATCCCGACCCGTATGGGCGACGGCTCGATCGCCCGCATGACCCGCAGCGAGCTGCGCGCCGACATCGAGGACGGCGTCGCCCAGGCGGTGCGCCGCGCCAAGGTCGAGCCGCTCGGCGCCGACGAGCGGGAGCACCTCCTCGACATCTACGCCTCGCCGGCGCGCTTCGTCGGCGTGGACCTGGGCGACGAGATCGTCCTGAGCTGCGACGGCACCGGCATGAAGACCCACGCCACGCGTACTCAGGACCTGCAGTCCTACGAGCAGTGGATGGGCGCCGACCTGCTCGAACTCTGCCCCGGCGACTACTCCCTCAAGGTCATCCGCACGATCCTGCCCTACGAGGCGCAGCGCCTGCACGATGCCCTGCTCTGCACGATCGCTCCCATGCAGTACGGCATCATGCCCAACCTGGGCCTGTACGCGAAGGACGACGGGCCCTGCGAGAACTGGTCGGCGCTCCTTCCCCAAGGCAAGATCGCCGAGGCGCGGACGGCGGCCGAGGGGGCCGCCGAGATGGCCGTCGCGGACGCCGTACGCATGGCCGATGTCATGTGGGAGGCCGGCGCCGACGCCATCGACTTCGACACCACCGGGGCCTCGGGCGACCCCGAGTTCTGGGCCACGCTGCGTGCCACCGAGCTCATCCACGAGAAGTACCCCGACCTGGGTATCCAGCTCGGCATGGCCGGCGAGTTCGTCCTCGGCATGCACGGCGAGCTCGAGTACGACGGCAAGCGGCTCGCCGGCATGTGGCCCAAGCAGCAGCTCGAGGTCGTGCAGAAGGCCGGCGCGACCATGTACGGCCCGGTGGTCAACGTCAACACCGGCAAGAGCTGCGCCTGGAACATGGCCCGCGCCCTGGCGATGGTGAAGCCGTGCATGCAGATCGCCGAGATCCCCGTGCACATGAACGTCGGCATGGGCGTCGGCGCGGTGCCAATGTTCGTTCACCCGCCGGGAGACGCGGCCTGCCGGGCGGCCAAGGCCTGCGTCGACATCCTGCGCCTGGATGGCTTGTAGGTCGGCTCGGGCGACCCTCACGGGATGCACAACGCTCACGCGCAGGCAGCGGGCATGGGCGGTATCCGGGCCGGGGGAGATCTCGTGGCCCGTATGCAGATGACCCGCGGCATGCGTCTCAAGCAAGCCAAGGAGTACGTCGCCGGCAAGCTTGGCGTGACGCCGTTCGACCTCTCGGACGTGGCGGCGATGACCGACGTGCGCGACGAGCACGGCTTCGGCCGCATCCACAGCTACGCCATCAGCCACCCGTGGCAGGCGAACCTCATCGAGGCGAAGTTCAACATCGCGCGCGTGCTCGACGTTCCCGTCAACTGCGTGGAGAAGTTCAAGGAGCGGACGGGGCTGCTGTAAGAGCGACCTGCCTCCCGCGCCGGCGTGCTCTCGGCGACCTGCCTCCCGCGCCGGCGTGCTCTCGGCGACCTCCCCCCGCGGTGGGGTGGTCGCGTCACGTCGCCGCCGCCAGGAGACTGACGCCGGCGATTGTCGCGACGACGCCGGCCCATTGGTTCGGCTTCGGGCGCTCGTGGAGGACAACGAAGCCGAGCATGACGGCGAACGTGCCGAACTGCGTCGTCGTCACGCCGGCGACGGCCGCCGGGCCCAGAGCGAACGTGAGCGTCAGCAGCGTGAGACCGCCCAGTTCGAGCACGCCGGCCCCCACGGCCCGTGGCCGCAGACGCCTGGGCAGAGCCGCACCCCCGCTGAGCAGAGCCACCGGCAGCGCCACCGCCAGAGAGACCGTACGCGAGATGGCCGTCTGCGTGAGCCAGTGGATGTCGCCGTAGGCGTAGCAGAGCATCACTCCAGCGAAGAGCGCTCCCGCGGCGAGCGCCCAAGGCGCGCCCCTCGTCGACCGGGCGCGCCCCTCGAACGATGTGAGGACGGCACCACACGCGCAGAGTGCGAGCGCCACGATCAGGAAGGGCGTCACCGGCTCGCCGAGCGCGATGACGACCGCGGTGACGTAGGCACCCTGGAGCGACGTCAAGGCCGAGACGAGCCCCAGGTCACCGACGCGAAAGCCTTGGAGCAAGCAGTAGAGGGCGCAGAAGTAGACTACGCCGGCGAGCGCAGCAAGACCGGCGCCGCGGACCTCGCCCCGATCCGGGAGGCCTTCGACCAGCAGCGCGATCGGGACGATGATCGCGACGCCCGTCGCCAGCACCCACACGACCTGCGTCACCGCGCGCGTCGCTCGCGTGACGTGCTGGGACAGAAGGTCGCTGCTGGCATACGAAAGGGACGTGAACAGCCCAGTCAGGATCGTCAGCATCGCGTCAGTCTACCTGAGCACCTCACGTCCCGGCGAAGCGACGGCGGTGGCGTCCGCCTACCGGCGCGGCCGAAAGGTCCGTCTACCGGCGCGGCCAAGCCGAGATCGGCCGATCGCCGCTCTGCGACCTCGTCTTGCGTGCCCGCACTGGCCGGGCGAGGATAGTGGCGTGGACGCGCTCCCCCACCTCACCGTCGCCACTCACTGGTTCTCGACCACATGGGTCACCGGCCGCACCGCCTTGCTCACCGAGCCTCACATCCACGGCTTGATCCAGGCGAACCTCTGGTACCTGCGGGGTCACGAGCGCGACCTGCTGGTGGATACCGGCAACGGGTGCGCGTCCGTCAGGCCCGTGCTCGAACGCCTGCCGGGCAGACGCGACCATGAGGTCCTCGCGCTCGTCACCCACGCGCACATCGACCACGTCGGCGGCTTCCACGAGTTCGACATCCGGCTCCTGCATCCGGCTGAAGCCGAGGCCGCGGCGCGCATCGGGGAGCAGGTGCCACTTGCGACCGGGCAGTGGTCTGCGGACCTGCTCAAGGACCTGGCCGACGGCGGCTTCATCCTGCCGCCCCTGCTGGTCGACGCGATCCCGCGCGAGTGCTTCGACCCGGCCGCCTTCCGCATCACCCCTGCCGCCCCGACCCACCTCGTCCAGGGCGGTGACGTCATCGACCTCGGCGGCCGGCGTTTGACGGTGATCGACTTGCCGGGGCACACGCCGGGCAGCATCGGGCTGCTTGACGAGGAGGAACGCGCCTTGCTGTCGGGCGACGCGGTCTACGAGGGCGGACTCATCGACACCCTGCCCGAGTCGGACGTCGCCGCGTACGTGCGCACCATGGAGCGCCTGCTGCAGTTGGAGGCCGACGTCGTCTACCCGGGGCACGGCGGGCCGTTCGGCCGCGAGACGCTGCACGACATCGCGCGCGACTATCTGCGCCGCGCAGGGGGCTGACTGCGCCGGCGCCCGCCGCGCGGCGCCAGCCCCTCGTGCTTCTCGGCGATCGTGTCGGCGAGCGCGTCGAGGGCGGCGAAGTCGGCCTCGCGCGGCATGCCCTTGACGATCACCGGCTCGAGGAACTCGACCTTGAGCTTGCCCATGAGCCCGACGACCGTGTCGACGGTCTTGCCGGCCCAGCCGTACGAGCCGATCACCGTCGCGTACTTCGCCGGCGCCCTGAGGGCGTTGGCCGTGAACGCCGCGTGCGCGGCCAACGGGTGCGGACCCGCGAGCACCGTCGGGGTCCCGAGGACGATCGTCGCCGCGTCCACGAGCGAGCTCGCGAGCTCGCCCAAGTCGACGCTCGTGAGGTCGAACCGCTCGACGGCAACGCCACGCTCCGCGAGAGCTGCCGTCAGGTGGTCGACCATGAGTCGCGTGCTGTCGTGCATCGTCACGTACGGCAGGCAGACGACGTTGCGCGACCCGCCGTTCGTCCAGTCACGGTACGCGTCGACGATGAACGCCGGGGCGTCGTACACCGGTCCGTGGCTCGGGGCGATGTAGTCGAGCGGGTACTGCGTGACCTTCTCGACGTTCTTCACCACCTGGCCGGCGAACGGCATCATGATCTCGGCGTAGTACCGCTTGGCCCCGGTGTAGACCACATCCTTGTCGGCGAAGACGTCGGTGGTCGCGAGGTGCGAGCCGAAGAAGTCGCAGCTGAAGAGGACCTTGTCCTCCTCGAGGTACGTGCTCATCGTCTCGGGCCAGTGCACCCAGGGCGTGAACAGGAAGCGCAGGGTCTTGTCGCCGAGCGAGAGCGTCTCGCCGTCGGCGACGACGTGGAAGCGGGCCTCGTCGATGTGCAGGTGGTCGATGAGCATGCCGCGCGCCTTCTCGTCGCAGACGATGGTGATGCCCGGGTAGCGCTCGAGGACGAGCGGCGTCGAACCGGAATGGTCCTGCTCGACGTGGTGGATGACGAGGTAGTCGGGCGCCGGCAGCTCGTCGAGCTGCGCCGCGAGCTCCGGCCACTTGGGCGGATCGACGGTGTCCAGCAGCGCGCTCTTCTCGCTGCCCTTGATGAAGTAGGAGTTGTAGCTCGTCCCGTCGGGCAGCGGGATCAGCGAGTCGAACAGGCGGCGATCCCAGTCGACGGCGCCGATGAGGTGGACGTTCGGTACGATCTGACGTGGCTTCATGACGCTCCTCGCAGCGATGGGGAGATGACAGTCGGGGCTGCTGAGGAGTATATCCACGGGAGCTGAAGCCACGCCTGTCAGATGGATGATCCCGCGGGCGGTGGCTCGCCGGGGCGATGAACGTGCGGGAGGACGATGATGAAGGCGACGATCAGCGTGGTCACGCTCGGGGTGGCCGACGTGCCGAGAGCGAGGGCGTTCTACCAGGCACTCGGCTGGCCGCTGAGCGGCGAGCCTGAAGACCAGGTCGCCTTCTTCCGCAACGCCGGGGCTGTCCTCGCTCTCTATTCGCTCGACGGGATCGCGGAGGAGGCCGGCCAAACGCCCGCGCCGCCCGGGTCGATCCGCGCGACGCTGGCCATGAACGTGGAGTCACGCGACGGGGTGGACGCCGCCCTCGACGAAGCGGTCCGAGCCGGCGGCGCGCTGCTTCGACCGGCCCAGGACCGCTTCTGGGGCGGCTACTCCGGCTACTTCGCCGACCCGGACGGCCACGCCTGGGAGGTCGCGTACAATCCCTTCTGGCCGATCGGCGACGACGGGCTGCCACGACTGCCCTGAAACGTCCGGTCGCGACGCGGCTCCGGCGGTGAAGAGGCCCAGGCGCGACGTCAGCTCGGCCGCGACGGCCGCGACCCCCGTCGGCTTGTCCTGCGCGTGCTCCCGCCCGGTCTACCCGCCCACGGCGAGCAGGGTGACGGCCATGATCGTGGCGGCGATGCCGGCGACCTGCACGCGAGACGGGCGTTCACGCAAGACGGTCATGCCGAAGACCGCGGACATGGTCCCCGTCTGGGCAACGAGCACCGACGCCGTGGCTACCGGCCCGATCGCCGTGGCCGCGACCCAGGCGAGAAAGCCCCCCACGTCGGCCACGGCGCAGTAGCCGGCGCGGCGGCGAAAGACGCGCTGCAGAGCGAAGCCGCCGAGCAGCGCGGTGAACGGCGCGAGCACGAGGAGGCTCGCGATGCGGCCGTACGTCACAACGCTGATCGCGGGAAGCAGCGATGCCTCGCTGATGAGCACCGGCTCGATCCCCCAGATCAACGCGCAGAGCAGGCCCCAGCCCGCGCCCGCGGTAGCGGTCACCCTGCGTTCGTTCTCACCCCCGCGCTCGACCGAGGCAAGCACCGCCCCGGCCACGGCGAGAGGCAGGCCGACGACGGCGAGCCCTTCGACCGGCTCGCCGAAGGCGATGGCGAAGGCCGCCCCGAACCCGCCGCCGAGCGCCGCCAGCGGGCCGACAACCGAAAGCTTGCCGACCGCCAGGCCCTTGAGCAGGCACGCGATGGCGACGATCTCGATCGGCCCCGTCAGCGCCGCGAGACCCGCCGCCCGCCACTGCTCGGCGCCCGACGGGAGCTCCTCGAACAGCAGCCAGAGCGGGACCAGGATGCCCAGCCCGATGATCTGGACCCAGAAGAGCGCGGTAAGGACGGGAGTCGCGCGCACGACCTTCATGATCAGGTAGTCGTGGAGCGTGTAGGCGAGGGCACACGCCAAGGAGAGGACGGCGGTCAACATCGCGCCGACCGACCCGTGCCGGATGCACGGGCGCACGTCGCCCCGAAAGACGCGACTACGACAGCACCTTCGAGAGAAAGACCTTGGTGCGCTCCTCTTGCGGGTTCACCAGTACGTCGTTGGGCGGACCGCACTCGACGACGACGCCGCCGTCCAGGAGCGCAACGCCGTCGGCGGCCTCCTTGGCGAATCCAATCTCGTGAGTGACGACGACCATCGTCATGCCGTCGTGCGCGAGCTGCTTCATCACCTCGAGTACCTCGCCGACGAGTTCCGGGTCCAACGCCGACGTGGGCTCATCAAAGAGCATCAGCTTAGGGTGCATGGCGAGCGCCCTGGCGATCGCGACGCGCTGCTGCTGTCCTCCGGAGAGCTGACCCGGGTAGACGTCCACCTTGTCGGCGAGCCCGACGCGGTCGAGCAGAGCGAGCGCCTCGTTCTCCGCCTTCTGTCTGGACATGCCCGCCACCGAGACCGGCGCCTTCATCACGTTCTCCAGCGCCGTCATGTGCGGAAAGAGATTGAAACGCTGGAAGACCATCCCGATCTTGGAGCGCTGCTTGGCGACCTCCTTGACCTTCAACTCGTGCAGGACGTCGCCCTTCTGCCGATAACCCATGAGCTCGCCGTCCACCCAGAGCCGGCCGCCGTCGATCTTCTCGAGGTGGTTGATGCACCGCAGCATCGTCGACTTGCCGCCACCGGACGGGCCGAGCAGCACGTACGTCTCGCCCGGAAAGACGACCAGGTCGACGCCCTTGAGCACCTCGAGCTTGCCGAACCGCTTCCACACCCCGTCGACGTGGACCATGGGCTCGTCGGTGCGGGGATGGCCCTTCATGTCACAGCGGGGCTGGAGTGCAGGGTCAGACTGCGCCACTCTCACCCCTCCTCTGCGCGCGCTTGAACGCCCGCCGCTGTGCCCTGTCAGCCTGCTGCGCGCCGAAGCCGCGACTGAAGTACGCCTCAAGGTAATGCTGCCCGATCGAGAGCAGCGTCGTGAGGAACAGATACCAGATACACGCGACGAGGAGCAGCTCCATGATCCTGAAGTTCTGGGCGTAGGCCTTTTGGAGATTCGTCAGGAGGTCGTGTCCGGCGATGACCGACACGAGCGCACTCGTCTTGAGCATCGAGATCGTCTCGTTGCCCATGGGCGGGATGATCACGCGCATCGCCTGCGGCAGGATGATGGACCACATCGTCTGGCCGCCGCCCATGCCCAGCGACAACGCGGCCTCCTGCTGACCCTTGTCCACGGAGATGATCCCGGCGCGCACGAGCTCCGCGGCGTACGCCGCCTCGTTGAGCCCGAGACCGAGGATGCCCGCCGCCGTTGCACCGATGACAGCGTTGGTCTCGGCGCTCGCGAACACGGGGCCGAAGATAGGAATGCCGAGGACGAGTTCGGGATACAACGCGCCCAGGTAGGCCCAGACGAGGATCTGCACGAGGACCGGCGTGCCACGGAAGAACCAGATGTACCCGTACGCTATCGACGACAGAACCGGGTTGTCAGAAAGGCGCATCACCGCGAGGAGCGTGCCCCCCACAATGCCGATGGCCATCGACACGACGGTCAGATAGAGGGTCACCCATACGCCCCGAAGGGTGAGGTCCTTGAAGAGGTAGTCGCCGATGATGTCCCACTCGATGTTGGGATTGCGCGCGAGGGAGAGGACGAAGGCGACGAGCAGATACACGACGACGGCGGCGCCGACCCACTGGCCCCAGTGCCGCACGGGAATCGCCTTGACCGGTACGGGCGCGAGGGAGCCGCCAAGGGGCGCCGCGCCCCCGCCCAAGGGCGGGGGCGCGGCGCCTTGACTGGATAGCGCCTGCGGTGAGGAGGCGCTCATCGCGTCATGTGCCCTGGTTGATCTCGGCCGAGGTCACGGCCGCCGTCTGGAGGCCGTACTTGTCGATGATCAGCTGATACGTACCGTCGTCGATCAGGGCCTGGAGAGCGGCCTGCAGGGCGTCCCGCAGCTCGGTCCTCTCCTTGAGGACGCCGGCTCCGACGACAGACGGCTCGTAGCCGTTCGGGTACTCGGGGTCGCGGACCACTTCGTACTTGTCGGTCTGCGTCGCCATCCACTCGGCCCCTGGACCGCTGCTCATGTCGGCCACGGCCTTGCCGCTGAAGACCGCCAGCAGCGCGTCGCTGTCCTTGGGAAGAGCGAGGATCTCCATCTCGGCCAGACCATCGGCCTTGAACTGCTCCTGCAACTTCTCGAGAAACACCGCCTGCGTCGAGCCGTGCTGCGCGGCCACTGTCTTGCCGGCGATGTCCGTGAGCGTGGTGATGCCCTCGGGGTTGCCGGCCTTGACGACCATCGCCGAGCCTTCCTTGGCGTAGTCGATGAAGTCGAGGACTTCCCGGCGCTCCGCGTTGTCGTACATGCAGGAGATGGCCACGTCCGACTTGCCTGCCTGCAGGGCGGGGATGGTGGCGTCGAAGGCAACCTGCTCGAACGAGGCCTCAATGCCCATCTTGGCACCCAGCGCCATGGCGAGGTCGTAGTCGAAGCCCGTGACCTCCTCGCCTCCTTCTTCGACGAACATGTTCCACGGCGGGTACGGGATATCAGCCGCAACGTGCATGACGCCGGCACTCTCGATGTCGTCCGGCAACATGGCGTTGATGTCCGAATCCGCCTCCACGTTGGCGATGTCGAACTCGGTCGGGGCGCTGGTCGCCGTAGGCTCAATCGTGGCTTCCTCGGACTCCCCGCAGGCGGCCATGACGAACGGCAGCGTCAAGAGGGCGAGGCACACCACCAGTGGCAGCAGGACGGACCCCGCCAGCCGGCGGTGTGCTCCGCTGACACGATGCGCCGAGTGATGGAACGCGATCCTCTGCATCCTTCTCTCCCCTTTGCCTGTCGCAGCGAGCCTCACGGCCCGCCCAATCCACGGCCTGACCGGCTACGCGGTCCGATCCGCTCTTACTTTGGACACAAGCTCCTCAACGAGACGCACCGCACCGACCGCGTCGGGCGAGTAGCCGTCCGCCCCATACTCTACTGCATGCTTCTCCCGCACAGGAGCGCCGCCGACGATTATCGCCGCCGAGACCCCCGACCGCCTCGCTAGCCCGACCAGGTCCTTGAGCAGCGGCATCGTGCTCGAGAGCAGAGCCGATGCGGCGATGATGTCGGCGCCGGTCTCGCGCTGCTTGTCCACGAACGCCTGCAGTGGCACGTCGATGCCCAGGTCGATGACCTCGTACCCGGCCACCTCGAGCATGAGCTTCACGACGTTCTTGCCGATCTCGTGGATGTCGCCCTTCACGGTGCCGATGACGACCAAGCCGCGAGCGGTGCCCTCCTCGCGAGTGAGATGCGGCTTCACCACGTCGATCGCCTTGGTGAAGATGTCGGCGGAGACGAGCAGTTCCGGGAGGAAGAAGTCGCCGCGCTCGAAGCGCGCGCCGACCTCGGTGATCGCCGGCGTCAACCCGGCCTCGATCACCTCGAGCGGCGGCGCGCCGCCGTCGAGCGCCTTCCGCGTGAGGTCGAGGACCGTCGCCTCGTCGAGCTCCAGGAGGGCGTCCTTGAGCCGACCGTAGATCTCAGTGCTAGACATGCCTGTCCCTTCCTGCTTCTCAGCGCGAGAGGCCGCGCATTGACGAGAGCCGCCGGGGCTCGACCTTCATGCCGGCGGCCTCCTTGGAGGCGTCGACCATGGCCGCGGCGTTGATGATGGAACCGTTCTGGGGGAACTCGCAGCCGGGGCCGAGGATGAACCCGGTGGGCCCGAGATCGTCGATCATCTGCTTGCTCTCGGCGACGACCTGGTCGTAGGTGCGCTGCGTCCCCAGCGGTGTGGGCTCCCAGACCCCGTTCAGGCAGACGTGGCCGTACTTAGCCTTGAACTCACGCCAGTCGGAGGTCCCCTTCGGCAGGCTCCAGAGGCAGAAGGCGTCGAGATCGCCGGCGTTGATCGAGGCGTCCACGTACGGGTTGGGATCGCAGTCGTGGATCAGCAGATAGCAGCCCTTCTCACGGATCGCACGGTGCAGCCGCTTGAGGCAGTCGCCCTCGAGGTCCATCCACATCTTCTCGCTCATGAGAGACGCGTTGCCGTAGTCGTGGCAGAGCATGATCCAGCGCACACCGGCGTCGATGAGCTTGCGACAGAACTCGATCTCCATGTCGGTGACGGCCTCGAGGCCGGCGCGCACGTCGTCCGGGTGACGCACGCAGTCCATGAGCAGCTGCTGCATGCCGCGCATCTCACCGAGCGTGACGAAGGGCTCGATCGAGAGCGTGCGCGGCAGGATCTCGTCGCCGGCCAGCTCGGCGATCATCTCGGTGCCCTTGACCTGCTCGCGGAAGCGCGGCGCCTCCATCAGGTCGAAGGGCTCCAGCTTGTGGTAGTCGTCCGGCGACTTGAGGACGTACTGCGCGGGGTCCGGGAACGGCGGCTCTTCCTTGAGGTAGATGAGCGGCTGGCCCCAGGCCTCGGCGAGCACGCACGTGTCGAAGTAGACCCCCACGCCGTCGTCGCCGATGAGGTCGTGCCAGGCGAGGTCGGTGAGCGCGCAGAGCTCACCGTTGGTGACCATCTCCTGGTAGGTGATGCCCAGCGCGCGGCGGTTGATGCCCCCCTGCTCGCAGAACACGGGGACGCGGTCGACTTCCTTGCACTGGAAGGCGGCCTCCATCCGCTCCTTGGACGTCATCATGAAGGCGCTCCTTTCCGGGACGACGATGGTCCCCGAGGGGTTGTGCGACAACGTGTCGACGATTGACTGATTGTCAGACAATCATGTACGTTGGGTCGTGTCAAGGTGCAAGGCGAGGAGCGGTCTCTTGAAGGACGGCGAGCAGACCGGAGTGGACAAGAGCGGGAGCGAGGGCACGCTGTCGCTCCGTCCGATCGACCGGCACTCCCTTGCCGACGAGGTCGCCGAGCGCATCCGCGAGGTGGTCCTCGCCGGATCTCTTCCTCCTGGACAGAAGCTGTCCGACAGCCGCCTGGCGAAGGAGCTCCCCGTTGGGCGCAGCACCGTCCGCGAGGCGTTCCGCATCCTCCTCTCGGAGGGCCTCCTCGAGTCGAGCGGTCACGGCGTGCGCATCGCACGGTTCACCGACGACGACGTGCAGGACACCTTCGAGCTCCGTTTGGCCGTGGAATGCCGCGCCGCGCGCATCATCGCCTCACGTCGCGACCCGGCGGACATCGCGGTACTGCGCGAGGTCGTCGACGAGTACGCGCGCGCGGCCGCGAGCGACGACGCGGCCGCGGCCGTACAGCTGGACCTGCGCTTCCACGAGACGTTGTGCCGCCTCAGCCGCAGCCGCCGCCTACACGACGTGTTCACCCGCGAGGTGGTCAAGATGCTCGTCCTGCTGCGGGTCGACCAGGATATCTACCAGCCACTCTCCGACTGGTCGGGCGACCTGCCGCTGGTCCTTGCCGCGATCAAGAGCGGCGACCCGGACGCGGCGGCGGCGGCCATAGAGGCGCACATCGAGGGCTCGCGCGGGGTGCTGCTCGATCTGGTGCGCCAGCGCCGGCCAGCCTAGCCGCGCCGCCCGCGAGCCCCGCGGCGCGCCGTTTCCCGCGGCGGCGCGCTACCGGCTGCGAAACCGGCAGGCCTCGAGGTCGCAGCTCTCGCAGAGGTGCAGCCTTGCGTCGCTCCCCGTCGGCTCACCGACGAGCGGCACCCAGCAGCTGAAGCTCTTGAGCGGTCGCATGGTACCGTTCTCGTCCAAGCTCACGCCGGTCGCGGTCGCGTCGAGGCACGCGAAGAGCTCGTGCTGGGCGGCGGGGGGGAGGTCGCCCACGGCCGGGACCAGCGGCATGCCGACGTACAAGCCCAAGCGCCCCGCCCGGCGTGCCGCGTCCTGCCACGCCAGGAGCTCCAAGGACTCAAGCGCCGCGAGCACGAGCGCGTCGAACATCCAGGCGTCGAGCGGTCCGGACGCCGCCGCAAGCTCCGTTTCGGCGGCGTCCGGACCCTCGCCCATCGTGCAGAGCAGCGCCGCGAGCGCCCCCGGGGCCGCTCCGATGGCATCGACGCCGAACGAGAGCAGGCGGCCGCCGGCGAGCGCGAGCCGCCCGCCGGCGGCGGTCTCTACCGCATACATCGCTAACGCGTAGGCTGGCGTCGCACAGGAGACGAGCAGCGGGGTGAGCGCGGCGACCCGCTCGCGCACAAGCGGCCGCGAGCGAGCACTCGCACTGCCGGCCAGCCGCAGTACGTCCTCCTCGGCGGGTACGACGTCACGTGCGGGCACCCGGACCACCCGGGTCGCCCCGTCCATGGCCGCGATGGTCTCGCCATGCGGAGGCGTCGTCACAGCCGATCCCTCCCGGCCGCCCCCCGCACGCCTCTCAGCACCGCAGCTCGTTCGCCAGTTGCTCGAGGAACAGGCCGACGTCGGTGACGATGCCGATCGCCTGGAAGCTGCCGCGGTCGGCGAGCTTCGTCACCACTGCCGGGTTGATGTCGGCGCAGACCGTGCGGACCGCGGCGGGCAGCATGTTGCCGACGGCGATGCTGTGCAGCATGGTGCTGAGCATCAAGCAGGCGCCGGCGCGCTGCGCGTACTCGCGCATCGCTTTCTGCGCCTGCACCACGTCGGTGATCACCTCGGGCAGCGGGCCGTCGTCGCGGATGCTGCCGGCGAGCACGAACGGCGTCCCCGTCGTCACCAGCGTGTGCATGAGGCCGCCCTTGAGGACGCCCTGCTCGACGGCGGCGGCGATGCCGCCGCAGCGCCGGACGGTGTTGATGGCGCGCAGGTGGTGCTCGTGGCCGCCGGCCACGGGCGTGCCCTGCTTGAGATCGATGCCCAGCGATGTACCGAACAGGTTCGACTCGATGTCGTGGGTGGCGACGGCGTTGCCGCCGAAGACGGCGCCGACGTAGCCCGCCTCGATGAGGCGGGCCAGGCTCGGCGCCGCACCGGTGTGCACCACGGCCGGCCCGACCACGGCGATGGTCAGCTTGCCCTCTTCCTTCACGTGCCGCAGGAGCTTCGCGACCTCGCGCACGATCTGGGCCTTGGGTTTCTCGCTGCTGACTGCGGACGCCATGAACTCGAAGGGCTGGCTCTCGCGCGAGCGCTCCAGGGGCAGCACGCGGATACCCTTGTGGCCCGTCACATAGAGCTCGCCGGCACGCACGTCGGCCATCGTCACCGTCTCTGCGGTGCGCGCGGTCACATCGACGCGGATGCCGCAGTCCATCTCGGGATGAAGCACGCGCACCCACTCGGCGCCGACGCGCACGAACGTCTCGAGGTTTGTCGTCGAGTAGAAGCGCTCGGGGAAGACGCCGTCCATGTCCGCCGCTTCCAGCACGGCGTCCTGCGGCTTCACCGCGACGACGCCGTGCTCCGTCACCGCGGTCAGCAACTCGTCCAGATGCGACGCGTCGCGGCCGAAGATCCGCATGACGGCATGCGACGGGTCTGTCTTGCTGCGCCCCACGACGAACGAGAGGACCTCGAACTCTCCGTCCAGGTCCATGATGTTGTCCATGATCTGGGGCATCATCAGCGAGTCGATGAGGTGCCCCTCGATCTCGACGTCTTCGTAGGGCTTGTGCGCCATGGTGCCTCCTCTGGGTGGTCCGGTCTCGCCTGAGCGCCTGCGTAGTCTACTGCGATTGCGCCGTGAGTCTGTCGGCCTTCTCGCGGCGCGACGGCCACGCCTCGATGATCAGGATGCCGCTGAAGATCAGCGCCGCGCCGGTCACCAGGCGCCAGGTGATCGTGTCCATGCCGAAGATGATGCCGAAGAGGGCGCTGAAGACGCTCTCGAGACAGAGGAGCACGGCCGCGTGCGTCGACGTGGTGCGGCGCTGCGCCCACGACTGCAGGAAGAAGGCGTAGATCGTCCCGCTCACCGCCGTCCACACCACCGCGGCCCACACCTGCCAGGGGACGCTGAAGGTCACCTCGGTGACGAGCGGCGTGACGATGCAGGCGATCAGCGCGCTGGCGGCCATCTGCGTCACCGCCAGCGTCGCCGGCGGCACCTTGGGGGCGAAGAAGCCCGTCGCCATGATGTGCAGCGCATAGAACAGCGCCCCGAACAGCGTGAGACCGTCGCCCCAACTCAGGGTCAGATCGCCGCGCAGCGACAGCACACCGAGCCCGACCGTGGCGATGAGAGCCCCCAGGATCTGCGACCAGCCCGGCGAGCGTCTGGCTACGATCCAGTAGAGAAAGGGCACCATGGCGACGTTCAGCCCCGTGATGAAGCCGGACTTGCCGGGCGTCGTGTACTGCAGCCCGATGGTCTGCACGACGAGCGCGGTCAGGTAGAACACGCCGAGGATCGCACCCATGACCCAATGGGGCTTCGTGCTGCGCGTGACGCTGCGCGGGACGAGGGCGGCGAAGATCGCCGTCGCCACGAGGTAGCGCAGCATGACGTAGAGCATGGGGTCGACGCGGTCGATGACGTCCTTGATGACGACGAAGTTGAAGCCCCAGAGGACGGCGATGGAGAAGAGCGCCGTGTCGGCGACGAGGACTTGACGGCGATCGTGCCGAGCGGCGACGGTCTTGTCCTTCAGCTCGTCCACTCCGCAGGTCCCTTCCGTCGCCGCCGTATCGCGCTCACGCTACCCCACACCAGCGCATGGCGGCCAGAGCGTAGATGGCCGCCGCGTCGACAAGCTCCTCGGCGACGATCGACTCGTCGATCGTGTGCGCCGTGGCCAAGCCGTCGCAGCCGTAGCTGAAGGTCGGCGTGCCGCCACGGCGCGTGAAGGTCGCCGCGTCGTGCCACGAATCGAGGCCGCCCGGCTTGCCCGGGCGGCCGATGCCCGCACCGGCGTCCAGAGTCGCGATGACCAACTCGTGGTCGGACGGCATCTCCGCAGGCACCACGTCGCTGCGCCATTCCCAACCCAGCGGATGATCGTCGAACCAGGGGTCGGCGGCCGCGGCGGATTCGAGCGCGCGCTTGATCTCAGCCTCGACGAGTCGGCCCGTACCGTCGGCGTCGAGGTGCGTCGGGAGGTACATGCAGTCGAAGCAGACCGTGCACGTCTCCGGATACGTCACCTCCCAATTGCCGCCCCTGACGATGGTGGGGACCATGTCGCCCGGCGAGAGCAGCGGATGCCGGTGATCCGGACGGTCTCGCCACTCCTCGCGCAGGCGCTGCGCGGCCTGGATGATCGGCACCGCCTTCTCGATCGCGTTGACCGCGCCGCCCTCGCGCCAGTGGGGCTGCCGCACCTCGGCGTGCCCGGCCCTTCCTGTGACCGTCACGAAGGGGGTCAGCGTGCCGCGGCAGGCGACCCACGCGTCGAAGCCCGTGGGCTCGGCGCAGATACCGGCGTCGGCGGTGATCCCGTGAGCCACGGCCGCCCAGCCTCCCGCGCCTGACGACTCCTCGTCCGTCACGGTGCAGAAGACGACGTCGCCGGCCAGCCTGACGTCGGCGCTGCGCAGGGCCTCGAGGGCGACGACCAAGGCGGCGATGCCGCCCTTCATGTCGCCCGTCCCGCGCCCGTACAGCCTCCCGTCTCTCTCTACCATGGTGAAGGGGTCGCTGGTCCACTTCTCGCGCGGCTCGACGTCGACGGCGTCGATGTGGCCGTTCAGGAGGAGGCTGCGGCCGCCGGCCGCGCCGCGCAGACGCGCGGCGAGCTGCGGCCGGCCCTTGAAGTCGAGGTCGTCCGGCACGTGACGGTTTCCCGTGCCGGTCGGCTCGGGCTCCCAGAGGTCGGTCTCGGCACCAAGCGCATCCAGCCGGCGCGCGAGCATGCACTGCAGCTTCTCTTCGTCGCGCGCCGGCATCCCGGGCGAGCGCGCCGTCGTGTCGCAGGCGACGAGCTCTGCCGTAAGGCCGAGCAGTTCGTCGCGGCTCGCACGGACCGCGCCGACGACCTTCTCCTCGAGCGCTGAACGTACCTCTGTCACCGCCATCTCCTCTCGTCTCTCGGCCTGTCGCCGCCGGTCACCTGATCGCCGCGCCATTCTACCCGGGACGCCGAGCACCACGGGCGCCGCCCCGCTCTCTCACGGCCACCGCCGCGCGGACCGGCCCTTGAGCGCCGCGCCCGACTGTGGTTATGTCAGCGGGCATGATCGACCGGCGAGGAGGATCCGTGAACGAAGACAGGGGCACGAAGATCAGGGTCATCAAGCCCGAGGACATCACCTGGGAAGAGGCCATGCGCTACCCGGAGGAGACCGATCCGCCCGGGCAGGAGTTCACCGCCGCCAGGTCCATCGACGACAAGTTCAGCTTCGGCCTCTGGAAGCGTGACGTCCAGCGCCGCCACTTCGAGCGCAGCTACCACGAGATCGCCTACATCATCGAGGGGGAGGTCGAGGTCACCGACGACGACGGCAACGTCGTGATCGCCGGCCCGGGTGACATCCTCGTCACACCCAAGGGCAGTCGGGGCTACTGGAAGAACCTGACGCCGGTCAAGAAGGTCTGGGGCATCTACGAGGAGGCGGGGGCCGACATGCAGTCGTACATCGGCCCCGGCAGCTTCTGAGGCGCGCGTGACGCCGCAGGAGAGCGGGTCACCCTCGGCGCCCGGCACGTCGTCAGCATCCGGGCCTGCAGCGAACGAGCTCGTCCCTGGCGGCGGCGTAGGCGCGCGCCTGCGCGCCCTCGACCCGAACGTCCGCGGCATGGGGTGGGTCAGCTTCGTGGCCGATCTGAGCAGCGAGATCGTCTATCCGCTGTTCCCCATCTTCATCACGACGATACTCGGGGCGCCGGTGGCCGTGTTGGGGTTGATCGAGGGCGTGGCCGAGGGCACGGCGACCGTGCTGCGTTACCCCTTCGGCGTGCTCTCCGACCGGCTCGGCCGCCGCCGGCCGTTCGTCTTCGCAGGGTACGGGTTGAGCGGCCTCGGCAAGCTGCTGATCGCCGTCGCGGGCGTCTGGGGTGTGGCCCTTGCCGGCCGCGTCATCGATCGCACGGGCAAGGGCATCCGCACGGCGCCACGGGATGCGCTTCTCGGCGCGAGCGTGGCGCCGGGGCAGCACGGCCTCGCCTTCGGCCTGCACCGCACGATGGACACGATGGGTGCCGCCGTCGGCCCGCTCATCGCGCTGGCCGGATTGGAGCTCGGTCTTCCCTTCCGCTGGGTCCTCGGCCTCGCCGCGGTGCCGGGGCTGCTCAGCGTCGTGGTGATCTGGGCCGCGGTGCGCGAGCGCCCGCAGGCGCCGGAGCCGGCCGCCTTCCGCCTGCGCCTGCCGGCGTCGCCGGCGTTCCGCTGGCTGCTCGCCGGCTCGCTCGTCTTCGGCGTCGGCAACTCGACCGACATGTTCATCCTCCTCAAGGCGAAGGACGTGGGGCTGGGCGCGAGCGGCGTGATCCTGGTCTACGTCCTCTACAACCTCGTCTACGCGGCCGCCTCGCTCCCGCTCGGCGGCCTCTCCGACCGAATCGGTCAGTTCCCCCTCGTCATCGCCGGGTACGTCGTTTTCGCCGCCGTCTACCTCGGCTTTGCGGTGACGGGCTCGATCGCCGGCGTCGCCGCGCTGTTCGCGTTCTACGGCTTGTACATCGCCGCCACCGAGGGCACGAGCAAGGCTCTCATCAGCCGGGCGACGCCGCTGCGCGAGCGCGCCTCGGCCATCGGCCTGCAGGCGACGCTGAGCGGCGTCGCCACGTTGCTGGCGAGCTCGGTCGGCGGCGTGCTGTGGTCAGCCGCCGGGCCGTGGGCGACCTTCGCCTTCGGCGCCGTCTGCGCCCTCGCGGCCGCCGTGCTCATGATGCTCGGCCGGGGCGCCGTTCGACGCAGCCTCGCGGCCGCATAGCGCAGCCCAAGCTCGCAGACAGGCGGCCCGCCACCGGCAACGCGGCGCGCGGAGGAGTGGATGGCGGGAGCGACGAGACTCGAACTCGCGACCTCCGGCGTGACAGGCCGGCGTTCTAACCAGCTGAACTACGCCCCCGCGAAGGGCGCCGGCGAGGAGCCGGATCGCGGCCGCCCCGCAGCGGAAGCGCAGTGTAGCACAGGCGAGGAAGGGCGACAAAGTGGCACGCCGGTCACGCGGAGGCGGCGGGCAAGTCTATCGAGACGCGGGTCCCCTCCCCGACACTGCTCTCAAGCCAAATCGACCCTCCGTGCTCCTCGACGATCTCGCGGGCGACAGACAGTCCCAGGCCGAGACCGTAGGTCGCCGACGCGCGAGCCGCCTCGCCCCG
The DNA here is from genome assembly GCA_002347645.1 of Thermoleophilia bacterium UBA2241. GTDB lineage: Bacteria > Actinomycetota > Thermoleophilia > UBA2241 > UBA2241 > UBA2241. Next base: position 21,546 of record DDYF01000021.1, on the reverse strand, counting down.
GAAGCCCAGTTCGAACACCCGGGCAAGCTCGTCAGGCGGGACGCCGCAGCCCGTATCCTCGCAGACGACGGCCAGACGTCCCGGCCGCGAGCCGGGCTCGGCGCGCAGGTCGACCCTTCCCTCGGGGGGCGTGCAGGTGCACGCGTTGAGCAAGACGTTGCGCAGCGCGCGGCCCAGCCGGTACCGGTCGCCGCGCAGCGCGGGCAGCCCGTCGGCCGCGTGCACCGCGACCCGCGGTGCTACCTCGAGCGAGCTGCGCACGTCGGCGGCCGTGCCCCGCAGCAGCTCGCCGACGTCGATGGCTTCGGGCCGCGCGGGGATCGCGGCGACCTCCAGCCAGCCCGTCTCGACGACGCTGGCTATCATCCCCGTAAGGCGGGCGACGCTGCGTTCGAGCATGCGCAGATACCCGAGCTGCTTGTCGTCGAGAGGTCCGGCCGTTCCGTCCAGCAGCATGCCGAGCACAGGCTGGATGACGGCCAGCGGCGACCGGAGCTCGTGACGCACGAACGACTGCGCCTCGGCCGCGGCCGCCGCGTCGTCCCGGCTCACACTCGCGCCGTCTGGAAGCGTCTCCATGCGCCAACCCTATCGCACCACGCGGGCGGCGGCCTGGAGAGGAGCGGGGGCGTCACGGACGACGGGGGGATGTCCCAGCCTGAGACGGCAAGGTCCCCCGGCGGGTCATGGTGGGCGATGGTGGATTCGAACCACCGACTCCCTGCTTGTAAGGCAGGTGCTCTTCCCCTGAGCTAATCGCCCCCGGTGCGGCACCGCCACACGGCGTGACCGGCCGTCCGGCAACGTCTTGCCCGACGCTGCTCGACCGCGGATGCGTAGTATACGACGCACGGCGTTCTCTCGAGTCACGGACGGTGATGCTCTCGTGCTCCGGCCGGGGCAGGGGCCGCTAACGCAAGGGGGGCGGGCGGCCTTCGGCCGCCCGCCCCTTCGTCCTTTACGACGGTCCGCCTTTGGTCGGCTCAGTTGGCGTCGAGCTCGCGCCACGTGTTGGGCACCAGCTTGACCGACAGCACCCTCGGCCGGTTTAGGTTGGCGAGGACGTTGGCGTTGTAGTTGACAGCACGCGTGCCGCGACAGTCCGCGCTGCCGACGGCGACACACATCCCGTGGATCTCCGCGTTGCCCCTCAGGAGCAGCCCGTTCACGATGTAGACGATGCCGTAGATCGACTTCTTCTGGCCGGTCTGGTCCAAATCCCCGTCGAGCACGATGAGGATTCCAGGCTCGTCCTCGGACCACACGGTGGCGTGGCCGCCGGCATCCGTGTCGGTGTCCGGGATGTCCTTGCAGTCGACTCCGCCGTGATCGATGACGATGACGCGGGGCTCCGTATCCCACGCTTCGGTGGGGACATCGGCCTGTGTCTCGTAGTACTTGCCCGCACCGACCGCCACCTCGATGAGGTAGTTGAGCGTGTCGACCGGGAAGACATCCTCGAGAGTCGTCTCACTGTCGGGGTTGACCGTGACTCCAGCCTCATAGTCTGGGTTGCCGTGCGCATCCGGGCCGGTCCCGCAGTACACGCTCGCGACTGTGGCAGGCGGGTCGAGGCCGATGACGGGCTGATTGCCGGTGCCCTTGACTTCCAACAGGCCATCCGTGTAGAGGGCGACGCCCTCCTTGATGAGCATGTCGAAGGTGACCTTCTTGACCATGGCCTGGACCTTCGCGACGCGGGAGCCCGTGGCGCCCTCGGAGACGATCCACATGTAGCCGTTGCCGTTGCTGTCGTAGTTGAGGGCGGTGTTCATGCCCGGGTTCACGGGATCACCGTCGTCATCGACGAACGCGACATCGATGAACTGCCCCGTCGTCGGGCCCGGGAACTCGTCGGCGTCGAACTGCTGTTTGAAGTCCGTGGGGTCGACACTCAGCGCAGCGCCCTCCGTGGCGTCCTCTGGCCAGTTGACCCACAGCGCCGCCTGGCCGGCATCCAGCCCTGCCTCAGCCACGTTGAAGGCCTTGCTCTGCGTACGGTGGGTCGCGGTGTTGTGCTGGACGTTCGTGAGCAGCAGCACCATGGCTGCCGCCAAGATCGCGAGGGTGGCGACGACTCCGATGATCAGGACCAGGGTCGCCCCTTCCTGGCCTCTCAACTTAGCCATCAGGCCACCTCCTTACAGATGGCGCACATTGCGCGGTTCGATTGTCGTTGCGATGTCCATGTAGTTCGGCGATCTGCCGGGGTTCAGGTCAACCTGCAGCACGATGCTCACAGTCTGGATGCGGGCCGGCGGCACCAACGTGGTCTCGCCCTCAGACAAGTAGAGATCCCCTGTCGCGGGGTGGATCGCAGAGTACCGAAAGAGATCGTCGCCCGTCCGAAGGTTCACAACATCCTCCACCACGAGAGCCGAGACGTCGTCGCTGGTGTCGAAGACCCCGTCGGCCCCCGGGAACTCGCGATAGATCGCACCCTCGTGCGTCGAGGCGTCGGTCTCCCTGAGGACGAAGCGCGTGAGCCTCGGTGTCGTCGTCGGGTCAGCTGCGCCTGCCGTGTTGAAGGTGGAGTAGAAGCGAATCTCATCCGGGTACGCCCTGACGAAGGCGGTCGTCGTGCCGCCCGGAATGCTCTGCGCGTCCCGGATCTCGCGCGCCAGACGCGCGATCGCCAAGTTGGCGAAGTCCCGCTGTCTGTTGCTCTTTGACGTTGAGGAGTAGCTCTTGGTCAGGGCTATCCAGCTGCCGATGATCAAAGTGGTGATGACGCCCATGACCACCATGGCCACCAACAGTTCGACGAGCGTCATGCCCTTCTCACGCGCGCGGGGGATCGCGATCACGGCGGTCACGGCGTACTCCCGTAAATGGTGAGATCGGGCCCCGTGCACCATCCGGTCTGGGACCCTGTCTTGTTGTTCGACGTCACCCAGTCCCACCTGTACAGGCCCGCGGCCAGATTGCTCCACGTGTGGGTGGCATCCTTCGCCACGCCGGTGGCCGCCGGCGTCATCTCAACTTGCGGGTCGGAACCCGCTGGACCCAGGTAGTAGAGGCGGAGGCTGTTGAGCGTTTTGTTCGTCGTGTTCCGGATCACCAGGGAGTAGCGCGGCTCGGCTCCGGTCGTCACCTGTAACCAGTCGACACCGCCCACGTTGACCGGCGTCTGGCCGAGGAGAAGTGACGCGTATGACGCCGCGAGGACCCCTCCGGCCACGTACGGCTTCACCTGATAGACCGCCGTGGTGTTCCACCCTTGCTCCACATCGAGCGTTGCCGCCGAGGTGACGAACGTCGTCGTGATGGCCCCGATCGTCCGGTAGACCTCGTAGCCGAGAACGCCTGGTGTGGGCGATGCCACCCAGGTGAGACGTGCCCTGGTGTTGACCACCTGCCCCTGCAGGTCGGTCGCAGGAAGCGGCACCAGACTCGCGGGGTCGACTGTGTTCAATGTCAACTCAGCAGCGGGGCTCGGGTTGCCTTGCCAGTCAACCGCTACGACGGAGTACGTGTGCGACACCCCAGCCGCCTCGGGAGTCGGATAGGAGTACGCGAAGCCGAGACTACCAGCCGACTTCGGGACCGTACCGATCTCGGCCCCATCCCGGTAGACGGCGTAGTGGTCGACATCTCCGGTCGTGGAGGCGTCCCACGTGAGGTTGGCGGAGGTGAGCCCAGCCACACCAGCGAAGTTCGTGACGCCAGCCGGCGGACCAGTCTCGATCCGGTAGATGAGCTGCCACGAGTTGCCCGGCGAACTCATCGCCGAGTAGGCAACGGCCTTGAACGCGTAGTAACCGTCGCTCTCTCCAGCACTGCCACCCGGCGCAGGCCAGGCGGTCGAGAACACCGCCCCTGTCGCTTCTGAGAACGGCACCGAGATTGTCGGGTAAACGGTCCCGGTGCTGGACGTCACGTTGAAGTCCACTCGCCCGACCCTCGTGGCTGCTCCTACGGTGCGCGGCCTCATCGCATCCAGATCGGCAGCGTTGACCGTGGCCTGGAGGTTCACCGGCGAGCTGATGATGACAAGCTCCGAATTCGGGTCGCCGGAGATGATGTTGCCGAGGTTCGAATCGGCGACGGTGAAATCGACGATCATGGGTCCCGAGTACTGCCTGTAGAGCATCGTCGTCAACACGACGTCCTTGGCCGGCTGCGGAGGGCCCGACCAACTCACGGTCACCGTGACCACCTTGTAGGCGATTCGGCTGTCCGTGGCCGACACGGGCTTCTCGGTCACCACGTATGCCACATCGAAGTCCTTGGTGCCACTCTCGGTCGCCTCAGTCCACGTGTCGCCAAACTCGCCGAAGTAGAAGGAGTTGTCTGCCAAGTTCTCTTCGGTGACGAGCTCGAAGTCCAGTTGACGCAGCTTCTCTATCCGATCCTGGGCGACGTTGAGAGCGACCGCGCGCATCTTGTCCATGCTGCTCGTTCGTTGCGCCTGCACGAAGACGGGCACCATGGCCGCAAAGGCGATGCCCGCGATGATGATGGTGACGAGGAGCTCGACGAAGCTGAAGCCCGCTTCGCCCCGTCGCGCGTGGCTGTTCATACCCTGCCTCCGGATAGCGAGGGAACGTCTGCTCGTTGTATCGGCCGTACGCCTGCGAACATGAGTCTCGCCTGCCGTTTGCGTAGTCCGCGGTGGCGGCGTCGTTAATGCTTCGCCTCGGCCTCGGGAGGCCCTGCCTGCGCCGGCCTCGCGAAGGCCGGCTTCGTGCTCCCCAGACTGCCACCGCGCGGCGGTTCACAAACTGGTACATACGTCTACCAGAGGCCACGGAGGGCGAGAGGGAGGCGGCGCGGACGCCGGCGCTTGGGCGCCGCAGACGCGCCGCCGTCGCGCCGGGGAAGAGGGCCGCGTGGGTCGCGCTACTGAAGTTGCTGCAGGCGGCGCAGGGTCCGCTGGAGGGCGGCGATCTGGCGGCCGTACTCGGCCCAGTCGCCGGCCTGCTGCGCCGCCTGCGCCGCCTCGAACTGTTCGTTGGCCTGCTCGATCAGCTCGAGCACGTCGGCGCTCAGGTCGCCGGTGTCCGTGCCGCCGCTCCCCGCGCCCGTGCCGTCGCCGGTGGTCGGGCCTTCGGTGCCGCCGCCGGTCCCTGGCGGGCCGATCGGCGGCGCCTCGCCGAACGCGTCCGCAAGCGCCTCGGCCAGTGTGGGCGCCATGACCACGAGCTGGTTCGCCACGTCCTCTTCGCCGGCGCTGCTCTTCGCCTGGTAGAAGACGATCACGCGCTTGAGCTGCGGCAGTTGCGTCTGATCCGACACCAGGTAGAGCGGCTGCACGTACAGCAGCGAGTCACCTATGGGCACGGTGATGAGGTTGCCGAGGATCACGCTCGAGCCCTGCTGGTCCCAGAGCGAGCGCTGCGCCGAGATCGTTGGATCCTGGTTGATCGCCGCCTCGACCTGCGCCGGGCCGAACACGCTCGAGCTTTCGCTGAACTGGTACACGACGGCCTTACCGTAGTCGGCGCCGTCGGAGCGCGCCCCGAGCCACGAGATCATGTTGGGTCGCGTGTTCGGGGTGAACGGCAGGATGAGCAGGAACTCCTCCCGCTCGCTGCCTGGCAGGCGCATGATCACGTAGAACGCCGCCATCGCGCCCTGGTCGTCCATCGAGACGTTCTCGGGGATCTGCCACTGGTCGCCCTTGTTGTAGAGCACCGCGGTATCGTCGACGTGATACGTCTGGAAGATCCGGGCCTGGGTCATGAACAGGCCTTCGGGATAGCGGACGTGGGCGTACAGTCCTTCCGGTATCTCCTCGATCGGCGTGAAGAGGTCGGGGAAGATAGCCCGGTACGTGGCGAGCAGCGGGTCGGCGTCGTCGAACACGTAGAACCGCATCGTCCCACTGTAGGCGTCGACGACGATCTTCACCGAGTTGCGGATGTAGTTAAGGTCGCCCTCGGGTGTCGAGTACGGGTAGCGGTCGGTGGTCGTGTACGCGTCGACGACCCAGAACAGCCGCTTGTCGGCGATGACCATGTACGGATCCGCATCCAGCGCGAGGAAGGGCGCCGCCTCGCGGATGCGCTCGATGATGTTGTTGCGGATGATGATGCGGCTGTCCTCGTTGATCGCCGACGTGGTGAAGAACTTGATCGTCTGGAAGCGCCAGGAGAAGGCGAGCTTGGCCAGCACGCCGCTGATCGGGACGCCGCCGTCGCCCTCGTACTCGGTGTAGACGTCGCCCGCGGCCCCGGGATAGTCGAACTCGCGCTCGTCGGTCTTGACGAGCTTGTAGTCGTTTCCGATCTCGCCGTAGTAGATGCGCGGCTCGTCGATCTCGAGACCCGGGACCGAGCGCGGCGGCACGTCCTGGACAAGGAAGTCGGGCGACCCGTCGCGGGTCACCTGGTTGACGGCCGACATGGTCACCCCGAAGCCGTGCGTGTACGTGATGTGCTGGTTGACCCACGTCTGCGCCTGGGACGGGAGGCCGTCGGTGTCGAGCTCGCGCGCCGAGACCATCGTCTGCGTGTAGACATCGTTCACGGTGTAACGGTCGACGTCGGCGTCGACGAACGCGTAGTAGGGGCGAAGCTGCTGGAGTTGCCGGTAGCTCGTGGTGAGCGTCGCCGGGTCCCAGAGGCGGACGTTGCGGACGGTGACCTCGTTCTCCTGCAGGATCTCCGAGGTGATGCGGGTCTTCATCTCGAGCGGCTTGCCCGCGAGCCGGTCGAGCTGGTAGGCGGCCTTGGTGGCGGAGAGATTGTAGGCGATGTACTCGCGCTCCTTCACCAGCTGGTTTGGGTTGACGATGAGCGACTGCACGACGCCGGGCACGATGGCGCGCAGGACGACCAGGGCGACGATCCAGACGACGACGACCAGCGGCCACCACTGACGACGTCGCCACACGTTCCAGACCAGCACCGCCGCGATCGCGAACGCGAGGACCATGGTGACTCTGGTGAGAGGCAGACGGATGACCGCGTCCGTATACCCCGCCCCGAACGTCGCCCCCGCGGTGGAGAGCAGGAGGTCCCAGGCGCGGAAGAGCTGACCGATGCCGACGACGACGAAGACCGCGGCCAGCACCGCCGACAGGTGCGCGATGGCGCGCCCGCCGAGGTGGACGTCGACCTGGGGGCGCATGCCGGCGCCGGGCCGCGGCGCCGGGCCCGGCGCCGGTTGTGCGTTCGTACCAGGCGCCTTCACGTGGTACTCGATGCCGCCGAGGACGAGGTGCATGAGGCCGGCGAGGACGAGGGCCACGAACAGCGCGATGAGGACGAAGCTCTGGACGGCGTGCCACGCCGGCACCGAGAAGACGTAGAAGCCGAGGTCGTGACCGAACAGCGGGTCGTCGACGCCGAACTCGGTGGCCGCCAGCGCCTTGCGGAACGTCAGCCACGACGACGAGGCCGCGATGCCGGCGAAGACGCTGACCGCCGCCGCGAGCAGAAGGCCGAGCGCGCCCGCGTGACGGCGGACGACCTCGTTCTTGGGCTCGACGACGTCGCCGCCGGCGCTCTCACGGAACGCCGGCGCGAGGCGCCGCGCGATCTCGACGTTCGGCGCCACGATGACGAAGAAGAGGCCGGCGGCGGCGAGACCAAGGAGGACCCGCGACCAGAGCGAGGTCCAGAAGACGGACCGCAGACCGACCTCGCCGAACCACAGCCAGTCCACGTAGAAGCCGAGCACCCGGCCGGCGACCAGGAGGGCGGCCACGACGATGACGATGACGAGGGCGAGAAGGCCCCGCCTGAAGCGCCGGGCCACCGGCCGTCGCGGCTCGCGCAGCGGAGTGACGTTATCCATGGAGCCAGTATTGCACATGAGCCAAGGACTCATGCGTAGCGCGAGGCGGAGCTCAGGCCGCGGACGACTCGCCAGCCTCCCCTTCGCGAAGCATGCCGACGAAGCGTTGCACCATGCGCGGGTCGAGCTCGCGGGCGGCCACCGAGCGGAGCTGCTCCAGGCTTCGCTCGTCCAGGCCCGCCTCGCGGTACTCGCGACAGACGGCGAAGGCACGCGCGACGCGGGGGATCGCGCTTCCCCGCCGTCCTTCGGGATAGCCGGTCCCGTCCCAGCGCTCACTCCCGTAGAGCAGAGCCTCGACTGCCTGCCTGCGGACGTCGTGGACCGCGCTCGCGGCGTCGTGGACCCCGTCGCCGTCCCCAAGGATCGTCTGGACCTCGTCGCTGAGCGCGGCGTCGACCTCGTAGACGGCCAGCGCGGTGACGAGGCCCGCAGCTTCCACCTCGCTCATCCCCAGCTCGCGAGCGAAGCGCCTCCCGAGGTCGATGAGGTCGCCCTCCATCTCCCCCGCGACACGGGTGATGTCCTCGCCGGCGAGGCAGACTCGGTCGCGGCCGCGAGCCTTGGCGCGCAGGAGGGCGGCGTCGGCCGCCGCCAGTACGCCGTCGCTGTCGCGCGCCGACTCGGGGAACGACGCGACGCCGATCGACATCGTCACGCGCACGTCGGAGTGCCCGGCGTCGATCTCGGCCACCTGGGTGCGGACGCGCTCGGCGAGCGTGCTCGCCTCACTGAGTCCCGTCTGCGGAAGGAGCATCACGAACTCCTCACCCCCGTAGCGAGCCTGGTAGTCCGATTCGCGGGAGCATGAGCGCAGCACGTCGGCCACCGCGCGAAGGACCTCGTCGCCCGCCTGATGCCCGACGGAATCGTTGACCGCCTTGAAGTGGTCGAGGTCCATCATGAGCAGGCAGAACGTCTCGCCGTAGCGTTCGGCGCGGCTGACGGTCGACTTGAGCGTGTCGCGGAAGTGACGGTAGTTGTGGATGCCGGTCAGGCCGTCGCTGATCGCCTGGCGCTCCATGTCTTCGTAGCTGCGCGCGTTCTGGATCGCGATCGCCGCCATGTTGGCGAAGAGCTTCGCCGGCTCGAGCTCGCCGTCGTCGAACGTGCGCCCGTGCAGGCGATCGATCGTCAGCACGCCGGTGACCTTGCCGCGCACGTTGAGCGGCAGGACGATCGACGCCTGCGGCTCGTCCTCCTGGGTGCCGGGGACGTGCACGGCTCGCGGGTCGCTCTCCATGTCGTTGACGAGCTGTGCCTCGTTTTGGCGCACGACCCAACCGCTGACGCCCTCGTCGACGGAACTGCGGAAGCCGGTCATCTCGTCGGCGTTCTCGTCGCGCGCGTAGATCGCGACGAGCTCCCCGGACACCTCGTCGACCAGACGGATGTCCATGGCGTCGTAGTCGACCATCTGCTTGAGCATGGAGGCGACCATGGCGAAGACGTCGCTCTGCTCGAGGGTCGAGAGGAGCGCCGCGCTCAGGCTGAGGAGCTCGTGACGGAGCTGGAGCTGTCGCTCCAGCTCGGCGCTCGTGCTCTCGAGCTCCTCGTACTGTCGCGCGTTCTCGACGGCGACCGCGGCATGGGCGGCGAAGACCTCCAGCGCCTTGACCTGCTCGAGCGTCGGCAGGGACCTGTCCACGGGGTCGTACAGGTCCAGGACGCCCATGAGCCGGCGGCGCTTGTCGTAGAGCGGCACGAAGAGGTCGTCACCCTCCTGCCACTCGTCGTCGGCGCGCCGGCCCAGCGGGAGGGGCGGGAAGTAGTGAAGCTGATCGTCCGTCCAGCGGTGCGACCGGTGGTCGATGAAGAACGAGGAGCCCATCTGGTAGCGCTCGAGGAAGAGCTCGTCCCAGATGCGGCTTGGCACCGGCCGGCAGAAGATCTCGGCGTCGTAGTCGGGATGCTCGCCCACGGTGGCCTGGGCGCGGAACGTCTCGCCGTCCTCGTCGACCACGTAGACCGTCGCCTCGCGGTAGCCGAACGTGTCGGTGACGGTGGTCGCGATGGCGCGGACGATGCCGTCAAGCTCGGAGCTTGACTGCACCTCGCCGGCCAGATCGACCAGCCCACGCAGCAACTCGGTCTTGTCGAACTCCGGCGTGCGTTTCTTCGACCCGAAGGCCACCCGCGCTCCTCGATGCTCCCGTTGCGATCCTGCTCTCTCGCTCGTACCCAAGTGTACCTCCGGGACATCGGGTTTCCGCCGGCGATGGCTCCCAAGGGGTTGTCAGGGTTGTGCACGCCGGAGCGAGACAAGGGCGGCGCGAGTCGCGGAACGTGAAGGGGCGGGGTCGCGGACGCGACCCCGCCCCGGGGATGCCGACAGCCTCGCGGCCGCCTACTTGTCGTACGGCGCGAGCTTGAGGATCTGCCGCGCCTCGTCGGGTGCGGCGCACTCCCGCCCCCACTCCGCCGCGAGGCGCGCCACGCGCGCTGTAAGCTGCGCGTTGCCCTCGGCGAGGACGCCCTTGTGGTAGAAGATGTTGTCCTCGAGCCCCAGGCGGACGTTGCCGCCGAGCGCGAGGGCCGTCATGGTCACCGGCATGTGCCAGCGGCCGATGCCGGTCGCCGTCCACGTCGACGCGGGGGGTAGCCGGTCGACGAGGAAGACGACGTTGCGCGGCTCGCCGCTCATGCTCCCGGGGACGCCGAGCACCAGGTCCCAGTGCATGAGCGGGCCGGCCGGCCCGTTCTGCTTGACGAGCCGCAGCGCATTGTCGATCTGGCCCGCCTCGAAGATCTCGAACTCCGGGCGCACGCCCTTGGCCTGCATCCGCGTGTAGAACTCCTTCATCAGGTCCGCGTCGTTGAAGAACACCTCGTCGCCGAAGTTCGCCGTACCGGTGGTCAGCGAGGCCATCTCGGGGTTCAACTCGAGCGGCTGCAGGCGCTGGTCGGCGGTCATGCCCATGGCCCCGCCGGTGGACGTCTGGACGATGATGTCGGTGCGCTCGCGGATGGCGGCGACGGCGGCGGCAAAGACGTCCTTGTCTTGCGTCGGGGTGCCGTCGGGTCGGCGCACATGAAGGTGGTAGATGCTGGCGCCGGCCTCCCGGCAGCGGGCGGCGTCCTCGCCGATCTCGACGGCCGAGACCGGCAGACCCGGCTGCACGTCCTTGGTCGTCTCGGCGCCCACCCCGGCGACGGTGATGATGAGCTTGTCCATCTCGTCCCCCTGGTCGAAGGGGGCGGGGCCGCCGCAGGCGACCCCGCCCCGTCACCGTGGATCACGCGCTGTAAGGATACTCCTGCGCGACGTACGCGAGACTCTCTTCCACCACGTCGAGGGCCCTCGTCAGGTCCTCCTCGGTGTGGCGATAGGCGATGTACCAATGGTGGTACGGCTGGACGAAGAGCCCGCGCCGGATGCATTGCGTGTAGAACTCGGTGCGGCGTTCCTTGTAGTGATCGTCGACGTGGTCGAAGGTGAGGTACGGCATCGGGGGGATGCCGCTCTTCGTCACCGGGACGCCGGAGGCATCGACGATCTTGCCCAGCCTGTCGAGGAAGCGCGTCCCCCGCTCCCAGATGACGTCCTGCACCTTCTCGCGCTCGAGGATGTCCATGCACTTCATGGCGGCGACCATCTCGAGGCTGTTGGGGAAGAAGGTCGAGCTCAGGAAGGCGGCCTTCTCGTACGTCGACAGGACCTCGCGCTTGCCGACGACGGCGGCGATCGGGTAGCCGTTCGCCATGGCCTTGCCGACGGTGGTCACGTCGGGCGTCACACCGTATCGCTGCTGGGCGCCGCCCATGGCGACGCGGAAGCCGGTGCGGATCTCATCGTAGATGAGCACCGCGCCGTTCTTGTGCGTGATCTCCTTGACCTTCTCGAGGTAGCCGTCGGGCGGCGCGACGACCGGCTGAGCCGTCGGGTGACCGACCGGCGTGATGATGACCGTCGCCACCTTGTCCGGGTTCTCCGCGAACACGCGCTCGAGGTCGGCGATTTCGCCGTACTTGAACTCCTTGGTGAGATCGACGACGGCCTGCGGGATGCCGCCGTGGTTCTCCACGCACCAGTCGCCCCAGCCGTGGTAGCCGCAGCGCGCGATGACGTCGCGGCCGGTGTAGGCGCGCGCCGCGCGGACGGCGGCGTTCGTCGCATCGGAGCCGGTCTTCACGAGGATCGTCTGCTCGCCGCTGGGCACCGTGTTCGCGAGACGCTCTTCGAGCTCGTTCTGGACCGGCTGCACGAGGCTGAAGCAGAAGCCCAAGTCAATGCGCTCCTTGACGGCGTCGTTGATCTCCGGCTCGACGTACCCGAGGATGATCGGCCCGTAGGCGCAGAGCATGTCGATGTACTCGTTGCCGTCGACGTCGAAGATGTGTCCGCCGTTGCCGTGGGTGATGAAGATCGGGTACTCGCCGATGACGAAGTTGTACGGGCGGCGGATGCCGCCGACGCCGCCCGGCGTCAGCCGCTGAGCGTCCTCGAACATCTGCAGCGACTTGGTGATGTTGAGCTTGGGCGCGCTCTCGACGTGCTTCATGATGCAGGCTCCTTTCGGCGACTCAGCGCGAGATGCTCGGTGCTGCGAGGCGAGGGACCCGAACGTGGAACGACGAGTCGTACGCAACGGAAGATGACGCGTGCATGCAGGTCATATCGCCCCACATGCAAGCCTATCCGAAAGACGGGCGGCGGGCATCCGGGCGGCGTTCGGCGACGGCGGATCCTGCCCGCCGCCGGTCTCCGATATGGCGTGGTTGAGCGGACCGAGACCACGCGGCGCCAGGCGGTCGCCTTCCGTCAGGTCGGGGGCTCGAGGACCGGCTCTTCGCGCTCGCCCCAGAGCAGGATCAGGACGCCGGCGAGCACGATGAGGGCGCCGCCGGCGACCGTCCACCCTGAGACGCTCTGCCCGAGCAGGACCAGCGCGTAGATCGGCGCCGTGACGGGCTCGAGATAGCCGAGGATCGACGAGTGCTGGACGCGGATCCGGCTCGTCCCCTCCGTCCACATGGTGTAGGCCAGGGCCGTGCACACGAGGCCGAGGATGATGCCCGAGATCAGATCGGTGCGCGTCAAACTGTAACCGGCCCCCAGGGTCTGGACCAGGGCGAAGGGCAGCAACAGCGCGGCGTTCATCCACGTCTCGACGACCACGATCCCCACGCTCGAGATCCTCGCGGTCAGGTCCTTGATCGTGATCTGGAACGCCGCGTAGCCGAGGCCGGCCAGCAGACCTGCGGCGACGCCCCACCACGAGAGCCCGCCCCCGTGCCCGGCCAGCGACGGCGCGAGGATCACGAAGAGCCCGCCTAGGGCGAGCGCGAGCGCGGGGTAGACGACGCGGTCGGTGCGCGAGCGCAGGACGCGAGGGGCGAGGAGCGCGACCCAGACGGGGGCGAGGAACTGCAGGAACATGCCCACGGCGACCCCGTTCTCGCGCATCGCGATGAAGAACAGGAGCAGGGACGAGGCGTCGAGGACGCCCATGAGCAGAAGGCGCCGCCACACGGCGCGAGCGCCGGCGAGCGGGCGGCGCCGGCCGAAGACCACGCTGAGCGCGAGGCCGGCGACCGCGAAGCGGACGACGAGCAGCGCGCTCTCGGGGGCCGTCGCCCACTCGACCAGGGTGCCGATGAGGCCCAGGATCGCGAACGCGCCGGCGACGAGCGCATAACCGGAGGCCGAGCGGCTCCTCACGGCAACGACCTAGGCACCACGTCGCCCACGGCGGGCGTCACGGGCCGTGCTCCGGAGCGACGTCTTCGGGTGAGCCGAAGGCGATCACCAGGACGCCCGCAACGACGATCAGCGCCCCACCGGCGATGGTGGCCGCGGACGGCGCCTCGCCGAGCAGAGCCAGGGCGTAGAGGGGCGCGCTCACCGGCTCCAGGTAGCCTAGTATCGAGGCGTGCTCGACGCGGATACGACGCAGGCCCTCCGCGTAGAGCACATAGGGGATCGCCGTGCAGAGGATGCCGAGAGCGAGCCCGGCGATCCAATCGTCGCGCGTGAACTGGTAGCCAGCGCCTAAGACCTGCCAGGCCGCGAGCGGCAACAAGACGACGGCGTCCACAACCATCTCACCGAGCGCCGCCGTCGTGCTGCGGACCTTGCGCAGCAGACGCTTGGTCGCCAATGCCGCGCCGGCGTAGAGGATGCCCGAGGCGACGCCGCAGGCGACGCCGACGGGCGACACCAGTTTGGCGCCGAAGACCCCGGGCAGCAGGATCGTCGCCATCCCGGCCAGGGCGATGGCCAGCGCCGGGTAGACGACGCGGTCGGGGCGCTGGTGCATCAGCTTCGGTGCCAGGAGCGCCACGTACACCGGCGCGGTGAACATGAGGAACATGCCGACCGCCACATCGGTGAGCCGCATGGCGAGGAAGAACAGAAGGATGGCGGAGGAGCTGAACGCGCCCATCAGCAGGATGTTGGGCCAGACGTCGGGCCGGCGCACCTCGGCGATCGTCGCGCGTCGCGCGAAGAGCGCGCCGACGATCGCCGCACCGACCACCATCCGGAAGACGATGAGTGCGCTCTCGGGCATCGTCGACGAACGCACCAAGGCGCCGATCGCCCCCCAGATGAGGAAGCTCACGGTCACGAGCGCGTAGCCGTGGGCCACGAAGCCGGTGCGCTCACGGTCGGTCACGGGTACGGTCATCGCGGCGCCACCCGGACCTTCGCCGCGGCGCTCATCCGTAGACCTCCTCTTCGCCGTCGCCGAGCGTGACCACCGCGACCCCGGCGGCAACGATGAGGGCGCCGCCGGCGAGGGTCCAGAGCGACGGCCTTTGGCCGAGGATGAGGAGCGCGTAGACGGGCGCGCTCACAGGCTCGATGTAGCCGATGATCGAGGCGTGCTGCACCTTGATGAAGTGCAGGCCGTCGATGAAGAGGCTGAAGGTCAGCGCCGTCGTCACGACCCCGAGCAGGGCCGCCATCGCGACGTTGACGACGGTGACGTCCTCCATCGTCGACTGGGCCAGCCCCCACGGGAGGAGGACGACGGCGGTGATCGCGGCGATCACGAAAACGATGCCCGTGCTCTCGAGCCCTGAGCGTCGCAGGCTCTTGCTCAGCAGCAGGTAGAGCGCGTAGAAGGCGCCGGCGGCGACCCCGGCGGCAAGGCCGCCGGGGTCGATCCCGGCGCCGCCCAGCGCGGGCGCGAGGATGAGCAGCATGCCGGCGAGAGCGACGGCCAGCGCGACGATCACGACTGGCTCCGTACGGTCACCAGAGAGGCGCGGGGCGAGCACGGCCACGTAGACCGGCGCGAGGTACGACGTGAAGATCGCGATCGCCACGCCTGTCTCGCGTATGGCGACGAAGTAGCACGTCAGATTGGCGGCGAGCACCAGGCCGAGCAGGATCAGATGCCGGGCGGCGCGCCGGTCCCTCGGCCGCGGCCAGGCGCGACGGAGCCCAAGCGCCGCTGCCAGGGCGGCGGCGGCGAACCACATCCGCAGCGAGACGAGCATGACGACCGGCATGGTCGCGTAGCTCACGATGGTCCCGATCGACCCGTTGACCAGCGCCGCGGCGAAGGTCTCGCCATACCCGCGAAGTCGCGTGTCAGCCAAGGGCGCGGAACCCGAGGCGCTCCGCGAAGGCAGCTTGGAAGTCCTTGTCGGTCGCCAGCTCGAGGAAGGAGATGCGCGCGCGCAGTCGCGCCATGCGCCGGCGCGCGCGCACGTCGATCAGCGCCATCTGGGCACCGACGCCGGCGGCGTTGCCGACGAACACGACACGGTCCCTGGGGACCGGCGGGAGCAGGTCGATCGCCTGCGCGTTGGCGAGGTCGAGGTAGTTCCCGAACGCGCCCGCCACGTAGACCCGGTGCAGGTCGTCCGCGCCGATGCCGAGGCTCTCCAGCAGCAGCGCCCAGCCGGTCGCGATCGCACCCTTGGCGAGCTGCAGGTTCCGCACGTCGTGCTGCGTGAAGACGATCTCGCCGTTCGGGCCGGTCGTGAGGACGTACTCCAGCGGGCCGGCCTCGCCCTTGCGCACCAAGGGGTGCGGGGACATGCGACCGGACCGGTCGACGATACCGCTGCGGACGAGGCCGGCGAGCAGGTCGACGACCCCGGAGCCGCAGATGCCCATCGGCGGTGCTCCGCCGATGGTAGCGATCTCGGCCGGGCGCCCCTCGCGGTCGATGCGGACCTTCTCGATCGCTCCCGTGACGGCCTTCATGCCGTGCACGATCTGGTAGCCCTCGAAGGCCGGGCCGGAGGCGCAGCTCGTGACCGTCACCCGTCCGTCGTGGACGAGGGCGATCTCGGTGTTGGTGCCGATGTCGACGGCCAGCGACGGGCGGACCTTCGTCGCCAGCCTGGTCGCGGCGATGACGGCGAGCGCGTCCGACCCGACGAACCCCGCGATCGGCGGGGGAAAGTGGACGCCGCCCTCGGGGTTCATGTCGAGGCCGAGGTCGGCGCCGCGCACCGTCACGGCCTCGGCCGCCGCCGGCGCGTACGGCGCGGCGCCGAGCCCCTGGGCCGGCAGGCCGAGGGCGAGGTGATGCATGGCCGTGTTGCCGACGACGGTCATGTCGTAGAGGTGGTGCGCGGCTATGCCCTGTCGCGCGCACAGCGCGCCGAGACACTGGTTCACGCCGGCGCGCGCCGCCGCGGCCAGCTCCGCCCGCCGCTCCGGCGTCGCCTGGGCGATGCGGCTGACGACGTCCTCGCCGTAGCGCATCTGTGGGTTCTCGACGGCTTCGGAGTCGATGTGCTCACCGCGGGTCAGGTCGAAGAGATAGGCGATGATCTTCGAGGTGCCGATGTCGACGGCGGCGCCGTAGGGCACGCCGGCCGCCTCCGGCGTCTCGACGTCGATGAGGCGCCGCCCGTAGCGCGTGAAGGTCGCGCGCCATTCGTGCTCGCGCAGCACGTCGGGGATCTCCTGCAGCGCCCGGTAAGGGACCTCGACCCCATGGAGGACGGCCTGGACCCGCTCGAGGTCGCTGCGCGCGTCACCGATGACCGGCGGGTCGAGGTCGGCGGTCACCCGGGTCACCGCCGGGTTGGGCCGCCCATGATGCAGCTTGCTGGTGGTGAGGATCCGCCGGTGACCGCTCGTCTGGCGGACCTCGACGCTGACGCGTGACGAGACGGGGCGCGCTTGGCACGCCAGGCGCCACCCGGCGTCGCGCAACTTCTCCGGCACTTTGCGCAGCTCGATCTCGGTGGGCGGCGTGAGCTCGCCGGCGCCGAGACGAACGAGGCACTTGCCGCACGACCCGCGGCCCGCGCAGACGTTGGGCACGTCGATGGCGACGCGCGTCAGCGCGTCCATCAGCGTCTCGCTCTCGGGGACCTCGACGGTCACCCCGATCGGCTCGACGAAGACCTTCGCCACCCCCGCCTCCTCACGGCTCCGCGGGCCGGCGGGACCGCCGCCCGCACGGCGGGGCCGCCGAACGGCGGGTCNNGCGACGCGGAACGGCTCGGTGTGGATGTCGGCCATCAGGGCCTTGCGGTCCTCGACCTTCTTCCACCGTGCCGCCCAGACGTCGCCGAGCGTCGGGTCCGGCACGTCGAACATGCGCGCCACGCCGAGACGCTCGCGTTCGGCCTCGCAGTCCTCGCAGTGACACTCGAACACGTAGTCGTCGGGCTCCGTGTACTTGCTGATGATGCCTTCGTAGTTGCGCAGGATGACCTGGTGGTCCGACTGCGAGATGAGGTAGTTGGGGAAGACCGGCGTCTTCCCGCCGCCGCCGACGGCGTCGATGATGTACGTGGGCACGGCGAACCCCGTCGTATGCCCGCGCAGGCTCTCGTAGATCTCGATGCCCTTGGCCACCGAGGTGCGGAAGTGCTCGATGCCTTCGGCGAGGTCGCACTGATAGTAGTAGTAGGGCTTGACGCGGATCTGCACCAGGCCATGGACCAGGCGCTTCATGACCCTGGCGCAGTCGTTGACGCCCTTCATGAGCACCGTCTGGTTCCCCAGCGGGATACCGGCGTCGGCGAGCATCGCGCAGGCTCTCGTCGACTCGGGCGTGATCTCCTTGGGATGGTTGAAGTGCGTGTTCAGGTACAGGGGGTGGTACTTGCGCAGCATCTCGCAGAGCTCGGGGGTGACGCGCTGCGGGCAGACCACCGGCATGCGCGAGCCGATGCGCACGATCTCCACGTGGGGGATCTCGGTGACGTTCTGCAGGAGCCACTCGAGGCGCTCGTCGGAGAGCGTCAGCGGGTCGCCACCGCTGAGCAGGACGTCGCGCACCTCGGGGTTGCGGCGGATATAGGTGAAGGCGTTCTCGTAGTCCTCCTTGGAGACCGCGCCCTCGTGCTCGCCCACGATGCGGCGCCGGGTGCAGTGCCTGCAGTACATGGAGCACATCTCGGTCGTGATGAACAACACGCGATCGGGGTAGCGGTGCGTCAGCAGCGTGGTCGGCGAGTCGACGGCCTCGCCCAGCGAATCCTTCATGTCGGCGGCGCCGACTGTCAGCTCGGCGGGCGTCGGCACACCCTGCTGGCGCACGGGACACGCGGGGTCGTCCGGGTCCATGAGCGAGGCGTAGTAGGGCGTCACGGCGACGCGGAACTTGCCCATGCAGCGCTCGAGGTCGGCGCGTTGCTCGTCCGTGAGGTGGAGGACCTGCTCGAACTCCTCGATCTTGGTCAAGCGGTGCCGCACCTGCCAGTGCCAGTCGTTCCACTGCTCGTCGGTGACGTCTTTGAAGAGCGGTATCTCGCTGTGGTGTCGTGCCATGGTCTCCATCTCCTTCTCCGGGCCCCCGGGCCTACGGTCCTTGATGGTGAGATGCGGGTCGTGTGCCGGCCGGCAAGGCCCGTCGGCACCGGATTCATCGCTGGATCGGATTATTGCAGACCGGCGGTTGCGATGATGCGTTCGAGCGTGGCGGCGCGCTCTCGGTCGAGCGGCTCGACCTCATGCCCGGCGAGCAAGGCGCCGGCGACCTCGACCGCCCGTTCGGCCGCCCCCGTACAGCCGTCGGTGACCCAGGCGTCCCACGGCGAGCGGTCGAGCAAGCGCGGGCGCCAGACGTCCTTCATGTGACGGCGCGTATGCTTCTGCCCAAGGAAGTTTCCGCCGATGCCGACTTCCTTGATCTGCTCGAGGGCGAGCGTCTCGTCGTCAACGGCGATACCGGCGGTGACGGTGCTGCACCAGGAGTGGATCTCGGCGTCGGCCACCAGTTGTCGCGGCGAGAAGACGCCGCCTGCGCGCAGGGAGCCGGCGCCCGTCAGAACGGACGCGCCGGCGGCCGCGACGCTCAGCGTCGCGAACGAGCCGTCCGTGCAGGCGAGCCAGTCGGGCTCGGAGGCAGACGTCGCGAACGCCGCCGCGGCCACCGGTAGCCCCGCGCGCGTCAGGACCTGGCTTGCCGCGACCATGAAAGCCACGGCCGCGGAGCCGGCGGCGGGCAGACCCGCGAGCGTCGGCCACACGGGCGCGATGTAGGCCGCGCCCGGCGCCAGCGCCTGAATCGCCACGTTGGCGGCGAGGACGTCGGCCACGAACGCGATCAGGCGCTCCGCCACCACCATACGCTCCGAGTCCATCGTGGTCCCTTCCGCCCTCGCGCCGCCGCACGCAGGGTGTCCAGGTCCGACCAGACTCGCCTCCAGAACCGCGCCCACCGGCAGGCCGCCGCGTGCGAAAACCGCGGCCGCCGGGAACGACTCGGCGCCGCCGAGGAGCGAGAGCGGTGGCCGGCGGCGGACGGCGGCCTCGTCCTCGCGCAGTGCGGCGGCCATGTCGGCCGCCGTCGCCGCGACACCCGGCGACGAGACACCCGTGACCTGCAGGTGCTTGGTGGTGGCCGCCAGAGTGCGACCGATCTCGGCCGCTCGCGCGGCGTGGCTTTCCGCCCCCGTCGCCGTAAGAGGGGGGCCCACGACCACCGACACGTCGTCGAGTCCGTCGGCCAATCGACAGGCGTCCTCGAGGTCGTCCGCAGTAGCTTCCCGCACCGACCCCCCGGCGAGGGGTTCCGCCTTCCTCGCGGGCAGGCCGCCGGCCCCCAGCAGCGCGGCTCCGGCTTCGAGGACCACGTCAGCGGCCGGGGTGCGGCCGCCGAGCACGATCCGTTTCGGCGCCCGCGCGGCGGCCGGCTCGACGAGCGCGCTCGCGAGCACGAGCGCCGGCGCGGCAGCGGTCTCCCGGATCGCGGCGGACGAACTCGCGCCCGCCGCGGGCAAGGGGGTGGCACCCGCCGCTAGGAGCGCCTCGCGTGCCTCTGCGCAAGCCGGCACCACGCCGTAGGCCGCCAGCCGCTCGAGCGCTGCCGCATAGACCCTCTCGACGTCTTCCGACGCGAGCAGGCGAAACGCGAGACACGCCCGCGTCGCGCCCGAGGCGAGAGCGTCCGTCATGACGGATGTACCGGGTTCATACCTCGCGATCTCTCCTGGGACTCGTCGCGATGGGACGTGCGCGGCAGCCGATACCGGCCGATAGCGGCCTGGCGGGCGGAACGATGGCCGCAGGCTCGGGAGCCGAACGTGAAGGAGCTACGGCTCACCGCTGCCACACTCGTCGAGAAAACTCTACCACCCGGCCGGCGAACGGCGCAGCCACGCCTCGCCGGCGTCGTAGAAACGGCCCCGTTGCCGGAGCGGGTCGGTCGTTGTGACGCGTGGAGTCGTCCGGTCGCCGCGGCGGCGGCGGCATCGTACAGTAGGCCATAGGCAGTGAAGGAGGAGATATGAGGATAGAGGTCGACTGCGAACGCATCCGGGCCAACGCAGTCGCGGTCACGGAGCTCTGTGCGCGCCACGGCATCGAGGTCGCCGGGGTCACGAAGTGCGTCTGCGGCGAGCCGGCGGTGGCGCGCGCCATGCTGGCCGGTGGCTGCACGATGCTCGCCGACTCGCGCCTCGACCACGTCGCCCGGATGCGAGACGCGGGTATCGAGGCTCCCATCCTGCTTCTCCGCCTGCCGACGCTGAGCGAGGCCGTGGATGTCGTACGCCTGTGCGACTTGAGCCTCGTGAGCGAGGTCGAGACAGTCCGCGCCCTCTCCGTCGCGGCGCAGGCTCAGGGCGTCACGCACCAGGTCATCGTGATGGTCGAGAGCGGCGACCGCCGCGAGGGAGTCATGCCCGAGGACGCGGTCGCCGCCTGCCGTGACATCCTCGCCCTCCCCGGCATCGAGCTCGCCGGGATCGGGACGAGCCTCAACTGCCTTTGCGGCGTCCTTCCCACGCCCGAGAACCAGCAGGCGTTCGCCGACGTGGTCGAGCGGGTCGAAGTCGACCTCGGCATCCACTTCCGTCTGGTCTCCGCGGGGCACTCCGGCAACCTGCACCTTGTGCAGTCGGGCCACGTCCCGGCGCGCTTCAATCACTTCCGCGTCGGTGAGGCGATCCTCACCGGCACCGACTTCTCGACGTGGGCGAAACTGCCCATGCCCTACATGGACACGTTCAAGGTGTACGCCGAGGTCATCGAGGTCAAGGACAAGCCGTCGGCGCCCGACGGAGCCGTCGGTCCGGACGCCTTCATGGAGGTCCACGAGTGGCCGGACCTCGGCGTACGGCGCCGCGCGATCGTCGCCCTGGGCGAGATCGACCTGCGCACCTCGAGCCTCAAGCCGATGCGGTCGGGGGTCACGGTCGTCGGCGCCAGTTCCGATCACCTGGTGCTGGACGTGACCGACGCCGACCCGCCGGTGGGCTTGGGCGAGGAGCTCGGCTTCGACACGCTCTACCCCGCGGTCTCGACCGGATGGGCCAGCTCGTGCACGACCAAGGTCGTGCACCCCCTGGCCTGACTCAGACTCGCGCAGGTTCGTCGTCGGTGAACCCCTCCCCCCTCACGCCCCCTCCGCCCGGCGCACGACCTCCTGGGCCAGG
>DDYF01000011.1:54800-55075 GCA_002347645.1 Thermoleophilia bacterium UBA2241 | reverse complement strand
GCGCGCTTGGCCATGGGGAACTGGCTCACGTTGTAGACCCACGAATCCGGCCGCCGGTTGCCAAGATCGTCGTAGTCGGCCAGCACGCGCACCGTCTTCGTGGCGCTGTCGTAGCCGGAGATCACGCAGAAGTGGCACTCAAGAAGGCTCGTCATCTGGCGCGCGACCTCGCGCAGGAGGTCGGCGAGATCGAGCTGGCTCGACACGGCGATCGCGGTCTTGACCAGCGTCTCGAGTTCGCGTTCGCGGGCGAGGCGGGCGGCGAGGTGGTCGCG
>DDYF01000011.1:0-54781 GCA_002347645.1 Thermoleophilia bacterium UBA2241 | reverse complement strand
TCGATGTCCTCCTGCTTGATGCGCCGGTGGCCGCCGACAGTGCGCGTGCAGGGCAGGAAGCCCGACGCCGTCCAGCGCCGGATGGTGTGCGGGGAGACCCCGAGCCTCCGTGCCGCGTGTTGCACGCTGAGGTACATGTCCCGGACGCTAGCGGGCGCCGTTTGGCCCGTCAACCGATCAGCGGCCGAGCAGCGCGCCCCCCGCGGCGGCGATGAGGTCGAGGAGTTCCGCCTGGCCCTCGCTCGGCGTGGCGGTCAGCGTGACGGCGAGCGTGAGGTCGCCGGTACCCCCGGGGTCACGCGCGACGACGAGGCTGGCTCGGGTACCGCGCCCGCCGCCGCCGTCGCATGAGGCGGCGGCCTGGCCGAACGCCCCGGCGCTCGTCCCGCCGCTGCTCGCCACGCAGGACACGGCGCCGAGGGCGTCGCACGCCGCACGGGCGATCTCGGAGAGCGTCTCGCCCGGCGCCGCCGCGACGAGCGCGGGGACGCTGCCGGCGAGGCTGCGGAGCGCGGACCGCAGGCGCTCGATGTCGTGGTCGCTGCGCGCCTGCTCCGCGAACACCTTGGCGTTGTGCAGGGCGGCCGCCGCCTGCCCGGCGATCGCCCGGCAGAGACGGAGCTCCTGACGGCTGAAGTCGCGTGCGCGGTCCTGGTCGACGATCTCGACCAGCCCGATGACGCGGTCCTGGTACACGAGCGGGGCCATGAGCAGGCTCTTGTCGCCGTCGCGCCGAAGCACGGCGGCCTCCGCCTGGTCGACGTGGGGATCGTCGACGTTCACCACGGCTGTGCAGCGGTCCTCGAGGACGCGCCTGGTCAGCGGATAGTCGCTCAGCTTGTACGGCCCGGTGTCGGGGAGTCGCCGGCCGGAGTGATCGTAGTCGGCGAGGACGGAGACGGCCTCGGCGGCGGGATTGTACTCCGAGATGGTGCAGTAGTGACAGTCCAGCAGGCTCGTCATGCGGCGCGCGATCTCCGCGAGCAGCTCGGTGATGTCGAGCCGGCTGGCTAGCGCGATCGAGGTGTCGACGAGGACGTCGAGCTCTCGCTCGCGTGCAAGTTGCGCGGCGAGGTGGTTTGAGTTGCCGATGGCGCGCGCGAGGTCGCCGATGTCGTGTTCGTCGATGCGCCGGTGCCCGCCGGCCGTGCGCGTGCAGGGGAGGAAGCCCGTGGCCGTCCAGCGCCTGACGGTGACTGGGGAGACGCCGAGCCGGCGCGCGGCCTGTTGGACGCTCAGGAACACGGGCTGAATCTAGGCGATTCTCATCAGGACGTCAACGATGAGCAAGTTCTGCGCGCAGCCCATGTCAAGTTCAATGATGAATGTTCGCTGGATACGCGCGGTTCCTGCTGAGGAGATGGGGCGTTTCCGAGGGCCGTCGCCGTCGACCCGGCGGAGGGTCGCGCGTACGGCGGCCGAACCTCGAAAGAGTGAGACCATGAAGGTCCTGCAACTCGGCGTCAGCGCGGTCGGCGAAGTGAACGCTCGCGTCGCCGCGCACGAACCGAAGGTGTCGGCCGTGCTCCTCTGTGACGGGCAGGACGCTCGCAACGAGGCGCCGTCGGTGTGCCGCGAGTTCGACTTCCCGGCCCCAGTCGGGCATCTGAAGCTTCGGAACGTCCACCACGAAGAGGCGCAGCCCATGCCGCAGTCCCTCGGCGACAAAGGCCTTCGCGACGCGGCGTTCTTCGTCACCCTCGACGAGCGCTTCGTCGAGGCCCTGCGCGTGTTCCGTGCCCTGGGGTTCAACCAGCGCGCCCCGGTCGAGTTCCGGGGGCGACGCTCTCGCCCATCCAGTTCGTCGCCTCGCGCCGCCTGCAGGGCCGGTCGTGCTTCGGCCCTCGGTCGCGGAACTCGGCGGCGCTCAGATAGCATGGAGAGCGATGAGACGACGCCTCCGCCGCATGGTGCACGAGCTGCGCGGCTACCCCGGCCAGTTCTGGGTCCTGGTCGTCGGCATCTTCATCTACGTCACGGCGGCGGCCTTCGCCTTTCCGTACGAGGGCATCTACCTGCACAACGTGCTCGGCGTGTCCATGACGTGGGTCGGCGTCCTCTTCGGACTCGTGCCGCTTGCCGTCATGCCCTTCCAGATCTGGGGGGGACAGCTCACCGACCGGTTTGGCCGTCGTTCGATGATCCTGCTGTCGGTGGTCTCGGGGATCGTCTGGTTCGTGGGCTTCGCCTACGTGCGCGAGGTGTGGCAGGTCGCCGTGCTCGTGGCCGTCGAGAGCTCGATCGGTTGGCCTCTGTTCCAGACGGCGACGAACGCCATGATCGCCGACCTGCTCCCCCCGGAGCGACGGCAGGAGGCCTTCAGCATCACGCGCGTCGCGATGAACCTCGGTGTGGTGCTCGGGCCGGCGGTCGCCGGCATCGCCCTGGGTTGGGGTGTCAGCTTCCGCCAGCTCTTTCTCGCCGCCGCGGCGGGCTGCGCGTTCATGCTCGCGGTGGCGACGCTCTCGATCCGCGAGAGCCGCCCCGCGAGCGCCGCCGCCCCGGAGCTCCACGTCGACGAGGCCGGTCGCAGCGGCTACGGGATCGTCCTCGCCGACCGCCACTTCCTGATCTTCTGCGCCGTCGCGGTGCTGCCGGTCTTCTGCATCGGCAACTTCGGGTCCATCTTCTCCGTCTACATCACCGGCTACCTCGGCATCCCGTACGGGACGTGGGGCTGGCTCCTGGCCATGAACGCGTTCATCGTCGCCACGGTCCAGTATCCCCTCGTGCGCGCGCTCAAGTGGAAAAACCGGATGCTGCTCCTCGCCGTGTCCAGCGGCCTGCTCGGGCTCGGTATCGGCGGTTCGGCCTTCGCCGGACCTCTCTGGTCGCTGGTCATTCTCGTCATCGTCATGAGCTTCGGCGAGACGCTGCTCAACCCGGTGGCGTCGGCCGAGGTCTCGGACGCGGCGCCCGAGGCCGTCCGTGGCCGGTACATGGGCGTCTGGACGGTCGTCTGGAACGGCGGCGCCTCTCTCGGGCCCGCGTTCGGGGGCTGGGCGATGGACGCCATCGGGGGGCGCGAGGCCTTCCTCGCACTGCTCGTCGTCGGTCTGGCAGGCGCGGTGCTCTTCGGGACGCTGGCCCCCGGGTGGCGCCGCCGCCGCGTCCCGCCTCGGCCGGCGGACGTCTGAGCCGCGCGGCCGCCGGTCCGCGCGGGGGCCGGTCGGGGGGCACGCGGGGCCGTCGTCGGCTCAGAGGGCCGCGCCGGCCTCTCCGACGACCTCCTCGAGGGCGGCCACTTGGTCGGCGGCGAGCTTGGGCCCGCGCGCGTCAGCCTCGGCGAGGATCTCGCGGACCTTGTCGGTCGCGTCGTCGGCCTCGGTGCGCCCGCGGGCCCGCCAGCCCTCGATGCTCAGGCGGGTGGAGATCTCGGGAACGAAGATCTCGCCGGCGCGCAGGCGGCGCGTCGTCTCCCTCTCGCTCAGGTACCTGCCTGAGAATCCGACGCGCTCCATGGCCTCGGCCATGACCGTGGCCGGCGACACCTCCGCGCCCTCGACAGTGCGAAGGACCATCGCCGCGATCTCGGCGTCGATGACGATCTGCGGGAGGCTCATGAGGTTGGCGCCGCTCAGCAGGCCGATGCCGCCGGTCACGAGGTCGGCGCCGGCCGAGACGGCGACGAGTCCCTTCAGCGCCTTCTCGTACCCGGCCTGGATGCCGCCGTACTTCGCGTCGGTGCCGAGGCCCGGGCAGAGGACGGGCACGCCGAGCTCGTGTGCGACCTCCGCGAGCGCCGCCGTCATGAGCGCCGTCTCCGGGGCGCCGAACGAGAACGTCCCCGCCTTCATGTCGAGCAGGCTCGCCCCGGCGCCCATGATCACGGGCGTCCCTGGCGCCGACAGCTGGATCGCGGCGTTGGCCCCGAGGAACTCGGCGACGTTCATCGCCACCGTGGCGGCTACGGTGATCGGTGCCGTGCCGCCCGCGATCGGCATGGGATAGATGACGATCGGCATGCCGTAGCCCGCGATCGCCAGGTTGGCGTCGAGGAACGCGGCGTCCACGGCGAGCGGCGATGAGGTGCAGCAGACCACGCTCGCCCGTGGGCGGCGCCGGAACGCGTCGAGGCCCCCGCAGGCGATCTCCATCAGGCGCATGACCGGTTCGACCTGTCGCGGATCGGTGACCTCGTCCTGCAGGTGCTTGTCTGACCATGCGAGGGCGGTCGCGTACTCCCGCAGGAGGCGCTGCTCGTCGGGGACGTCGGTGGCCGCGACGAGCATCCACATGACGTCGACCACCGGCATCGCGTCGGCGACGATCGCCGACTGCCGCTGGTCCTCGAGCGTGCTCGCACGGTACTCGCCGGTGTCCATGTCGAGAACGTGGGTCGGGGCGCCCGAGGGCACGAAGTGCGAGCGACTGCCGTCGAGCAGGACGTCGTCGCCCGGAGTGGCGCCGCCGAGGAGGACCTCGCGCGGGCACGCCGCGAGGCACGCCGCCGCGAGTTCGCGGGGCAGTCGCGCGATGCCGGCGTCTCGATCGACGTCGGCGCCTGCGCCGCCGAGAAGCGCCAGCGCCCTCCCGTCGCCGAAGCGCATGCCGGGGCGCTCGAGGAGGCCGTACGCCGCGTCGACGATCAGGCCTCGCTCCTCGTCAGTCAGCCAGCGGGCATCCAATCGCATCGTTCGCTCATCTCTTCATCAAGCGGGCCCGTCCTTAGCCCGCGGCTGCCGCACGCCTCCGCTGCGTGCGGCGTGCGTCCGCGGTCATGGTAGCGGGTAACAGCCTGTCTGTCGCGGGGCGCATCTCCACGGCAGGGCGTCCTCGGCTTGCCGTCACGTCCCGGCCGTCTCGTGCGGGCCAGCCACCTCGTGGTTGAGGCTCAAGTGCGCGTGTCCGGCGACCGATGTGTGTTGACACTGTTCTGTCGCCCCCGGAGACTGTGGGGAAGGGTCGGGCGGCCCGGGTTCGCGCGGTGCCAAGCGGAGGTGCATGTGGGCACGATCGAGGCGATGTCGTCAGACCCATACGCGTTGGGGTCTCTCACGGTGGGTGGTCCCGCCGGCGACACGCGGCGCTACTACGGCATCGCGGGGCTCACCCTGCAGGTCGAGTCAGACCGCCCGTTCGCCGACACCACCTTCAGCCCGAAGTTCGCCCACTTCCTGGTCGACGGTCCCGGCGACGACACGGTCGTCGTCCACCACCACTTCGGACTGCCGCGGATCGACGCGGCGAAGTTGGGCCCTTGCGTACACGGCGGGCCACCTTGGGACATCCATGAAGCCCCGTGGGGGTGGGCCTACGTGGGCATAGCCCCGGGTCACGACGCTGTCGTCGATCGTCTGGCCGTCTTCAACGAGGGCCATACCGCCGGGCGCTTCTACAACGGGCCCGACCAGCAGGCCATGTTCGAGCGCGGCAAGCTCGCATCGGTCACGCTGATGCCGACCGACCAGGTCCTGCTTGCGCGCGTGCTCGCCGACCGCGAGGGCTGTTTCCTGCATTCCTGCGGCATCGTTCTGGACGGACACGGCGTGCTGTTCGTGGGCGAGTCGGGAGCCGGCAAGTCGACGGCGATGAACCTGTTCGCCGGCGTCTCCGAGCTGCTCTGCGACGACCGCAACATCGTCCGGCGCTGGCCCGGCGGCGTGCGCGTGCACGGTACGTGGAGCCACGGCAGCGTGCCGATCGTCTCCGCCGGCTCGGCGCCCCTGCGCGCCATCTTCTTCCTGCGCAAGGCGGACGAGAACACGGTCTCCCCGGTGAGCGACGCGACGGTCGCGGTGCGCGGACTCGTCCCGCGTCTGATCCGACCGCTCGCGACTCGCGACTGGTGGGGCAAGACCCTCGATCTCGTCGAGACGATCGTCCGTGAGGTCCCTTGCTACGAGCTGGGCTTCGACCTGAGTGGGCGTATCGTGCCTGAGGTGCGGGAGCTGCTGCGCGCCGGGGCCGGGCAGGCGGCCGAGCCAGGGCCACCGACGGCCGTGGAGAGCTGATGCCGGGGGTGGGCGAAGGATACGTGGTCCGGCGAGGGCCGCGAACGCTCTGGCGCGACGCCCGCCCGCTACTCTCGACGCTCGATATCGAGCTCACGGAGCGCTGCGACAACCGCTGCATCCACTGCTGCATCAACCGGCCGCAGGACGATCGTGTGGCCGAGGCCGGCGAGATGTCGACCGAGCGCGTGCTCGCGATCCTCGACGAGGCGGCCGGCCTCGGCGCGCTCGTCGTGCGCTTCACCGGCGGCGAGATCCTCCTGCGCCCAGACTTCGCGGAGATCTACCTGTACGCGCGCCGGCTGGGCCTTCGCGTCACGCTCCTCACCAACGCCCGGGGCCTGACGGCCGGGCTGGCGGAGCTCCTCGCGGAGATCCCGCCGCTGGAACCCGTCGTGGTGACGGCCTACGGCATGCGGCAGGAGAGCTACGAGGCCGTATCGCGTGTCCGGGGTGCTTTTGCGCAGTTTCGCCGCGGCATCGACTTGTTGACGGAGCACGGGGTGCCGTTCGTCGTGAGAGGGACGCTCCTGCCGCCCACCCGGGACGAGATGGACGACTTCGAGGGCTGGGCGGCGAAGCTGCCGGGCATGGACGAGCGGCCGGGCTACATCTACTTTCTGGACCTGCGCCAGCGGCGCGACGACCCGGCGGCCGACCGGCGCATCGCCGGGCTCCGTCTGACGCCCGAAGAAGCTATGGCGGCGCTCGAGCGGGATCCGCGCCTGGCGCGGTCGCTCCGTTCCCTCTGCGCCGTACAGGCGCGCGAGCCGAGCGACCTCCTGTTCAAGTGCGGAATCGGCATGCGCCCGTGTGTCGACGCGTACGGCGTGCTGCAGCCGTGCCTGAGCCTCCGTGATCCCAGCCTCACCTACGACTTGGCGACAGGGTCGATGCGCGAGGCGCTCGCCGACGTCTTTCCCAAGCTCCGCGAGGTGCGCGCGACTGATCCGGAGTACTTGCGACGGTGCGCGCGCTGCTTTCTGGCCGGGATGTGCGACCAGTGCCCGGCCAAGTCGTACGCCGAACACGGCAGCCTGGACACGCCCGTGGACTACTTCTGCGACATCACGCAAGCGCAGGCGCGCTTCATAGGCCTGCTGGCCGACGGTGAGCGCCCCTGGGACGTCACGGACTGGAGAGAGAGGATCGCATGTCTGAAGGCTTGAGAGGCGACGGGGTCTACGGCCCGTCCGACGGCATCGTCGCCCGCGAGATCGAGGGCGAGATCATCATCGTGCCCCTGCGTGCCGGGATCGGCGACCTGGAGGACGAGCTGTACTCGCTCAACGAGACCGGCAGGGACGTATGGCGCCAGCTCGACGGCCTCCGCACGCTCGACGAGGTGGTCGACGCCCTGGCGGCCGACTACGACGCCTCGCGCGACGAGATCGATCGCGACGTGCGCGGTCTGCTCGAGGAACTCCTGCGCCGCAAGATCGTCAGTGCCGCACTCTGACCGGGCAGCGAGCGAGCACGTCGTGCACGGCGCCGCGTATGCGCTGAGCGGCGCCGGGCTTCAGGCGCTCATGAGCGCCGCGCTGGCGCGCGGCGCCTCGTTCCGGTTCACGGCCCGAGGCTGCAGCATGGATCCGTTCGTGCGTGACGGCGACGTGCTCACGGTCGGAGTGGCCGCTCGACGCCCGCGGGTCGGTGACATCGTGGCCGTGCGCGACCCGGCTACCGGGAGACTGCTCGTGCACCGCGTCGTCGCCCATGTGTCTCCCGGCCTTCTGGTGCGTGGCGATGGCACCGGCCAGGCCGATGGGGTGTTCGGGCCGGCCGGCGTGCTCGGCGTCGTCGTCGGCGTCGAGCGCCGCGGCCAGGTCGTGCGCCTTGGCCGCGGCCCGGAGCGCCGGGCGATCGCGCTGCTGTCTCGCGGCGGTGTGCTCAGGCCTCTGGTGGCGGCCGGACGGCGCTTGCTTGCCCTCCGGCGACGAGGAGGTCCCGCGTGAGCGACGGCTACGTCCAGAACACGCAGCTGCGCGACGCCGCGTTCCTCGAGCGCCTCAGGGAGGGCGGCTCTCCTCTCGGCTTCGAACTCGAGGTGACGGCCCGCTGCAACAACGACTGCCGGCACTGCCTCATCAACCTGCCCGCCGGAGACGCCGCCGCGCGTGACGCCGAGCTCACTGTCGGCGAGATCGAGCGCATCGCCGGGGAGGCCGTCGAACTGGGTGCCTTCTGGTGCCTGGTGACGGGCGGCGAGCCCTTGCTGCGCGAGGACTTCGCCGAGATCTACACCGCGCTGCGGCGCCTCGGCCTGCTCACGTCCGTCTTCACCAACGCCTGTCTCATCTCGGCCGAACACGTGCGCCTGTTCCGCGAGCAGCCGCCGCGCGACGTCGAGGTGACCGTCTACGGTGTGACCAAGGAGACGTACGAGCGCGTGACCCGCCGGCCCGGCTCGTGGCGGGCATTTCGTCGCGGCGTCGATCTGCTGCTCGACGGTGGCGTGAAGGTGCGCTTCAAGGCGGTCGCCCTGCAGTCGAACGTCGACGAGCTGCCGCAGATCGCCCGGTTCTGCCGGGAACGCACCTGCGACTACTTCCGCTTCGACGCGATGCTCCACCTGCGCTACGACGGCGACGAAGCCCGCAACGCGCTCATCCGGGCCGAGCGGCTGAGCCCCGAGAAGATCGCCTCCCTGGACCGCGAAGACGCGGAGCGCTGGGCGGCGCTCGAGAAGAGCCGCGAGCGCTACGTCGTCCCGCCGTCCGACGACCCTGCCCGCCTGTTCCGCTGCGGCGTCCGGCGTGGCAACTTCGCCGTCAGCCCCACAGGTGTCTACCGCCCGTGCTCGTCCCTCTGGCAGCCCGGCTTCGTCAGTGACCTGCGCCGCACGAGTCTGAAGGAGGCGCGCCGGCGCGGCGTCGAGGCCATCGACGTGGCGCGCTCCGGAGACCCCGCGTTCGCGGCCGCGTGCGGCGCGTGTCAGATCGGCAACCTATGCCTCGGCTGTCCCGCCCACTTCTACCTCGAGACCAGCCAGCTCGACGGCGTGGTGCCCTACTTCTGCGCCGTCGCCCACGCCCGCGCGGCGATGCTCGGCATCAAGACCAGCCCGCCCGGATGAGCCAGACCAGCCCGCCCCGATGACGGTGAGTGGCGCAGCTTGTGTTGTCTGGACAGGCGACCGAGACCGCCGACGCTCGGGAGACGCTGTTCTTCCGCCGATACATCGGGTACCATCCCAACAGCGGGTGGTAGTGCTATTGGGGCACGAGAGAGGGGTTCGAAGATGAAGTGGATTCGTCCGCAGTTGGTCGTCCTCGGAAGGGCGACCCCAGAAGAGAGCGTCCTCGAGGTCTGCAAGAACCACGAGATGCCGGGCCAGATGAACAGCCCGAATTCTGACACCTGTGGCTGGAATGGTGCTGGCGCCCCGACCGTTCCCTGCATCGGCGTCACCGGCAGCTGACCTCGTCGAGGGCGTGATGCGGGAGGATCCGCATCACGCCTAGGGTAGTCACCGTGCCCACAGGTGCGTGCGCGCATTAGGCGCGTGGCGTGCTATCGTGTGTCGTCGTCGTGACCCCTCGACGACCTCGAAAGCGCCACAATCGACCTGGATCGCGCGCTCCGCAGCGTACGGTGGACCCCGCGATTCGCCAGCTGCTCGCCGTCGTCCGCTGCCGGGACGCCGGCGGCGCTGAGGCTCTGTCGGCGGCCCTGTCCGCCGCCGACTGGGGCGAGCTCCTTCGCGCCGCCGAGGCGCATCGCATGCTCGGTCTCACGTTTCGACGTTCCACAGACTTCTGTCGCGACGCGCCGCCGCCTTCCGCTCAGAGCGCACTCTCCGCGGCGTACCGCGCGTCGTCGACGCGCGCTCTCCGTCAAGAGGCTCGCCTCCTGGACGTGATCACGCGACTGGACGCCGCCGGCGTCCCCGCCGTGCCGCTCAAGGGCCCGCTGCTGTCCACGCTGGTCTACGGCGAAGCTGGCCTGCGGTACTCGTCCGACCTGGACGTGCTCGTTCGCGTGGACGACTTCCCGACTGCTGCGCGAACGCTCGCGGCCTCGGGCTGGTGTCCCGCCTCCCAGGCCCAAGTCGCGCAGCACGGCTTCTTGGAGGAGGCCGAGTGCGAGCTCCTCCTCGAGCACCCGGGGACCGGGCTCTTCCTGGAACTCCACTGGCGGACGGGGTCTCGCTTCGGCCACGCCTCGCTTCCCGCGGAGCCACTGATCGCGAGGGCCGAGCCTTGTGAGCTGCTCGGCCGCAGCGTCCGCTGCCTGCGCGACGATGACCACTTCCTCGTGCTCTGCATGCACGGCGCGACCCACGTCTGGGGCCACCTGGAGCTGATCGGCACGGTCGCCGAGTTACTCACGCAGGGCCGCGTCGCAGACTGGGGCGACTTGCTGAGGCGCGCGCGGGCCCTGGGTTGCCGGCGTCGGGTGCTCGTCGCGGCGGCGCTGGCTCGCGGCCTCGCCGGAGTCATCCTGCCCGAGGCGGTCGAGGCGGAGCTGGCCGGGGACGAGGGCGCGGAGCGCCTGGCGCGACAGGCGGCGGCTGCGCTGGAGGCCGTTCCGGGTCCGCGCTCGTCGCGGCGGCGGCTGTACGATCTGGTCTGGCAGTCGGCCTGTCTGGACTCGACGCCGGCCCGCCTGCGGCACCTCCTCGCGCGTGTCTTCGTCCCCGGCGTCGTCGACCTGGACTGGATGCCCCTGCCGCGTCCACTGTTCGGTGTGTACTATGTGCTGCGTCCGCTGCGTCTGATGGCGCAGCACGCGCGAGGGGCAGTCAGGTCTGGCTGAGCAGTCTCCCAAGGTCGGTGTGAAGAGCGTCCTGCACCTCGGGCGCACCCTGCGACTCGTCTGGAGCATCTCGCCCGGCTGGACGCTGGCCACGGTCGCGCTCGCCGTCGTGCAGGGCTTGTTGCCGCTCGCCGGCCTCTACATGATCCAGCTCATCGTGAACGCGGTGGCCGACGGCATGGACGCCGCCGACAAGGGCGCCGCTTTCGAACACGTCGCGTGGCTCATCGTGATCGCCGGCGGCATCGGGCTCGCGACGGCCCTGGCGCGCTCCGTCTCAGCGCTGGTCGGCGAATCGCAGGGCCAGGTGGTCACCGACCACGTCTCGGACCTCATCCACTCGCAGTCGATCGCGGTCGACCTCGAGTACTACGAGAACTCGCGCTACTACGACGTGCTGCATCGCGCCCAGCAGGAGGCGCCCTACCGTCCGAGCAAGATCGTCAACGACCTCGTGATGGTCGCGCAGAGCGGGATCACGCTGGTCGGGGTCGTCGGCATCCTGTTCGCCATCCACTGGAGCGTCGGGTTGATCATCGTGGCGGCAGCCGTGCCCAGCGCCCTGGTGCGCCTGCGCTACTCGCAACAGCTGTACCGTTGGGAGACGGCGCGCACGGACACGGATCGCCGTTCCTGGTACCTCCACTGGCTGCTGACCGACGGCAACCACGCCAAGGAGATCCGGCTGTTCGAGCTCGGCGAGACCTTTCGCACCTGGTTCCACGATCTGCGGCGGGTGCTGCGCGGGGAACGTCTTCGCCTGACCGCACGGCGTTCGCTGGCGGACCTGTTCAGCCAGGCGGTGGCCACCGTGGCGGTGTTCGGCACCTTCGCCTACATCGCCTGGAGGACGATCCAGGGCAGCATCACCCTGGGCGGCATGATGATGTACTACACGGCTTTCAACACCGGCCTGAGCGCCCTGCAGAGCGTGCTCGGCGGAGTGGCGGGCCTGTACGAGGACAACCTCTTCCTGACGTACTACCACGAGTTCATGGCGCTCGAGCCCAAGGTGGCCGACCCCAGGCGACCCGTTCCCGTTCCGAGGCCGATGCGCGAGGGGATCGTCTTCCGCGACGTGAGCTTCCAGTACCCGGACACGGCGCGCACCGCGCTCACCGACATCGATTTGCAGATCCGGCCGGGCGAAGTGACGGCGCTGGTGGGACCCAACGGCTCCGGCAAGACCACGCTGGTCAAGCTGCTGTGCCGGCTCTACGACCCGCAGCACGGGACCCTGACCTACGACGGCACCGACCTGCGCGACATGTCCACCGTGGAGCTGCGTCGTGCCATGAGCGTCATCTTTCAGGACTTCTCGCGCTACCAGCTCACCGCGCGGCGCAACATCTGGACGGGTAACGTCGCGCTCGCCGAGGACGACCCCGCGATCGAACGCGCCGCCCGGGAGGCGGGCGCCGACGAGGTCATCGCCGGCCTGCGGTCCGGGTACGACACGATGCTCGGCAAGTGGTTCGAGGACGGCGAGGAGATCTCGATCGGCGAGTGGCAGAAGGTCGCTCTGGCGCGCGCCTTCGTGCGCGAGGCCGACGTCCTCGTCTTCGACGAGCCGACGAGCGCCCTCGACCCGATCTCGGAGTGGAAGATCTTCGAGCACATCCGCGAGTTGGCTCGTGGGCGAGCGGTCGTGCTCATCAGCCATCGCTTCTCGACGGTGAGAAACGCGGACCGGATCCACATCCTCGACGAGGGGCGGATCGTCGAGAGCGGCACGCACGCCGAGCTCATGGCACTGGACGGGGAGTACGCGCGCATGTACGAGGTGCAGGCGCGCGCCTACCGCGTGAACGGCGCCCGGGACTGACGGTTTCCTGCACACCGCGGGAGGCGGGCTCTCGCCGGAGCGCCCGCCTCCCGCGGTGCTGCGTGCCCCCGACCGCCGGCGCCCTACTGGCTCAGCGCGCTCTGCAGGTCGCGGGCGTGTTCCTCCTCGACGATCAGGATGTCCTCGAGGGCGCGCCGCAGCCCGTACTCCTGGAGCATCTCGGCTTGGGCGATGCGCTCGCGGTAGCGGGCGATCGCGTCGAGTTCACCCTCGAGGTCCTGCTCCAGCATCGTCTTGGCATCGGGCGAGACGTAGATACCGGCGACGTCGACCGCGGGCGTCCCGCCCAGGAAGTCGATCTGGTTCGACAGCGTGATCGCGTGCATATGCTCCTCGTTCGAGTGCACGGCGAGTTCGGCGGCGATCGCGTCGTACTCGGGCCCCGTGATGACGGCCGCGTGCTGGACGTACTGGATCAGGGCCGAGTACTCCTTGGCGAGGTCCTTGTTGAGGAGGTCGACGATCTCCGTCTTGGTGACCTTGCGCGGCGCGCCCGGCACGGCCGGCTTGCGGGCGCCCCTTTTGGCGGTCTGCTTTGCCACAGGATCTCCTTTCCGGCGGTCACGGCATGTCGGGAGGCTTTTCCGTCCCGTGCGGGGGTGAAACGTCGCGGGCCCCGGCGCACCTGCATGCGCCGGGGCACGCGACGCCCCGCGTTCGCGCCGGCCTACTCGCCGGACGTCGCCTCGAGGGTCCAGTCCTCCTGGGCGCGCGACGGGCGGAGCCGGTCGAAGGCCAGATAGAGGACCGGCACGAGGATGAGCGTCAGGATCGTCGAGGTGAAGAGACCGCCGATGACGACCACGGCGAGCGGCGTGGAGAGGAAGGCGCCTTCGCCGAGGCCCAGCGACATCGGGAGGAGAGCGAGGATGGTCGCGACGGCCGTCATGAGGATCGGACGGAGCCGGCGACGGCCCCCCTCGATCACCGCCGTGCGCGCGTCCATGCCCTGGCGGCGGAACTGCTGCACGAGATCGAGGAGGACGATGGCGTTGGTCACGACGATGCCGATCAGCATCAGCACGCCGATGAGGCTCGGCATGCCCAGACTCGTTCCGGTGAGCAGGAGAAGCACGACGGCGCCGACCGCGGCGAACGGGATGCTCACCAGCAGGATCAGCGGGTTCACGAGGCTGCGGAAGGTGGCCACCATGATGATGTAGACGATGAGGATGGCGATCGCCATGGCGATGCCGAGCGTGCGGAACACCTCGTCCGTCACGGTCGTCGCTCCGGCGAGCCTCCACGAGGACCCCGCCGGGAGGTCGACCTTGTCGAGCGCCGCCTGCGTGGCGCTGGAGGCGGCGCCGATGTTGTTGTTCACCGCGCTGCCGGCGACCGTCGCCGTTCGTTCACCGTCGACCCGCGTGACCTGGACCGGTGTCGTGCCTTCGGTCACGGTGGCCACCTCGCTCATGGCGACCATCCCTGTGGCCGTCGGCACCGGCAGTCTCTCGAGCATCGCCGCGACCGCGCCCGGCAGCGGCGGCAGGGTGATGTCCCCGACGGTGATCTGCGCGGGCAGCAGGCCCTGCTCGGTCGGCACGCTTCCGAGGGGGAAACCGTTGAGGACGAGCGTCGTGTACTGGCTCAGGGTCGTGGGGTCCACGCCGGCGGCTGCGGCCCTCGCCTGGTCGACGGCGATCGTCGCCGACGGCTGTCCCTCGCTCAGGCTCGACGTCACGTCGGCGAGCCCGTCGACCGCCTTCATGGCCTGCAGGACCGTCTCGTTGGCGTCCTTGAGTACGGCGGGGTCGGCGGCCGACACCTGGACCTCGATGGCCATCATGCTGCCCATCGACGAGTCTTCGCCGCTCACCGTGACCTCGCCGACACCCTCGAGCTCGGCCACCGCGGCGCGCACGTCCGCGACGACGCGTCCCTTGTCCACCTCGGTGTCGAGCTGCACCGTGAAGATCGCCTGGCTCGCCGAGGCGCCCGTTCCGCCGCCGGCGCCGAACAGGCTGCCGGTGCTGCCGGCGGTGACCTGGAAGACCTCGACGCCCTCGGTCGCGGCCAGCACCTCCTCGATCCGCGCGGAGCCGGCCAGCGTCGCATCCAGGCTCGTGCCGGAAGGCATCTGCTGCGCCACGCTCATCGTCGGCTCGGCGGAGTTGTCAAACAGGTTGACCTTGAGGAGCGGTGTCGCGGCCATCGCGAGGAGGAACACTGCGACGGCGGCGACCACGGTGACGGCTTTGTGGTCCAGAGCACGCGTGAGGATGGGGAGATACCAGCGCTGGAGACCGGAGACGTCCGCGGGGTCGCGGTGGCCGACCTGGCGTTTCGACAGCACGAAGGTCGCCACCACGGGGACGACGGTCAGGGCGACCACCAGGCTCGCGAGCAGCGCGAAGGTGACCGTCATCGCGAAGGGCAGGAAGAACTCCGAGGCGAGCCCGTGCACGAACCCGAGCGGGAGGAAGACCGCGACGGTGGTCAGGGTGCTCGCGGTGATCGCTCCGGCCACCTCGCGGGTCGCGGTGTAGGCGGCGGAGTGGATGTCGTCGCCTTCCTGGAGATGGCGATACGTGTTCTCGATCACCACGATGGAGTCGTCGATCACGCGCCCGATGGCGATGGTGAGGCCGCCGAGCGTGAGCATGTTCAGTGACTCGCCCCGCCACCACAGCAGGGCGAGGGCACCGACGATGCTGAGCGGTATCGACAGGCCGGCGATGAGCGTCGAGCGCCAGCTGCGCAAGAAGACCCAGATGATGACGACGGCGAAGACGGCGCCGATCAGCCCCTCGCGCCACAGCGACGAGACGCTCTCCTCGATGTACGTCGACTGGTCGAGGACGGTCGTCACGTGCAGCTTGCCCTGCAGCTCGCGGTCGAGCTCCGGCAGCGTGCGGGCCACTGCGTTGGCGATGTCGACCGTATTGCCGGCGGAAGTCCTGCTGACCGACACGCCGACCGACGGTTCTCCGTTCGTGCGCGTGACGGCAGTCTGCGGCGCCGGCGCGATGCGCACGGCGGCGATGTCCCCGAGCTTGACGGTCGAGGTGCCTGCCGCGATCGCGAGGTCGCGGAAGTCCTGGACGGCCGTCGCCGAGGCGCTCACCGTGACGGGATACACGAGGCTGCCGGTCGTGACGGTGCCGGCGCCGGTGGTGAGGTTCGCCTTGGTGACCGCCGCCATGATGGCCTCGGGAGAGACCCCGAGGCGCAGGACCTTCTGCGGCTGCAAGCGGATCTGCAGC
Source organism: Thermoleophilia bacterium UBA2241 (assembly GCA_002347645.1). Classification (GTDB taxonomy): domain Bacteria; phylum Actinomycetota; class Thermoleophilia; order UBA2241; family UBA2241; genus UBA2241. The sequence goes on along the minus strand of DDYF01000011.1, from coordinate 39,017 downwards.
TGCCGATCCTGCACGCCGGACAGCGTCACGGCCTGGACGTCGTCGATCGCCTGTAAGCGCGGGGCGACCGTCGTCGTCAGGAGGTCGGCGACTTGACCCGGCGGGAGATCGGACGTGACCGCGAGCTGCACCACCGGCAGGGCGTTGATGTTGAGCGCCGCCACCTGTGGGTCGAGAGCGTTCTCCGGCAGCGCCATGCTCACCGTGCCGACAGCCGCCTGGATCTCGGCCTCCTTCGCGTCCATGTCGGTGCCGAACTCGTACTCGATGGTGACGATGCTCATCCCTTCGTTCGAGTACGACATGAACTCCTTGATGTCGCTGGTGCCCTCGACGACCCTCTCGAGGGGCATGGTGACCGTCTGCTCCACGTCGCTCGCCGACGCGCCGGGGACGACCGTGACCACGGTCAGGAACGGAAAGGTGAGGTCGGGGATGAGCTCCTGCTTCAGAGCTCTCATGCCGAACAGGCCGAGCACGACGACGGCCACCACGGCCAGGACGACGATGGACCGGTTCCGCAGCGAGACCTTCGTCAGCCAGCTCACGTCGCTGCTCCCATGGAGAGCTCGGCGAGACGGTCGGCGACGACGGTGAGACGTTCACGTGCCGCGAGCGGCGCGAGCCAGCGCGCCGGGATCTCGGTCTCGCCGTGGAGCGCGCCGGCGAGCGCTCCGGTGATCGCGCCCACGGTGTCGGCGTCGTCACCGAGGTTGACCACCGTGCAGACGGCCTCCTCGAAGGTCGCCGCGCGGAGGACCGCCCACAGGGCGGTGCGCAGGCTGTCGACGACGAAGGCCGAGTTGTGGACCTCTTCGGGCTCGGCCACCGCGGCCTCGAGAAGTGCGGTGCTGACGCGCCGGTCCTCGTCGACCAGCTCGCCGGCGAGGTCGGGCAGGCGCTCGCGCAGCCCGCCGTCGAGGGCTGCGACGAGGAGGTCGCAGTACGCGACGCATGCCCAGCCGGCGAGCGCGTCGAAGTGCGTCAGCATGGACTCCTGCTTGGCGGCGACCCGAAGGCGTTCGGGGTCGGCGCGAAAGCGCAGCGCGAGCGGCGCGCAACGCATCAGACTCCCGTTGCCGGCCACCGGGTGGCCGAGGATCTCCCACGCGCGCCGGGACGCCAGGTCCCACGGCGTGCCTGCGCGATAGCTGAGGAGCACTGTGCGCACCGTCAGGCTGACGTCGGGCGGCCGGCTCTCGAACCAGTCGCGGTAGCGGCGCATCACGTCCTCGGGATCGTGGTCGCCGCGCTCGACGAGGCTCTCGGCCAGGCAGAGGGTCATGTCTGTCGCGTCGGTCGTCTGCCCGGGCGCGACGTCGTAGCAGCCGCCGCCGAGGATGTCGGCGATGACGCCGAACCGCTCGGCGATCTGGTCGGCGCTCAGGAACTCGGCCGGCGCGCCCAGGGCCTCACCGGCGGCGAGGCCGAGGAGCGCGCCGCGAAAGCGGTCCCGAAGGTCAGGCAAGGAGGTCACGCACGACGCGCTCGAAGAAGAGCGCCTGGTAGGTCACGTCCTCGACGCGCACGCGCTCGTCGGGCGAATGGTCGCGCCCGCCCTCCATCGTCCGCAGGTCCTCGGTGGGGAAGGGGGCGAAGCCGTAGGCGACACAGTCCGGGAACGCTTCGCGTACCCAACGGGAGTCGGTGAAGCTGCCCGCACACATCGGGACCAGCGTCGCGTCGGGGACGTCGCGGCGCAGCACCCGCTCGATGCTCTCGCTGAGGGGCGTGGGCGCGGGGGACGCGTTCGGCTCGGTGGCATCGATCCACTCGAGCTCCCACTCGATTCCCAGGGGTTCGAGGACGTCGGCGACGAGCGCGCGCGTCTCCTCGAGCGTCATCTCAGGCAAGATGCGGCAGTCGACGCTGGCCTCGGCGTGCGTCGGGATGACGTTGACCGCCTTGCCGGCCGCGAGGATGGTGGGCGTGAAGGTGGCCCCGAGGAGCGGCTCGATCAGCCCCGCGACCTCGGCGTCCGCGGCGCGCAGCTCGCGCACCGCGTCGCGCGCCGTCGCCGGGTCCTTGAGCCGCTCGCGGAGGCCGTCGCCCGCCAGCGCGTCGATGAACCGTGCCGTCATCGGCGAGACGATCGCCGGCGGGTCGTGGAGACCCAGAGCGACCACTGCGCGGGCCAGGTCGATGACCGCGCTGTGCTCCTTTTCGGGCAACGACGCATGTCCCCCGGCGCCGCGCGTACGGATGCGGAACTGCGCGAACGCCTTCTCTCCGACCGCGAGCAGGTAGACCCTGCGGCCGTCGATCGGCAGCCAGAGACCGCCGACACCTTCGTTGAGGAGGTAGTCGCAGCGGATGAGGTCGGGACGGTGCTCGCACAGCCAGCGTACGCCGCAGTGCGTGCCGTCCTCTTCGTCGACGCTGGCGATGTACACGAGCTCGCCAGCGAAGTCGGCACCGCTGCGCGCGAGCCGCGCCACGGCGACGGCCTCGGCGGCGAGCTGGTTCTTCATGTCGGTGGCGCCGCAGCCCCAGACGAAACCGTCCTTGACGACGCCGGCGAACGGGGGGACCGTCCACTCGGCGGCGTCGGCGGGGACGACGTCCATGTGGCCCATGAGGACCATGGTCGGGCCGGGACGGCGACCGGGGAGACGTGCGACGAGGTTCTGCCGTTCGGGCAGCTCGCCGACGAGTTCGCTCCTGAGGCCGTTGGCCGCGAGGTAGTCTCTGAGGACGAGGGCGCACGCGGTCTCGTCGCCGGGTGGGTTGGTCGTATCGACACGCAGGATGGCGGTGAACAGGGCGAGGACTTCGTCCTCGAGCGCCCGCCAGTCCTGGGCGTCCAGTCCGTAAGGGCTCAAGGACGGCGTCCTCCTGGGTCCGTGCTCGTCTCGGCTCATGATACCGGTCTGTACGGGGGCCCGCGAACCCCATAGGCTTGCCGCAGACACAGCTCGTGAAGGCGTGCACCAGGAGGGAGCGGATATGCGTATCGCCGTCATCGGCGCCGGCGCCATGGGCCGCTGGGCGGTCAGGGAGCTCGGCATCAGCCCGCAGGTCGACGAGATCGTCGTCGGCGACTACAACGAGGAGCAGGCGCGCGCCGTCGCCACGGTGCACGGCGGCGACAAGGCGCGGGCGGTCTTCGTCGACGCGAGCGACCAGGCGAGCGTCGAGCGCATCGTCGGCGGTTGCGACGCGCTGGTCAACGCCACGCAGCACTTCTGGAACATCACGGTGATGCACGCCGCCGCCGCCGCGGGCGTGCACTACACCGACATGGGCGGCCTGTTCCACGTCACCAAGCAGCAGGTCGAGCTCGACGGCGAGTTCAAGAAGGCCGGCGTGACCGCGGTCATCGCCATGGGCGGGGCTCCCGGCGTCACCAACGTCCTCGCCCGCTACGGCGCCGAGCAGCTCGACGTGATCGAGGAGGCGCACGCCTACTGCGGCAACGTCGACGACACCGACTGGAGCGGCTACGACGGCTGGGTCGTGCCCTACTCGCTGGAGACCCTCTGCGACGAGTTCAGCGTTTCCGCGCCGCAGTACGTGGACGGCCGCTGGGTCACCGACATCGTCGGTGGGGAAGGCCTCGCCGAGGTCGACTTCGGCGAGCCGGCCGGCCTCCTCGAGGCGCATCACACGATCCATTCCGAACCGTTCACCTTCTGGCATGCGTGGAAGGACAGAGGGCTCACGTCCGCGACCTTCCGCCTGTCGCTGCCGCGCGAGTTCACGGACCAGATGCGCTTTCTCAACCGGATCGGCATGACGCGGACCGACGAAGTGGACGTCAAGGGTTGCAGGGTGCGTCCGCGCGACCTCCTGCTCAGGGTGGTCGGCGACATCCCCAAGCCGGTGGACGTCGTGCTCGACGACGTGGACTACCTGATGGGCGTGGTCCGCGGTCTGAAGGACGGGCGCCGGCTCGAGTGGCGCGTGCGCGCCGTCGTCCCGGCGCACAAGGGCTTCGGCGCCTGTGGGGGAGACGTGGACACTGGGATCCCGCCGGCGATCGTCGCCAAGATGATGGCCGCCGGCGAGATCGCCAGGCCCGGGGTGTTCGTGCCCGAGCAGATCGTCCCCTGCGAGCGCTTCTTCGCGGAGTTCGCCCGCTGGGGGGCCAGCGTCGACGTGCAGATGCGGGAGGTGCTCGCGGCGCCCGCGGGCTGAGGTCGAGCGCGGACGGGGTCGCGCCCCTACTTGTCCTTCTTGCCCTCGCCGCCGGCGACGCCCTTGCCGGCGTCTGACTTCGCCACCGCGGACACGGCCTTGCCGTGATTGGTGATCTCCTTGCCGGCAGGGTTGACCCACGTCGCGACGGCGTCCTTGTCGCGCGCGACCGCCGACACGGCGGCGCCGTGGTTGTCGCGCTCGGGTCCCGGCTCGTTCGGCGGACCGACCGAGGGTTCGGGGGATGGCACGGCCGACGGGTCGACCGAGGGAGGGGCGGAGGGGCCGGTCGCCGGCGTCGCCGAGGGCGACGGGTCGGCGACCGCGGCCAGGACGTCCTCTGCCGTGTGCGCGACGGTCGCCACGCCGTCGCGCACCTTGGCCGACGCGGCGCTGGCGACGATGAGCGTCGCGATGAGGATCAGAAAGAGGGTCTTCGCGAGTCTCATGGCTTCCTCCGGAAGTCTCGAGCGGGGTTCGTCCGGCTGTCTCCCCCTATTACGGCACAGCCCGCCCGGAAGTTGCACGTTCGTCGCCCGGGCGGGCTACGCTTTCGCACGGCGCCCGCCTCAGAGCAGGGACCCTTGGGGGCCGTCGGGGGCTTCGTCCGTCGGTCGTGCGCCGGCCGCGCCTCCGCCCGCCGAAGTGGCCACGCCTTCGACCGCCACGTCTCCACTCGCCGCGGCAGCGTGTGTCATGTCTCCGTCCGGCAGCTCCCCCGCGGGCGCGCCGCCGAGCAGCTGCGTCATGCGGCGCGCGTTGCGCATGCCCCAGTCCTCGAAGTTGTTGTTGAAGAGGACGTGGACGGTCTGGGCACGCTCCTCGAGCGCGCGCACCCGCGTGACCCACTCGGCCAGCTCGCGCTCGGCGTAGAGGTACTTGAAGCGGTCGGACGCGGCCCCCGTCCTGAGCTCCCATGTCTCGGCGTTGCGGCCGTGCAGGCGCGCGACCGCGAGTGGAGCGGTCGCGGCGACCACCGGTGGGGTGCTGGAGCGAAAGCCCTGCGGCTCGTCGACGCTGACGTACGCGAGCCCGGCGTCCTCCAGCAGGCGCAACGTGGCCGGCGCCGCGTCGTCGTCCATCCAGCCGCCGCCGCGGAACTCGACCGCGACCGTCATGCCCGGCAGCCGCCCGGGGAGCTCGCGCAGATACCGCTCGTTGCCGGGGCCGCGGACGAACCAGGGCGGGAACTGGAACAACACCGCGCCCAGCCTCCCGGCGGCGCGCAGCGGCTCGAGGGCGCTGCGGTGGACCTCCCACAGTCGTTCGACGGCGTCCTCAGCCACGTTTTTGCGGTAGACGTTCTTCTTGGTCCGCGCCGCCGGCGCGACCGCCTCGCGCAGCCAGGCGGGGAGCCGCTCGGCGCGCGCCGGGTGCCCGGTCAGCAGGCCGAAGGCCTTGACGTTGAAGACGAACCCGTCCGGCGTACGCTCCAGCCACAGCCGGCTGTTGCGCTCGGACGGCGGGGCGTAGTAGGTCGAGTCGACCTCGACGAGCGGGAACTGCGTCGCGTAGTAGCGCAGGCGCGCCTCGGCACTGGTCACGCCTGGCGGGTAGAAGCGCCCGCAGGCGATCAGCGTAGGGTCGGTCCAGGAACAGCTTCCGACGAGGATGCGTGCCACGGTAGAGCGGTCCTCCCTTGGTCAACGGCGGCGTCCATCGTAGACCTTGTGCCCGCAGGAGGGCGCCGACTATACTCGCTGAGCGAAGCTTAGTCGGCGCCAGGGTCTCTGAAGACCACGTCCTCTTGCCGTATGCGGTAGAGAGGTACTGAAGGGGGCGCCGCCGGTGGGCGGGCCGAGAATCGTGAGCCCGCCCTCCGTCTGTCCGTCGCCGTACCGCGCCCGGGCGCCTCGCGTTGACCCCCCTCGACCCGTTTCCTATACTCTGCCTGCGCGTGTCGGAATGGCGGAATTGGTAGACGCGCTAGGTTGAGGGCCTAGTGAGGGCATAACCTCATGGGGGTTCAAGTCCCCCTTCCGACACCACTTCCTCCTCTCGGATCGCCGTGTCGCGACGCCCCGACCGCGTTCGGGGTCCGGCGCACGACAGCTCGGCCGCGCGCGGCATCAGACGTTGCGCCAGAGAGGCAGCCCCGTCTCGTCGTCGAAGGCGCGCTCGAGGGGTTCCCCGCCGGTCAACTCCTGCAGGAAGAGCTCGCACGCGAAGACCACGCAGCCGGGTGCGACGTGGCCCCCGATGCACGCGCCGTCGTGATCGGCGAGCGTCGCATGCAGGTGGACCGCCGTCTCGCCGCCACGGCGCGAGACGTTGCCCATCAGTGTGACGAGCTCCAGGGGCCGGTCGAGGTCCCACTCGCCGTAGGTGTGGCTCTCCTGGTCGTAGAAGGCGAGCCTGGCGTGCTGCAGCGCGCCGATGGCGCGCACCTCGCCGACGAGCACTCCGTGCTCGTCGGCCACGGCGCCGACGGCATCGAGCAGGTCGGCGCCGAAGGGCAGGCGCGCCACGAGCCGGCGCCCCCTGGTGAACTCCCGTGAAGCCATTCGTCCTCCTCGCCTGTCGCTTTCGCCCGGGCGTGCCCGAGTCTATCGTGTGGCGCGGTTGCCGAGGGGCGGCCATGGGTATGAGCGGTACGGACCCAGGGGGCGGCGCCGCGTGGTGCGGCGCCGCCGCGAGGCGACGGAGGGACGATGAGCGAGACCCGCAACCTACGGCACCCGGAGCCGGGCGACAAGGAAGCTTGGCGCGCCGCGTTCGACGAGCTCGAACTGAGGATGGATGCGTTGCGGCAGGCGTTTCTCGACGGCGTGCGCTCGTTCAACCTGACCGACGACCTGGTGGAGCGCATCCACGCGCGCTTCGACGATCTCGGCGAGCAGGTCCACGCGATGCACTGCACCTACCCCTTCGGCGGGTGGCCGGGGCAGGAGGATTGCCGCTTCGAGCCGCCGGTCACCTACGAGACTGACGCCGGGTCGCCGGCGCGGGACTGAGCCCCGGCAGCGCGGGTCGCGCAGAGGGGGACCGTGGCGTCGCGCGTGAACGTCGAGAGACGCGGTGATATCTGCGTCGTGCGCTGCGGGGCGTGGGACGCCGCCGACGTCGCCGCGAGCCTCGAAGCCGAGCTGAAGACGTGCCGCGAGGCCGGCGGGCGCGACGTCGTCGTCGACCTCGAGGATTCCGCCGCCGTCGACGACCGGACGATCGCCGCCTTGAGAGCCGCGGCGCGCGCCTGTCGCGACCAGGGTGGCGAGTTCGTCGTCGCCTGCGGCGACAAGGCGACGCGCGAGCGGCTGGCGAACGCCGGGCTTGCCGGCGGCTGTCCGGAGGCGCCGGCAGGTCCCGCCTTCGACGGCGCCGAGAGCGTCGCCCTTCCCGACAGGCCTCGCTGGCAGCATGTGTTCAGCTTTCCCGCCGCCGACCACGAGATCCCGAACGCGCGGCGCCGGGTCGTGGGGTTCGCGGAGATCTGTGGCATGCGCGGAGCGAGCCTCTTCGAGTTGCACGTGGCGGTCGGTGAGGCTCTGGCGAACGCCTTGCTTCACGGGTCTCCGCACGGGGCCGACGACGACATCACGGTGCGGTTCTTCTGCTACTCGGACGAGGTCGCCGTCGAGGTCGGCGACCACGGGGAGGGCATGGCCGCCGCGCCGATCTGCGCGCCGGACCCGAGCCAGCCGGCGGGCAGGGGCATCCACTTCATGCGCACGCTCGCCGACGACATGCTCTTCGCCTGCGGGCCCTCGGGCACGCGCGTGCTCCTCGTGAAGAGACTGCGCTGACCGGCAGCCCGCCGACGACGTCACCGGGCCGGGCAGCGACGCGACGGCGGGAAGGGTGTTCCCGGCGGCGGGGTAGAATCCGGCCATCATGACCCCGCCTCAGCTCAGCGACCGCCTCTACCTCCTCGACGGCTCGAGCCTCGCGTTCCGCGCCTTCTTCGCCCTGCCCGACACGATCGCGACCGCCGACGGCTTCCCGACCAACGCCATCTACGGCCTGAGCCAGATGCTGCTGAAGATCGTCGCCGAGTACCGGCCGGCGAGCGTCGTGGTGGCCTGGGACGGACCGGAGAAGACGTTTCGTCACGAGGAGTTCGACGACTACAAGGCGCACCGGCCGGACATGCCGGACCTGCTTGTACAGCAGTGGTCCCGGTTCCCCGAGCTGGTCGCGGCATTCGGGTTCGTCAATCTCGTGAAGCCGGGCTTTGAGGCGGACGACATCCTCGGGACGCTGGCCGAGGCCGCGAAGAGGAAGGGCGTCGGTGCCGTCGTCGTGACCGGCGACCGCGACGCCCTGCAGCTTGTCGGCGACGACGTCTGGGTGATGGCGACCGGCCGCGGCATCACCGACGTCAAGGTGTACACGCCGGCGGCCGTGGTGGAGCGCTTCGGCGTGGCTCCGGGGTCCATCCCCGACTTCATCGGGCTGAAGGGCGATACGTCGGACAACATCCCCGGCGTGCCCGGGGTGGGGGAGAAGACCGCAGCACAGCTCCTTCAGCAGTTCGGTTCTCTCGAGGCGGTCTACGAGCGCATCGGCGAGGTCACCTCCGAGAAGCGGCGTGCCCTCCTGCTGGAGCACGAGGCGACGGCACGCCTTTCGAAGCGCCTCGCGACCATGGTGCTCGACGTGCCTCTCGACGTCGACGTCGAGCAGCTCGTCGGGCGCGGCGGCTACGAGCTCCCGGTCGACAACGTCGAGGCTGAGTTCCGGCGGTACGAGTTCCGCACCCTGGTCGGGCGCCTGCACGAGCTGGCCGGTGTGGCGAGCGCCGGCGCCGGCCCCCCGAGATCGGCCGCCGCGCCCGGCGTTTCCGCCGCCGAGGCGCGGGCCGTGGTCGTCGAGCGCAGCTGCGGGCCGCTGGCCGCGATCCTCGAGCAGAGCGAGGCGGCACTGGCGCTCGAGGGCACCGGCGACGGCGGGCTGGCGGCGGCGGTCGCCGACGACGACGCGGTCGTCGCCGCCGAGGTGCCCGGCGTCGAGCTCCCCGCCCTGTGGCGCCTCGCCGACCACGTCGTCGTGCACGACGCCAAAGCCCAGCCGGGCTTCCGGTCGGCACCCTCCGGGCCGGGCTTCGACACCGCCATCGCCGCGTACCTGCTGGCCCCCGAGTCGCCCGAGAAGGAGCGCACCCTCGAGGCGCTCGCCGGCGAGGAGGCGCTGCCGGCGCCGGCCGATGCCGCGCCGGGAGCCCTGGGCGAGGCGGCGGAGGGTGCCGGGTCTGACCGGCAGGCGAGACTTTCGGCCGAGCTCTCGACCGCGGCAGCTCGCGCGGCGCTGACGTGGCGCGTCGCCGCGACGCAGCGGCCGCGGCTGGTCGACCTCGGCCTCGAACGCCTCTTCCGTGAGGTGGAGCTGCCGCTGGTGCGCGTCCTCGCGCGCATGGAGCAGGCGGGCGTGCGCATGGACCCGTATCGGCTGGGTGAGATCACGGCCCGAGCGCGCGACCGCGTGGACGAGCTCACCGACCGCATCCATGAGCTCGCCGGCGGGCCGTTCACCATCGGCTCGACACAGCAGCTCGCCGAGGTGCTCTTCGGCCGTCTCGGCCTGGAGCCGGTGCGCAAGGGCAAGACAGGCTACTCGACCGACGCTCGCGTGTTGCGCGCGTTGCGTGAGCAGCACGCAGTGGTGCCCGCAGTCGAGGAGTGGCGCGAGCTGACGAAGCTGCTCAACACGTACCTGGAGCCGTTCCCGGCCTACATCGACCCAGGCACCGGACGCCTGCACACCACCTTCAAGCAGACGGTGGCCGCGACCGGGCGCCTCTCGAGCGTGAACCCCAACTTGCAGAACATCCCGGTGCGCACGTCTCTCGGGGCCGAGATCCGCGCCTGCTTCGTGGCGGAGGAGGGCCACGCCCTTGTGGTCGCCGACTACTCGCAGATAGAGCTGCGCCTGATGGCCAGGCTCTCCGGTGAGGAGGCGCTGATCGAGGCCTACCACCGCGGGGAGGACGTCCACCGGGTGACCGCCGCCGCCGTCGCGGGCATCTCGGTCGACGAGGTCACGAAGGAACAGCGCGAGCGTGCCAAGGCCACCAACTTCGGCATCATGTACGGGCTCTCCGCGTACGGTCTCTCGGAGCAGGTGGAGATCACGGTGGAGGAGGCGCGGGCATTCATCGACGCCTATTTCGCCAGGTACCCGAAGGTCAGGGAGTTCCGCGAGCGCGTCGTCGCCCAGGCGACCCAGGACGGTTTCGTCACGACGTTGTTCGGCCGCCGCCGGGCCATGCCCGAGCTGCGCTCGTCCACCTACAACGTCCGCGCGCTCGGCGAACGGCTCGCCGTCAACACGATCCTGCAGGGCACGGCGGCCGACATCATCAAGGTCGCCATGATCGCCGTCGACCGCGAGCTCGAGCGGCGCGGGCTGGGCGCGCGCCTCGTGCTCCAGGTCCACGACGAGCTCGTGGTCGAGGCGCCGCACGACGAAGTCGACGCGGTCGCGGACCTGCTGCGCACCGAGATGCGCGGCGCGTACGCGATGGACCCGGCGCTCGAGGTCGAGGTCGGCTCGGGGCCAGACTGGCTCTCTGCGAAGTAGGGGCTCGCGTTCCCGCCTCTTGCCGCGCGCTCGGCGCCCCGCTGCGCGCGGCCATTCGTGCTATACTCCTCCGGTTTGCGGCCCGGTCGCGGTTCCCGGGCCGTTCGCATCCCCTCAAACGACGGACCGCACTGACCGGGAGGCCAACCTACCGATGACCGACGACGCGACCGAGACCACCAACGCCACGGACGAGACCGCCATCGCCACCGGCGCCGAGGCGACCGCCCAGACACCACCCGTCGACACCACCCCCAGCGAGCCCGCCGCCGGCGAGCCCGCCGAGGCCGGCCCCAAGATCGTCGAGGGCAGCGAAGGCTACCTCATCGAGGTCGACGGCGAGATCATCCCCAACTACGACGCCACCATCACGGTCTTCGCCGAGGGCGACATCGTCACCGGGAACGTCGTGCGCGTCGACAAGGACGAGGTCCTCGTCGACATCGGCTACAAGAGCGAGGGCGTCATCCCCGTCAACGAGCTCTCCATCCGCAAGAACGTCAACACGTCCGAAGAGGTCCAGCTCGGTGAGGAGATCGACGCGCTGGTCATGCAGAAGGAGGACGCCGACGGGCGCCTCATCCTCAGCAAGAAGCGGGCGCGCTTCGAGAAGGCCTGGAAGCGCATCGAAGACGCCCACGAGAGCGGCACGCCCGTGCAGGGCACCGTGATCGAGGTCGTCAAGGGTGGCCTCATCCTCGACCTTGGCGTGCGCGGGTTCCTGCCCGCTTCGCTGGTCGACATCCGCCGCGTCCAGGACCTCTCCGAGTACGTCGGGCAGCAGCTCAACTGCCGCGTCATCGAGATGAACCGCAACCGCAACAACGTCGTGCTCTCGCGGCGCGCGGTCCTCGAAGAGGAGCGCAAGGAGGTCCGCCAGCAGATCATCGACGAGCTCAACGTCGGCGACGTCGTGGAAGGGACCATCTCGAACATCGTCGACTTCGGCGCCTTCGTCGATCTCGACGGCATCGACGGCCTCATCCACATCAGCGAGCTCAGCTGGACGCACATCAACCACCCGTCCGAGGTGCTGCAGGTCAACCAGAAGGTCAAGGTCAAGGTGCTCGACATCGACCGCGACCGCCAGCGCATCTCCCTCGGTCTCAAGCAGACCCAGGAAGACCCGTGGCAGAAGATCGTCGCCCGGCACAAGGTCGGCGACATCGTCGACGGACGGGTCACGAAGATCGTCGCCTTCGGCGCCTTCGTCGAGATCTACGAGGGCATCGAGGGGCTCGTCCACATCAGCGAGCTCGCCAACAGGCACGTGGAGCGCCCCGACGAGATCGTCGCCGTCGGCCAGCAGGTGCGCGTCAAGATCATCGAGGTCGACTCCGAGCGCCGCCGGCTCAGCCTGAGCATCAAGCGCGTCGACGGCGAGAACGTACGGCCGATGAGGCCGGCGGAGCCTCCGGAGGCGGCCCCGGCCGCCGAGGCCGAGACCGACGCCGACGAGACGGCTGTCGACGAAGCCGAAGCCGAGAGCGTCGCCGAAGCCGATGCCGAGAGCGTCGCCGAAGCCGATGCCGAGCCTTCCTCGGAAACAGTCGAGACCGAGCCCGCCGGTGCAGCCGACGACGAGGCCGGGGCTGCCGCTTCGGAAGACGCCGCGCCGGTCGACGAGATTGCCTCGGACGACGCTGCGGCGGCCGCCGACGAACCCGCCGCGGACGAGCCCGTCGAGCCCGACACGCCGCCGGTCCCCGAGCATGAGCCTACGCTCGGCTTGAGCGACGAGGTCTTCCCGCAGGGCGCTGCCGCGGACGATGCCTCGGCGGACGAGCCGGTCGCAGACAGCCAGCCGGCCACCGAGACCTGAGACACGAGCCCAGGCGGCGGCGCACGTTCGTGCGCCGCCGCCTCCTTCCTCACGCGACATGACGAGACGCAAGAGACTCCCACGACTTGGCGTGACCGGCGGCATCGGTTCCGGCAAGTCGACGGCCCTCGCCTACCTCCGCCAGCTCGGCGCCGCGGTGATCTCGAGCGACGACGTGGTGCACCAGCTCCTGGAAGGTGACGACGTCGTGGCCGCCATCCGCGATCGGTTCGGCGACGCCGTCGTCGTCGACGGTGTCGTCAGCCGGCCAGCCTTGGCGCACGTCGTGTTCGAGGACCGCGAGGCGCTGGACTGGCTCGAGCGGCTCCTTCACCCGAACGTCCGCCGCCGTGTCGACGAGTGGGCGCTCGAGCAGGAGCGGTCGCACCCCCGGCCGGCGCTGATCGTCGCCGAGGTGCCGCTGCTCTTCGAGACGGGATGGGCCGAGGAGTTCGACCACACGATGCTCATCACCGCGCCGGAGGACGTGCGCCGTCAGCGGGTCGCCGGCAAACTCACCGAGAGCCAGTTCAAGCGGCGTCTCGAGCAGCAGCTGCCCGAGAGCGAGAAGGTCGCCAAGGCGGAGTTCGTGTGTCACAACACCGGCACGAGGCAGGAGCTGCGCGACGTCGTGCGCGAGGCCTTCGCGACGATCATCGCCGCGGCCGCCGAGCGCGAGCGCGCCGCCGGATGATCGCCCGTCTCGTCCTCGCGGCGGCCGTCCTGGTGGCGGGCGCCGCGGTGTTGCTCGGGGCTCATCGCGAGCTTCCGGACTGGTACGTGCGCGCGGTGCCTGCGTGGTATGCGCGCGCCGTCTACCCGCTCGAGCACGAGCTCGCCATCCGGGGGGCGGCGCGGCGCAACGGCGTCGACCCGGCCCTGATCGCCGCCGTCATCTACGCCGAGAGCGGGTTCCGCGAGGGCGCGGTCTCGGAGAGCGGGGCCGTGGGGCTCATGCAGCTCCTCCCGTCGACGGCGACGGAGATCGCCCGGCGCACCGGCGGCGACCGGTTCGAGCTGTCGGACCTGCGCGACCCCGCGGTGAACATCCGCTACGGCAGTCACTACCTCGGCATCCTGCTCGAGCGCTACGACGGCTCGCTTGTCGAAGCGGTCGCCGCCTATCACGCCGGGGTGCACAACGTCGACCGCTGGGCGGCTCGCGGAGGCGGCAGGATCGCGGTGAAGGACATCCCCTTCGCCGACACGCGGGAGTACGTCGACGACGTCGTCGCGCTGGTCACGGTCTACGAGCGCACGTACGGACGTGAGCTCGGAAGGGCCGCGTGACGGGCACGCGGGACGCGCCCCCCTGACGTCGCGTCGCGACCCGGCACTCTTGCGAACGTGTGTTCGTGTTGCTAGAGTCCGCAGGTGGACCGCGACTCGACCCTGAGGCAGCCTTGACCGACTTCCGCATCCAGTCCAGCTACGGCCTCACCGGCGACCAGCCGGAGGCGGTCGCCGCGCTCGCCGAAGGCGTCGCCCGCGGCGACCGCTACCAGACGCTGCTCGGCGTCACGGGCTCGGGCAAGACGTTCACGATGGCGAACGTCATCGAACGCGCGCAGAAGCCAGCCCTCGTCATCGCGCACAACAAGACCCTTGCCGCGCAACTCTGCAACGAGTTCCGCGAGTTCCTGCCCGACAACGCGGTCGAGTACTTCGTCAGCTACTACGACTACTACCAGCCCGAGGCGTACGTCCCGGCGCAGGACCTGTACATCGAGAAGGACTCGTCGATCAACGACGAGATCGACCGCCTCAGGCACTCGGCGACCACGTCGCTCTTCCTGCGGCGCGACGTCGTCATCGTCGCCTCGGTGAGCTGTATCTACGGCCTCGGCTCACCCGAGGAGTACCTCGAGAGCGTGGTGCTGTTGCAGGCCGGCCAGACGGTCGACCGCGACGAGGTCCTGCGCAAGCTCGTCAGCAACCAGTACGCGCGCAACGACTTCGAGCCCGCGCGCGGCAAGTTCCGCGTGCGCGGCGACTCGGTCGAGATCTGGCCGGCCGACGAGGACACGGCGATCCGCGTCCAGTTCTGGGGCGACGAGGTCGAGCAGATCGTACGCTTCGACCCCGTCGGCGGCGAGGTCCTCGAGAAGCCGCGCCACGTCGCCGTCTACCCGGCGACGCACTTCATCACCAGCGCCCCGGCCATCGAGCGGTCCCTCGTCGAGATCCAGCGCGAGCTCGACGAGCGCTGCGCGTGGTTCGAGGAGCACGGCAAGGTGCTCGAGGCGCACCGACTGCGCCAGCGGACCCTCTACGACATGGAGATGCTGCGCGAGATGGGCTTCTGCAACGGCATCGAGAACTACTCGCGCATCCTGCTCGGCAAGGAGCCCGGCGCCACGCCCAATTGTCTGCTCGACTACTTCCCCGACGACTGGCTCTGCTTCATCGACGAATCGCACATGTCGCTGCCGCAGATCCGCGCCATGTCCGAGGGCGACAGGTCGCGCAAGAACATGCTCGTCGACTACGGCTTCCGCCTGCCCAGCGCGCTCGACAACCGCCCGCTGCGCTTCGACGAGTTCCTCGACAAGGTGCCGCAGATCGTCTTCGTCAGCGCCACGCCGGGGGAGTTCGAGCTCGCCCACAGCGTCAACATCGCCGAACAGCTCATCCGCCCGACCGGGCTCATCGACCCCGAGATCGAGGTGCGGCCCACCGAGGGACAGATCGACGACCTCATGAACGAGATCGCGGCGCGCGTCGAGAGGGACCAGCGCGTACTCGTGACCACGCTTACGAAGCGCATGGCCGAGGACCTCACCGACTACCTGGTCGAGAACGGCTTCAAGGTCCGCTACCTGCACAGCGAGATCGACACCATCGAGCGCATCCAGATCGTGCGCCAGTTGCGCCTCGGTGAGTTCGACGTCCTGGTCGGCATCAACCTCCTGCGGGAGGGGCTCGACCTGCCCGAGGTCACGCTCGTGGCGATCCTCGACGCCGACAAGGAGGGCTTCCTGCGCGGACAGACGAGCCTCATCCAGACCGTCGGCCGCGCGGCGCGCAACGTCGAGGGCAAGGTCGTCATGTACGCCGACAAGACGACGGCGGCGATGCGCGTCGCCATCGACGAGACGAACCGGCGCCGCGCCAAGCAGGTCGCCTACAACGAAGACCACGGCATCACGCCCAGGAGCATCGTCAAGGCGGTCAGCGACATCGCCCAGATGGTGAGCGACCAGGCCGGCGTGCCCACCAAGGGCCGCAGGGCGGCCAAGGCCGTGGCGAAGAAGCTCGCCATGCCGACGGCCGACCTCGAGCGCCTCATCGCCGACCTCGAGGCCGAGATGTTCCAGGCGGCGGACGAGCTCAAGTTCGAGTACGCTGCCAAACTGAGGGACGAGGTCAAGGAACTCAGCCGCGAGCTGAGCCGCCGAGGGAGCGCCGTTGGCTGACGCCGGGCATGTCAAGCACCTGATCGACAGGGCGCACGCGCTCGGCGCCGACCGCGCCGCGCCGCTGTGCGCGGACGCGGTCGTCGTCGACGAGCGCGTGCGCCTCAAGTGCCGCGTGCCACGGTGCTCGAGCTACGGCCGCAACCTCATGTGCCCGCCATACGTGCCGTCTCCGGACGAGACGCGCGCCGCGCTGGCGCGCTACGGCGCCGCCCTGCTCGTCCAGCAGGACATCGGCGTCACGCAGGCCGAGGTCGACGCCGCGCTCGATGGCAGGTCGTACGCCGAGAGCAGGGCCGTCGCGGCGGGCGGCGCCTCGAGCGCCGTGCCGAGCGCCCCCGCGCCGCCCGACTGTGAGCACGACATCGCCGCCGCCCAGAACGCCTTCGCGAAGCTCATGACGAGCCTCGAGGCCGAGGCCTTCAAGCTCGGCTACCGCTTTGCCGCGGCCTTCGCCGGCGGCGACTGCGTCCTCTGCCCGGTCTGCGAGGGGGTCGACGACGGCGTGTGCCGCCACCCGTTCGCGGCGCGTCCCTCCATGGAGGCGGTCGGCATCGACGTCGTCGCCACGGCGCGCGCCGCCGGTCTCGAGGTCGAACTGCCCGCCGTCGATCGCCCGTCCTGGACGGGCATGCTCCTCATCGATTGACGCCATGAGCGACAGCATCGTCATCACGGGTGCCCGCGAGCACAACCTCAAGGACATCTCGGTCACGCTGCCGCGCGACCGCTTCATCGTCATCACGGGCCTCTCGGGGTCGGGCAAGTCGTCCCTCGCCTTCGACACCATCTACGCCGAGGGCCAGCGCCGCTACGTCGAGTCGCTCTCTTCCTACGCGCGCCAGTTCCTGGGGCAGATGGACAAGCCCGACGTCGATTCCATAGAGGGTCTGTCGCCGGCGATCTCCATCGACCAGAAGACGACCTCGCGCAACCCGCGCTCGACGGTCGGCACGGTCACCGAGATCTACGACTACCTGCGCCTGCTCTACGCCCGCATCGGTCATCCGCACTGTCCGAACTGCGGACGGCCGATCGCCGGGCAGTCGGTCCAGCAGATCGTGGACCAGGTCGGCGAGCTCGAGCCCGGCACGCGGTTCAGCGTCGTCGCTCCGCTCGTGCGCGGGCGCAAGGGCGAGTACGGCAAGATGTTCGAGCAGTTGCGCGCCGACGGGTTCACCCGCGTGAAGGTCGACGGCCAGGTCCGCGAGCTCGACGGCGAGTTCGACCTCGACAAGAAGTACAAGCACGACATCGCGGTTGTCGTCGACCGTCTGGTGATGAAGGACGGGTTGAGGCGGCGGCTCACCGACTCCGTCGAGACCGCCGCCCAGCTCGCCGACGGCCTGGTCGACGTCGAGCTCGCCGACGGTCCCACGCTCACGTTCAGCGAGAAGTTCGCCTGCGTGCACTGCGGCATCTCGCTGCCCGAGATCGAGCCCCGCGTGTTCTCGTTCAACACCCCTCATGGCGCCTGTCCCGCCTGTCACGGTCTCGGGTCGACGCGCGAGATCGACCCCGGCCTCGTGGTGCCCGATGGGAGCGTCTCGATCGCCAAGGGGGCGCTGCTCCCGTACGGGCAGCTCTCGTTCGGCTGGCTCGAGCAGGCGATCGAGTCGATCGCCGAGACCTTCGGCGTCGACCTCGACACGCCCTGGGACGACCTGCCCGAAGAGCACCGAGACCTCTTTCTCTACGGCACGGGGAGCACGCGCATCCCGCTGAGCTACCGCAACTACGAGGGGCGCGTGCGACACTACACGGCACGCTTCCCCGGCATCCTCGCCCACCTGCAGCGCCGCCACGCCGAGACCGAGTCCGAGATGGTGCGCCAGCGTATCGAGGAGTACATGAGCGACCGTCTGTGCCCCGAATGTGGCGGTGCCCGGCTCAAGCCCGCCAGCCTCGCGGTCACGGTCGGCGGGCGCAACATCCACGAGTTCACCGGCTTCAGCGTCCGCGACGCGGTCAGCTTCCTCGAGACGCTGGACCTCAGCGAGACGGAGAGGCTCATCGGCGGCCGCGTGATCCGCGAGATCGACGGGCGCCTGCGCTTTCTCAACGACGTGGGCGTCGGCTACCTTGACCTGCGCCGCGCTGCCGCCACCCTTTCGGGCGGCGAGGCGCAGCGCATCCGCCTGGCGACACAGATCGGCTCGGCGCTGGTCGGTGTCCTCTACATCCTCGACGAGCCCTCGATCGGCCTGCACCAGCGCGACAACCGGCGCCTCATCGACACGCTGCACCGCCTGCGCGACGTCGGCAACACCGTCATCGTCGTCGAGCACGACGAAGAGACGATGCGCTCGGCCGACCACATCGTCGACATGGGGCCGGGGGCCGGGGAGCACGGCGGCCGCGTCGTCGCCGAGGGCACGCCGGACGAGATCGTCGAGGCGCCCGGCTCGCTCACCGGCGACTTCCTCGCCGGCCGCCGCCAGATCGCCGTGCCCGGCCAGCGCCGCCTGCCGGTCGAGTGGTTCACGGTGCGCGGGGCGCGCATGCACAACCTGCGCGGCATCGACGTCAGCTTTCCGGTCGGCGCCTTCACCTGCGTCACGGGCGTCTCGGGCTCGGGCAAGTCCACGCTGGTCAACGAGATCCTCTTCAAGGGCATGGCCTCGCGCCTCAACCGCGGCTCCAAGCTGCGCCCCGGTGCCCACGCCGGCATCGACGGCGCCCAGCTCCTCGACAAGGTCATCGACATCGACCAGTCGCCCATCGGCCGCACCCCGCGTTCGAACCCCGCGACGTACACCGGCGTCTTCGACCACATCCGCCAGCTCTTGGCGCAGACACCCGAGAGCAAGCTCCGCGGCTACAAACCGGGGCGCTTCAGCTTCAACGTCAAGGGCGGGCGCTGCGAGACCTGCAAGGGCGACGGCCAGATCAAGATCGAGATGCACTTCCTGCCCGACGTCTACGTCCCCTGTGAGGCCTGCCGCGGCAAGCGCTACAACCGCGACACGCTCGAGGTCTGGTACAAGGGCAAGAACATCGCCGAGGTGCTCGAGATGAGCGTCGAAGAGGCCGTCGGCTTCTTCGCTCCCGTACCACGGATCGGGCGACGCATGCAGACGCTGCTCGACGTCGGCTTGGGCTACGTCAAGCTCGGCCAACCCGCGACCACGCTCTCGGGCGGCGAAGCCCAACGCGTCAAGCTCGCCGCGGAGCTCTCCAAGATCGCCACCGGCAGGACGCTCTACATCCTCGACGAGCCCACCACAGGTCTGCACTTCGCCGACATCGAAAAGCTCCTCGAGGTGCTGCAGCGCCTCGTCGACCAGGGCAACACGGTGGTCGTCATCGAGCACAACCTCGACGTCGTCAAATCGGCCGACTGGGTCGTCGACCTCGGCCCCGAGGGCGGCGACGAGGGCGGCGCCGTCGTGGCCACCGGCACGCCCGAGGACCTCGCCGGCAGGGGCGACGTCTCGCACACCGGCCGGTTCCTCGGCCGCGTGCTGGGCCGCGGCGCCGGCGCGCCCGCTCGTGCTTGACGTGCGGCTGCGCTCGGGCGGTGCCGCTAAGGCGCCGGCTTGCGTCGCGCAGCCTGCCCGCTCGTCTGGGGAGTCTGGAATGCGTCGCGCGCGCCTGCGGGGCCGCTGCTATCATGAGGGTGTGAAGGAGCTGGCAGCGTAGCGTCCGCGACCGGGCGGTTGAGCCGAGCCCGCAGGCTGGCCGGTCCGTAAGTCGCCGTCAGCGTCGACCCCCCGAGTGTCGTCCTCAACGTGCGGTCTCGGCTCGTTCCGGCGACTCACGACAGTCGTCCCTGGCGATGGGCGAGGCGGTATGGTCGACGTGCGCGGTCACAGGGGAGCGTCGGGGAGACTCTGCCCTGTGGACACCGTGCACGCGTCCTCCGGGGGAGACGCTCGAGCAGATCATGCTGGTGGGCTGGGCTCCGCGGAGAGGAGTGGCCGATTTGACCAGGAAGTACGTGCTCTCGTTCGTCGCGGTCCTCGCGTGCGCGGCACTGGCGATCGTCGCTCACGCGGTCTTGCCGGCACAGGTCGACGAGGACCTTCTCGACGGATTTCTGGTGCAGGAAGTCGGCTTCGTGGCCGTGGCCGTGTCCTATTTCATCCTCTTGTATGCGCACTGTGCGGTCGTCGTCAATGCCAACAGGGCCAACCTGCGGCAGGGCAAGACCCGGAGCGGCCTGTTCCTGGGCTCAGCGTTCGCGCTGCTCTACATGGTAGGGATGCAGGAGGTCATGCTCGAGGCGAATGCCTTTGAGACGTGGGGTCTGGACTTCGTCGCGTATCAGACTGTTCTCGGGCTGGGCGATGCCGTCCCCGCGATCATCCTGTGTGTCACGGTCAGTGTTCTGCTGGGTGAGGCGCGTCACGAGGATCGCCCGGTGCACAGAGATGCGCTTCCTATCGTCCTTCTCTTCACCCTGGTCGTCGGAACGAGTCGCCTTCTCCTGAGCTACGGCGGCGTCATCGACAGCCATGTGCTGGAGTATCCGGTGCCGGTCGTCGCATGGGGTTTTGCGTTGGGCTGTGCGATGGGCATCGGGTACGTGCTGGTGCGACGTGCCTGCTCGCGGGCCGGAGCCGTCATGATCTACGGCCTGGGACTGAACTGGGTCATCTTCAACATGTTCATCGGCTTGGTGAAGAGCGGGACCATGGCTGACGCACTGACGCGCAGTATCTTGGACGTCGTCGTCGTTGCGGCGGCCATGGGCTTGGCGCAGAGTGTCGGCGGCGAAAGGCAGGCAGCTTAGCCTCGCCTCCGTTCGCCGGCGGGCGCGCTGGTCGTGCCTTGTCGCGGCCTCCGAGGTTGCGCGGTCGACGCGGGTACAATCGCGGTGATGGAGTCTCCCGACACTGATCTCCACCGACAACCGGAACCGGCGACTGCCGAGGGGCGCGAAGTGACGACCGCGGACAGGCCCGAGGACGGAGGGGGCGAGCAGCCGATCGAGCGCCTGCGCGCGACCTTGCGCCGTATCCCCAACGAGCCCGGCGTCTACCGCTTCTTGGGCGACGACGGGGAGGTGCTGTACGTCGGTAAGGCGAAGGCGTTGCGCAAGCGCGTCTCGTCCTACCTGCGCAGGGGCGGTCCCGCGCCGACGGGGCGCGTCACTGAGATGGTCGCGCGGGCGCGCGACGTCGAATGGGTGGTGACGGCGAACGAGAGCGAAGCCCTCATCCTCGAGGACAACTTCATCAAGGAGCACCGCCCGCCGTACAACCTCCGTCTGCGCGACGACAAGAGCTACCCGTACATCGAGATCACGATGGCTGACGAGTGGCCGCGGGTGCGCTTCATGCGCGGTCGCCACGTGCCCGGCAACCTGTACTTCGGCCCGTACTCGAGCGCGCGCAAGGTGCGCGACACGCTCGAGCTCGTTGGGCGCATCTTTCCCTACCGCAAGTGCAAGGGGGAGAAGCCGGGGCGCTCGAGCGGGTCGCCCTGTCTGCAGCACTTCATCAAGCGGTCGCTGGCGCCGTGTGATGGCCGCGTCAGCCGCGAGGAGTACATGGCCGTCCTCGGTCAGGCGGTCGACTTCCTGCGCGGCCGCCTCGGTGACGTCGAGCGCGAGATCGAGCACGCCATGGCCGCGGCGGCCGTGGCGCGCGAGTTCGAGATAGCGGGCCTGCTGCGCGATCGCCTCGAGGCCGTCCGCCACGTGCACGAGCGCCAGACGGCGCGCATCGATAGTGCCGAGGCCTTCGACGTCGTCGGGCTCTACCAGGGCGAGCCGGGCGCCAACGCCCAGGTCTTCCGCGTGCGTGACGGCGCCGTCGTCGACCGCCAGACGTTCTACCTCGACAATGCGGCCGGTCGCGACTCGCAGGGCGTGCTCGAAGAGTTCCTCCTCGAGTACTACTGGGACGGGAACGGCGTGCCGCCTCTGGTCGTCGCGCCGCTGCAGGAGGGGGGCGCCGAGCTCGCCGCAGTCCTTGGGACGCGTCGCGGCGCCGCCGTCGAGGTGCGCTGCGCACAGCGCGGCCCCAAGCGCCGACTGCTCGCGCTCGCGCAGCGCAACGCGGAGCTCGCCGGCCAGGTCGAGGTCGAGCGCATCCGGCGGCGGCGCCAGTCGCGGGTCGAGGCGCTCGAGCGCCTGCGCGACGCTCTTGGTCTCGCCGACCTCCCGCTGCGTATCGAGTGCTACGACATCTCGAACCTCGGCGGTGACCAGGTCGTCGGGTCGATGGTCGTGTTCGAGGGCGGGGTCGCCAAGAAGGCGCACTACCGCAAGTTCACGTTGCGCGACCTCGAGGGCCAAGACGACTTCGCCGCCATGGCCGAGGTCCTGCGGCGCCGGTTCGCGCGCATGGCGGACGCGGGTGCGGCGGCCGAGGGTTACGACGAGAGCTTCGCCGCGCGGCCGAGCCTGATCGTGGTCGACGGCGGCAAGGGACAGCTGAGTGCGGCCCTTCAGGCCATGCGCGAGGTTGGTGTCGATCTTCCGGCCATCGGCCTGGCCAAGCAGCGCGAAGAGGTGTTCGTCCCCGGCCGCGCCGACCCGCTGCCGCTCCCCGAGGACGACCTGGCCTCGCTGCTCCTGCAGCGCATCCGCGACGAGGCGCACCGGTTCGCGATCACCTTCCATCGCCGGCGCCGCGAAGCCGGCCTACGCCAGGCGACCATCTTCGAGGGCCTCCCACAGGTCGGCCCGGTCAGGCGGCGTAAGATACTCGAGCACTTCGGCACGCCGGAGCGCTTTCTCGGGGCCTCGCGAGAGGAGCTCGAGCGGGTGCCCGGCCTTCCGCGAAAGGTGGCGAGGGACATCTATGCGCACCTCCACAAGGCAGGGTGAGGGCGGGCGTGCGGGTCAGGCCCCGCCCGCCTCACGACGCGAGACCTGGTTCGACACCCCGTACGGGGTCGGACGACTCGGCTTCAGCGGCGACGTGCCGCTCGAGCTGGACCTGCCGGAGCCCGGGCGCACTCGTCCGGAGGGCACGGATGAGGGCCACTTGAGCGACCGCCAGCGGGAGTGGGTCGCGCGTGTCGAGCGCTACTTCGCCGGCGAGCCGGTGAGCTTCGACCTCGACGTGCGGGCCCATTGCAGGGCGCGTGGCTTCACGGCGTTCGAGACCGACGTGTACGCGGCACTCGCTCAGGTCCCGTACGGGCACGCGGTGAGCTACCGCGACCTGGCTCACGCCGCCGGGCGGCCGAATGCCTATCGTGCCGTCGGCACGGCGATGTCGCACAATGCCCTGCCGGTGATCCTGCCGTGTCACCGCGTCATCAAGAACGACGGCAGACCCGGTCTGTACGGGGAGGACCCCACGTGGAAGACCCGTCTTCTGGAGCTCGAAGGCACCCTGCGACGCGGCGCGACGAAGGTCGTGATGACCGGGCGAGGCCAGCGGTGACTGACGCCCTGCAGTTCGTGATCATCACCGGCCTCTCGGGCGCGGGGAAGTCGCAGGCCATCGACTCGTTCGAGGACGCCGGCTACTTCTGCGTGGACAACCTGCCGCCCGAGTTGGTGCCCACGCTCGTCGACCTGTTCCGCCGCGAGGGCAGCAAGGTCGACCGCGTGGCCATCGTCAGCGACGTACGCGGAGGCGAGTACTTCGGCCGCCTCGAGCAACTCCTCGACGAGCTCCACGAACGCGGGGTGGAGCACACGCTCGTGTTCCTCGAGGCGTCCAACGAGGCGCTGGTGCGGCGCTTCAAGGAGACGCGCCGCCGGCATCCCGCGGCGGAGGGTGGCAGCGTCATCGACGGCATCCGTCGCGAACGCCGTCTGCTCGCGCCCCTGCGCGAGCGTGCCACGCTCGTCGTCGACACCAGCGACACCTCGATCCACGAGCTCAAGGCGCGGCTCAACAAGGACATCATCCAGCATTCGCGCCGCACCAACATCGTGTTCGCTGTGGTGTCCTTCGGCTACAAGTACGGCATCCCGATCGACGCCGACCTGCTCTTCGACGTGCGCTTCCTGCCGAACCCGCACTACGACTTGCGGCTGCGCCCGCTCACCGGTCTCGACGCACAAGTGCGCGGGTTCGTCATGGGTTCGCCCGACACCGCCGAGTACCTGGAGCGCTTGCTGGCGCTGCTCGACTTCCTGTTCCCGAGGTACGCGGCGGAGGGGAAAGCCCATCTGACGATCGGGGTCGGCTGCACCGGCGGGCATCACCGCTCGGTGGTCGTCGCCGAGCTCATCGGCGAGCGCTACGAGAAGCAGGGTTACTACACCGTGGTGCGCCACCGCGACCTCGCGAGGGACGTATGAGCCGGCGGTACCACGGCTGTGGCCGCGCCGTGCCGGGGCGCTGAGCCCGCGATGGCGCTGCCTCACGTCGACTGGTTCTACCCGGGCATCGGGCTGAAGCGCTGGCTCGCCCTCGCCGCGGCCGGGGCCGTCCTGCTCGTCTACGCGCTGCTCGTGCTCGCCGGCGCGCTGTGGTCCGACGACCTCCTGAGGGGTCTGGGATGGGGGTCGTTCGTGGAGCGGCCGTACGCGGTGGGAGTGCTCGCCGCCGACGGGGTCGTCCTGGGGGTCGTCGCGCTCGCGGTCGGCGCCCGACGGGCCCTCCGCTGGCGGCGGACCAACCCGGAGACGGCGAGCGAGATCCGCGCCGGCACGAAGCTCGCCCGCGGGCCGCGCATCGCGGCGATCGGCGGGGGCCACGGCCTCGCCGCGCTGCTCAGCGGCCTCAAGGCCGAGACCAGCAACATCACCGCCGTCGTCACGATGGCCGACGACGGCGGCAGCTCCGGCCGCCTGCGGCGCGAGATGGGGCTGCCGCCGCCCGGCGACATCCGTAACTGCCTCGTGGCTCTGGCGGACGACGAGTCGCTCATGAGTCGTCTCTTCCAGTATCGCTTCGCCGACGGGGGGCTCGAGGGACACAGCTTCGGTAACCTCTTCGTGGCGGCTCTCGCCGAGGTGACGGGCGACTTCGAACGCGCGGTGTGGGAGTCCACACAGGTGCTCAAGGTGCGCGGCAGGGTGCTGCCGGCCACGCTCGACGACGTGGTCCTGCACGCCCAGTTCGCGGACGGCGCCCGGGTGAGTGGCCAGAGCACGATCACCACCGGGGACAGGGTGCCGCGCCGCGTGTGGCTGACGCCCGAGGGGCCACAGGCGCTGCCGCAGGCCGTCGACGCCGTGCTCCACGCCGACATGGTCGTGCTCGGCCCCGGCAGCCTGTACACGAGCGTCGTGCCGAACCTCCTCATCCCGGCCGTGCGCGAGGCCGTCGAACGAACCCGCGCCTGGGTCGTCTACGTATGCAACGTCATGACCCAGCCGGGGGAGACCGACGGCTACACGGCCGCCGATCACCTCGAGGCCCTCTACCGGCACGGCATGGCCGGGACGGTCGACGTCGTGCTCGTCAACGACGCACCCGTCACCGGTGAGCCGGCACGCGTCTACGAGCGCGCCGGTTCGGCGCCCGTCGTGGTCGACGAAGAGCGCCTCCAGGCGATGGGTGTCAGGGTGATCCGTGCGCCGCTCGCCGCGGCCGCGGACTTCGTGCGGCACGACTCCGCGGCGCTGACGGCTGCGCTGCTGCGCATCCTGAACTGAGGCGACGGAGGTGTCGTTCACCCGCGAGGTCAAGCGGGAGTTGGCGGCGATCGTGCCGACGGCCGGTCACTGCCGCCGGGCGCAGCTCTCCGGCCTGCTGTTCGGGGCCGGCACGTTCGCGATGGGTTCCGGCGGCCAGCTCGCCGTGCGATTGACCGCCTCGCTGCCGGCGGTGACGCGCCACTCCCTGGCCCTTCTCAAGCCGTTCGGCGTCGAGAGCGAGGTACGGACGGTGAGCTGTGCTCCCGCCGGCCGCCGCTTCGAGGTCGTTTTGGCCGGGGACCGCGGCCTGCAGCTGCTGAACGAGGTCGGCGTGCTGACCGACACGCTGGGCGTGCAGATGACCGTGCCGCTCCGGGTGGTCGAGCGCCGCTGCTGCCTCGTCGCCTTTCTCCGCGGGCTCTTCCTGGGATGCGGGATGGTCTCCGCGCCGGGAGCCGCCGTGCACACCGAGTTCACGCTGGAGGACGGCGACATGGCGGTGCAGGTAGTGCGCCTTGTCGCCCGTCTCGGCCTCGAGTTCAGCCTCACCGAGCGCGGGCGGAATGTCGGGGTCTACAGCAAGCGCTCCGTCACGGCGGCCGACCTCCTCGCCGTCCTCGGCGCGCACGACGCCCGTCTGCGCTGGGAGGAGCACGCGGTGCTGGGCGAGATGCGGGGGCGCGCGAACCGGCTCGCCAACTGCGACGAGGCGAACGCGCGCCGCGCGGCGGCCGCCGGCGAGCGCCAGGCGGCCGCCGCGCGGCGCCTCAAGGCTTCGCCCGCATGGGAATCGCTCCCTGCGGCGGTACGCGAGGCAGCCGAGCTCCGGCTGCACTACCCCTTCTTCAGCCTATCGGAGCTGGCCGCCGCGGCCGATCCGCCGCTGACGAAATCGGCGCTCAATCACCGCTTGCGCGAGCTGATGGACCGAGCGGCGGGGGAGGTCGGGACGTAGAACGCGAAGGGGCGGGCCCATGCCCGCCCCTTCGCGTTCTCGACCGGACCGCCGGCGCCGGCGCACGGCGGCCCCGCCGTCACATGCTCTTGGCCACGTGAGCGGTGAGCTCGGCGAGGCGATGCGTGTAGCTCCCCATCTCGTTGTCGTACCAGCCGAAGATCTTGACGTGGGTGAGGGGGATCCGCACGGGGTCGCCGGGCACGCCCGACGGCCCGGCCGGCACCTGAAGGTCCATGAAGCCGGTGCGCGAGTGTGTCTCGGCCGCCTCGATCACGACGGCCGCGTCCTCGCCGGCCAAGTCGGCCGAGACGTTCTGCTCTTCGGTGTATTTGAGTAGGCCGCGTGCCTCGCCCTCGCCGGCCTCGCGATAGATCGCGTTGATGGCTTCGCGACCTACCGTCACGGTCCCGTCGGGGAGCGCCTCGCTCTGGAAGGTCACGTTGAGGATGATGAGGCTGACGGTATTGGTCGGGATGCGGACCGAGTCAGCCATGAAGCCGATGCGCGCGATCTCCGGCATGACGAGCTCCAGCGCGGCGGCCGCGTTGGTGGACGTGAGGACGACGTTGCCGATGGCGCCGCGGCTCTTGCGCAGGTCGGTGGCGCCCGCCTTGGGCACGGCGTCGAGCACCGGCTGCGAGGGCGTCACGGCGTGGACGGTGCTCATGCCGGCGGTGATCATGTTCTTCGTGAGATCGCGCTCGAGCAGCGGCCGCATCATGTGTGCCAGCGCCGTGGTCGTGCACGACGCCGCGGACACCACCTTGTGCTTCGCCGGGTCGAACTCGAACTCGTTGATGCCGTTGATGAAGAGGCCGGCGTCGTCCGGCAGGCCGACGCCCTTCTTCTTGCTTTTGAACGGCGAGCTGTTGACGACCACCCGGGCGCCCCCGGCGAGGTGGCCGCGGATGGAGCCCTTGGCGTCGTCCGGCTCCGCGTGGGGGTCGCGGAAGGTGCCGGTGCACTCGACGACGAGGGCGACACCGTTGTCGCGCCACGCGATGTCCTTCGGGTTGCGGGCCTCGCGCAGGATCACGAGTTCCTTGCCGTGGGCGGTCATGAGCCCGCGCTCCTCGTCGACGACCCTGACGTCGCGGACGCCGGACTGTCCGTGCAGGAAGCGGTGGAGCGGGCCGTACGTGGTGTCCTTGGCGATGTACTGCGCCAGCGCGTCCAGAGACGTGCCGACCTGCCGGCCCAGGTTGATGACGATGCGGTCGAAATCGTCGTGCCCGAGGTGATGCCACAGCGTGAGCTTGCCGATGCGGCCAAGGCCGTTGATCCCCACTGTGCGTTGCGCGCTCATAGCCTGCGGTCCCCTCCTGTGTCAGCGTGCCGCCGCCGGCACGCGTCGCTCGATAGCGGCCATCTTAGCGCACGCCTGCCGGCGTGACCTCTGCCGGATTGGCCAACCCGCGGGGCCCGACTGCTCGGCTTCGGAGTGGGACCGCCGTCGCCGCTCGCGCCGCCGCCGCCCGGAGGGCCGGCGGGGTATCATGAGGTCCGCCGTGAGGTCCTCGTCCACACCCATCGACTCCGACGCCCTGCGCGCCAACATCGCCAGCACCGCGCAGGAGGTGGTCGTTCCCGACCGCTACCTGCCGCTGCTCGCGGCGGTCGAGGGTCTCCACGGCGTGCGCGCCTCGCTGACCGAGACGCTGCGCGAGTACTTCCACACGTATCGCAACGCGGACCTGCTCGTGGAGGGTTTTCAAGCCGTCCTGCTGCGCAACTGGCCCTACTTCGAGCGCACGGACGACCGTCGGGCGCACTTCGGCCTGCTCGCCGAGCTGGTCGTGGGGCTGCTGGACGGCAAGCTCAGTCACGAGCAGTTCTCGCTCCTGCTGCGCAGCCTCCTCCAGTGGTGCGGGCAGGCGCTCGACGGGCGCCACGGCCACGCGTACGACGACACCCTCGAGACTGCCGGCCGGGCGCTGATCGGCATGCTGCCCGCGCACCTCGACGCCTTCCTCGAGCGCGACGTCCTCCTGCGCAACGTCGTGATGCGCACGGCCGGCAGGACGGGACCTGGGCCGGTCTACGTCGAGCTGTACCGGCATGTGCTCCGGGCTAGCTACCGGCGCGTGCGCGACAACCTCGACGTGCCCGGTTGGGCGGCGGGGCAGGCCGACGGGCTGACTGAGCCGAACGTGGTCGCCGACCGCTTTTCCTTCCTGGCGAAAGACCGCGTGGCGACCCTGCTCGAGGGTGTCGAGGACGCCACTGGCGAGCGCCTCACATCGGCCGAGTTCCCGTTGTTGTCGGATCTCCTCGAGCGTGGCATCGACCAGCTCTTCCGCGTCGAGAACCTCGAGGATCGGTTCGCCGTGTGCCTGTTCCTGCTCAAGGACACGACGCTCGGCTACCGCCAGAAGGAGGTCATGGCCGACCTCCTCGACGTGGTCAAGGAGATGATGCGTCCCGAGCGGCACACCGACGCCGAGCGCATCCTGACGCGCCTCACCGCGTTCTTCCGTGACCGCAGCACCGTGTTCCTGCTCATGCGCTACCAGTGCTACGAGGCCATCGGCGTGGCGATCGGGGAGGCGGGCAACGTCAAGGCCGCCGATCGCCTCATCGAGGACATCCTCTACTGGCGCTTCCAGTACCCGGAGATCCAGGGCGCGACCGACGAGTGGGAGATCGTCGTCAACCCGTATCACCTGCCCAAGATCCGCTGCTGGATGCACATCATCGAGTCGAACCCCGCGCTGTTCGAACGACTGGCGGCGGCGCTCAATGTCCAGCTTCGTCTGGGCGGCGTGTACATCGCCGACACCGACCTCTTCCAGCGTGACGTGACGCGCTTCCTGAACGCCGACATCCGGCCGATCTACTTCGTCGCCAAGCAGCTCCTGCGCACCCTGCCCGTGTACTTCAACGAGGTCGGCGCCGAGGGTGAGCTGCGCGCCGTGTCGACCGAGATCGACGAGATCTGCGCGCGCCGCGACTCCCTCATGCACTTCCTGCGGAAGCAATCGCACGCGGAGTCGTCGAACCGGCTGATAGGGTTCAGCCGCGCGGTGCTGCGCTACTGGGCGACGCTCGATCCTTCGGGCCTGGCGCCCTACGTCTCGGCGAACGCGCTGGAGACGGTGCGCGGCGAGCCGGAATGGGCGGCAGGGCCTCACGCCGCGCTGTGCGCGTTGCAGAAGCGCCTCGCAGCTCGTGACGTCGCGAGCGACGTCCCGCGTGGCCGAACGCGTCGCAGGTCCCGGGCGCGCGGCGCCGGCGACGAGGCTGAGTCGCAGCTCGCCGCGTCGGAGGTCGAGGGCCTTCTCGATGCGCTGTTGACGATGTCGCCGGGGGCGCTCGAGACGGAGCTCGCCGGCGTCGCTGCGGGCCCCGGATCGACGACCGACATCGACCGCCGCCGCGTCGCGCTGCTGGTGCGCACCTATCAGCTGGTGGCGCACAAGTACTCGCTCTCGGTCGACGACGTCGGGGAAGCAGTCGACCGCCACCTCCGACTGGGGGCGAGGACGCGGCAGCGGTTCGGGCGTGCCCTGACGAAGTGGCAGGCACGCCCCTCGCCGGCGGCCCGCGACCGGCTGCTCGACGCGGGGCTCACCGTGCTCGAGGAGCTCAAGACGATCATCCTGCGCTCGCGGCCTTCGGCGGCGACCGAGAACATCTACCAGAAGCGTCACATCGCCGCCGGCATCCCGTCGATCTACGGGAACTACAGCGAGCCGAAGTTCGACGCCCTCGGGCTGTCCTTCCGCGTCGAGAAGCTCGTGGGCCGTCTCCTCGAGGACCTGGTCGAGGAGAGCGTCGAACCGTACGTCAACCGCTACTCGCTGCGCCGTAAGGCGAGGGCGGTCAGGCTGTTCGAGCGCGCCCTCGCCGTCGATGGCATCGACTCGAGCGACCTCAGCGCCAACCTCAGCATGCTCGAGGCGACGTTCGCCAGTCGCAACTTCACCTTCAGGCAGTACCAGAACATGTTCCAGTTCCTGGTCCACAGCGTGACGGAGCTCTCGGCCACGGCCGTCCTCAGCCACGAGCAGGTCCTGCACACCGTCCTCGTCAATGACCCCCGCCAATGCGAGGCGCGCGCCATGCCGGTCGACGCCGTGGCCGAGATGGTGCTCCGCGAGGTCCTCGTTTCGGCGGTCGGCCTTCAGGCACTCGACCGCTACGTGGGAGCCGCGCTCCACCAGATCTCGATGTTGAGCGGGCGGCTCGACAGCCGCGCGCTCACGCGCATGATGAACTATGACCCCGAACGCCTCGTCTCGCCGCTTCACAAGCCGCGCCCCGGCACCGACGACCAGATGACGCTGGGCTTCAAGGGGCTCGGCCTCAAGCAGATGGCGTCGTACGGGTACAACGTGCCGCAGGGCTTCATACTGACGACGGAGCTCTTTGGCGCGTGGCCGGCCATGGCCTATCGCCCGCTGTACGACGACACGATCGCGCGCATCCGTACGGCGCTCGCCGGTCTCGAGCGGCAGGTGCGCATGCGTCTCGGCGACCCCGCGCGCCCTCTCCTCCTCTCGATCCGGTCGGGGGCGGCGGTCTCCATGCCGGGGCTCATGACGACGTTCGTCAACGTGGGTCTCAACGACGAGCTCGCGGCTTCGCTCGCCCGGCGGCCCAAGTACGAGTGGGCGGCCTGGGACGGCTACCGGAGGTTCCTGCAGTCCTGGGCCATGTCGGCGGGCATCCAGCGTGACGTCTTCGACGGCATCATGAACGAGTTCAAGCGGCGGTACGGCGTGGCGCAGAAGCTGGACTTCTCGGCCGACCAGATGCGCGAGCTCGCCTTCGCCTACAAGGAACGCGCCCACGGCGAAGGGGTCGCCTTTATCGACGACCCGTTCTCCCAGGTGGTCGCGTGCATCGTCAAGGTGCTCCAGTCATGGGATGCGCCGCAGGCGCGTCTCTACCGGCAGTACATCGGGCTCGCCGAGGAGTGGGGCACGGCCGTGGTCGTGCAGCGCATGGTCTTCGGCAACCTGAGTCGCGAGTCGGGCTCGGGGGTCACCTTCACGAACAACCCGCTCGAGCCGTACAGCCGGCAGGTGCGTCTCTTCGGCGACTACGCGGTGCGCTGCCAGGGCGACGACCTCGTCGGAGGCCTCGTCTTCCCGCTGCCCATCTCCGAGGGCCAGCGGCTGGGCAGCGCGACCTACCACGGCACCGGGAACTCGCTCGAGAACGATTATCCGGAGATCTACTGCAGGCTGGTGGACGTCGCCCGCGACCTCGTCGACGTGCACGAGTACGACCCTCAGGAGATCGAGTTCACCTTCGAGTCGCCCGCCGGCGAGGACCTCTTCGTGCTGCAGAAGAGGGCGGTCGTCCAGGAGAAGGCGAAGGACGCCGCCTACTTCGACACGGCGTCCCCGAAGTACGTGCCCCCCGTCGCCGTGGGGGTGGGCGTGGCCGGAGGTGCGTACGCGGGCCGGGTGGCCATCGACGCCGCGCAGATCGACCGGCTCTCAAAGGAGGCCCCGGGCGACGACATCGTGCTCCTGCGCCCGGACACCGTCCCCGAAGACATCGACATCATCACGCGCGTCGACGGCATTCTGACGGCGCGCGGCGGGGCCACGTCGCACGCCGCCGTGACGGCGAAACGCCTGGGCAAGACAGCCGTCGTCGACTGCATGGACCTCGAGGTCTCCGAGAAGGACGGCATCGCACGGCTCGCCGGCCATGGACTCCATCCCGGTGACTGGCTGTCCATCGACGGTCGCACGGGTAACATCTTCCTTGGACGTGTCCCCACCGTGGTCCAGCCCACGATGGCCGACACGCACTAGCAACGCGACTATCGGGAGGTCCCCATGACCGTACGAGTTGGCGTCAACGGGTTCGGCCGCATCGGCCGCCTCGTCATCAGGGCGGCGCTGCGCGAGAAGGCCGACGTCGAGTTCGTGGGCATCAACGACCTTGCCGACGTGAGGACGCTGGGGCACCTGTTCAAGTACGACTCCGTGCACGGCGTGTTCAACGGCGAGGTCGCGGTCGACGGCGAGGGGCTGGTGATCGACGGCACGCGCGTGCGCGTCACCGGCGAGACCGACCCCGGCAAGCTCCCGTGGCGGGAGCTGGGGGCCGATGTGGTGATCGAGTCGACCGGCCGATTCACCGAGCGGGCCGACGCCGCCAAGCACCTGGAGGCCGGCGCGCAGAAGGTCATCGTCTCGGCGCCGGCCAAGGGTCCGGACGCGACCATCGTGATCGGCGTCAACGACGAGACCTACGACAGGGCCAAGCACGACGTCATCTCGAACGCCAGCTGTACCACCAACTGCCTGGCGCCGATGGCCAAGGTGCTGGTCGACAACTTCGGCGTGGAGAAGGGGTTCATGACCACCGTCCACGCCTACACCAACGACCAGAAGCTGCTCGACTTCCCGCACAAGGACCTGCGCCGGGCGCGCGCCGCGGCGGCGTCCATCATCCCTACCACGACGGGCGCGGCGCGCGCCGTCTCGCTGGTCATCCCCGAGCTTGAGGGCAGGCTCGACGGGTTCGCGCTGCGCGTGCCGACCCCCGACGGCTCGGCCACGGACCTCGTCGTCGAGCTCAAGACGGAGGTTACCGCCGACGAGGTCAACGCGGCCATGAAGGCCGCCGCCGAGGGTCCGATGAAGGGCATCCTGCAGTACCAGGAGGACCCGATCGTGAGCATCGACATCGTCGGCAACAGCCACTCGTCGATCTTCGACCCCGCGCTGACGATGGCGAAGGGCACGCTCGTCAAGTGCGTGGCCTGGTACGACAACGAGTGGGGATACTCCTGCCGGCTGGTCGAGCTCGTCCAGATGGTCCTCTGACCGCAGGCGGATGGAGCGAGTGAAGCCAAGGAGGGCATGCGCGTCATGAAGCGTTCAGTGTCGGACTACCCGCTGGCGGGCAGGCGCGCGCTGGTGCGCGTCGACTTCAACGTGCCGCTCGACGGCGGCCGCGTCGCCGACGACACCCGCATCAGGGCGGCGCTGCCGACGATCCAGTACCTCATCGGCCAAGGGTGCCCGGTGGTGCTCGCCTCGCACCTGGGCCGTCCCAAGGGCCAGGTGGTCGAGGGCCTGCGGATGGCGCCCGTGGCGGCGCGCCTCAGCGAGCTGCTCGGGCGGCCGGTGGCGAGCACCGCCGACTGCGTCGGCCCCGAGGCCGAGGCGGCCGCCGCGGCGCTGGCACCGGGAGCCGTCCTGCTGCTCGAGAACCTTCGCTTCCACGCCGAGGAGACGGCCAACGACCCCGCCTTCGCGGCCCAGCTCGCCGCCCTCGGCGACGTCTTCGTCAACGACGCGTTCGGCACCGCGCACCGGGCGCACGCGTCCACGGAGGGTGTCGCCCACCTGCTGCCGGCGGTGGCCGGTCTTCTCATGATGCGCGAGCTCTCGATGCTCGGGAAGCTGCTGAGCGACCCCGCGCGGCCCTTCGTCGTCGTCCTTGGCGGCGCCAAGGTCTCGGACAAGATCGGGGTCATCGAGAAGATGCTCGACACCGCCGACGCCGTCCTCGTGGGCGGTGCCATGTGCTTCGCCTTCTTCAAGGCGGCGGGGCGCGAGGTCGGCACGTCCAAGCTCGACGTCGAGGGGCTGGACGCCGCCGGCGCGATCGCCGGCAAGGCGCGCGCCGGCGGTTGCGCCTTCGAACTGCCGATCGACATCGTCGTCGCGCCCGCGGCCGAGGCGGGGGTATCCGCCAGCGTCGTGCCCGCCGACGCCATGCCGGCGGACCAGATGGGGCTCGACGTCGGCCCGGCCACGGTCGCGGCGTTCGCCGCGCGGGTACGCGACGCCGGGACCATCTTCTGGAACGGGCCGATGGGCCTCTTCGAGGTGGACGAGTTCGCCGCCGGCACCAGGGCACTCGGCGAGGCGATCGCCGCGAGCGGTGCCGTCACCGTCGTCGGCGGCGGCGACACGGTCAGCGCGGTCCGCCGGTTCGGGCTCGAGGACGGCATCGCGCACGTCTCGACCGGAGGCGGCGCGTCCATGGAGTTCATCGAGGGCAAGACGCTGCCCGGCGTCGCCGCCCTCTTGGAGGAGGAGTGACGATGGCCGGCGGCCGGCGCCCGCTCATGGCGGGCAACTGGAAGATGTACAAGACGCGTCCCGAGACGAGGGCGTTCTTCGATGCCTTCGTGCCCCTCGTGGCCGGCGTCGACGACCGCGACGTGCTGCTCTGCCCGCCCGCGGTGTGTCTCGAGACGGCGGTGGCGGCGACGGCCGGCAGCGTCGTGCGTGTCGGCGCCCAGACCATGCACTACGCTGCCGAGGGCGCCTACACGGGCGAGCTCGCCCCGGCGATGCTCGCGGAGCTCGGCGTCACGCACGTGATCCTGGGGCACTCCGAGCGGCGCCAGTACTTCGCCGAGAACGACGCCGACCTGGCCCGTAAGGTGCGCGCCGCCCTCGACGGCGGCCTCACGCCGGTGCTGTGTTGCGGAGAGACCCTCGATGAACGCGAGGCGGGGCACACCGAGAGCAAGGTGGGCGGCCAGATCGACGCCGACCTCGCCGAGGTCGGCGTCGCCGAGCTCGCCGCTCTGGCGATCGCCTACGAGCCCATCTGGGCGATCGGCACGGGCAGGACGGCCACCCCGGAGACCGCCCAGGAGATCGTCGCCTTCGTCCGCCGGCGTCTGCGCGAGCGCTTCGGCGCGGCCGCCGACGACGTCCGCATCCTGTACGGCGGCAGTGTCAAGGCGGCGAACATCGACGCCCTCATGGCGCAGCCCGACATCGACGGCGTGCTGGTCGGCGGGGCGAGCCTCGACCCGCAGGAGTTCGCGAGGATCGTGCGCTTCGTGGAGCCCGCGTGACGGCGGCGCCCGACCCGTCGCTCTCGCCGGCCGGGCGGGCGTTCCGTCCCGTCGTTCTCGTGGTCATGGACGGCTGGGGCCACGCTCCGCCCGGCCCCGGCAATGCTGTCACCCTGGCTGACACCCCGGTCTTCGACCGTCTCTGGGCCGTGTACCCGCACGGCACGCTCGACGCGTCCGGTGAGGCCGTCGGCCTGCCCGTGGGGCAGATGGGCAACTCCGAGGTCGGGCACCTGAACATCGGCGCGGGGCGGGTGGTCTATCAGGACCTGACACGGATCACGAAGGCGATCGAGGACGGCTCGTTCTTCGCGAACCGCGTGCTCGTCCAGGCCATGGCGAAGGCGGCCGGCCGCGGCAGCAGGCTCCACCTCATGGGCCTGGTGTCGGGCGGCGGCGTGCACAGCGACATGGGCCATCTCAAGGCTTGCCTCGAACTCGCCCGGCGCGAGGGCGTGCGCGACGTGGTCGTGCACGCCTTCCTTGACGGTCGCGACACGCCGCCGCAGAGCGCCCCCGCTTATCTCGCGGGGGTCCAGGCGACCATGGCCGAGCTCGGTGTGGGGCGGTACGGCGTGGTGAGCGGGCGGTACTACGCCATGGACCGCGACACGCGCTGGGAGCGCACCAGGCTTGCCTGGGACGCCCTCGTCCACGCTGAGGGCTTCTACGCCGCCGACGCCCAGGCGGCCGTCCAGGCGGCGTACGCGCGCGGCGAGACAGACGAGTTCGTGCGGCCCACGGTCGTGGCGCCAGAAGTCGACTCGCGCGTGCGCACGGGTGACGTCTGTCTCTTCTTCAACTTCCGTCCAGACCGCGCCCGCCAGCTCACGCGCGCCTTCTTCGAGACGGACTTCGCGGGGTTCGACCGCGGCCCGGCGCCGCCGGCCGTCGACTTCGTGACAATGACGCAGTACAAGAAGGAGTTCCCGCTGCCCGTGGCCTTCGCGCCCCAGCGCCCGACGAACGTGCTGGCGCAGGTCTTGTCGGACGCCGGCCTGCGGCAACTGCACATCGCCGAGACCGAGAAGTACGCGCACGTGACGTTCTTCTTCAACGGGGGGGTGGAGCAGGAGTACCCCGGCGAGACGCGCATCCTCGTCCCCAGCCCCCGTGACGTGCCCACATACGACCACAAGCCTGAGATGAGCGCCTACGAGGTGACCGACGAGCTCGTGCGCCGGCTCGAGAGCGATGAGGCCGACTTCGTCGTCGTGAACTACGCCAACGCCGACATGGTCGGCCACAGCGGCGTGCTCGAGGCCGCCGTGAAGGCGGTCGAGGCGGTCGACACCTGCCTCGGCAGGGTCGTCGAGGCCGCGACCGCCCGCGGCGGCGCGTGTCTGGTGACCGCCGACCACGGCAACGCCGACAACATGCTCGAGCCGGACGCCAGCCCGAACACCGCGCACAGCACCAACCTGGTGCCGTTCGTGGCGACGGTGCACGGCGTGCGCGTGCGCGACGGCGGGCGGTTGTGCGACCTCGGCCCGACGATCCTGCGCCTGCTCGGCCTGTCGCCGCCCGCCGAGATGACCGGGATCTGCCTGCTCGAGCCGGGAGCCTGAAGGGCTTCCCTTGTCCGGGCGTTGTGCCCGGCGGCCGAAAATGCAACAATGCTATGCTCGTATGCGTGGTAAAGGTCAATCGACCCGCCGGTAGGGGGGGGATCCCGAGTGTTGAACGCCGTCCTCGTCGTCGCCCATCTGGTCGTGAGCCTCGCGCTCATCGGCCTCATCCTCATGCACTCCGGCAAGGATGCCGGCATGGCCAGCACGACCGGGTTCTCGTTCGCCTCGCAGGCGAGCGTGATGGAGCGCAACCTGACGCGCTACACGGTCATCACCGGCGTCCTGTTCTTCGCGACGACCTTCCTGCTCGCGTGGAGATTGGGCTGAAGCCGCTTGGGCTGAAGCGGCGTGTGGGCGACCGCCCGCAGTTCGGGGCGCGCGTACGTGGTGCGCGCGGTGGCCGCTGGTGTCACGGGCCACTGTCACAACGGACCTCGACATCACTGGGGACTTTTTCATGGGAGGTGCTGGACGGTAGGGGATAGAGCTGGAAGGGCGCGCGTCGCGGGGCGGCATACCGTGTGTGACGCAGCCCGGGAGACAGGAGACAGCGTTGACTCTCGAAGGAGGTCAAATTGATTAAGCTCAGGATGAAGTGGCGGGGCCTGCTGGTGCTCGCCATGCTGCTCGTTGTCGCCGGCCTCGTCTTCGCCGCTTGCGGCGAGGAAGAGGCGACGACCGAGAACGGCGACGAAGGCACACCCAAGGCGGGCGGTGTCTACAACTTCGCGATGAGTGCCAACCCGGTGGCCATCGACGCCGTCGGCGTGCAGGAGAGCGAAGGCTGGCAGGTCGCCCACAACTGCCTCGAAGGGCTCGTCGCCTACGAGCTCGACGAGACCGGCGGCATGCAGGCCGTGCCCAAGCTCGCCGAGAGCTGGGAGGCCAACGAGGACGCGAGCGTCTACACGTTCAAGCTGCGCCAGGGCGTCATGTTCGCCGCCCCGGTCAGCCGCGAGGTCGTGGCGCAGGACTTCGTCGACTCGTGGAACCGCTCGACCGACCCCGACAACGGGTCCTACACGTCGTACGTCCTCGCTCCCATCCAGGGCTGCACCGACAGCGGCTACTGGGAGGGCAAGGACGGCCTCACCGGCGTCAAGGCGATCGACGACTACACCCTCGAGGTGACGCTGCGCTACCCGTTCGCCGAGTTCGCGCAGACCCTCGGCCATCCCGTCGCCTCGGTCACGCCTGTGGAGTACATCGAGAAGATCGGCGCCAAGAAGTTCAACCGCGCGCCGGTCGGCACGGGCCCCTTCGTGGTGAAGGAGTGGAAGAACAACCGCTACATCACCCTCGTGAAGAACCCGGACTACTGGGACACCGAGAACGCGGCGTACGTCGACGAGGTCAATTGCCAGATCATCCCCGAGTCCTCGACGCAGTGGCTCGAGTTCCAGAAGGGCACCATCGACTACAGCTCTGTGCCTCCGGGGCAGATCGCCGTGGCCGAGGCCATGCCTGAGGTCGCGAGCGGCGAGTGGACGGCGAACAAGCTGCCCGAGCTCTCGACGTACTGGTACGGCATCAACATGAACAACCCGATCCTGGGCGCTCCGGCCGGCGAGCAGGGCCTCGAGCTCCGCAAGGCGCTCACCATGTCGGCCGACGCCGAGAACGTCATCAACGTCGTGAACGAGGGCATCTCGATCCCGGCCACCGGCATCGTGCCCGAGGGCATCCCGGGCTACCAGGCCGGTCAGTCGCCGTACGCGTACGACCCCGAGGCGGCCAAGGAAGTCGTCGCCGGCATCGCCGACCTGCCCACCCTGCAGGTCTGGTACAACACCGACGAGGGCCATCAGAAGATCGCCGAGGTGCTGCAGGCCGGCTGGGAGGCCGTCGGCTTCGACATCGAGCTCTCGAACTACGAGTGGGGCACCTTCCTCGACATGCTCGCCAAGAGCGAGAAGGGCGACGCCAAGAGCTCGCAGGTCTTCCGCATGGGCTGGATCGCCGACTACCCGTCGATGGACAACTTTCTCTACCCGCTGTTCCACAGCTCGCAGTCGCAGACCATGTACACGTTCTACAACAACCCTGAGTTCGACGACCTCGTCATCGAGGCCCGTCAGACGACCGACGACGCGCAGCGCCGCAACCTGTACCTGCAGGCCGAGAAGGTCATGCTCGAGGACGCGCCCTGCATCCCGATCTACTACTACCGGGTGTTCCGCATGACCAACAACCGTGTCGGCGGCTTCGCCCAGGACCCGATGCTCCAGATCGACTTCAACAAGCTCTGGATCAAGTAGGGACCGGACACGGTCCTGGCGGCTTGCGTATGCAGTCGTGAATATCTAGACTGCA
>DDYF01000055.1 GCA_002347645.1 Thermoleophilia bacterium UBA2241 | reverse complement strand
GATCGTCCTCTCAGACCAGCTACGGATCGTCGCCTTGGTGAGCCGTTACCTCACCAACTAGCTAATCCGCCGCGGGCCCATCCCGGAGCAGAAGCCGAGGCTACCATTTGGTGCGACCCACTTGGCAGGTCGCACATCATCCGGTATTAGCAGTCCTTTCGGGCTGTTATCCCAGTCTCCAGGGCAGGTTGCCCACGTGTTACTCACCCGTTCGCCGCTGTACTCACGGCCGAAGCCGCTTTCTCGCTCGACTTGCATGTGTTAAGCACGCCGCCAGCGTTCGTCCTGAGCCAGGATCAAACTCTCCGTGACAACTTGATGCTCGCGGCCGAAGCCGCGGGACAGACAAGATAGAGAAGAGCTTGAAGCTCTAAGGTCCCGGGACGGCGGACCGTCCCGGGTGTCAGCGGTCGCCACCCCGGCTGTGAAGCCGGCGGTGCAGCAATCGACCGCATGACGGGTTCATTGTTGACCTGGCGCACCCGAGGGTGCGCAAGGTGCACTGGCGTCCACCGGTGTTCCGACAGCCTGACGGCGGCCGGTCGACCGGCTTCCTCACGTTGTTCAGTTTTCAAAGACCGCGTGCCACGTAGGCACACCGCCGGACCGTCGCGCCAGCACGGGGCGCACTGCCCCTGACAGGTCATGTCGAGAGATCGTCAGTACCTGCGCTCGCGACCCGGCGTGGACCACCTACTATATCAGGAGGTGCCGAGCCGTACAACAGTCCGCGCTTCGTCGTCATGGGCGGCGACTCGTCGCCGTCAGCGGACTGGTTCGAAGCGCTCGGGAAGTATACCCGGATGGGGGAGGCTGTCAACCTGCGACGCAGGACTGCGCCGAGCGTAGCGGCGACGCGAGGCGCACGGACGTCGGCGACGGCACCGACGACGCCGTCCGCGTCGCGACTCAAAGGCCGCGGATGACTCCCTGCGCCCGGGCCGACTTGCCGGCCTTGAGGCGCCGGCCGGCGAGCTGGGCGGCGGGCAGCGCGAGCTCGGTCACGGGCTCGCCGTCGAGCGACACCCCGCCCTGCTCGATGCGCCGGCGCCCCTCCGAACGGGTGAGGCCGAACCAGCGCTCCATGACCCGCGGGAGGTACACCGAGTCGCCCTCGAGGTCGCTGGGTTCCAGGGCCACTTCCTGCAGGTCGTCGGCGGCCTCGTGGCGGCGGAAGACGCGGTCGAAGTGCTCTTCGGCCGCCGCGGCAGCCTCGGCGCCGCGCAGCCGCGTGATGATCTCACGCGCGAGGCGCGCCTTGGCATCGCGCGGCGCCACGGCGCCTGACCCAAGATCGGCCTCGAGGCGCGCGAACTCGTCGGCGTGATGGTTCGTGAGCAGCCGGTAGTAGGTCGACATGACGGCGTCGGGGATGCTCATCACCTTGCCGTACACGTCGCGCGGATCTTCGTTGACCGCGATGTAGTTGCCCGTCGACTTGCTCATGCGCTCGACGCCGTCCGTGCCCGGCAGGATGTCGAGGGTCAGGATCGCTTGCGGCGCCTGGCCGAAGTACTGCTGGAGGTCACGGCCCATGAACAGGTTGAAGACCTGGTCGGTCCCCCCGATCTCGATGTCCGCCCGAACGGCGACCGAGTCGTAGCCCTGGGCGAACGGGTAGAGCATCTCCAGCATGCTGATGGGCTGGTGCGCCTCCCAGCGCTTGGCGAAGTCGTCGCGCTCGAGGATGCGCGCAACGGTCGTCGTCGCGGTGATCTCGAAGAGCTGCTCCATGGTGAGCGGGGCGAGCCACTCGCCGTTGTACCGGACCTCCAGCTTCATCGGGTCGGCGTCGAGGATGAGCAGCGCCTGCTCCTGATAGGTCTTCGCGTTGGCATCGATGACGGCGCCGTCAAGCCGTGGGCGGGTCTTGGAGCGCCCCGAAGGGTCGCCGATGCGCGCCGTGTAGTCGCCGATGATGAGCACGACCACATGGCCGGCGTCCTGGAACTGGCGCAGCTTGTTGAGGACGACCGTGTGGCCGAGGTGGATGTCGGGCGCCGTCGGGTCGACGCCGAGCTTCACGCGCAGCGCGCGACGCTCGCGCTCCGCGAGCGCGAGCTTCTCCTCGAGCGCCCCCTCGGGGAGCACGTCGACGGCGCCGATCATGAGGTCGTCGATGAGGCGTCGGTCGGGCACAGGGCCTCCGTGTTCGGGTGGGGCGGCCGGCTGGGGTCGGCGAGACCGTGGCGCCACCGGCTCGGCCGCCCCGGATGATAGCACGGGGCGGCCCGCCGGCCCTCGACGTCAGTCTGCCCTCGGCGCCTCGCCGGCGGCGGGAACGAACTCGCCGGCCGACACCTGCTGGGTGATGCAAGCCAATCCGCCGCCTCCGAACGCCTGGAACTCCGTCGGCAGACCGACCACCTTCCGGTGGGGGAGGAGGCCGGCGACCGGGGCGTACGCCTCGTCCTCGCCGGCCGCCCCGACCTGGGGCAGGAACACCGTGTCGCGGGCGAACACCATGTTCACGTAGGGTGCCGGCATCGGGTGGTCGGATCCCGGTCCTTTCACGCCGTCGAGGCCGGCGCCGACGTCCGGGACGTATGGCAGGACGGGCATCTCGACGATCTCGAGCCGCCGGCCCCGCGCATCGACGGCGCCGCGCAACACCTCGAGGTTGGCCTGCAGACGATGATAGTTGGGGTTCGACCGTGCGCACGTCTGCGCGACGACGACGCCGGGCGCCACGAACTGCGCGACGTCGTCCACGTGGCCGTTCGTCGTGTGCCTGCCCGTGTCCTCGAGCAGGCCGTAGGGGAGCCAAATCAACGTGTGGACGCCCAGCCACTCGCGCAGCAGCGTCTCGTTCTGAGCGCGCGTGAGGCCGTAGTTGCGTCGGAACAGCAGGCACTGCTCGGTGGTGAGGACGGTTCCTTCCCCATCCGTGTTGAAGGCGCCGCCCTCGAGTACGAACGGCGCCTTGTAGCGCCGCACGCCCCACGCCTGCGCGATGTGCGCCGGCACCTCGGCGTCGAGCGCGAACGGCTCGAACTCCCGGTCCCAGCCGTCGAAACCGAAGTGGACCATCGCGACCCTGCCGGCCTCGTCCCTGAGGAACACCGGCCCGTTGTCGCGGACCCAGGAGTCGTTCATCGGCAGGGCGAGGACGTCCGCTGCGGGGCAACGAGCGCGGGCCTCCGTCTCGTCCTGCGGCGTCGCCAGGACCGTGACGGACTCGGCGGCGGCGATGCCGGCGACGACCGCGGCCCACTCGTCCTTGGCGCGATCCATCAAGGGCCCGAAGAGGTCCTGCCTGCAGGGCCACGAGACGAGCGTGCAGCGATGGTCCGTGAAGCGCGGCGGTAGGCGAAAGCCGTCGTGCAGCGGAGTGGAGCCGCTGCCGGAGGGCGCTGGGTCGATGGTCGGGAGTGGCTCCTGACGTGGACGGCGTTCAAGAATGCAGTATCAACCCTCAGACGCCCCTGCCGTCAACCCGCGCGGCACGGGGCTGACTCCGCCACGTGGCGCCATGGGCGTGCCGTGCGCGACGGGCCGCGCGGGCCGGGAGGAATCGAGTCCCGCCGCGAGGTCAGGCGACGCCGCGGAAGAGGTGGCCGGTCGTGAAGCGCTGGCGCGACGAATACGGCGCGAGCGCCGGCAGGCCGCCGGCGGCGAAGGCCCGCCGCTCGCCGGCGTCCATGTCGCCGGGCACGACGATGAAGCCGGTCACGCCGACGGCGCGCAGGTCGTCGAGATGTGCGGCCAGGTTCGTGACGCGAGCGTTGTACAGGCGCGTGCCAGCGGCGTCGGCAGTCGCCGGGAACACATAGCCCTTGGCGTCCTCCAGGCGCAGCTCGAGGGCGTCGCCCGGGCCGGGCGCCTCGTACAGGCCCTCCGCCCGGCCCAGCTGGTCACGCGCGGCAAGCACCTGCTGGCGCCCGAAGGCGAGCGCCTCCAGGACGGGGGCGACGCCGTCGAACGAGGCCGCCGCGAGACGGCGCGATTCGGCCGAGAACGCGCCGATCTCGTCGAGCGAGAGCTCGGGGCTGACCACGACGGCGCCGGGGGGACGGCCGGCGAGAGCGGCCGTGACCACCGCGGTCCCCGCGTTGAGCCCCTGAAGGGGGTACTCGAGCGCGAACGGGGCGTGAGGCGCCCGTGCACGCAGCGTCGTGAGGGCGCCCAGCCCCCGCACGTAGACGAGGTCCCAGCCGAGGTCCAGGACCTCGGCGAGCCATCGCCCGTCCGCGTCGAACAGCGCCTCGGGCAGGCGGCAACGCAGCGAGACGCCCGCCTCGCGCGCCGCGGCGCGCGCCGTCGTGACGGCGCGCAGAGGGTCCGCCGTGCTCAGCTCGAGGCAGACGGCCGCTTCCCACGCGGGCGTCGTCGTCCGCGACGTGACCTCCCGCGGCAGCGGCGGCGCCGTCTGGCCCGGGCGCAAGCGAAGGACGACGAGCGAACGGGACATCGCGTCCTGAGGCGCCTCCGCGGCCCGGTCCGCGACCGCACCCGGTGTGGGAGAGAGCATCGCCGACGCGCCGGCCCCCTGCTGCCGGCGGCGGGCGGCGACGCGGCGCTCGTCGAGCGCCGCCACGGCCCGCCGCCGCAACTCCTTCAGCTCGGCGACCGGGAGGAAGAGCCCTACAGGCAGGTCGTTGACCAACTCCCTCAGCTCGTACGGGGTGCCCCCGAGGGCGCCGAGCGCGCGTCGCAGGCGTTCGTCGTTCAGGGCAGCGGTGTCGGCCGGCTTCAGCGCGACGGACGACATGACTGTCACCGGCTCGCCCTCGCCGAGCGCACGCGCGACGAGGCACGCGGGTTCGCCGGCAGCGCCGCTGAC
Organism: Thermoleophilia bacterium UBA2241; assembly: GCA_002347645.1. GTDB lineage: Bacteria > Actinomycetota > Thermoleophilia > UBA2241 > UBA2241 > UBA2241. Next base: position 27,651 of record DDYF01000055.1, on the reverse strand, counting down.
GCGCAGCGCCAGCGGGATGGGGCGCAGCAGGACGCGGCCGGCGACCAGGTCATTGGCAAGCTGATCGATGTCGCCGGCGGCCAGCCGGAACAGCCGGTCCTTGGGCGAGACTCGCTCCCGTGTGGTCAGCACCAGGCGGTCCAGAGCGGCCCTCGCCACGCGCTGCGGCTCGGTCTGGCCGAACGAGGTGTAGAGGTACACCACGTCGCCCGCCGCTACCGGCCTCGACAGTCGCACCACGACCTCGCCGCGCCCGTCGTCCACCCGCTCGACCCGGCCGACGAGCACCCCGCGATGGCCGCCGCGACCCCCGCTGCGCACCTCCCAGTGGCGTCCCGCGAGGTGGGCCGTGGTGAAGGACCGCGAAAACGATTGCTCGAGGCGCTCCATCCAGCCCGCGCGCACGACGTAGCCGTCGGGACGGGCACGGGCTTCGTCGAGCGCCTCGCGGTACACCGCCGTGGTCACACCGACGTACGCGGCGTCCTTCATGCGGCCTTCGATCTTGAACGACGTGACCCCGGCCGAGAGCAGCCCGGGCAGCGCGCCGATCGCCGCCAGGTCCGAGGTCGACAACACGCGCGTGAGGGACTGGTCGCCGTGTGACTCGCGGGACGAGAGCCGGTACCGCATGCGACACGACTGGCTACAGCGGCCGCGGTTGCCGCTGCGTCCGCCGACCATGCTCGAGAGCAGGCAGTCGCCGGAGTAGCCGTAGCAGAGCGCGCCGTGGACGAAGACCTCGAGGTCGAGCCCGTGGCCGTCGAGGGCGGCGATCTCCTGCAGGCTCAGCTCGCGGGCGAGGATCGCCCGGCGAAAGCCGAGGCGAGCCAGCGCCGCGAGCTGGTCAGACGAGTGTGTGTTCAGCTGCGTGCTCGCGTGCAGTTCGACACCGGGGAACCGCTCCCTGACCGTGGTCGCGAAGCTCAGGTCGGAGACGATCACGGCGTCGAGGCCGGCGAGGTACGGCGCCTCCAGCGCCGCCACCGCCGGCTCCACTTCATCGTCCTTGAGAAGCGTGTTGACCGCCAGGTGGGCGCGCGCGCCGTGGCGATGCGCGGTCTCGACGGCGCGGACGGCGGCCGCGCCGGCGAAGTTCCCCGCGAAGGCGCGCGCGCTCCAGCGCTCGAGGCCGAAGTAGACGGCGTCGGCGCCGGCCGCGAGCGCAGCGCGCAGCGCGCGCTCGTCGCCGGCCGGCGCCAGCAACTCGGTCATAGCAGCGCAGTCCACCGCCTCATCGTACAGCGACACGTGACCGCGGGTTCGGCGGGAGGCGAGTGAAGCGGAAGCGGATGGGGTCCGGCGCCTTGGGCGCCGGACCCCATCCGCCGGCCCCGCGAGGCGGTCCGGCCAAGCCGCCCGCGGACCGCGGGGTTCCCGGGTCAGCCGGGCAGCGCTCCCGGTTCTTCCTTCACGACCTTGCCTCCGGCGTCGCGGTGGACACGGACGAGACCGGAGGTGGCGATCGTCTCGACGCCCTTGCGCTCGAGGGCGTCGAGGAACAGGTTGATGCCCAGCGAGTCGCTCGACATGTGGCCCGCGATGACGACGTGCATGTTGTGCTTGTCGGCCTCCTCGCGCAGGTCCGGTCCCATGTGCATGCCGACGATGGTGCCGACGCCGGCGTCCGCCAGCTTCTCGATCACCTTCTTGGGACCCTCGGTGCCGCCGGTCATGTCGACCCAGATCTGGCCGGCGCGTGCCGTCGGGCTGCTCTTGCCGAGATACGGGCCGGCGCCCTTGCGCGCCGCGATGCGGTACTCGGGGATCTCGAGCAGCGCCTTCTGCACGTCCTCGAGCAGCATTGGCTCGCGCTCGGCGAAGTACTTCGTGAGGAAGTCGACGACCAAGTTGTCGGTGGGCGTGTGCGCCGAGAAGAACGGGACGCCCAGCAGGCGCGCCGCGTCGATGGCCTGATCGTAGTTGAGCGGCATGAGGCGTCGCTTGACCTCGTCCATGCGCTCGCTGATGAACTTCTCCCCGGCCTGGATGGGCACTCCGAACTGCGCCCAGATGTCGGCTTGGACCTCCATGACGTCGTCCAGTTTGGTCAGACCGTAACCCTCGGGGTGGTGCGTGTACACGGCGTCGACCGGCACACCCTTCTCGCGCAGGCGATCGGCGAGCAGGATCTCGCCCGTGTTCATGTCGATGCCGCCGAGGAGGGTCTTGACCTCGGTCTCGGGGTCGCCGACGTAGATGCGCGTGTCGGCGAACGGGTTCGTCAGGTCCTGACCGTCAACGAGCCCCTTGAGGTGCTCCGGCAGCTTGTCGTGCCGCCTGCGCGCGCGCTCCAGATGCTCGGCGACACCCTCCTCGCCGCGCGGGTCGACCTCGATGCCCATGCGCACCGCCGTCTCGTAGATCTCACGAAGCTTCACGGTGGTCCTTTCTGTCCGCGGCTGCGCCAGTCATGCGGCCCCGCGCAGGCGCGTGTTCGGAGAGACGCTCGAGCCGTAGTTCTACCCGATAGCGGCGGCAATGGCATCCCCCCTCAGGTCACGGTCGCCGCAGCGGGCGCGAGAGAAACGCGCTGTGCGCGTCGACAAAGCGCCAGGGACGGGGGTCCCCGCCGACCCCGATGCGGGGCGTGGTCGCGATCTCGAGGCCGTCCGCCGAGTCCGAAGGCCCGAGCGCCGTGCCGCCGGGACGCGGCAGGACGAGCAGCGGGGCGCGCCAGGCCGGAAGGCCGTTCTGGGCGCGCCCGATGTCCAGCGCCTGGGTGAGCCGGGCGGGCCCGGCACACAGCAGGCGAGGATCGACGCTCCCGTCGCGGCGCAGGGCGACGTGGCCACGCCGCTGGGCCATGCGCTCGAGCCCCTGGAGGGGCTCGAGCGCCCGCACGAGCACCGCGGCCCCCGTCCCCTCCTTCTCGCAGACGAGGTTCGCGCAGTAGTGCATCCCGTACGTGAAGTAGACGTAGAGGCGGCCGGGCGGACCGAACATGACCGCGTTGCGCGCGGTGCGCCCGTTGAACGAATGGCTCGCCCGGTCGTCGGGCGCGTAGGCCTCCGTCTCGACGATCCGCCCCCCGACGCCGCGGAACATGAGAGCGCAGCCGACGAGGTCCCGCGCGACCTCGAGAACGGGCCGGTCGTAGAAGTCGGGGGGTAGCACCGCTCGCCTGCTCACCGCCCCAGTCTAGCGCACGCTCCGGCGGCGCCCAGGCCACGAGTGGCCGTGCCGCCGGCGGCGGCGTACAGTCATGGTCCGGGCGAAGAGAGGCCGATACCACAATGACGCACGCAGCCATGAAGCGCCTCTGGCGCCACGGATACCTCGTCGCGGTCGCCGCCGTGGCGCTGTCTACTCTCGCCTTCTACCCGGGACGCGACCACTTCGCCAAGGGGCAGTGGGCGATCCTGTACCTCCTCGTCGTCGTCCTGGTGGCGAGCGTGAGCGGCACCCGGCCCGCGGTGCTGGGCGCGGCGCTCGCCTTCTTCTGCTGGAACTACTTCTTCCTGCCCCCCTACAGCGCGCTGCACGTCGCCGACACCACGGACTGGCTCGCTCTGGTCGCCTTCCTGGTCGCCGGCGTCGTCATGGGCGCACAGACCGGGCGCCTGAGAGAGCGCGAGGCGCGCGCCGTGGCGCGCGAGCGCGAGGCCGAGGCGATCAGCCGGCTCAGCGCCTACCTCGTCTCGGAGGTGCCGACACACACGGTCGCCGAGACCCTGCTCGTCGAGACCATGCGCCTCCTCCGCGCCGAGCGCGCCGCCCTGTTCCTTCCCGGCGACGACGGCGCCCTGCGTCCGGCGGCGGTGGCGCCGGAGGGCGTCCCGCCGCCGGACGCAAACGAGAAGGCCGCCGCCGCGTGGTGCTTCGCGCACAACGAGCCGCTCGGCCTGGCGTCGCCGCCGCACGACGACGCGGAGACGCCGGGCGTCGCTCCCGACGCCAAGGACCTGCGCCCCGACGGCTCTCCCGGCGCAACTGGGACCTACTTCCCACTCCAGACGGCCACGGCCACGTACGGCGTGCTCTTCGTCGAGGCGCCGCACGCCGCGCGGCGCCCGGAGCCCTTCGCCCGCCTCCTCGCGTCCCTCGCCAACCTCGCGACGGCGTTCCTCGAGGGCCAGCGTCTGCAGGCCGGCATCACCCGAGCGGAGGCCGAGCGCGAGGCCGACGTGCTCAAGGCGTCCCTTCTCTCCTCCGTGTCGCACGAGCTCAAGACACCCTTGGCCGCCCTCACCGCCACCGTGAGCAACCTGCTGGAGAGCGACACCCCGTGGGATGAGACGCGCACGCGCACCGAGCTGCAGGCGATCGTCGCCGACGTGGCGCGCCTGAACGCGGGCGTGGGCTCGCTGCTCGACCTCTCGCGGCTCGAGGCTGGGGCGTGGGAGCCGCGCAGGGACTGGTACGATCTGGACGACCTCATCGACACGGCCCTCGACACGATCCCCGCCGGCGAGCGGAAGCGCGTCCGTCTCTCGGTCCCGGCGGACGTTCGACCCATCGCGGTGGACTTCGAGCAGTGGGTCCGGGTGGTGCGCAACATCCTCGAGAACGCGCTCGTATACTCGCCGCCCGGCACTGAGGTCAGAGTGGCCGCCGCCGACCTCGGCGACCGGATGGAGCTCTGGGTCGAGGACGCCGGGCCAGGCGTGCCGCCGGAGGAGCGCGAGCGCGTGTTCGACAAGTTCTACCGGGGCAGGCGCGTGACCGGCCGGGTGCCGTCGGGGACCGGCCTGGGCCTCGCCATCGCACGCGAGATCGTCACCGCGCACGGCGGTACGATCCGCATCATGTCCGCGGCGGCCGGCGGCGCCCGCTTCGAGATCTGCCTGCCGGTGACACACGACGCCAAGCACGAGAAGGAGGCCGGCGCATGAGCGCGATCCCCGAACGTCCGGTCCACGTCCTCGTCGTGGACGACGAGGAGCAGATCCGCCGCGCCTTGCGCTCGATCCTCCGCACGCGCGACTACAAGGTGAGCGAGACCGAGACCGGCGAGGCGGCGCTCATCGCCGCGATCGACGATCCCCCGGACCTCGTGATCCTCGACCTGATGCTGCCCGGCATCGACGGGATCGAGGTGTGCCGGGAACTGCGTGCGTGGCTCGCCGCGCCCATCCTCGTCCTCTCCGTGCGTTCGGGCGAGACGGACAAGATCCGGGCGCTCGACGAGGGCGCCGACGACTACCTGACCAAGCCCTTCTCAGCGGGCGAGCTCCTCGCCCGTGTGCGCGCCCTCTTGCGGCGCGCGGCCACCCAGTACGCGCCGCCGCCGGTGGTGACCGCCGGGGATCTCACCATCGACGTGGCTCGACGACTCGTCACGATCGAGGGCAGCCCCGTGGCGCTCACCCCGACCGAGTTCGACATCCTCGCGCTGCTCGCGCGGAACGCCGACTGCGTGGTCACGCAGAAGGCGATCCTGGAGTCGATCTGGGGGCCCGAGTGGGCCGAGGACCGGCAGACGCTCCGCGCGCACGTCAGCAACCTGCGGCGGAAGATCGAGAGGAGGTCCGGCGGCAGACGCTACGTGCTGACGGAGCCGGGCGTGGGCTTTCGCTTCTCGACCGGAGCGGCCGAGACGCAGCGATGAGGCGCCCGCGCGGACCGGCGGGCGTCGCGTCGCGGTCGTGCAGGGACTCCGCGCTGCCTGAGCGTCGGGCGCCAGACTCGGCCGGGCCCCGTCAAGCGATCCACCAGCCGCACGCCGGCGGCCACGACGACGAAGAACGCGATGACCACGAGGATGTCCAGCTCGCCGGCGGGCATGACCCGCACCTTCCTCCCAAGCGTCCGCACCACCCGACAAGGTCAGCGTAGGCCCCCGTGGCACAAGGCGCCGTGAAGACGCCCGAGCGCCGCATCAAGGTTGTGTGAAGGGCGGCGAGGCGTCCAGCAGCGCCGCTGCGCGGGCGAGCTGCTCGCGGACGCGCGGCGGCGCCGATCCGCCGGCGAGGTCCTTGCGCGCGAGCGACGCGCGAGCGTCCAGCAGGCTGGCGATGTCGTCGCCCAGCACCGGGCTCAGGCGGCGCACCTCCTCGGACGGCAGGCCGTCGAGACCTACGCCGCGCTCGAGGCAGAGCCGCACCAAGGTGCCGGTGAGGTGGTGCGCCTCGCGGAACGGCAAGCCCTTCGCCACGAGACCGTCGGCGAGATCGGTCGCCTGGAGGTACGTGTCGCACGCCGTCGCCATGCGCGACTCGTCGAACTCCATCCCTTCCAGCACGCCCTGCACGACGGGCAGCAGCCCGTCGAGGCAGTCGACGGCGTCGAAGAGGTACCGCTTGTCTTCGCGCAGGTCGGTGTTGTACGCGAGCGGCAGCCCGTGGAGCACGCCGAGGAGGCCGCCGAGGTCGGCGGCGAGCCGCGGCGCGCCGGCCCGCATCAGCTCGGCGGCGTCGGGGTTCCTCTTCTGCGGCATGATGCTCGAACCGCCGCTGAAGGCGTCGGGGAGCTGGACGAAGCCGAACTCGTGCGACGTCCAGAGCACGAGCTCCGCCCCGAGGCGGCCCAGATGCACGCCGAGCTGGGCCGCGGCGCCGAGGTAGTCGAGCGCGAAGTCGCGCCCCGCGACGGCCTCGAGGGAGTTCTCGGTCACGCGCTCGAAGCCGAGTTCCGCGGCCACCGCCTCGCGGTCGATCGCGTAGTTCACGCCCACGGCCGCGCCGGCGCCCAGCGGCAGTTCCAGACACGCGGCGCGGGCGCGGCCGAAGCGGTCCACGTCCCGCTCGAACATCCAGAAGTACGCGAGCAGATGGTGGGCCAGCGACGTCACCTGCGCGCGCTGCAGATGGGTGTAGGCGGGCAGGATCGTCTCGACGTTGTCTCCTGCCCGCCCCACAAGTACCCCTTGCAGCGCGCGCAGTGCCGCTACCTGCCGGTCGATCGCCCGCCGCAGGTTCAGTCGCACGTCGGTCACCACCTGATCGTTGCGGCTGCGCCCGGTGTGCAGCTTCGCCCCGGCTTCTCCGACGAGCTCGGTCAGCCGGCGCTCCACCGCCATGTGGACGTCCTCGTCCTCGTCGCGCGGGGCGAACGCACCGCTCTCGATCTCGCGGCCAACCGCGGCCAGGCCGTCGTCGACCGCCGCGCGCTCGGCGCAGGTGAGCACGCCGGCGCGTTCAAGGGCGCGCGCGTGCGCGACGCTCCCCTCGATGTCCTCGCGCCACAGACGCCAGTCGAGAGCGAGAGACGAGTTGAGCGCGACGAAGGCGGGGTCGCGCTCGTCGGCGAAGCGCCCCGAGCGCGCGATTGTCATGGGCTCCTCCCCCCGTGCATGTCGACCGACCCTCTTCCCATGCTACCCTTCGAGCTCCTTCATGAGGTGGTGCTCCTTGCCGATCCGCGCCCAGACCTCGATCGGCAGACCCCAGAGCTCGATGAAGCCGGCCGACGCCTCGTGCGAGAACTCGTCCTCGGTCGAGTACGTCGCCAGCTGGTAGCTGTACAGCGAATAGGCGCTCTTGCGACCGTCGGCGACGCAGCTTCCCTTGTGGAACTTGAGACGCACGTCGCCCGTGACCCGCTCCTGGCTCTGGAAGAGGAAGGCCTTGCACGCATCGGTCAGCGGATCGAACCACTGGCCCTCATAGATCATGTCGGACAGCTTGCTCTCGATGGTCCGCTTGAAGTGCAGCAGGTCGCGCGTGAGGACCAGGTCCTCGAGCTCGCGATGGGCGGTGATGAGCGCGAGCGCCCCGGCGACTTCATACACCTCGCGGCTCTTGATGCCCACGAGCCGATTCTCGATCATGTCGACGCGCCCGAAGCCATGTGCGTTGCCGACGGCGTCGATCGTCTCGATGAGCTCGACCATGCCCATGGCCTTGCCGTCGAGCGCCACGGGCTTGCCCTTCTCGAAGCTGACGACCACGTGCTGCGCCTCGTCCGGCGCCTCGTCCACGGACTTCACGAACTGGAAGGCGTCTTCCGGCGGGGCGACCCACGGGTCCTCGAGCACGCCGCACTCGTTGCTGCGCCCCCACATGTTCTCGTCGATCGAGTAGGGGCTCTTCTTGGTCAGGTTCACCGGGATGTCGTGCGCGGCGACGTAGTCGAGCAGCTCCTCGCGGCTCGGCCAGTCAGCACCGCGAGCCGGAGCGATGATCGCCAGGCTCGGGTCGAGGGCGCGCACGCCGATGTCGATGCGGACCTGGTCGTTCCCCTTCCCCGTGCAGCCGTGGGCGACGGCCGTGGCGCCGTACTTGTGTGCCGTCTCGACGAGCTTCTTGGCGATCAGCGGCCGGCCGATGGCGGTGGAGAGCGGGTACTTGTCTTCGTAGAGGGCGTTCGCCATGAGCGCCGGCAGGCAGTGGTGCTCGGCGAACTCCTCCTTGGCGTCGATGGCCACGGCTGCGGTCACGCCGGCGGCCTCGGCGCGGGCCATGATGCCGGGCACGTCCTTGACGCGACCGAGGTCGATGAGACAGGCGATGACCTCGTACCCGAGTTTCTCCTTGAGCCAGGGGATGAGCGCGGAGGTATCGAGGCCACCGGAATAGGCGAGGACGACGTTCTCGGACACGATGGGACCCTTTCGTCGGCGGTGGATGTCAGCTACTGGAGTGCGGCCGACGTCACGCGCCGCATCACGCTGCAACGCGCTGCGTTCGGTCGCGGATGGCGTGCGCGCCGGAGGGTGCCTGCGCGCTAGGCCTCTCGGAGACGGTCGAGAAAGCGCCGGATCTCGTTCCCCGTCTCCTCGTCCTGCACGATGATAAGAAAGGTGTCGTCCCCGGCGATGGTCCCGAGGACGTCGGTGTGGTTGAGATTGTCGATCTGGCGCGCCACGGTCGACGCGGTCCCGATCTCGCAGCGCACGACGACGAGGTTGCCGGCGACGAGCGTCGAGCGAGCGAAGTCGCGCAAGACATGGCGCGCCGCCTGCTCCGGGTCTTTCGGGCGCTCGCGCGACGACAGCACGTACTTGGCGCGTCCCAGGTGCGTGCGCACCTTCTGGAGGTCGAGCTCACGGATGTCGCGCGAGACCGTCGCCTGCGTGACCTCGCAGCCGAGGGCGCTGAGCGCGTGCACGAGCTCGCGCTGCGTCGCCACCTCGCGCTGCTGCACCACGGTCTGGATCAGACGCTGACGCTCGACTTTGCCCAGAGGGGCGCGCTTGTTCATGCTCCGCTGTCCTTCCACCTGGACACGCCCGACGGATGTCGTCATGGCCCCCATGTCCCACTGCACGGTATGCATACAATACACCGGAATCCCCGTGAATATGCAACCCCCATGGTTCACGCGGTGACCTTGGTGCCGCACCCGGAGTCGGTGAGGATCTCCAGCAGGACGGCGTGCTCGACCCGCCCGTCCATGATGTGGGCGCTGCGCACGCCGGCCTCCAGCGCACGGCGCACGGCGCCGACCTTGGGGATCATGCCGCCCTCGATGCGCCCCGAGGCCTGCAGGGCGCCGAGGTAAGCCAGGTCGCACTCCGAGATGGGCGCCAGATCGGCGCCCTGGTCTTCGTAGATGCCCTCGACGTCGCTGAGGAAGACGATCTTCTCGGCCTTGAGCGCCGCGGCGATCTCCCCGGCGACGGTGTCGGCGTTGACGTTGTAGGCGCGGCCCTGGTCGTCGGCGCCGATGCTCGCCACGACGGGGATGCTCTGCTCGGCGAGGAGGTCGAGCACGTCGACGTTCACCGACACGACGTCGCCGACGAAGCCGAGGTCGACGTCGCGCCCGTCGGCGTCGACGTGGTGCTTCGGCCTGACACGCAAAAGGCGCCCGTCCTCCCCGGAGAGACCGACGGCGGCGCCACGGTGGCGGTTGACCAGGCCGACGATCTCCTTGTTGACCTTGCCGACGAGGACCATACGCGCGATCTCCATGGTCGACTCGTCGGTGACCCGCTGCCCGTCGACGAAGCGCGGCGTCATGCCGAGCTTCTTCATGTAGCGGCTGATCTCAGGCCCGCCACCGTGAACGACGACGGGCTTCATGCCGACGAGGCGCAGCAAGACCATGTCTTCGGCGAACTCCTCCTGCAGACGAGGCGAGGTCATCGCCGAGCCGCCGTACTTGACCACGAGCGTCGTGCCCCAGAACCGGCGGATGTAGGGCATCGCCTCCAGCAGGGTCTTCACTGTCTTCTGCTGACGGACCGTCATGTCGTGTACTCGGCGTTGAGGGTGATGTAGTCGTGAGTGAGGTCGCTGAAGTAGACGGTGGCGTCCGAGGGGCCGCCGTTGACGGCCACGCGGACGTCGATCTCGTGCTGGGCCATGATGTCCGCGAGGCGTTCCTGGGCGCTCTCCGACAGGGGGACGGGGCGGCCGCCCTGCACGACGGCGAGGTCTTCATAGAAGACGTCGGGCACGGCGGCCGCCGGGGTCCCCGCTCGCCGCGCGAGAGCGGGGGTCGCGTCCGGCACGCCCCGAGCGTCGGGACCGCCCAGCGCCTGGCCGACGGCCTGGACGATACGTCCCCAATTCGCGTCGCGGCCGAAGAAGGCCGTCTTGACGAGCGGCGACCCCGCGACGGCGCGCGCGACGCGTTCGGCCTCATCCGGGTCGCGCGCGCCGTCCACGGTCAGCCGTACGGCCTTCGTGGCTCCTTCCCCGTCGGCGACCATGGCGACCGCCAGGCTGAGCAGCAGAGCGTCGAGCGCCTCGCCGAGCTGGCGGAGACCGGTCTCGCCGAGGCGCACACCGGACGCGCCGTTCGCCATGCCGACCACCATGTCGTTGGTCGACTCCTGCCCGTCGACCGTGATCCGGTTGAAGCTCTTGCCGACTGCGGCGAGCAGGAGATGCCGCCAGTCCTCGACGCTCACGGCCGCGTCGCAGGTCACGAAGCACAGCATCGTCGCCATGCGCGGCGAGATCATGCCGCATCCCTTGGCGGCGGCCCCGAGGCGCACCGTGCCTTCGGCCAGACGCAGCGCCAGGGCTCCGCGTTTGGGCGAGCTGTCGGTCGTGCGGATCGCCTGGCTGAAGTGCTCGCCGCCGCCCGGCTTGACGGCGGCTGCGGCGGCCGCGATGCCCGGCTCGATCTTGCCCATGTCGAGCGGTACGCCGATGACCCCGGTCGAGGCGACGGCGACGAGCTCGACCGGCAGTCGCAGGCGCTGAGCTGCAAGCAGGCGCATGCGTGCCGCGTCGCCGAGGCCGTCCTTGCCCGTGCATGCGTTCGCGTTGCCGGCGTTCACGACGATCGCCTGCAGCCGGTCGCAGGCCGACGTCTCGCGCGTGAGCCGGACCGGCGCCGCGGCGGCCGCGTTGGTCGTGAACGTGGCCGCCGAGACGGCCGGCCGCAGCGACCGCAAGATGCCGAGGTCGAGCTTGCCGCGCTTCTTGACCCCCGTGGCCACGCCCGCGGCGACGAAGCCGTCCGGGCAGGTCACGCTGCGCTCCGCCTCGCGAGCGAACCGGGGCAGCTGTACGAAGCGGGTGAGCGGAAGCATCAGAGCAGTCCCTGGGTCTCGGGCAGCCCGAGCATCACGTTCATGTTCTGCAGAGCCTGGCCGGAGGCGCCCTTCATGAGATTGTCGAGGGCGGCGATGACGACGACCTTGCCGGCGCGCTCGTCCGCGTGCACGAAGAGGCGGCAGCAGTTCGTCCCCGCGACGTCCTTCAGGCGCGGCGGGGCGTCGCACACGGCGACGAACGGCTCGCCGGCATACCGTTCTTCGAACAGCGCGCGCAGCTGGGCCGCACTGGGCAGCGGACGCGTGGCGGGGCGCACGTAGATGGTCTCGACGATGCCGCGCTGCAAGGGCACCAGGTGAGGGACGAAGGTGAGTGACGGCGCGGCAGCGGCCGGGGCGGCGGCGAAGGCGTCGCTCGGGCGCCCCGCCGCCCCTGCCCCCGCGAGACCTGCGGCGATCTCGGGGTAGTGGCGGTGGGCGGGTAGCCCATACGCGACGAGGTCCGAGTCGACGCTGCAGAAGTGGGTCGCCTCCTTCGGCGTCTTGCCCGCCCCGCTCACGCCCGACTTGGCGTCGATCACGACGTCGAGCATGCCGAGCTGCTTCAGGGGCTCGAGGGCGAGAAGCGCAGCCGTCGGGTAACAGCCCGGGTTGGCGACCAGGTCGGCGGCGGCCACCTCGTCCCTGTGGACTTCGGTGAGGCCGTAGACGGCGGGCAGCATCTCGGGGAACGGGTGCTCCCCGTACCACTCGGTGTACGTCGCGGCGTCGAGACGGAAGTCGGCCGACAGGTCGACGACACGGGCGCCGGCGTCGAGCAGGCGTTTGACGAGCGGCGCCGCCTCAGAGTGCGGAGTGCAGACGAAGGCCAGGTCGACGCCCTCGACCTCATCCGCCGGGCAGAAGGCGAGGTCGGTGCGCAGACGCGGCAGATGACGCGCCGCCGGCCGGCCGGCGAGCGTCTCGGAGCTCAGGTGGGTGAGCGCGATCGACGGGTGCCGGAGGAGCAGTTCCGCGAGGAGGGCGCCGGTGTACCCGCCGGCGCCGATCACGGCGACGGTGGCCGTCGGCGCGGGCGCCGGCCCGGCCCAGCTCGCCGTCGCGCGCGGCTCGGCGACGACCGAGTCCTTGAGGGGCGTCTTCTGCGTTCTGGTGATCGTGGAGGTGACGAGCGGCATGCAGGTCTCCCGAAGCACGTCGAGGTGGACGCGGCAGAGAGTAGAGGCGCGTCGCCGGCGGTGTGGGCATGACCGCCCGCTGCCCGGGGCAGCGGTAGGGTCAGGCGCGGGCGCCGGCGACGCCGCGTCGTGCGGGACGCGGGCGACGGGAGGCGGGCGGCACGGGGCGACCGGCGCGTACAGCGCCGGTGTGGAGGAGCGTCGCGATGCCAGTCGTGCCGTTCATCGTCGCGGCATGGTAGCGCACGACTGCACGCGATGCAAGCACGATGCGCACTGTAAGACTAGCATGCACGACGACGTGCATGAGGTCTGACTGAACGTGATGCAGGGCGCGGCGAACGGTACCTGCCGTCCGCCGCGCCCTGCAAGCTCAGCGCCCCGTCCGCCGTCAGCGCAGCGTCGCTCCGAACTCGCGCTCGAGGGCGCCGACGATCTTGGCGCGCACCGTGGCGATGTCCTTCTCGGTGAGCGTGCGCTCGGGCGAGCGCATCACCACGCGAAGCGCGAGCGACCGCATGCCCTTCGGCACCTGGTCGCCCTCGTAGACGTCGAAGACGCCGACGCTGCGCACCAGCTTGCCGCCGGCGCGGCGCGCCTGCTCGACGACGGCCGCAGCCGGGACCTCGCCGGCGACGACCACGGCGAGGTCCTGCGACGCCGGCGGATACGTCCCGAGGTCCTCGAACGCCACCGTCCCGAGCGCCACCGTCGCGAAATGGCCCAGCACAGTGGCGCAGTACACCGCAAGGTCGTCGATGCCGTACGCCGCTGCGACGTCGGGGCGAAGCTGCCCGAGCACGCCGGTGCCGCCGGCGCCCGGAACGCTCACCTGAGCCGACTTGCCGGGGTGGAGGTACGGGAACGCCGCCGCATTGTCGCCCAGCGGTGCGTACTCGCCGTGCAGGCGGACCGCGGCGAGCATCGTGTCGACGATGCCCTTCAGCGTGTGGAAATCGACGGACCGCGCGGCGCCCGTCCACGCCTCCGGCGCGAGCGGCCCGGAGAGGACGATGCCGACGACCTCGGGCTCGTGCGGCAAAACGGCGCCTGGCTCTGCTGCGTGCACCGGCGCCGGGACGGGCTCGTCCCACAGGTAGACCCTGCCGATCTCGAAGAGGTTGGGCGGCGCGTTCAGCCGGTCGATGTTCTCGCGCACCGCGCCGAGCAGCCCGGGCAGCAGCATGGTGCGCATCACCGCCTGGTCGGCGCTCATGGGATTGGCCAGGAGCACGGGGTCGAGGCGCGGATCCCCAGCCGGCAGGCCGAGGGGGTCGAGCGCGTCGGCGGCGACGAACGAGTAGGTGATGACCTCGTCGAGGCCGCAGCCCGTCAAGGCGCGCCGCACGGCCCGCCTCACCTGCTGCGGCCGCGTCAGGCCGCCCGCCGTACGGTGCCGGGGCAGCGTCTCGGGTGCCCTGCCGTAGCCGGCCAGGCGCCCGACCTCCTCGATGAGGTCGACCTCGCGCTCGAGGTCGGGACGGAAGCTCGGCGCGTCAACGCCCCAGGCCCCCCTGGGTCCGGAGTCTGGAGAGCCTCCGCCGCCTGCTGCAGCCGCACCCGTCTCGTCGACCTCGCACCCCAGCCGGCGCAGGAAGGTCGCCTGCTCCCGTGCCGGCACGGCATAGCCGAGCAGGGCGTCGGCCTTCGCCGGCCGGTACGTCAGGCGGCGCGGCTCCGCCGCGCCGCCCTCCCACACGTCGACCACGCCCGGCGCCACCGTGCCGCCACACACCTCGGCGAACAACCGGCAGGCGAAGTCGAGCCCGCCCGGCACCAGGTTCGAGTCGAGGCCCTTCTCGAAGCGATTGCTCGCCTCGCTGCGGATGCCGGTGTGCATCTCGGTACGCAGGATGCTCGGACCGCTGAAGTTAGCCGCCTCGAGGACCACGTCAGTCGTCGACGCGTCCACCTCGGCGTCGACCGCGCCGAACACGCCGGCGATGACCAGCGGCTTCTCCACGTCGGCGATCACCAGCATCTCGTCGTCGAGCGTGCGCTCGACCTCGTCCAGGGTGACGATCTTCTCCCCCGGCTTCGCCCGCCGCGCGATCAGCGTGCCGCCGCCGATCTTGCCCGCATCGAAGGCGTGCAGGGGCTGGCCCCAGCCGAGCATCACGTAGTTGGTGACGTCGACGATGTTGCTGATGGGCCGCATGCCCGCGTGCGTGAGCCGCGCCTTGAGCCAGGGCGGCGAGTCAGCCGCCTTCATGCCGCGGATCACACGCGCCCCGTACCGCGGGCAGAGGTCGGGGTCGGCGACCTGCACGACGATCGACTCGGCGGCTGGGGCGCCGCCCAGCGTGGCCGGCCCGGCCGTCGGCGGCGGCGCCAGCTTCGCCCCCGACGCCGCCGCGACCTCGCGGGCGATGCCGTAGACGCTGAAGCAGTCGGGACGGTTCGAGGTGAGCTCGAGATCGAGCACCGCCTCGCTCACCGGCAGGTAGTCCTGCAGCGGCGCGCCGACCGTCCAGTCCGCCGGCAGCACGACGATGCCGGGACTCTTCTCCTCGTACCCCAGCTCCTGCTCGCTCATCATCATGCCGTCGCTCTCGACGCCACGCAGGTTGGCCTTCTTGAGCTTGAGGCCGTTCTCGAGGACAGCCCCGCTCATCGACACGGCGACCACGTCGCCGGCCCGGAAGTTGTCCGCGCCGCAGACGATCTGCTTGACCCCGCCGTTGGGCTCGCCGACGTCGACCGTGCACAGGCTGAGCTTGTCGGCGTTGGGGTGCTTCTCCCGGGTGCGCACCTTGCCGACTACGAAGCGGCTCAGGTTCCCGGGGTCGCGCGGAGCGCCCACCCACTCGATGCCCTCGACCTCAGTCCCCGACATCGTGAGCAGCTCGGCGAGCTCCTCGGGCGTGCCGTGCCAGTCGACGTACTCTCTGAGCCAGCTGAACGGTACTCTCATCGCGTCCTCCCCCTTTCAGAACTGCCGCAGGAAGCGGACGTCGTTGTCGTAGAACAGGCGCAGGTCGGGGATGCCGTGCTTGAGCATCGCCATGCGCTCGACCCCCATGCCGAAGGCGAAGCCGCTGACCTTCTCCGGGTCGTACCCCACGAAGCCGTAGACGTTCGGGTCGACCATGCCGGCGCCCATGATCTCGAGCCACCCGGAGTGCTTGCACGAACGGCAGCCCTTGCCGCCGCAGAGCTCGCAGCTGACGTCGACCTCGATGCTGGGCTCGGTGAAGGGAAAGAAGTGCGGACGCACGCGGATGGCGCGGTCGCCGCCGAAGAACTCCTCGGTGAAGGTGTGGACGGTCCCCTTGAGGTCGGCCAGCGTGATCCCCTCGTCGACCACCAGACCCTCGACCTGGTGGAACATGGGCGTGTGCGTCGCGTCGCTGTCGCGCCGATAGACCTTGCCCAAGCAGACCACGTAGACCGGGGGCTCCTGCTGCTCCATGACGCGCACCTGCACGGGCGACGTGTGCGTGCGCAGGAGCACGCCGCGGTCGGCGTCGACCACGGCCTCGGGCATGGGCCCGCGCGGTTCCCGCACCCAGAAGGTGTCGTGGGCCGAGCGCGCCGGGTGGCTCGGCGGCGTGTTCAACGCCGTGAAATTGTAGTAGTCGAGCTCGACCTCGGGCCCCTCGGCGATGCTGTACCCCAGGCCGATGAAGATGTCTTCGACCTCGCGCATCGTCTGGCTGATGAGGTGCTCGTGACCGGCGGGGAACGGCTGACCGGGAAGAGTGACGTCGATGCGCTCGTGTTCGAGCGAGGCGCTCAGGGCGTCCCGCTTCAGCTCCGACTCGCGGGCCTCGACGAGCGCCTCGAGCTCGCGGCGCACCAGGTTGCCGCCCTTACCCAACAACGGACGCTGCTCGGGCGGCGCGGTGGAGATGGAGCGCAGCACCTCGGTGAGCGCCGACTTGCGGCCCAGCGTGGAGACACGCACCTGCTCGAGGGCGGCGAGGTCGGCGGCGCGCGCGATCGCCTCGCGGCCCGTCGTGTACAGGGCCGCGAGCGCGGGCGCGCGCTCCTTGAGCACCTGCAGGTCGGCGTCGTCCATGGTCATCCTTTCTCGGGCGCGGGGCCCGCGGGGCGGTCTGCCGCGGCGCGTCCTCGGCGCGCGAACTCGTATAGCGCAATGGCGCCGGCGACGCCGGCGTTCAGCGACTCGACGGCCGGCGGGCGGCCGGCGGCGGCCCGCGCGGCGGAGGGCGCCGGCGCGAGCTCGATCGTCACCACCTCGGTCACCTGCGCGAGGGTCTCGGAGGCAAGGCCGGCGCGCTCGGCGCCCACGCAGAGCACTGCCGGCCGAAAGAGCTCGGCATCGCCCAGCGGCACTCCCCCGTGGGCGACCAGCCCGTAGACCCGCTCCATCGCGAGACGGGCGACGACCTCGGCGAGGCCGATGTCCTGATAGAGCGGCAGGGCGAAGACGGCGCCCATGCTGGCGCGCACGGTCTTCGGACCGAACAGGTCGACCGACCCCGGCGCCGCGACGAGCGCGGCGGCGCCGAAGGCGGCCGCCGCGCGGAGCAGGGTGCCCATGTTGCCGGGGTCGGCGATGCGGTCGGCGTACACCACGAGCGTGCCGGGTCCCGCAGGCTCAGGGGCGCCCGCACCCGCCGCACCTTCCTCGCCCTGCTCGGCGCCACGCAGCGCGACCAGCGGGACGCGCGCCGGCCGCGGGAAGACCGCCATGACGTCCGGCGCCGTCTCGAGGGTCGAGATCTTCGCCGCGACACGGTCGGCGACGGGGTAGACGACAAGACCGGCGAGCGCCGCCGGGACGGGCGCACTCTGCGCGGCGGGCAGCACTGCCCCATCGTCGGGCCGCGTCGCGCCGCCGGGGTCGCCGCCCACGGCGGCCGCCGCGGCGGCGCTGCCGCAGCGCACGAAGACGACCTGCGGACGATGGCCGGCAGCGATGCCGGCCGCGACGAGGTCGGCGCCTTCCGCCAGGAAGGCGCCTTCGCGCTCGCGGAACTTTCGAACCCGCAGACCCGCCGCCCGCTTGACGACGGCGTTCTGCAGGCTGGTGATCGGTTCCCCTAAAACCCCAAGCTCTTCGCCCACCCTCGTGCGCTTCGCCCGCCCGGCGGCGCTTACGCCGCCTTGAGGGCTTCGCGCGCCTGGTCGACGAGCGACGCGAAGGAGGTCGGATCGGTGACCGCCAGATCGGCGAGGATCTTGCGGTCGAGCTCGACGTGGGCGAGCTGCAGCCCGTGCATGAATTGGTTGTAGGAGAGGCCGTTCTCGCGGGCTCCGGCGTTGATGCGTACGATCCAGAGGCGGCGGAACTCGCGCTTGCGCACGCGGCGGTCGCGATACGCGTACTGCATGCTGCGCTGGACCTGCTCCTTGGCGCGCTTGTAGCTGGAGTTCTTGGTCGCGCGGTAGCCCTTGGCCTGGTCGAGGACCTTGCGGCGCTTCTTGCGCGCGCCGACGCTTCGTTTCACTCGAGACATGTCTGTACTCCCGCTACTCTAGCGAAGACCGAGAAGGCGCCGGATCTCTCTGGAGTCGGCCCTGGAGACGTCGTCGAACTTGCGCATCTTGCGCTTACGCTTCGCCGTCTTGTGTTCGAGAAGGTGGCTCTTGAACGCACGCCGGCGGACCAGCTTGCCGCTGCCGGTCAAACGGAAGCGCTTCTTGGAAGCGCTATGGGTCTTCATCTTGGGCATACGCACCTGCCTCCTGCTGCCTCTTCACGCGCCGGGATACCCGCGCGGTGACGCTGCACCTGTCGTGAACGGCGCCGACACCGCGGCGCCCCGCTTCGCCGGCGCCGCTACTTGGTCGGCCCCAGCATCATGACCATGTTGCGCCCGTCCTGGAGCGGCTTTGACTCGATGACGCCGAACTCCTTGACGTCCTCCGCCAGACGCAGGAGCAGCGCCTCTCCCCTCTCGGGGTGGACCATCTCGCGGCCGCGGAACATGATCGTGACCTTCACCTTGTCCTTGTGCTTCAAGAAGCGAAGCACGTGACCCTTCTTCGTCTCGTAATCGTGCTGTCCGACCTTCGGTCGGAACTTGATCTCCTTGATGACGATCTGGCTCTGGTGCTTGCGTGCCTGCTTGGCCTTCTGCTCGAGTTCGTAGCGGTACTTGCTGAAGTCCATCACCCGGCAAACCGGCGGGTCGGCCTGGGCGGCGACTTCGACGAGATCGAGGTTGTGCTCGGCGGCGTACTCCTGAGCGAACCTGATCGGCTTTATTCCGAGTTGCTGGCCCTTCTCATCGATGAGCCGGACCTGCGGCACCGTGATGCCGTCGTTGATGCGGATCCGGGGCTCGTTGGCCCGGTCCCTCATGAATCTGTCTCTCGGCGAAAAAGGTCTTCCCATAGCAAAAAGGGGTCGCCGTAGCGAGCCCTCGCGTTCTCCTTTCGACATCGGAGACGTTGTCTTCGAGACCCTGTCGGCCAGCGTGGGCGCAGGGTGAGGAGCTCGCAGCTCCTGCTTATATGGCGGCGGGAGTATACCCCAGGACGCAAGACGCGTCGAACGGCACAGGGGGGCGCCCATCGGTCCTATTCCCCGGCGAGGACCAGCACGTCGTCGAGGAAGCGGCGCTGGGCGGCAACGATCTTCTCGCGCGCGGTCGCGATGTCGAACCACGCCGCGCGGTCGACCTCGGGAAACCGCGCCGTCCGGCCCGAGCGCGGCGGCCATTCCATCTCGAACTCGTTGCTCCGCAGCGTGCCGGGGTCGTAGTCGCCCTCGAGCGCCCACACGTACACGATCTTGTGGCCGCGCTGCTTGACGCCGCCGAGCGGAGCGTAGGCGGCGCCGGGCGCGGCCAGCGCGTCGGGGTCGAACCCGGTCTCCTCGCGGAACTCGCGCTTGGCGACAGCGAGCAGGTCGGCCGCGGCGGCGCGGAGGCGCGGCTTGGCCGGCGCGGGACGCCGCCACGCGGCGTCCCGCGCCGGCACCGGCCGCGCCTCCCCCAGCTCGTCCGGCTCCGCCTCGCCCTTGGGGATGCTCCACGCGCCGGCGTCCTTCTTCGCCCAGTACGGCCCGCCGGGGTGCACGAGAAGGACCTCCAAAGCACCGCCCGCACCGATGTCACCCTCACGCGCCTCTGGACGCTGGCGGTACAGAAGGATCCCGGCGCTGATCGCAGGCATGCGGACTCGTCAATCCCCCGACGCGGACACGTCGTCGGCCACTGCCGGCGCCGGCGGCCCGGCCGGCCCGGTGCCGCCGTGCGTTTCGGGCACCGTGCCGCCGTGCGGACCGCGCGTGAGCGACACCAGGGCACCGAACGCGGCGAGCGCCGCGCCCGTGTACATCGCATAGCTGTAGCCCTGCGCGAAGTCCGCCGCCACGTTCGCCGCCTGAGCGGCGGACCCGGTGGCACCGTTCCCGAAGATCACCTGCCCGCCGACACGCCCCAGTCGGCTGGCGGCGATGCCTCCGAGTACGGCGACGCTGAGCGCCATCCCGGCCGACCGCATCGTGCTCAGGAACGCCCCCGCCAGGCTGAGCTGGTGGCGCCCGACGCTCCCCATGACCGCGCTCGTGTTGGGGGCGCTGAACGCGGCCATGCCGACCCCGACGACGGCGAGACTGGCGATCAGTCGCGGCAATCCCGCGTCCGCGGGCAGCGCGCCCAGCAGCAGCATGCCGACGGCCGTCAGGACCATGCCCCCCGTCGCCAGCACGCGCGAGCCCACGCGGTCGCTGAGACGGCCGGCGACCGGCGCCAACGCCGTCTGCATGAGGGGCTGGCTGAGCATGATCCACCCCGTCAGCGCCGCCGACCTCCCCTGCACCACCTGCAGGAACACGGCGGTGAGCATGCTGATCGCGAACAGGGCCATGTAGTTGAGCAGCGCAGCCGTGTTCGCGGCCGCGAAGAGCCGGTTGTGCACGAGAAGGTCGAGGTCCACCAGCGGGTCGGAGGTGCGGCGCTCCACGAGCACGAAGGCAACGAGGAACGCGACAGCCAGCAGCAGGAGGGCGAGGCTGCGCGCACCGACCCACCCCCACTGCGGGGCGAAGGTCAGCGGAACCAGCAGGCAGATGAGGAAGCCGCCCAGCAGGGCCGCCCCGGCGACGTCCGGGCGCGAGACCCGCGGGGCCGCGCCTTCGTCGCGCGGCAGCAGGCGCCAGCCCCAGAGGACCACGGCCACGCCCATGGGAACGTTGACGAGGAAGATCGACTGCCACCCGAAGGCGTCTGTCAGGACGCCCCCTACCGGCGGGCCGACGCTCAGGCCCAGGTACACCGCGGCGACGTTGATGCCGAGGGCGCGCCCGCGCTCCTGCGGCGGGAACGCCGCGGTGACGATCGCCACCGCGGTCGCGCCGAGCAGAGCCGCTCCCGCGCCCTGCAGGCCGCGTGCGCCGATCAGCCAGGTGCCTCCGGGGCTCACGGCGCACAGGAGCGACCCGGCCGCGAACACGACCATGCCGAGCAGGTAGAAGAGCACGCGGCCACGTTCGTCGGCGAGCCGGCCAAGCGGGATGAGCAGGACCGCCATGACGATGAGGTAGGCGGCCTGCACCCACATCGAGGTGCTGAAGCTCAGACCGAGGTCGGCGCTGATAGCCGGCAGGGCGACCGAGGTCACCGCCCCGAGAAACGGGTTCACGAAGGCGCCGACGCTGGTGAGCGCCAGCAGTTCCCAGCGTCGGCGCCTGAGGTCGTCGAAGGTGGCGGGTCGGGGGCTCACGCGGCGAGTTTACCGTGGGAAGCCGCGCGTCCGCCCCCCGCCGCGTCCCCGGCGGCGGTCCGGCCGCAACCCGTGGCGCCCGTCAGTCCATGAGGACCGGGAAGAACACCTGCCAGGCCAGGGCCGACTTCGCCGTCAGGCTGAGGATGACGTAGACCTTCTCGCCGAACAGGTAGTCGCGCCACGGGCCGACCCTCTTGTACTGCAGCAACATGTTCAAGGCGAAGACGTTGAAGAAGAGGAAGAGGCTGATGACGATGCCGTAGACGAATCCAGGTGGCTCGGCGCCGCTGGTCGAACCCGGCGCCCACACGTAGACGAGCACGGCGAGCCACGGGATGACGCCGGCGAAGCAGCCGAAGAGGAAGGGCAGCCAGCCGCCGCCCGGCCTCTCGTACTTCTCTTGCAGCAAGCCGAACAGGATCATGCTGGCGTTGATGCCGAAGATCGCCATCAGCGCGGCGACCTCGGTGATGCCGGTCAGCATGGCGATGAGCACGATCATGATCGACGAGCTGAAGAAGTACTCGATCCAGCGCCCGTAGTTGCGCTCCTGGCGCAGGTTGTCGGTGTACCAGCGGAAGCCCACGGTGCCGATGATCAGCAGCGCCGCAGCCGAGATGACGACGAAGGCGAGCACGCCCCAGCCGATCGACAGCCCGCCGATGGTGGTCAGCTCCTGCGGGCTGCCGGGCGGCCCGGTCATGTACGTCGCGACGACGTCGAACGGAACTTCCTTCATGAGCGCGCCCATCACGACCGCCTGTGCGGCCAATATGAGCCCGACGACGATGTTGAGCCAGCGCAGGACTGAGAAGCGGCGCTCGAGATCCGGCGCGGCGGTGGTGGTCTCCATGGACACGGCTCCTTGAGTCGGTGGATTCTCGGCTCTGGTTGTACCCACCGTCACAAGGGACTACGCCCGCGGACGTACGGCGCAGTACGCGTCGAAAACGCGCTGCGCCGTATCGCGCACCACGCCCCGCGGCCGACCCTGCTGCGCGCGCCGGTCGCCCGTCTCCATGAGCCGGGAGATGGTCTGTACCATCGGCCGGCGGAGCGGCTCTGGCGGCACCAGGGTGAGCGGCGGGCCGACGACCGGCAGGTGTGCCCATTCGTCGTCGGCGCAGAGCGCCAGCGAGGCGAGCGTCTTGCCGCCGGCCTTGGTCGGCGTGAGCCCGTGACCCGAGAAGCCGAGGCCCGCGTGCAGGTTGCCGGACGGCGCCGTGAAGAAGAAGGGGATACCGGCGCGGTCGACGTCCATCGGGCCGCTCCATGCGGCGTCGAACCGCACGCCCTCGAGCTGCGGGAAGAGCCAGACGAGGTTCTCGGCGGCGACCGCGGCGAGGTGGTCGGACGCGCGTGCGCGACACGCGACGCGGCCCTCGCCGTCGATGTCGCCGCCGCGGACCGCACCCATGCCACCGCCGCCGATCGCGATGCGGTCGTCGTCGGTGCGGCGCAGGTAGAGCAGCATGTACCTCAAGTCGGCGATGCCGACGTGCGTCGTCCAGCCGATCTCGCGCAGGCGGCCAGGCATCGGCTCGGTGACGACCATGTAGTCGACACCCACGGCGAACGCGCGGCGCCAGTGCGGGTGGCCGGCCGCCCACGCGCCGACCGTGTAGACCACCTGGTCGGCGCGCACGCGGCCCGCCGGCGTCACGACAGTAGCGGGGCGGCCGGGGAGCAGGTCGAGGAGGGGCGTGCCCTCGTAGATGCGCACGCCCCGCTCGAGGAGCACCCGGCGCAGCTCGCGCGCCAACTTGGCAGGCTGCACCGTCGCGAGGTCGGGCGTGAACGCGCCGCCGACGAAGCGCGGCGAGTCCGCGAAGCGCCGCGCCTCGGCGGCGTCGACGACGCTGAACCGCTCGCTCAGACCGTGACGCGCGAGGATCGCCCGTCCTTCGGCGTCGGGCGGGTCCTGCCACTCGCCCGCCTGCGCGTAGAGGATGCCCTCGTGGTGCAGGTCGATGCGAGCCTCATGGCGCGCGACCCAGGCGTCAAGGTCGTCGACCTGGTCGGCGAGCACCTGCGCGTAGTGCACTCCGGCCTCTTCGCCGAAGAAATGGCAGAGCGTGCCGAGCACGTGCCACGAGCACGAAAAGAGGCCCCCGTTGGCGCCACTGCCGCCGGCACCGCAGACGCCGGCCTCGATGAGGACGACGTCGATGCCTGGTGCGCGCTCGGTGAGCTCGTAGGCCGTCCACAGGCCGGCGAAGCCGCCGCCGGCGATGCATACGTCGGCGGCGGTGTCTCCGACCAGCGCGGGGCACGGCTCGCCCGGGTCGGCGAGCAGCGCCTGCTCGAGCCACCAGCTCCTGTGCCCTACCGGCGGCACGACGACGTCCACCCTCGCGTCAAGCCGGCCCTTGATCCAGCGATCGTACGGTGTGGTTCCGGCCACTCGGCGCTCCCTTCACGACGTTGGCTGACGGGGCGCGCCCGACCTGTCCGGCGCGCCCCGTCAGCATACCGAGCGCCCGCTCCTCGTCAGACCCCGATGACCTCGAAACCCAGGATCGCCGCGGCATGCGCCTGCTGCCGATCGTGCGTCGCGAACACGAGGCGGGCATCGCGACGGTCACGCCAGAGCACCGCAGTAGCGACGTGGATCGCGTCGAGAGTCCTCAGCGGGACGCCGAACGGCTCCTGCGCACGACGCAGGATGGTGCGGCAGAGGTCGATCTGTCGCAGACCGGACAGCTTCGCGTATGCCTCGGTACGGCGTGCGACAAACGTCTCTTCGTCGATCTCCCCGCGCAAGCGAGCGTTCTCGACCGCACGGAGGCACTCGACCTCCGCCAGCGTGGAAGTCACGAGCTCGCCCGCCTCCTCAAGCGCAATCAGCCGACCGGGCTGGTCGAGAATGAAGCGGACGAGTACAGAGGCGTCGCAGTACGCGGTCACTCGCCATCGCCCGCCTTGTCTTCCGCGCGCCCCGCCGTCCCCGAGACGGCCACGCGCAGCCGTGCGTCGCTCGCTTCGCGATCGCGACGGATCAAGCCGGCACCGTCAGGAAGGCCAGGCTCGGGTGGCCGCATGACCTCGAACAGCGACCGTGCCTCGGTGGACGGCTCGACGACGACGAGGTCGTCGACGTCCGAGGGCCCCCACGGCCCCAGTGTCGCCACGGGGATGTCGCGGTTGGTCACGGTGAACGACTTGCCCGCGCGCACCTCGCGCAGGTAGTGGCTGAGCCTGGATTTGAGTTCGGCGACGCTCACGGTGTCCATGCTGCGAGTATGACCAGAAGTGGTCAAGATGACAATGGCGATCGAGTAGCGACGATCGCCGCAACCGAGGGCTGACGATCAGACGTGCCGGCGTCTGAAGAGCACGTGCGCCGCCTCCTCGTGCACGACCTCGCCTTCCTCGGAGAAGCCGCACTTCTCGAGCACGCGGCGCGAGCGCGCGTTGTCGGGCAGCGTGTAGGCGATCACGCTCTCGAGGTCCAGCGGGCCGAGCGAGAGGCCAGCGAGCTCGCGACCGACCTCGGTCGGGTAGCCCCGGCACCACTTGTCTGGCACCAGTGCACAGACCAGCTCGACCGCCTTGGCTTCGCCGACCGCCTCGCCGACTACTCCACCGCCGAGAGCGTGTCGGGCGTCAACTCAAGCTCGTTGCGCCAGCTTCCGAAGACGTCCGCCGGGATCGCAGCAAGGCCCACCTCGAACATCCAGTCGCCGCGACGGACGAAGAAGACCTCCATCCACATCGAGCCCGCCGGCAGACCCCTCTGCGCTGCCGTCTCTGCCGGCAGCGTCATCGAGTACTCTGCCGACACCGCCACCCACCCGGACCCCACGGTGGTGAGCGTGGGAGCTCGTTCGATCTCGACATCCGTGCCTTCGCCGAACCGCGCGATGGCCCGCTCGACGATGCCGCTGCGCGGGTCGGAGAGCTGCTCCAGCAGGTTGCTCCGCCGCAGCTCCCCGCTCATAGGCAGACGCAGGACGGTCACCGACGCCCAACCTGCGGGAGCCTCCCCATTCGTGAACACGACCGCCTCGATACCCGGCAGCGCCTCGACGGGGCCGGCCCGACTGTCGAGCCTGTCGCCGACCATGAAGCGTAGACCCCAGTCAGGATCGACGTACTCTTTCACCGCGGCGGTCGCGGAGGCTGCCGGGGCGGTGGCGGACGACGAGGGGGACAAAGAGGCGGACGAGGCGGCATCCGATACGGGCGCCCGCTCGTCGTCGCCGCAGGAGCCCATGAGCGCCCCAGCGAGCGCAACGACGGCGACGGCGGCGACGGCGCGCACGACCGCCGTCGCCCGGCGACGCTCGCGCGTCACGGCGCCGCCAACAGCCGCCGCTCGCGGATCTCGTCCATGACGTCGGTGACGACACACTCGAGCGGAGCGTCACCCTTGTCAACGCCGCGTTCGCGCACGCTGACGGTGCGGTCCTTCTGCTCGCGGTCGCCCACGACCAAGATGTATGGCACCTTCTGCAGCTGACCCTCGCGGATGCGCTTGCCGAGCGACTCGGAGCTGTCGTCGACCTCGACCCAGACGGGGGCGCCGCCGCTCATGCCGACGGCCTCGGCGGCGCCGCAGAACAGCCGTGCGACGTCGCGCGCGTAGGCGGCGTGCCGGTCGGCGATCGGTAGAACGAGCACCTGCACGGGCGCGAGCCACGTCGGCAGGTTGCCGCCGTAGTGCTCGAGCAGGATGCCCATGAAGCGCTCGATGCTGCCCAGGAGGGCGCGGTGGATCATGACGGGCCGATGCTCTTCGTTGTCGGCCCCGGTGTAGCTGATGTCGAGACGCTCCGGCATGGCGAAGTCGGCCTGGATCGTGCCGCACTGCCAGGTCCTCCCCATCACGTCGCGGATGTGGAAGTCGATCTTGGGGCCGTAGAAGGCGCCGTCGCCGGGGTTGAGCTGGTAGGCGATCTCTTCGCTCTCGAGCACGCGGGCGAGGACGCCCTCGGCGCGCTCCCACATCTCGTCCGAGCCGATGCTCTTCTCGGGGCGCGTGCTGAGCTCGATCTTCACGTCGCTGAAGCCGAACGCCGCATAGATGTGCAGCATGAAGTGGAGGACGCCGCGGACCTCGTCCTCGAGCTGGTCCGGCGTGCAGTAGATGTGGGCGTCGTCCTGGGTGAAGTAGCGCACGCGGAAGAGGCCGTGCAGGACGCCGCTCATCTCGTGGCGGTGCACCTGGCCGACCTCGGCGACGCGCATGGGCAGGTCGCGGTACGAGCGTCGGCGGCTCTTGTAGACCAGCAGGCCGCCGGGGCAGTTCATGGGCTTCACCGCGTACGGGTTGCCGTCGATCTGGGTGAAGTACATGTTGTCCTTGTAGTTGTCCCAGTGCCCGCTGCGCTCCCAGAGCTCGCGACGCAGGATCTGCGGCGTGCGCACCTCGTCGTAGCCGGCCGCTACGTGCTCGGCGCGCCAAAAGTCGATCATCGCGTTCCAGAGGCGCATCCCCTTGGGGTGGAAGAAGGGAAAGCCGGGCCCCTCGTCGTGGAAGCTGAAGAGGTCGAGGTCGCGGCCGAGGCGACGGTGATCGCGCTGGCGGGCCATCTCGAGGGCCTCGAGGTACGCCGCCAGCTCCTCCTTGCTCGGAAAGATGGTGCCGTAGATGCGCGTGAGCATCGCGTTGCGCTCGTCGCCGCGCCAGTAGGCTCCGGCGATGCTCGTGAGCTTGTAGGTGCCCTTGCCGAGGCGGCCGGTGCTCGGCAGGTGCGGGCCGCGACACAGGTCGGTGAACTCGCCCTGGGAGTAGACGCTGATCGTCGGGACGGGCTCGCCGGCCGCCTCGGCCGCCGAGACGAGGTCCTCGATGAGCTCGACCTTGAAGGGCTGCGGGCCGGC
Source organism: Thermoleophilia bacterium UBA2241 (assembly GCA_002347645.1). Taxonomy (GTDB): domain Bacteria; phylum Actinomycetota; class Thermoleophilia; order UBA2241; family UBA2241; genus UBA2241. The sequence continues at coordinate 669 of DDYF01000055.1, read as the reverse complement.
CGGGCCGGCTGCGCCCGCCGGCCCCTTGCCGAACGTCGCCAGGGCCTCATCGACCGGCAGCTCGGCGCGGACCGTCGCGTGGTCCTCGGCGACGATCTTCTGCATCTCGGCCTCGATCCGCGCGAGGTCGCTCTCGACGATGGGCTCGGGCAGCTGGAAGTCGTAGTAGAAGCCGTTCTCGATGGCCGGGCCGATGGAGTACTTGGCGCCCGGCCACAGGCGCAGGACGGCCTGCGCCATGACGTGCGAGGCGGTGTGACGCAGGACCTCGAGCGACTCCGGGTCGTCGGCCTTGAGGGTGACGATGGCGAGGGTGTCGCCATCGTGGAGCGGCGCGGTGACGTCGACGAGCTTAGGGTCGCCGTCGCTGGCGCCGGTCACGCGGCCCGCGATGGCGGCCTTCGCCAGCCGCGGCCCGATCGCCGCCGCCGCGTCGTAGACGGTCGCGCCGTCGTCGAGCTCCAGAGGGGAGCCGTCGGGGAGGGTGACGTGCAGGGTCATGCTGTGCCCGTTCCTTTCTGTTGCGCGCCCGCATACGTGCGCGGGGGCTGTTGACCGGGCCAGTCTAGCAGACGGCCGCAGGCCGACCCGCCCGGGGCGGGCGGCCCGACGCAGCCCCATCCCTGCGCTCGTACCTGTTGGCCAATTGGCCAAGATCTTGGCCAATTG
>DDYF01000007.1 GCA_002347645.1 Thermoleophilia bacterium UBA2241 | reverse complement strand
CGCTCGCGCGCCCAAGGAAGCGCACGAGGTGGACGTCGATCGCCGCCGCGTCCTCCTCGCCGCAGAGGATCTTGAAGTAGTCGATGGTCTTGGGTCCCATGCCGCGGATCGCGGCGAGCCTGGCGACGTGGGCGCGGCAGGCCGCGTCGACCTCGCCCCCCTCGCCGCCGTCGCCCCTCGCGCCGCCGTCCGCGCCCGGCCCCCCGCACAGCCAGCGCCGCAGGTCGGCCTCGGTCTCAATGCCCTCTGCGACGAACAGCTCGGCCACCGCCTCCATGCGGCCGAGCTTCTCGGGGTGCGTCCAGTGCACGACCTCTTCGCCGCCGCGGTCGTGCAACGCGCGCAGGAAGCCCGACGTCGTCGTCGCCTCGGGAATCGTCATGACGTGCTGCACGCGCGGCCAGACGGTCGTTTCGTAGCGCAGACCCGCCTGCAGTACCGCGTCCGTGATCGTCGCGCCCATGTGGTAGTACGGCACGGCGAGGTCCTCGACCATCTTGAAGTCGTCCAGCGTGGCGACGAACTCGGCAAGCAGTCGCGCCTCGTCCGACTCTGATGGTTCTCTCCCCGCCTCCTCATCGGACCTGGGCGCGCCCTCGGCAACAAGAGCGGAGCTCATCTCAATCGCCTGGACGCTTCGTGCATCGAAGGCGACGATCTCTCCATCTCCATCGGTGAGTTCGATGAACGGCTCGTCCGCCGCCCCGTCCAATTCCAGCGAGAAGAACACGTTGAATGCTTCCTCCCCTTCTTGGGGGTCACAGACAAACGGCTCCGCTCGGTCCACGAAGTACACGCAGGCAGGATGGTGCTCGATCGTGCGGAACTCTGGCGACGCGGCATCCCACAGGAAGTGGATGAGGTCGAGACCGGCGAGGTTCACTGCCACATCACGGCCGTCCAACGTGGAGAAGCAGCAGAAGCCGGCCGCTTGGCCCGACAGATTCCTCCTGATTCGCTCGAAGGTCTCCTCGTCAACCTGATAGGTCAGCGGATCTTGGCGCCCGCTGAAGAGGCACTTGACGAAGTGCCGCATGACGACTCCGCTCATCCCCCGCCCCTTCTCTCAGAGGTACACCACCTGCCCGGCGGCCGCCGGGCGCGCCTACTCGTACTCAACGACGATTGCCAAAGCAGCCGTGATGTCGTCCACCTCATCGGCGGTCAGACGCCCTTGCCGGTCCAGGAACTTGCCAGTGTCGAAGCTCTTGGTCTGCATGACGTCGGCGGCCTCGGTTCGCTTGAGACCGTTCGCCGCCGTCGGCTCGATGCGGACCACCCACGGCCACGCCGCGAACCGATCCTGCCACGTCTTGAGCGGAACGGCGATCTTGACGGGCACGTTGCCCATGGAATCGGCGCTGATGACAACGTACGGACGCTTCTTCTGCAGCTCGGCGCCGGCGGTCTTGCCGGGCTTGACCCACCACACCTCGCCGCGCTTGGGCTGAGGGCGAGCCACCATCAGTACTCGACAAGGTCGTCTTCGAGCCCAGCAGCGTCGTCCGACTCGTAGTGGTCGGCCGCCGACTTGGCCGACCTCTCAAGGAAGGCAGCCCGCTGCCTCTTCGGTAAGGTCGCCATGACGCGACGCCGCGACGGAGCGTCGGTCATCGGCAGCGTTCGACCAAGCAGCGACTCTGCATCGCTCTCGCTGATGAGCCCCTCGGATACTGCGCGCAGCGTTGACTGCCTCAGCCACCGTGGTTCTTCTGCTGGTGTCTCTTCAGGTTCTTCCTTGCGCCAGCCCATCTTGGTGATGTACCTCCACCAATCCTGGTAGTAGCGGTCGCCGATCACGCGCAGGTCGTGCAGTCGGTAAATCAGGGCCGCCAGGCTCATGCCAAACCCGTGCTTCAGTATGAACAGCTCCTCGGACGTGAAGTCAGTGCGGCGAGAGCCGACCTCGCGAAGCAGCGTCTCTCGGGGAGCGAGGAAGGCGGCGCCGAATCGATAGGCCGCCTTCTCTTCATTCACGTGGTCCCGAGGAGCCAGCACCAGGTGTCCCAATTCGTGCCCCAGGCTCAGTCGTTGCCTCTCGCGACACACGCCCTCACGTGACACCACGGCCACGGCCACTGGCTGGCCGTCGACCTCCGCCACTGCCGACATGCCGTCGAACTGCTCCGTGGCGTTGACCTGCATGACATGGAAGCAATGGTCCTCGAGCACATCGACCATCTTGTCAACGGGATCGCGGCCCAGCTTCCAGGCATCGCGCAGGTCTTCGGCGGCCGTTTCGACAGCGTCGAGAGTCCCCACGGCGTAGGCGTGGAGCGGAACGTCGCCGACGCACCGCTGGCCGACCAACTCCTGGAGCTCCGCCCGCCTCTCGAGGTCGAGCGCGACTCGGTTCTCAATGGCCTGCTGCGCGCCCTTCGGGAAGGCAGACCGCTTGCGGAAGGCGAGAACCCGAACGTCGACGCTGGGTGATGTCACAAGCTCGATGCCCTTCACGCGAAGGGCCTTCGCCAACGCGACGAGCACGCGCGGCGAGGGAGTGCTCGCGTCACGCTCGTACTTCGAGAGCGCTTGCTTCGTGACGAGTCCGCCCATCGCCTCCGACAACTCGTCCAGTGTCAGCCCACGCGCCATGCGAACGGCCTTGAGCCTTGCTCCGCTCATGTGCTGCTCCCCCGGTCTCGTCGTTGTGGTTGACAGGTGCTAGAATGATACCACTCTCTGTCAACTGCGAGCGAGGTCCGTGACGCTCGCGGGAATCGAGAAGGAGGTGGCAACGATGGCAACACGTAAGGTGAACAAGAGCGCCGAGACCGGCCAGTTCGTCAAGGGCAGCACGGTCAAGAAGAGCCCGAGCACCACATACACCCAGACGGTCAAGAAGTCCGGCAAGAAGAAGTGAGCTCAGTCTCTAGCCAGTAGGATCCGGCACCCAGATCCAGCCCTCTACTCGAGCCAGCTCGAGATCCGAGGGCGGCACGGCCCGCCCGAGCAGGAAGTCGGCGGCCGCCAGCACGCACACGCACGCGTCCGCCTCGTCGACGGAGCAGGCATCTGCATCGACCGCGGCGCAGTCGAGCGCGGCTCCGAAGCCGGCGAGCACACCGCCCTTGTCGACGACTCCGTAGGCACGCCGAGTGGCCGCGGGATAGACCTCGATCACGCGCCACTCGGGCTTGTCGCCGGCCCCCCACGCCATGGGGACCGCGCGGCCGGTCTCACGACGGAGCGTCTCGAGGAGCCTGAGCGCGGCGACTGCCGTGCGAGCGATCCGATCGGCCCCGACATCCAACGACTGCTTGCCGAGGCGCCGCTTGATCTCAGCGTCCGCAGCGCGGCGAAAGAGCGTGTTGGCATCCACATCAAGTGGCGCACCCGCCCGATGCACGGCGAGACTGGGCCCGAGCATCGCCGGCCATCCGAGTGGAGAGTCAAGGGCGAGCAGGACGTCATCGTGACCATCCAGCCACTCCAGGACGATGCTCGCCGGGCTCCGCCAGGATGCTCCAGTGGTAGACCGGTCGATGCAGACCGAGTAGTGTCCCGGGTTGTGTG